>NZ_NHYM01000009.1 GCF_003288815.1 Helicobacter sp. 16-1353 | reverse complement strand
TTTCTTTGATATTGGGGCGTATAAGGGCGAGAGTAGCTTGGAGTTTATAAAACATAATAAAAATTATAAGCAAATCTATTTTTTTGAGCCAGAGCGTAAAAACTTTAATGAAGCTAGGGAAAATCTAAAAGATTTTAAACATATAAAGGGCTTTAATATCGGGCTTGGTGATAAAAAAGAGCGATTGATGGTGAATTCTATCTCCACTTCTTCGCATTTGCAAAAGGTGGATTCTCCGCATTCTATGGATTTTATGGAGGAGGCAGATTCTATGGATTCCGCACAAAAGCATTATATAGAAGTAAATAGCCTTGATAATCTAATAGCTAGTGGCGAGATTATCTTAAATGAAAATATCTTAAATGGGGGGGGGCAGCAAGTAATGCTTAAAATCGATATTGAGAGTAGCGAGGAATTCGCCCTAAAAGGGGCATCTAAACTCATAAGAGATTATAAGCCAATTATAGCTATATGCATCTATCATAGATTTGATGATTTTATAAACTTGCCAAATATAATTTTTAGCATTTATGAAGATTATAAACTCTATTTTCGGCATTACTCCTCCGGACTCACAGAATCCGTGATGTTTTTTGTGCCAAAAAGTGAGGTTTAATTTAAGGATAAAATTTTGGGATAGTTATGATGAAAAAGGGATTTAGGAAAAGAAACTTTGCTTTATAGTTTAAAACGAGCGATAGCGAAGTTTCCTTGAAAACGAGCGGAGCGAAGTTTCTATAAAGTGGCAACGCTTTATCATAAAAAGAAATTTTAGTAAATAAAGGATTTGCCACTAATTATTTCTTGGGCGAAATTCTCAAATTTTTTGTTGTAGCAAACGAGCAAGGACGAAATTAATTCGCTAAGCGAAATAAAAGGATAATTATGAAAACAATAAAAAACAATCAAAATGCGAAAGATTTTATCAAAAAATTTTTCAATCCCAATACAAAGCGATATTTATTTGGGACAAATAAATACGCTCTTAGTATTTTAAACGCAATGAATGGGAAAATAGATGGCTTTATCAATGATTTTAGTAAGGATTCTACATTTCACAATGTGCCTATAATAAAGCTAGATAATGTCCCAAAAGATGGAGTGATAGTCTCGTGCGTGGTTTTATCACAAGGTTTGAATGTAAAAAGGCGATTAGATTTAGCTGGATTTAATCACTTGGATTATTTTGCATTTTACAAATATTCGAATTTGGATATATGCCCGATAGATTTCGTAAATAGCGATGAAAAAGGCTCTCCATACACGATAAATCACGCAAAAATCCACATAGAATCCAATCCAAATCATTATCAAAAAATCTATGATAAATTAAGCGACAAAATCTCTAAAAAGCAATTTTTGCAATGCCTAGATTTTAGAACTAGCTTAGATATAGAAAATCTAGAGGGCTGTGAATACACGCCATTAACGCAGTATTTTGAGGATTTTATAGATTATAAAAAAATCGATTATTTCTTTGATATTGGGGCGTATAAGGGCGAGAGTAGCTTGGAGTTTATAAAACATAATAAAAATTATAAGCAAATCTATTTTTTTGAGCCAGAGCGTAAAAACTTTAATGAAGCTAGGGAAAATCTAAAAGATTTTAAACATATAAAGGGCTTTAATATCGGGCTTGGTGATAAAAAAGAGCGATTGATGGTGAATTCTATCTCCACTTCTTCGCATTTGCAAAAGGTGGATTCTCCGCATTCTATGGATTCTATGGAGGAGGCAGATTCTATGGATTCCACACAAAAGCATTATATAGAAGTAAATAGCCTTGATAATCTAATAGCTAGTGGCGAGATTATCTTAAATGAAAATATCTTAAATGGGGGGGGGCAGCAAGTAATGCTTAAAATCGATATTGAGAGTAGCGAGGAATTCGCCCTAAAAGGGGCATCTAAACTCATAAGAGATTATAAGCCAATTATAGCTATATGCATCTATCATAGATTTGATGATTTTATAAACTTGCCAAATATAATTTTTAGCATTTATAAAGATTATAAACTCTATTTTCGGCATTACTCCTCCGGACTTACAGAATCCGTGATGTTTTTTGTGCCAAAAAATGGGGGTTGATTAAGAATAAATTTTTGGGATAGTTATGATGAAAAAGGGATTTAGGAAAAGAAACTTTGCTTTATAGTTTAAAACGAAACGCAGTGAAGTTTCCTTGAAAACAAGCGATAGCGAAGTTTCTATAAAGTGGCAACGCTTTATCATAAAAAGAAATTTTAGTAAATAAAGGATTCACCACTAATTATTTCTTGGGCGAAATTCTCGAATTTTTTGCTGTAGCAAACGAGGCTTTAAGCCGAGTTTCCTTGCCAAAATATTCATAGCTTTGGGTAAGACTAGGAGTAAAACTCCAAGTCCGCAAGGACGAACTTAATTTGCTAAGCAAAATAAAAGGACAATTATGAAAAAATTATTTATAGCTGGTGGGAAATTTGCGGATATTCCTACGATTTTAGCCGCTAAAAAAATGGGATTTTTTGTCATCACAAGCGGAAATAATCCAAATGATTTAGGGCATAAATACGCTAATGAAGTGCATTTAGAGGATTATTCCAATAAGGAAACGATGAGAAAATTAATAGAAAAATTAGAAATCGATGTGCTAATCCCTGCTTGTGATGATTACTCGATTTTAACCTGCTCGTATGTGAATGATTATCTAAAAATATCTAATTTTGATAGCTATGAAACAACCAAAATAATCCACCACAAAGATTTATGGAGGGCATTTTGCCAAAAAAATAATATAGATTCTCCAAAGGCTTTTGGAAGCTCTAATCTAAGGGAATCCTTAAGAAACATAAAAGCAAATTTTAAGAATGAAAAAATCATTATAAAGCCCGTAGATTCTGCGGCTGGAAAAGGTGTGAGTGCAATCAATGCAGATTCTGCGAATTTGGAATCTGCCCTAAAATATGCTTTTAGCGAATCTAAGAGTAAAAAAATCGTTATAGAGGAGTTTATAGATGGCACAAAGCACGGCTTTAGCACGATTTTAGTTGATAAAAAAGTAAGATTCTATTTCTATGATAACGAGCAGTATGATTATAATCCTTTTGCCGTTTCTGGCACTACAACTTCAAATAGCATTACACTTAAAATGCAAAAAAATATCATTAACGATATTGAAAAAATCGCTCAAATCTTGGATTTAAAAGATGGTATTTTTCACACCCAAACAATCGCTAAAACGCTCAATAGTGGCGAAAAAAAGCTAGTTATTATTGAATCTTGTAGGAGGGCTGGGGGCGATTTATATCCAAAGTTCGTTCATTTGGCAAGTGGGGTGGATTATCCTAAGCTTTTTATTAGCTCCATTGCTGGTATCTCACTTCCAAAATATAGCCTTAAAGGCAAAGAGTTTTTCGCTAGGCAATGTATAATGAGCCACAAAAGTGGCATTTTGGAGAGTATAGAAATTAAGCCAGAGATTAAAGATAATATCATAGATAAATGTATGTGGTATAAAAAGGGTGATATTATAAGCGATACAAGGAAATATAAGGCTGGAATTATGTTTTTAGAGTTTAGCTCAAATGATGAAATGGAGGAAAAAATCAGCAATTTAAGCAATCTAATAAAAATTAATGTGAAATAATCTGCTAGAATCCAAATCTAAAAACACAAAAGGCTTTTTACATATGAAAACCCAAGAGCAAATCACAAAAAACTGGGATAAAAATATCCAAAAACCACTTCTCTCCATTTGGTGCTTAAGCTATAATCACGCAAAATTTATCCATAAAACTATAGATGGATTCCTATCCCAAGAGACAAATTTCCCCTTTCAAGTAATAATCCACGATGATGCCTCAAGTGATGGCACAAAAGAGATTATAGAGAGTTATGCTATAAAATATCCAACTATTATTAAGCCAATTTTACAAAACGAAAACCAATATCAAAAAAATACCAACATAATGCAAATACTATACAGAGAATCCATAAATAGCGAATTTATCGCATTTTGCGAGGGTGATGACTATTGGAATGATAAAAATAAGCTCCAAATTCAAGTGGATTTTTTAAGAAAAAATAGCGATTATGTGGCGAGTTTCCATAGGGATACTACAATTGATGAGAATGGCAATATAGTGCGAGAAATGCCAAGCCATCTTTGTAATGATTTAACACAAGAGCAACTCTCAAAAGTAAAATATGGAATGCCAACTAGGACGATTGTAATGCGAAATGTAATTGATTTCAATGATGAATTATTAGAAAAATATTTTACAAAAGATAGGGTTTTAAATGGCGATACTTTTATATGCTCTATGCTTGGAACTAAGGGAAAAGCGAAGTTTATAGATAATATAGATTCATCTTTCTATCGGCTTCATGGGGGGGGGTTTGGAGCTCTTTGGATACTGCCTCTCAAAACTTCACACAAATCAAAAGCTTTTACTACTTCTCGCAATATTATCGCAAGGCTGGATACAGCGATTTAAGCGAGTATTTCGCAAATCTAAGCGGAGCGATTTTCCTAAATCTTCCAGATTATTCCATCACTTCCAATCGCCTAAAACTAAAAATAGTATTTCCGCGATTTCACAAGCTGCTTAAGCAATGCAAGAAAATCACTACAAAACTCATTCAATCCATTCGATTAGGGAGATTAGACAATCAAAAATCCACATAATGCTATTAGAAAAATTTATCCCAAATTTTCTAATACACGCCAAAGAATATTTAGATTTTAATACTCATATATTTATTATTTTTGCAGATAAAAAGCAAACTAAGCTTTTTAGAATCCCGCCAAATATCGCAGAATCTAGCAATATAATAATTATAAATAGCCAAAATTACGGCAGATTCTCCAAATATTTCTATATCCTAAAATACATTATCTTTGCCAAAAAAATCTTTTTACACGGACTTTGGATAAAACATATAAATACATTATTATTGCTAAGTTTCTGGAAACTTAATAAATGCCATTGGCTTATTTGGGGCGGAGATTTATACGAATACAACACAAATAAATTTGGATTCTATGAAGTGGTGCGAAAAATGATTATCAAACGATTTGGGTTTATTACACCTGTAGTTTATGGGGATTTTAAACTAGCTCAAAAATTCTATAAAACCAAAGCAAAATGTATAGGCGAATCTTTTTATATGCAATTTTATGAAAAATATCAAAACCTAATCCAAATAAACAATACTAAAACCATAATCCAAATTGGCAACTCCGCCACAAAAAGCAATAATCACCTAAAAGCCCTAGAAATACTACTTCCATATAAAGATATGGTGCAAGTTATTTTGCCACTTTCATATGGTGATATGAAATATGCCGAAAATATAGCAAGATTCGCCAAAACACATTTTAATGATGTAGTGATACTAAAAGATTTTATGCCACTTGATGAATACAATAAGATATTGCAAAAAATCGATATTGCGATTTTCGCACTCCACCGCCAACAAGCAATGGGGAATATTTTTATACTATTATTTTTAGGTAAGAAAATATATCTAGAATCTAGCTCTACGATGTGGGATTCTCTAACTCAAAAAGGATTTAAGATTTTTAATATAAATGATTTTAATATCAATAAATTATCTTTAGATTCTGCTAAATATAATAAGAATCTAGTCTTAAAATATTATTCCAAAGAAAAACAAATAGAGAATTTTAGGCTTGTTTTTGAGAATAATTTTTAAGGAATCTACGCCAACTAGGGATATTAATCTCATTAGATTCCACAATAATATTGCCTTAATAATATTTTGTTTAAGTTATTTTTTATATTATTTTTATAAAAATATCGAAATGTATCGTAAATACGATATGTAAATACTAATATAAAGGAGATTCTATGGGTAAGGCAAAAGTTGCAAAAAAGCTTCTAATAAGCTCAGTTGTTGGCTGTGGCGTGGTAGCGTCTGGGGCTAGTGCATTTGACTATGATGTTTATGGTGGAGCTTATATGTTTAGCAAAATAGGCTTCAATAATGTTAAAGTAAATGAAAACACAGGGAAATATCCCACAGATAGCTGGGCGTCAATCGCACTAGATTTGAATATCAAAGGTAGCTTTGTAGATGGCTTCACATATGGACTTGGTGGAATGCTCTCAGCTCCCGTTTGGGACCCATATCAAGCGAGTTATGCTTATATTAATGGTAATGCGAGGCATTCGCTAAATAATAATAGCAATGATGAAATCGGCTATCGCTACTATGTGCTTGCAACGGCGTATCTAGGCTATCAGTTTAAAAACGATACTATTGATGTTGGCATAAAAGCAGGTCGATTTGATGATTTAAACACAGATTGGTTTAGCGGATTTGGCGAGGGCGTGAAACTATGGGCTGGAAATGACTTAATAAAATTTCAATTTAATTGGATTACAAGAAGGGCATTTGCTTATAATGAATGGTTTTATGAC
Organism: Helicobacter sp. 16-1353; assembly: GCF_003288815.1. GTDB lineage: Bacteria > Campylobacterota > Campylobacteria > Campylobacterales > Helicobacteraceae > NHYM01. The sequence continues at coordinate 74,392 of NZ_NHYM01000009.1, read as the reverse complement.
TTCTATTCCGTAGGAAAAGCTGATAAATGGGATTATAATCGAGATTTCTTAGTCGGGGCTTTTGATATAAATGTTGGTGATTTTAATATCAAACCACAAGTTTGGTATCATAGAAATGACTACATCGCTCCGGGGCTAAATCTAGGCTATACATTTGATAATGGAATAGTTAGTGCGAAAACTTCGGCTTACTCGCTATTTATCCTAAGCCACAAAAACCTCGCTAATGGAGTGGGAATGTATCGCAATGGCACGGATAATAAGCTAAGCACGATTTTAATAGTAAAAGAGGATATTTCGCATATGGGCTGGGATTTTGGTCTTGGTGTGCGTAAAAACTGGGGGAATCCACGAGGCAATAGCGGAATGGGACAACACGGGAATCCATCTGGCTTAGATGATTGGACTGCGAGTGCTGGGACTAAGGATTTCTGGGGCTTTGATGCTTGGGCGTTAAATGATATAAATGGCTGGAATGCTTTCACTGGATGGCTATCTATGGGAAAAGCATATGAGAGCTTTGATTGGAATATTATAGCTAGGGTTACAACTGCAAAAGAAAGTGATGAGCAGAGCATCGCCCTAAATATGGGATATAATGCAACCGAAGTGATTAGACTTGGATTAAAACTCGAGTGGTTTAATGATATTTCAAAAAGATTTGAGCGAGTAAATGGGGTAAATCTGCCAAGTGGTAATCCATACTCCGCAGAACTCCAAAGCATAGATAAGGTTAGAAATGACCGAAGCCACGCGTTTTTAACATTTGAATATAAATTCTAAAGAATCTAGTTTATCTAATAGAGTTTTACTTTATTAGATAGGCTAATATCTATTGCATAAGTATTGATAATCGCAATACTCGCAAATTTTTTTATCATCAGTTTTATAAAACTCAATATCTTTTTCTTTTAATGTATTTAGTGAAGATTCTAGTAATTCCTGTGTTTCCACCTCATCTTCATCACTCATAAAATATTCTTTATTTTTATATAAATCATAATATGAAGCTTTTATAATAGAATCTTTATATGTGGATTCTATGGCTTTTTTGTATATTAAAAGTTGCAAGAAGCCCTCATTTTTAATGTCAAAATTATTCTTAAGCTTGTAATCGATAATAAAAATCTCCTTATTATTTTTATCAACTCTATCAATTCTGCCATTAAAATCAAATCCAAGAATATTAATATTTATTGGGAATTCCCTATATAGAATCTCTCTATTATTTTTCAATAATTCTATTTGGGTTTTTAGAAATAGCTCTAATTTATATCTATCAATCTCTAAATCAAGTCTTTTTATGGAGCTAAGATTCTGCTTTTGTAATAATTCCTTAAAATGATTTATAGAAAAATCGCTACCCAAATCCCTTAAAATATTATGTATAACATTACCAGAAAATGCCCCGCTATCTTCATTATTATCTATAATTTCAATATTTAATTTCTGTAGTTTCGCAAAGTAAAATTTTCTCCTACAATCTATAAATGACTTTAGGCTAGAAGGCGAAAGGCGACAATCATTATAAGTATCGATTATCTGCTCCTCTTTATAATCTTTATTAATCTTTGGTGGGAAAAATCGCCATATATCTTCGCCATTTATTGCATTATCAATATTTAATCCCAAATCATCAAGTAATGTGGAATGCAATCTATCTACACAAAAGGCAATGCAAACTTCTTTTGTTCTATTTATTAGATTATAGTAGTAATGTCTTTGTAGATTTTCTTTATCGCTAAGTGTTGGTAAGGAAACTTTTTTTCTAATAGAGGTATTTAAAAACATATCATTATCGCTAAGTTTGGGAACAAATTCTTCATTAAAATCTACAATAACAACCTTATCAAATTCCACACCTCTAGTCTCCAAAATACCTATAACCTTAACTTTTCCGCCGCTTACATCATCAAGATTTTTAATATTTTGTAATATAAAATCTATAATCTCATCATAGGATAATTTCTCAAATAATTCATCAAATGTATTTAATGCTAAAAAATCATCTATACAATTTTTATCTATTTTCTCTATATGCAACAATACATTTTTTAATCTAGAAATATTTGGATTATGCTCTATAACACTCTTTAGAGATTCTATTTTTTTGATTAGATAAGTATCTTCTATACCCATTGCATAGTTTAGATTCCGCTTTGTGTCAAATAACTTTAGATATTTTGCAAAACTTTCATCAGGTAGAATAACTGCAATATTTTCGATTCCACTTTTTAGCCATTCATTTACTTTTGCAATCACTAGAAGTGCTTGATTTAATCGCATAGAAAAGGAATATAGGCTTATTTTAGGATTATGTTGCAATAATGGAGTTTCTTTTATAATCTCATTTTTATTAATATTAAATATATATTTATTTCCAACATTTAGCTTTTGGGTTAAGATTCTATCAAATATAAAAGAATTATATTTATTGTATTCAAAGATAATCTCTATATTAGTATAAGATGAAGCCATCTTAAGTATATGAAAATCTTTTATAGAGAGAATCCCATCAATAAAAATATAAATATTTTCATAATATTCCAAATACGATTTATGTAATGTAAAATCTACCCCAATATCATATAAATGTCGCTTTTCTAACTCATTCTTATAGGCATTATAGATATTATTTATTATTCTTAAATGGTCTTCATAATCGCCGTAAGTATCGCTAATATCAATGTCTTTAATATCCACCATAGCAGATTCTAGCTCATCAAAGAAATTTAATAAAAATGATGAATTTTCTAAGAATCTTAAAAATGCTTTATCAAAACCTATTTTTTCAATATCAATATTACCTATAATAGACCATAAAATAATACTTCGCAATGATTTTGATAGCTTTATCTTATCATCTACTATGATTATATCTTCAAAAAAAGTCTTAATATTTTTCGCTTCAGGTAGTAAGGTATCGCTACTATTTATATAAAAATCATTTAAAGCCCGATTTGAAGAGAAAACAAAAAGATTCATAATAAATTTTTAGCGATATTTACGATATTTTCTACACTAAATCCAAAATGTTTAAATAGCAAATCACCTTTACCAGATTTACCAAAACTATCCATAGATACAACCTCATCGGCAAATCTATACCACTCTATCGCTCTCCCTGCTTCAATAGCGAGAATCTTTACATTTGGATTAAATAATGTTTCTAAAAACCTTTTATCTTGTTTGAGTAATAAATCATAGCAAGGGACACTTATAACCTTAGTAGGTATATCTTGTTTATCTAACTCTCTTGCACAATCTAATGCTAGATGGACTTCACTTCCAGAAGCACATAAAATAATCTTTGGATTAGTGGAATCTTTCAATATATATGCACCTTTTTCGCATTTGCCAATAGAATCTAAAATGGGAAGATTCTGCCTACTTAACACAAAAGCACAAGGAGATTCTGCTCTTAGTGCTATTTTCCAGCATTCCACATTTTCATTAGCATCTGCGGGACGAAATACAAGTAGATTTGGCATTGCTCTAAAATGACTCAATTGCTCGATAGGTTGATGTGTAGCTCCATCTTCGCCAACGCCAATACTATCGTGTGTAAAGATATAAAACACCTTTAGATGGCTAATACTTGCGATTCTAATAGATGGACTCATATAATCACTAAATACAAAAAATGTCGCACAAAATGGGATAAACAAGCCATAAGCCGCAAACGCATTTGTAATCGCCCCCATAGCGTGCTCTCTTATGCCAAAATGTAAATTTGCACCATTTGGAAAATCTAAGCTATCTTGCAAATATGTATTATTTGATGGCGACAAATCCGCACTTCCACCTACAAAACCTTTGAGATTCGCACAAATAGCATTTAATATTTTCCCATTTGAAGAACGCGTTGCAGTGGGTTTATCAAAGATAGGATAGGAGATATTATCAACATTAGGATTTAATAATTCATCTAATATATCTTTTTTGGGCGAATTATTAAGATTATTTTTCCAGATTTTATAGTGCATATCGCCTACTTCAATACAGCTTTCAAAGGCAATTTTCACATCTTTTGGAATAAAAAAATCACCATCAATACCAACTTCTTTTTTTGCTCTTTTTACCAAATCACTTCCAAGCGGTGCTCCGTGTGATTTATGGCTACCTTCTAATTCTAATGCACCTTTTGCAATCTTAGTTTTTGCAATAATTAAAAATGGCTTTGGAGATTCTTTTGCTTTAATTAATGCAGTATCAATTTCTTCGAAATTATGTCCATCAATTTGCAATACCTCAAATCCCTGTGCCTCAAAACGCATTTTTATATCTTCATTAAAAGAAATATCTGTATTGCCCTCAATAGTGATATTATTACTATCATAGATGATAATTAGATTATCTAAATTATGCAATCCAGCTAGAGAACAAGCCTCATAGCTTATCCCCTCTTGTAAATCACCATCGCCACAAAAACAATAAACCCTATGATTAATCAAATCACTTCCTAAGAGATTCCTAGCATATTTCGATGCCATAGCAAAACCAACAGCATTCGCAATCCCCTGCCCTAGCGGTCCGGTAGTTATCTCAATGCCACTTGTAAGTCCATATTCTGGGTGGCCGGGCGTTTTGGAATCTAATTGCCTAAAATGCTTTAAATCATCTAGTGAAAGACTATATCCACAAAGATGTAAAAAACTATAAACCAAAGCACTACAATGCCCGCCACTAAAAACTAATCTATCTCGATTTATCCATTTTGGCTCTTTTGGATTGTGGATTAGGTGTTTTGATAAAATCGTAAGAATATCTGCTAATCCCATAGCTGCTCCGGGGTGTCCGCTAGAGGCAGATTCCACCATATCTACTGATAAAAATCTAAGTGTATTTGACATTTTAGTTTCTATATTCATCAATTAGCCTTTAAAAATATTAGAGAATTTGAAGTGATTTTAAATAGGTATTATCATAAATTTATCATTAGTTTTTTATTAATAATATTGTGTATGAAATCATATTATCTTAATCTTTTTATGCTTTTCTTTAAGGAATCTACAAAATATTCTATATCATTAACATTATGACTATAATGCAAACTTACCCGAAGCCAAGCTGGTTTTAAAGATGGGTTGCTAGATAAAATATCGATATTTTTTACCTCTTCTTTATGCAATAAATTATGTCCGTATGAGCCCGCACAGCTACAACCTGCACGAGTTTCTATGTGATATTTATATGATAACTCATAAGCCAAATCATAAGGCGATATGGAATCTACATTAAAGCTTAATACAGGGATATGCTCTGCATTATTATCAATGCCATAAATCATAATTCCATCAATATTTTTTAATTCATAAAGTAGGATATTATAAAGAACTTTTTCCCTTTTATGTATAAAGTCTAACCCAATCTCATTTCTATATTTATATGCCAATGTAGCTTTTAGGAATCCCAAAATAGGTGGCGTCCCAGAATCTTCCCTACTTTCTATATCATCAATATAATAGTGAGATTTACTTGAAGCATATTTTATACTTCCACCGCCACTAAAGGTTGGTGGTAATGATATATCAAGATTATTTTTTCTTATGCATAGGATTCCACAACTTCCAATACCACCTAGTATTTTATGCGGAGATAGAAATGCCGCATCAAAAAGATTGGAATCTATATTTTTATGTGGAGAGATTGCTGCACAATCAAATGCGATATTCACATTAGAATCTCTTAGTTTTTTTGAGATAATCTCATATGGTAAGATAATACCACTTACATTTGATGCGATATTTATTGAGGCTAGAATCTCGTTATTTTTATACATTTCTAACACAGAATCTAGATTCTCTAAATCTATCAAATCACCTTTTAGAGGTATTCTTATACATTTGCAAACGCCTTCCCTTAGGCTTATTTCATTAGAATGATGTTCATAAGGTCCAATGATAACAATAGGCAACTTTATACTACTCAAATTAAGTTTATTTTTTAATACTGGGGGAATATATATGCCTTTTATTTCTTGATATTTTTTTATCGCACCTGATGCACCAAACCCACTTGGAATAACAAAAAAATCCTCACTTAAACCCAAATATTCTTTTAACTTCTCTTTAGATTCCAAATATAGACTAGAGATAAAATCTGCATTAGATGATGTATGTGAATGTGTATTTGCATAAAGTGGCAGAATCTTATTTAATCTATTTTGAATAACTCTAGATTCTAGCCCACTCGCCATCCAATCAAAATAATAAACATCTTTTTTTAAGATTACATCATTTCTAATAAAATCCAGCAAATCATCACAATCTATCAAATTACTAAAAAAATCCATACTAAGCCTATGATATTTAAGGTTAATTAAAATTAAGCTAGTATTTTAACAAAATATAGAATCTTTACATTTATTTAGGACAATAATTTTGAAATATTATATTGATTTTATGGATTCCAAATAAATTTACGATAAAAAAGCTATGATAAATTTCAATTGAAAGCTAGGTAATTTTTTACGCTTAAAATACTTGTAAAATATCTTATTGGCTAATAGTATTAGCTCCCATTTTTTAAGTAGAAATAATCCATTTTAAATAAAAGGAGAATTGTATGGAAAAATTAGAAAAATCAAAAGGCATATTTTACGCTAAACTTTTTGCACCGCTAATTTTTGGACTAATTATGTATGCCCTACCTTGGATAATCATAGGACAAGTAGCACCTGAGGGTTGCTCGGCGAATGCGTGGCTTTATTTATCGATTTTTATGGGATTGATAGTTGGGCTTATTTTAGAGCCTATTCCACCTGCGTTTATAGGGGTGGTTGCTATAGTTATCGCTGTATTTTTTAGAATTGGACCTAAAGGCTCTGGTGCAGAAGATGCCACTATAACTGCTGCTACGGCTATTAATTGGGCGTTAAGTGGATTTTCTAATGCAGTGGTTTGGCTTATCTTTGCTGCCTTTACCATTGGATTGGGATTCTCTAAAACAGGTTTAGGAGAGCGAATCGCTCTATTACTTGTCTCAAAGCTAGGACGCTCTACGCTAGGATTAGGATATGCAATTGCCATTGTGGATTTAATCCTAGCACCATTTATCCCTAGCAATGCCGCTAGAAGTGGTGGGACGGTATATCCTGTGGTTACAAGTATCGCTCCAATGTTTGGTAGCCACCCTGATGAAAATCCGCGTAAAATAGGTGCATATCTCGTGTGGGTGGGATTAGCTAGTGCTTGTGTATCTAGCTCTATTTTTCTAACAGGACAAGCCCCAAATCCCCTAGCAATAACACAAATTAGCAATGGCGGGGGACAAGTCGTTGATTGGGTGAGTTGGTTTTTAGCATTTTTACCTGTGGGAATTATTTTATTTATTTTAACGCCTATTTTAGCCTATATTATTTATCCACCAGAAGTTAAAGGTAGTTCTCAAGTGCTCTCTTGGGCGAAAGAGAAATACGCAAAGCTAGGTGCTATCACAAAAGCAGAAATTTATATGATTCTTATCGCTATTATTGGACTTATACTTTGGGTTGGCTCTAGCTTTTTTCCAAAAGATGCACTATATAATCTCAATGCTACCACCACCGCATTATTAATGATAGTGCTAATGGTGGCTACAAAAGTCATTTCATGGCAGGATTTCCTTGGCAATAAACCTGCGTGGAATACGCTTGTGTGGTTTGCTACACTTGTGGCTATGGCTACTGGATTATCAAATGTTGGCTTTATCGCGTGGCTTGCTAATCTCTTTGATGGTATGTTTGATAGTGTTTCGCCCATAGTGGCTATCATCGCACTTATTTTGGTTTTTTCTTGGCTTAGATATTTCTTTGCTTCTGGGACAGCATATGTAACAGCTGTAATGTTGGTATTTGTAACCATCGTCCAAGCCGTGCCAAATATTGATGTCAATCAAACACTATTATTACTTATCTTACCTATGGGATTTATGGGGATTATAACGCCTTATGGCACAGGTTGCTCACCGCTATGGTTTGGCTCTCACTATATCAAAGGACCGCAATTTTTCTTACTTGGTGGGATTTTTGCTGCGATTTATATGATAATTTATCTAATAGTGGGGATTCCGTGGGTGAAATTTATAATGCCATATTTGAGTTTTCATTAGGATTTTATAGCGATATAAGCTTAGATAGAACTATGTTTCTAAATGCTGTGGATATTGGTTGCTTAAGGGCTAAGATAAATAAAAATTAATTAAAATTAAGCTAGTATTTTAACAACATATAGAATCTTTACATTTATTTAGGACAATAATTTTGAAATATTACATCGACTTTATAAACTCAAAAAATTTATCCAACAATGAATTAGCCAAAAGTCTAAATTGCTCAATACAAGAAGCAAAAATATTGCAGTATATGTCAAAAGCATTACTCAATAATCAAAATAATTTTTTGGTTACAAATATCATAGAAAATACATTTAATGCAAAAGGTAGCGAATCTACAAAATACCTAAAATATATAAAATCTCTATTAAATCTAGAATATATTTCTTTAGCTAATGAAACCCATAATGATATTATGCTTTTGGAGCTTTTAAATGCCTATATTAGCTTGAGCCAAAGTTTTTTAAGGATATTAGAAAATGGCAAAGTTGGCTTTGATTTACCGACAATTACAGCCTATAAAGATGATTTTGATTATATAAAAGATGAATTTCTAAAGATTAGTTTATTGCAGAAATTGGCATTTTTGCGAAGAAGTGAAAAAAATAATTCTAAGATATACACAGAAACGCATTCAAATCTTATCTCCATTATAAACTGCATTACAAAACGACTTGAGATAACGCATAAAAAATTAAATATTACATCGTTTTTAAAATCCTATAATCTAAACAAAGAAGAGCAAATAGTATTTTTTGCCCTTTTAAAAGAGGAATATTACGCACAAAACGAGCGAATGCGTGAAATGGGGGCTTTGCTGGAGTTAATCAGCGATGATGAGTATCCAAAAATCAGCAATAGATATATTTTTGATGAAAAAAGCCCATTAATAGAAAATGGTTTGATTGACTATGAGGAGGACTTTTTGGGCTTTGGTGGGATAAATAGGAGTTTTTATATCCCTGCAAATATCTTGCAAAAAATAATGCAAAAAACACCACGAAAATCCCAAAAAACCCTATTAGATTCTATGATTAAAAACCAAGATATTTTTGAGCTAATTGTCCCAAAAGAGCATATTGAAAATATCATTTTACCAAGCAAAACTAAAGAAACCTTAGATCTTTTAATACAACAGCTCGATACACAGGTAATAAACCGCTTGAAAAAATGGGGCATAAAAGATAGTAAAAAAGGAATCGATGCAAAAATTATATTTTACGGATATCCGGGCACGGGTAAAACTATCACAGCTTATGCACTCTCAAATGCCCTTAAAAAGCCCATTCTTAGCCTTGATTGCTCTAAGATTCTATCAATGTGGGTTGGTGAGAGTGAAAAAAATGTGCGAAAAATATTCGACACTTATAAAAGTATCACAAGAGATATTAAAAAAGATGCAATTTTATTGCTTGATGAGGCAGACCAATTTTTAAGCCAAAGAAGCACTTTAGGTAATAGCAGTGTAGATAAAATGTATAATCAAATGCAAAATATTTTCTTAGAACAAATTGAGAAATTCGATGGAATCCTAATCGCCACGACGAATCTATTGGATAATATCGACCAAGCATTTTCAAGAAGATTCAGCTATAAAATAGAATTTTTAAAGCCAAATTTCGAGCAAAGAATTGAGATTTGGAAAAAATTACTACCAAAAGATGCGGTGTATGAAAAAGGCTTTAATGTAGATAAATTGGCGGTTTTTGAGACTACAGGCGGACAAATAAAAATCATTATAAAAAATACCGCTTATAAAGTCGCCACTAAAAATAAACCTATATTTAGTCTAGAAGATTTTATAGCCGAGATTAAAAAAGAGATGGATAGTAGTTTTGATGGCTCAAAATCACTTGGATTCTTAAAATAAAAGTATGAAAATATGCTCAAATTTTAAATAAATTATGCTATTATAAATTTTCTAAATAATAAAAAATATTATTTACGATATACATAATCTAATTTATAAAGGAAATAAAATGTCAAAAGTAATTCAAACATTAAAACAGATTCAAGCTGATAGTATAGTTTTTTATATGAAACTTCATAATCTACATTGGAATGTAGAGGGACTTATGTTTAAGCCTATTCATGAAGCAACAGAAGAAATTTACGAGCAATTTGCAGATGTATTTGATGACACTGCAGAAAGAGTCGTTCAACTAGGTGAAAAACCTTATGTAACACTAGCCGATGCAGTGAAAAACGCAAAAATCAAAGAAGAAAGTGCAACTAAGTTTAAGCCAGACCAAGTTTTAAAAGTAGTTCTTAGTGATTTTGAATATTTTGCAAAAACATTTAAAGAATTATCCAATATAGCTGATGATAGCGGCGATAAAGTAACAGCTGATTATGCAAATGGTATATTGGCACAATTAGAAAAAAGCATTTGGATGCTTAAAGCTCAACTTGCTTAATTTCGCTAAGATGCCCTTGAAAATCTTAAGGGCGTCTTAAGGTCTCTCGCTTCTTAGTCTGCATAGCATAAATTTAACATACAGGAAAACACATGCAAATCTTAAACATAAAAGACAATAACTTCAACGAAAAATTCGAAGAGCTATTAGGACGCGGCAATATGGATATAGAAAATGCTTCTAAGATTGTATTAGAGCTATTAAATGACATCAAGAAAAATGGGAATAAAGCAGTAATAGAGCATATCAAAAAATTTGATAATTGGAATCCAAGCTGTTTCGAAGATATTTTGATAGATAAAAAACAAATAGAAAATGCCTATAATAATCTATCAAAAGATGTTCAAAACGCACTAAAACTTGCTTATGACAGAATCTACTCATATCACTTAAAGCAAAAAACAACATCTTGGATTGATTTTGAAGATAATGGTAGTATACTTGGAGCAAAGGTAACGCCAATGAATCGAGCTGGGCTATATATACCCGGTGGAAAAGCGGCATATCCTAGCTCATTACTAATGAATGCCATTCCTGCAATTGTAGCAGGAGTAAAAGAGATTGTCGTATGTGTGCCAACACCACAAAATCAACTAAATGAGCTACTCTTAGCAACTATCCATATATGTAATATAAAAGAAGTTTATAAAGTAGGTGGAGCTAGTGCTATTGGACTTATGGCATATGGAAGTGAAAATGTAAATAAGGTTGATGTAATAACTGGTCCGGGAAATATCTTTGTGGCTTGTGCTAAGAAGCTAGTCTTTGGTGATGTAAATATAGATATGATTGCTGGACCTAGTGAGATAGGAATTATTGCTGATAAAAATGCAAATGCAAAATATATAGCATTAGATTTATTATCTCAAGCCGAGCACGATGAAATGGCTAGCTCGATACTAATAACTAATAGCGAAGATTTAGCAAAAAAAGTAAATAGTGAAGTGGATATTGAGCTTAAAAAATTAAATCGATATGAAATCACTTCAAAATCCATACAGAATCGAGCTTGTATTATAATCACAGAATCTACAAAGGAATCAATTGATTTGATGAATAGGATTGCTCCTGAACATTTAGAGATTCTATGTAATAATCCTTATGAATTGCTACCTTTTATTGAGAATGCAGGGGCGATTTTTCTTGGAGAATACACACCTGAGGCTATTGGAGATTATATAGCAGGACCAAATCACACATTGCCAACAGGCGGAAGTGCTAAGTTTTTCTCTCCGCTAAGTGTGGGAGATTTTGTTAAACAAAGCTCTATTATAGGTTTTTCAAAACAGGCTATATTTGAACTTGGGGAAGCGTGTGCTATTTTGGCAGAAAATGAGGGCTTAGAAGCACATAGAAAATCTGTAGAAATTCGATTAAAAGATAAAGATAATGTATAGAGATGATATATTTGATGGTGAGCCAATAGAGCATTTAGTAAAGATTCTACAAAATGGCTCTCCACAGGCAATTAAAAATTCAATAGAAGCATTATTTAGCGAATACGCTATATTAGAATTAATAGCCGAAAAAGGTCTTAGCGATGAAATAAGTGATATAAAAATAAACTATAAAGACCATATAGAAGTAGCAAAACAAGATTTGGCAATCCGCCTAATGTCAAATATCCTAAGCCAAGAATAATAGTTTTATAAGGATTCTAGAATCCTTATACAATCCACTTTAAAATAACTTTTATAATCATCTTATATTTCTATTTTTCAATTCACTTTGTATTTCTCGCTCTATTGTCTTTTTCTTTAGACTTTCCCTTTTGTCATATAGCTTTTTGCCCTGAACTACAGCAATTTCTGCTTTTAGTATATTCCTAGAATTAAAATATAGATTAAGCGGAACTATCGTATAGCCCTTTTGAGTAACCATTCCAAATAATTTATCAATCTCTTTTCTATGCAATAAAAGCTTTCTTGGGGCTTTCTCATCGGGCTTGAAATATGCATTTGTTGTATTTAGATGCCCAATATGTGCGTTGAATAAAAATATTTCATTTTTCATTATGCGGATAAAACTATCTTTTATATTGACTTTTCTAGCACGAGCAGCCTTGACTTCAGCTCCACATAGAACGATACCTGCCTCAAGAGTAGTTATTATAAAATAATCAAAAATAGCTTTTCTATTTGTAGCAATAATTTGTTTCATCATTTCTTATCTTTGAATATTGTTTTTTAGCTTGAAAAAGCTACTTCCGCTACCACTAAAATAATATCCATCTTTAATAAATTCCTTTAGCTCCGGATATAGATTTAATGCTGGGGCGAAAAGGTCATTTAACTCAAAAATATTATATGTTTTCAATATATCTTTAGATTCCATATTTAATATATTAGAATCTATAATATTTGCTTTAAAATTCGCCCTAAATTCATCAAATACGGCTTTTGTCTCACATAAGATATTTGGCGTAACAATCTCTACATCTATAATGCTTTCTTTAAATTCCACTATTTTATCACCTATTCCGCTAACATTTGCACTATTTACATCATATACAAAAAAGCTCACATCAGCACCCACATTTGAAGCAATTCTTCCTAAAATATAAATAGGCAAATCTAATTCCAATATTTCATTCATAGCCAAAAGATATGTCCCGGCATTCGAGCTTCCACCTCCAAGCCCAGCAAATATAGGTATTTTTTTATCAATATCAATAATAAAATTCTCTAAAAACATAGCTTTTTTATTATCATTATCCAAAAGCCATTTTTTTAATATTTCCTTAGCCTTAAATATAGTATTAGATTCTAAACTACATTGACAATTGCCATATATCTTAAAACTAGTAGAATCTTTTATTACAATGCTATCAAAAAAAGTATTTGTAACCTTCATATAACGCGAGTATATATCGCAATATCCATTATCTAAAAAACCTAGTATCTTAAAACAAATATTGATTTTAGGATATGAAATATAATAATTAGTCATTTTTTTGTTTGTAGGATTCTACTAAAACTTGTAAGTTCAGTATTTTCTATATTATTTAATGCCTTAAGATTCTCCCCTATAATTGCCCTTTTCAATTCGCCACGAAGTATTATTTTATCCTGTGGAGCATCAAATCCAAGCTTAACAATACCATTTTGCACTGATACAATCTTTATATTTATATCATCGCCGATTATAATCTCTTCATTTACTTTTCTTGATAAAACTAGCATTTTACTCCCTAAAACTCTAAATTATTTAATATATATCTTATTTCTCCTATATCATTAAATTCAATTATAGAAAAAAAATTATCAAAAATAGCTATATATCTTTTATTTTTAGAAATCTTATCATTTTTTAAAATAATCTTTCTACCATATTTAAAGTCTTCTTCATATTCTTTTAGATTAATTTTTTCATATGTTAATATGTCTAATGGAGGTAGAATCTTATAATTTTCAAAGCAAAAATTACCTTCTTTAATCCTAATGAGATTAGACAATGTGCCACTAACTCCAAGCTTATTTGCTATTAAATATCCTATAGACCGTATATATGTGCCTTTTTGCACGATTATTTTAAAGCTTAAAAATGGATGTGAATAATGCAAAAGATTAATATCAAAAACCTCCGTTGTGATACTACTAAGCTCTATGGGTTGATTATCTCTAGCGAGTTTATATGCTCTAATGCCATTGATTTTTTTTGCACTAAATATAGGTGGTGTATAGGTTATTTTGCCTTTGAGGGAATGAAGCACTTTATTAATTTGACTTATACTAAACTCACTTACTATGTTTACTTTGGAAATATTTTCCATATCTAAACTGCTAGATTCTGCTCCTAACCAAACTGTAGCGATATAAACCTTTGGTGATAGATTTATATGATTTAGTAGTTTTGTATAGCTACCTGTTGCAATTACCAAAACCCCACTTGCAAAAGGGTCTAGCGTCCCGCTATAACCTATTTTTTTGATTTTATATCTATGTTTTAAGGATTGTAAATAAAAATTTGAACTTACAAATGGTGGCTTATATGCGACAAAAATCATATTTTTATTTACAATATCAAGCAAAAACTAAAATCCTTTATTCATATCATTAATAAAATAATAAAAAATAGAGCTAAGATTGATAATATCATCTATTTTACTGCATTCATCTACTGCGTGGATTGTTTTATTTATTAATCCAAGTTCTACAACATTAACACCAAAATCACTAAAATATCTAGCATCGCTCGTCCCACCGCTAGTATCAGCAATAGAATTAATACCTATAGTATCTTTTATTGCTTTACTTAAAGATTCCACTAAAACATTTGAATGTGTGATAAATGGATATGAGCTTTGTTTTAATACTAAAGAATACGGAATCTCCCCAAATATAGAAGCAATATATTGCTTAATAGAATCTTGATTTGTATGTGGATTATTTCTAACATTAAACATTATTTTTAGCTCACTAGGAGTTACATTTACAGTTTCCATTCCAGAGCGAATATCCGTTATAATAAGCCTACTTTCAGCAAAATTTTCATCTCCATTATCAAAAGTAATATTTGAGAGTTTTGGTAATATTGGGGCAATTAAATCAATGGGATTTATACATTTTTGCGGATAAGCAACATGCCCTTGAATACCTTTGATTTTTAAGATTCCATTAATAGAACCCCGCCTACCGATTTTAATCGTATCTCCCAAAATATCCATAGAAGTAGGCTCTGCTACAATTGCAAAATCTGGCAATAAATCTATTGATTTTAGGTGTTCTAACATTATTTTTGTTCCATAGATTCCATCGCCTTCCTCATCACTTGTTAAAAGAATAGATAGGATTCCATTAAAATTTTTAATCTTTTTTATTGCATAGATAAAACTTGCAATTCCACCTTTCATATCTACCACACCGCGACCATAAAGAATATCATTTTCAATTACACCACCAAATGGCGGATATTTCCAGCCAGAACCACTTGGGACAACATCAATATGTCCAGCAAAGCAAAGGTGAATCTTAGAGCTTTTTGCAACACTAGAATCCTTACTAAAATCTTTATATAAAAAAAGATTCTTAACCCCGCCTTTATCGCAATTAATGATATTAAAATCACTCAACTCATCTTTTATTAAATCATAAATACCGCATTCATTTGGCGTTACACTTTCTTTCTGTATTAGTTTTACTAAAAAATCTATCATTCTAGAATCTTGCATTTTATAAGCCTTTATTAATCTTTCATTGCGATAAAGGTCGCAAAATTTGCAAAACGAAATACCACTTCAACACTCTTAAATCCAGCTTTTTTTAATAAATCCACATTTTCATCTTGGGTATAAGGCACTAGAATATTTTCTAATGCCTCGCGTTTTTTGGATATTTCAGTATTGCTATATCCATGCTCTTGCTTAAAGCTATGATAAATATCTATTAATTCCTTATCAAGTTGTTTGTTTTGAGAGATTAGCTTTTCACTTAGGATTAAGATTCCATTTTTTGGCAAGGATTGTTGGATTTTAGATAATAAAGATTCCCTATTTATGGGACGAACAAATTGTAAGGTATAATTTGAGATAATAGCATCAAAATCAAATTCATAATCCAAAATATCGGCTTGTATAAATGTTACATTTAATCCATAGGCACTGGCTTTTGAGCGTGCAACTTGAAGCATAGAGGGTGAATTGTCTATTCCAACTAGATGAATATTTTTAAATTTTCGTGCTAATGATAATAAAAGATTCCCAGTAGAGCAGCCCATATCACAAATACTTTTATAATTTCTCTTGCTTAGAATCTTTACAATTAAATCTATATTATCTTTATAATAAGGTATGGAGCGTATCGCCATATCATCAAAAACACTAGCAACCTCATCATCAAAAGTAAATTTTTTATTTATTTCTTTTTGAAAAATAGTGTCTATTTTTATATCTTTTTTCATAATTGCTCTATATTGCTAAATGAACTATCTAATATCTCTTTTGCACATTCAATATCAACCATAATTTGATGTTTTAGAGAATCTAGATTCTGGAATTTTTTATTATCCCTTATTCGTTTTACGAAAAATATCTCTATTTTTTTAGGATTATCATTTATAACCCTATCAATAATATGCGTTTCGATAGCAAAACTCATATTTGTGCTTAATCTATTTCCTATAAATGTTGTAGATTTAAAAACATCTTTGCCTATTTTTGTATATGAGGCATAAACGCCATCTTTTGGTAAGATATATTCACCTGCATTTATATTAAATGTTGGGAATAATCGCTCTTTGCCTATTCCTTGTCCGCTTATAACATTGCCCTCTATTGAGTAGAATCTCCCTAAAAGTTTATTTGCTAGATTTATCTCACCATTTAGGATAAATTTCCTAATATAAGAGGAATGCACCGCAATCCCATCAATCTTAATTTCTGGGATAATTATCACATTTAGATTAGAAATCTCTGGAATGTTTTTTGCACTATATTTGCGATTTTTACCAAATCTAAAATCATCGCCAACGATAATGGTTCTAAGATTTGGTAGTTTTGTTTGGATATATTTTAAAAACTTCTTACCACTTAGATTTTTAATCTTTTCAAAATCAATAAAATATATCTTTCTTTTTGTATAATTTTCTCGCTTTCTATAAGGTAGAATCGACCCTCTAAGATGCTGCGGGGTTTTAATCAATAAGACAATATCATTTTTATCCAAATATTTTAAAACTGCCTTATGTGCTAAATGCATACTATCGAATTTTCCAATAGCAATTGACATAACTTCATCGTTTTTTAATATAGATGAAAATTTCCTCATTTCCCTCTTTTCCCTTTAATGTAGAGTATTCAACATTTAGAATTAAAAATCCATTCTGTTTGATAGATTCTAGAATCTCATTTAATGCATTATCTATTATATCTTTTTGTAGAACTACGCCTTTTTTATTTCGCTTAGCAATTTTACCAACCTCAAATTGTGGCTTAAATAATAATAAAGATTCTCCATTCGATAATCTACTAATAGAATCTAAAATATGCTTAATTGATATAAAGCTCACATCGCAAACAACAAAATCAAATATTATATCACTTTGAAAATCACGAATATCACAGGATTCAAAAATCCTAATTTTTGGATTATTTCTTAATGAACTATCAAGTTGATTCTTTCCTACATCAACGCAAGTTATACTTTTAGCATCGTATTTTAGTAGAACTTGAGTAAATCCCCCCTTAGAACTTCCAATATCCAAAACATTCATATTACTAAAATATAAATTATGTTTTTTTATATAAGAATCCAGCTTTTCCCCTGCTCTACTCACAAAAATCTCTTTTTTTAGAATCTCGATTTTATTATCTTGTGAGACCAAAAAACCTGCTTTAGTTATGATTTTATTATCTACTTTTATAAAACCATTTTTTATTAATTCTAATGCTTTATTACGACTTGGAAGTAATTTATTTTGTGTTAAAAAAATATCTAATCGCATCAAAATTTAGGATTCTCAATCTATAATTGCATTTCAAAAACTTCATATGTAAAATCAAAATTCATCTCTCCTATAGTATCCACTACAAGATTGAGTTTCATATTTTTTTTATCATATTCATCAATATCATCAAATGCGATTAAAAACCCCTTGCTCCATTTATTTGACACATTTAGCACATCATCAAATTCATCTTTATCAACCTCCCGAATCCACAAAAACCGCTCATTATTCGTTATACTAAAAGTCATATAATATATAAGTGGAATATCTAATTCGCTAAAAACCTCTATAAAAAAATATTCTCTAGTATTATAAATATCTGGGTTTACATTATTTAGATAAGTGGCAATTACCACCATCACAACCTTTCCATTCTGCACAATCTCTGCTTTTCTGCTTGATAATATCTTTTTTTCGGCTAAAACCTCTGGCTTAAAGCTATTATTATAAAAACCACAACCACAAAATACAAAACAACATATAAATATAATAATTTTCAATTTAACACTCTTGAAAAATAATTTTAGATATGATTTTACCATCTTTTAGTTTAAGAGGAATGTATATGCTACAACATCTAATAAGCACCAAAGATTTAAGCTTAGAGAGTATCAATAAAATCATAGATGAAGCTATTAGTTATAAAGATAAGATACCGCATAACACACTTGAAAATAAGCTTGTAATAACTATTTTCTTTGAAAATTCAACGCGGACTTTAAGTAGCTTTGAGATTGCTGCAAAAAGATTAGGCTCAAAAGTCGTTCGATTAGATATTGCCAAAAGCTCCACATTAAAAGGTGAGACGATAGCCGATACTGCATCAAATATCAATGCGATGAATCCAGATGCTATAATAATTCGCCACAGCCACGCAGGAGCGGGAAATTACTTGGCGAAATATGTCTCCTGCCCTATAATAAATGGCGGCGATGGAGCTCACGCTCACCCCACACAAGCACTTCTTGATGCAATGACAATGAAGCTACATTTTGGTGATTTAAAAAACAAAAAGATTGCAATCGTAGGAGATATAATAAATTCTAGGGTTGCAACAAGCGGGATAGATTTATTTAGGCGATTAGGAATGAAAGTATTTTTGGTCGCTCCGCCACATTTTCAAAGTTTATTTGAAGAGGAGGAGAATCTAAAAAAAGTTAATAATATACAAGATTGCCTCGATGATTGCGATGCTATAATGAGTCTAAGAACACAAACAGAACGACATAATTATCAAATCTATAGTTCGCTAAAAGATTATGCATCAAGATTCTGCATAACCAAAGAATTAATAGGGCATAGAGATATTATCGTGCTTCACCCCGGACCAGTTCATAGAAATATAGATATTGATGATGAGATGTTGCGAGATTCTAGATGTAAGG
Organism: Helicobacter sp. 16-1353; assembly: GCF_003288815.1. GTDB lineage: Bacteria > Campylobacterota > Campylobacteria > Campylobacterales > Helicobacteraceae > NHYM01. The sequence goes on along the minus strand of NZ_NHYM01000009.1, from coordinate 55,053 downwards.
TGTTAAATCAGGTTTCAAATGGTGTTTTTATACGAATGGCAATACTAAATCGATTTATCAATAAGCTAAATTAATTATTAAAATAATATAATTTCGACTATTTTACAATTTATAAGGATTCTAATATGGTTATAGCAATCTTATGTGGTGGAAGTGGCACTAGGCTTTGGCCTCTATCTAGGGAGTTAATGCCGAAACAATTTGTATCATTAGTAAATCATTCTTCATTATTCCAACAAACGATAATTCGAAATATCGAATTTAGCAATGATTTTTGCATAGTTACTAATGATAAACACTATTTTTTAGCCCTTGATGAAATAGAACAAATACAAGCAGAAAATGTAAAATATAGATATATCCTAGAGAGTGTTTCTAAAAATACCGCAGCAGCACTACTTTTCGTTGCATTAAGTAGCAAAAAAGATGATATTATCCTAGCACTTCCAAGCGACCATATTATCAAAGATAATGATTCTTATAAAAATGCGATTTTGCAAGCACAAACATTAGCAATGGAGGGAAATATCGTAGTATTTGGCATAAAACCAACCTCAGCAAATACGGGATATGGCTATATAAAAGAAGATAAAAATGGTATTGAGTTTTTTGAAAAGCCAGACAAAGCCACTGCAAAAAACTATATAGAAAATGATTATTACTGGAATAGCGGAATGTTTTGCTTTAAAGCAGAGGTGCTAATTAATGAATTTAAACTATATAAACCTGAATTACTAGAATCTTGTAAAATAGCCCTAGATTCTGCGGTAAATGAAAACTCATTTAAACGAATTAGAAAGGAATATTCTAACGATATTGAGGAAATAAGCATTGATTATGCCATTATGGAAAAATCAAAAAAATTAAAGTTAGTAAAAGGGGATTTTGCTTGGAATGATGTAGGAAGTTTTGATGCCCTAAAAAATGAATATCCAAAAGATTCTAATAATAATGCCTCAAACACAGAGCTTATTGCCTTAGATTCTAAGAATAATTTCATCATATCAAATAAATTAACAGCCACAATTGGCGTAGATGATTTAGTCATTATTGATACTACAGATTCGCTTCTAGTTAGCAAAGCAGGGGAAAGCCAAAAAATCAAAGAAATAGTTAAGATTCTAAAAGATAAAAATAGTGAATTATGCAAGATACATAGCACCGCATATCGTCCGTGGGGGAGTTATACTATATTACTCGATGCGACTAATTATAAGATTAAGCAAATTGTAGTTAAGCCAAAAAAGCGTTTAAGTCTGCAAAAACATTTTCATCGAAGCGAACATTGGGTGGTTGTAAGTGGAAGTGCTATTGTTACACTAGAAAATAAGGAATTTTTCCTAAAGGCAAATGAAAGCACATATATCCCAATGGGAAATGTGCATAGATTGGAAAATCCCGGGAAAATAGATTTGGTTATTATAGAAGTCCAAGTTGGAGAATATCTCGGCGAAGATGATATTGTTAGAATCGAAGATGATTTTAATAGAATAGAAAAAGAATAATCCCCTAAATATTATAGTTGGAGTTTATTTGCTATCATCATAAGAATCAAAATGAACTAGTATAGTCCATTTATATGCATTAGATAGTTTTTCAATGCTTTGCTCAATATCATTTGATATGGAATGAGCATCAAAAAGCGAAATATGCTCATTAAACACCAAATGATATTCCAAAAATATAGTATCTCCGCTAATCCTACTTTTTATATCATGGTAGCTTGTTATGTTCGTATTCTTATCTAAAATATCCACAATTTTCTTATACAAATCATCATCAATCGCCCTATCAAGCAACATAAAAAATCCGCTTTTAGTGATTTTAAAAGCATTGTAGCAAATATATATCCCAAGCACACAGCCAATGATAGAATCTAGAAATCCAAATCCTGTAATTTCTATAATCAAAAGAGAGATAATAATACCCAAATTGCCAAATAAATCTGTTTTATAATGCAGAATCTCGGCTTTTATAATAAGATTATTTTTAGCATTTAAGGAGATTTTTTTCAAATATATTACTAAAAATAATGTTACAAAAATCGATACAATCATCACAAAAAGCCCTTGATTTATATTACTAACCCCCTCATTATTTATAAATTTTATAATCGATTGATAGATAATATAGATTCCAGATATGAATATCGCACAACCCTCAAATAATGATGCTAATCCCTCTAATTTACCAAATCCATAATTAAAATATTTATTTGATGGGGATTCTATCTTTCGTAAAGCTATGTAATTAAATAATGAAAACACTACATCTATAAGGGAATCTAATGCAGAAGCTAAAACGATAATAGAACCGCTAAAAATACTAAAAATTATTTTTAAAATAGCTAGAGATAAGGCTATCAAACTAACAAATAAAATAGAATTTTTCATTTATTTGTTTCCTTGCTTGCCTTTATCTTTTGTAAAAAAAGGTGTTATATTTAAAACAATCTTTATAATAATCATAAAAAGCACTGCTTCTAACATAGCACTTAAAACGAATGAATAATATTGCTCTTTTTGAATGGCACCTATTTTTAGCCCAAGTGTAGCAGTTGCTACTAAAAAAGTTAAAGGCATAGTATCGCTCAATGCAAATAATAATGTATTTTTAAAATTCCTAAAAAATGAGCTAAAAACAACACTAGCAGCAATCAATCTAATAGTAATCATAATAAAACAGATTTGAAATGCGTGGAAAATCACTGCTTTATTAGCGAAAATAACATTAAAATCTAATGTAGTTCCTATATAGACGAAGAATAAAGGTATTAGAAATCCAAATCCAAAATCATTCAATTTATAATGCAATTCTTTTTTGTATTTAAAAAAGCTTGATATGATGAGACCAGATAAAAATGCCCCAAGTGCAGCCTCTATATGTAGAAGTGAGACTATTACTACCATTATAAAAAATAACATCATACTATATCTTATATCTTGATTAAGTGTGCTAGAAGCTGGGATTAACATCAAGCGAATATTAGGAAACCACCAAAATAAAATGCTTGATATTTTAAAAATAAGCACCATAAGAAGTAAGAATGCAATTAAGATTCCAAGTGATTTATATAATTCTAAACCTACACCAAATGAATAATATCCATTTAGCAAAACAAGCATTAAAATACTTACTAATTCGCCTATTATGCCAATCTTTAAGCATAGATTCAGCCATTCATATTGTTTGCCATAATCTTGTATCAAAACCATTATCATACCAAGCGACATCACAGGAAAAGCAACAATATAGATAATAGAAAAATCAAATATGAGAATTATGATTAAAGCGACGGAATATAGGATAAAAAAATAGAGAACTACTTGTTTAAAAAATGATTTGCCCATCATTTTAAAGCTTTTTAAATCCACTTCCATTCCAGCTAAAAACATCAAAAACAAAAAGCCGATATGGGCGATTCCCTCTACTACTTCAGATTCTACTAGCATTCCAATGTTAATAGCAAATGCCCCAAGCAATATCTCAACTACAACAACAGGAATCCTAGTAATGCTATTAATCAATGGTGCGATAAAAATAAGTATTGATATGATTCCAAAAAGGATTAAATCTTGCATTTACTTAATACTTTCAATATGGCTTTTGGGTAGATTTTATACTCTAAAGAATGGATTCTAGCTTCAAAAGATTCTAAACTCTCGCCTTCTATTTTATGGATAATATCTTGCTCTACTAAGATTCCGCTATCTAACTCCTTGCTTACGAAATGCACACTTACACCCGCTATTTTCATATCGCTTTGGTAGGATTCTATAATTGCATTGCTACCTTTAAAAAGTGGTAAAATCGAAGGATGTATATTTAATGCACAAAAAGTTTGGCAGAATCTATCGCTTAAAATACGCATAAATCCCGCTAATACTACCAAATCGATATTATATGATTGCAATATCTCTATTAATCTAGCATCATATTCTTCCACACTTTTATCCTTATAATCCTTACTTGATAAAATCTCGCATTTTAGATTTAGATATTCACATCGTTTGATTCCATATGCATCTCTCCTGCTACTTAAGGCAAGGGGAATATTTATTTTCATACCATCAAAAATCTTATTATGCAAATGTAAATAAAGATTTTCCAAATTACTTCCATTGCCACTAAATAAAATTGCTAGATTTTTTATCTTCATATTTATTTAAAAAGCTCCCTCTTTGTATTTTTTAGCTTTAGGATAATATCACGGACAGCTTTATAGTCATAAATTGCATCATCGTCCATCTCTTCTACTATATTTTGATATTCCTCAAGAGCTTTATCCATAGATTCATCTTTCACACCAGCTAGGCTTAACGCTGCCATCAACATCATTATTATTTCATCTAATAATTCATTTTGCTCTATCTTATCCATTGTATTCCTTTCTTATTCTTTCGAATGTAGTAGATTTACTACTTGTTCTTTTGCATATTCATATAAAAATGTTTCCTTAAAGCCCTCAAATTTTCCACCAGAGGCATTTTTATGCCCTCCGCCATTAAAGCAAATCTTAGCCATTGAGCTAACATCACAATTACCATTTGCCCTAAGAGATACATTTCCCCTATTACTAATATCCATAAAAAAGTCAAAATCGCTATTTTGCTTTAAAAAAAGATTCGCCACAATAGAGATTCCACCAACCATATAAGTTAATAAACCTTTTTTATCATTATAAAAAATGCTATATTCGTCCTTATTTTTATTCAAAAGCTCTGTTTGTTTTAGGGATAATATTTCCTCCATCGTTTGTGTTTGCACATCTCCGCCAAGCAATTCTTTCTTAAATAGAAAAATATTATTATCAAGATTCACATTTGCATTTGGTATTAGCTTATTAGCAGAATCTAATAGGTATTTTTTAGCTTCATATAGCATATTAAACTTAAAGTTTCTATCATAATCATCAAACATAAAGCGACTAAATTCCTTGCTTTGGGCTATCATTCCAAGTGCCACTTTACCAAAAGAAAATGCAAAATTATTTTCCTGCCAAGTATCTGCAGAATTTATCATCTCTACAAATGGCTCTAACCATAAAGCTACTTCATTCCTAAATCCAAATTCTTTTTTTAAGATATTAAAAGTAATCTTTGAAGCACAAATACTAGAATCCAAATGATACCAATCAAACGCCTCCGCACAATCCTTACCACTTATATGGTGGTCTAATAATTTTAGCTTGATGTGTTTATTTGATAGATTTAAAATGCTTACTTCATCTTGTAAAAATGTTGCTTCATTAAATGTTAGATTCAAATCTGTAATTAATATCATAAAGTTAGATTGATTACTTTTTTTAATATTGTCTAAGATGTGCTGGATTCTAACCTCTACTTCTTTGCCATAGTTTGCATTATAGAATCTTATATCACTAAAACATTCTTTAGCGACCAATTGTGCTCCATATCCGTCTAAATCAATATGTGATAGATGATGAACTTGCATTTTTATCCTTACAATGTATTAAATTTTAAATCTAGGTTTCCTAGAATCTCACATTTTGCATTACTGCTTATTTCGGAATGCCCTATAACCTTAATAGCTAAAGCATTACTTTCCATCTCTTTTGCTAAAGCTCTACGCAAAGTCGTCCCAACAAGCACAATAGGAATACTATGAATACTCTGTGCTTTTGCTATCGCTTCTTCTACAGCATTTCTTAATATTTGCGTTTCTCCAATGCTTAACATTAATTTTCGTCCATATGGCTGTATATCTTTTAATTTAGAAAGCAAATAATCCTCGCTATCTTGCGGTAGAATAAATAGCTTTACAATGCCATCATCACTTTTTAAACTATCTGTTATCACACGAGCAAGAGCACTTCTCACATAATCCATAATAATAGGAACGCTATTTTGTGCCCCCGGTGCTACCTCAATAATCGTCTCTAAGATAGTAAGCATATCTTTTATAGGTATTTCATCGTGTAATAATTCTTTTAAAACCTGATGAATCACCCCAAGTGGAATCTTATCGCTATCCGCAACGAGGCTTGGGAAATCATCTTTTAATCTATCAATTAGATTCCTTACATCTTGTCTTGTTATAATATCCTCTGCATAATATTTAATAATTTGTGAGATATGAACGCTTATTATATGTGCAGAATCCACAACGGTATAACCAGCAATAGTCGCATCATCTTTATCTTTTTTATCAATCCAAAGTCCGTCCATATTAAGTGCTGGGTCTTTTGCCTTTATCCCTTCTATCTCTGTTATTTCCATACCTGTAGAATTTATAGCCAAAAATTTATCTGGCATAACCTCACCCTGCCCTACACTAACGCCTTTAAGCAGAATCTCATATCCATTTGGAGAAAAATCATAGCTTGGATTAGCTTTAATGCGAATATGTGGCACTACAAAGCCATAGGTTTGTGCGATATTTTCTCTTACACCGCGAATCCGCTCAATTAGCTCACTATCTGGGTGTTCTGCCAACCTAGTCAATCCATATCCAAGTGATAGTTGCAAAACATTAATCTTTAATTTATCATTTAAACTTGCTTGTTCTTTTAGCCTTATATGCTCTTCTAATTCCCTTATACTTTTAGCACTTCGTGGCTCTTTGGTGGATTCTTTTGGAACTTGTTTAATTTGTGGTTTTTTATCCTCAATATCCATTTTTTTAAATAGCCATTTTTTACTATTTGTAAAAATATTATCCTTACCTTGTGTGCCTAGTAAATAGCTCATCAATAAAAATATCATTCCAACAAATCCAAGTGAAAGACTAGGAAGTCCGGGGATTAACGCAAAAAATATTAAGATTCCGCCTACTATGGCTAGAATCTTACTATTTCCTAAAAGCTGACTAACAATCCCAGAAGCAAAATCTCTCTCTTCATTTTTTGTAGCACGAGTTATCACTATACCTGTAGCAGTTGAGACGATTAAGGCTGGGATTTGTGTAACTAAACCATCACCAATCGTTAGAATCGTAAATACACTAGCACTTTCTGCGATACTCATATTATGCCCGAATACGCCTATTAAGAATCCACCAATAATATTTATAAAAGTGATGATTATCCCAGCAATCGCATCGCCTTTTACGAATTTTGAAGCTCCATCCATTGAGCCATAGAAATCTGCCTCTTGGACTAGAATCTCGCGTCGTCTTTGGGCTTCTTCTTTTTCTATTAAGCCAGAGTTTAAATCCGCATCAATTGCCATTTGCTTTCCGGGCATAGCCTCTAGTGTGAATCTCGCTTGAACTTCTGCGACCCTTGTAGCACCATTTGTAATAACTATATAATTCACAATTACAAGTATGGAAAATACTATTATACCTATGACATAGTTTCCACCCACAACAAAATTTCCAAATGCACTTATAATCTCACTTACGCTATCCACTCCTAAATGTCCATTGCTTAGAATCATTCTTGTGGTGGCGACATTTAATGCTAAACGAAATAATGTAACCATCAATAAAAGTGTAGGAAATGCACTAAAATCTGTTGGCTTTGCAATATATAAACCGATTAATATAATAAGCACAGATAATGCAATGGAGATTGTTAAGAAAAAATCAAGTAAATAGCTTGGCAATGGAACGATTATAATAGCTAAAACCGCCATTATAAATAACACAACCACTAAATCTTTTGATACAAAAAGATTCTTTAGTAATGGTGATATTGCACCTATAATTTGCCCTCGTTCTTTTGCCATTCACACTCCAAGATTTTTGGATTCTACTTAAATAGAATCTAGGATTTTAACAATTTTGTATTAAATCTTTGCTTTTTTAAAGAAATTTATAGTAGAATTTTGACTTTTAAATTATACCAATCAGGAGAAGGTCAAATGGCTTTAGATTCGGCGAAAAAACAAGAGATAATATCTCAATTTGCAAGAAAAGATAATGATACAGGTTCAAGCGAGATTCAAATAGCATTGCTTACAGAAAGAATTTCAAGCTTAACAGAGCATTTAAAAGTAAATAAAAAAGACCATTCAAGCAGACTTGGAATGCTAAAGCTAGTAGGTCAAAGAAGAAGTCTATTAAAATATCTAAAAAGAACGCAATATACTAGATACGCAGAGCTCATCAAAAAACTTAATCTAAAAGATAAATAGATTAGATTGCTAGGGATATTTAATTAAGATATTAAATATCCTAATCTAAAATCTTCCTTTAATCATTCAATCATAATACCACAAGATTTAATAATGTAAAAATTTTATTCTCAAATAATATAAAGTAAAATTATCTTGGCTTTAAGAAGAATCTTAAGAAATCTCTTTATTATATTTTTAAAAGATTTATAAAAAGTAGTTTAATGGTGTCAAGGGGGAGACTTGAACTCCCGACCTCCGGCTTATGAGACCAGCGCTCTAACCAGCTGAGCTACCTTGACAAAAATGAGTTTATATAAATTTCACAATAAAGCAAGGATTCTACTTTAAGCAAAATAAAAAGTCAATTATATTTATACTTCGCTTAGATTAATATTTTATTTATCTAATTTAATTATATCGTTGTAGTATTTTTATAATACTATCTGCGACATATTCAGCGTCCTCTTCATTCATTTTTTGATGACAAGGAATGCTTATCTCGCTTTTATAAAAATTTTCCACATTTTCTATAATAGAATGATTTTTTTTATATAAATTGTATTGATATATTGGCTTATAATGAACTTGAACTCCTATCCCTAAATGAAGCAAAGAATTAAAAATCTCCTCTTTATAGCACCATAGATGTTGATTTAGTAAAATAGGGTATAAGTGATGAGTAGATTTTATATACGATGGAATATTTAATGTCCTAAAATGTCTATTATCTTTAAAAAAAGTATCATAAAATAATGCGATTTTATGCCGTTTATTGATAAAAAAATCTAGTTTTTTTAATTGTGATAAACCAAGACTTGAAGCGACATCGCTTAATCTAAAATTATACCCAATGGAATCCAACTCACTATTCCAAAGCCTTTTTTTGATGATTGAGTGAGAGCGAAGCAATATTGCTTGATTGTAAAATATCTCATTATTTGTAGCTATAGCACCTCCTTCAATAGTGGTTATTGGTTTTAATGCATGAAAACTAAAAATAGTCATATCTGCGAATTGTCCTATTTTCTTATTTTTATATTCACCACCACAAGAATGGGAACTATCGGATATAAAATACAAATTATACTCTTTGCAAATATCCAATATTCTATCTACATCTACACTATTTCCAGCAAAATCAACGCTAACAATAGCTTTCGTATCATTTGTTATATTTGCTTTTATGGATTCTGGTGATATATTTCCATTATCATCGCAATCACAAAATATAGGATTTATATTATTTTCAAGCATCATATTAGTAGTTGCACAAAATGAAAGAGGTGTAGTGATAGCTCTACTTCCACTCAAAGGTAAAATTTTATATGCAATATTTAACGCTGAGGTAGCGGAATTAAACACAGCTACAAACTTAACACCTAGATATTTTGCTAATTCTTTTTCAAATTTATCTACCATCTCACCTTGCGTTATAAAATCGCTTTTAAGTGTAGCTATAACAGCATTTATATCATCATCATCTATACATTGTGTGCTATATGGAATCATCATTTATGCCAATAATGCATCAATCTTTGAAGCAAGTCCTGCCACATTATGTGCTTTTTGAAAAAGGTTTGAATTTGAATGTAAGAAATCTTTATTAAACTCTATATTATTAATATTTTCTATAGTGTCATTTTTTATATTATTAATAGAATCTACAATAAAATTATGCTCCACTCTTAAGGCTTTTTTAAATATATAAATATCTTTTTTATCCTTAGGTAATATATCTAGAATCCTATTTGCATCAAACAATATATTATCATTAGAATCTTTTAATATTTGATTAGAAACGAAAATCGGCTTATTTAGGAATGTAGCATTTTCTAATTTATTTAAAGTTTCTTCGAGAGTTATATTATTATCACGCAAAATCTCATCTATAACCCTATCTGCAATCTGTAAAATCCCAATATTATTATTTAATTCTCTAGTCTTTAAAGAAGAATATCCATTGTCTATAAAATCACTAGAAAGTCCAATTTTATTTTTAGATTGGATTTGCTTTTTATGATTTATAATGCCTTGAGAATCTAATGTTTTTGAACTAACAATATTATTGGAATCTATTTTCATAACAATGCCTTTAGTAAAGTAAATTTACTAAAGTTTATAGCATTTTTTGTTCCAAATATTTTGTGTGGATTCTGGATTTTTGGAAATCCTCGTTATCCATCATCTTAATATGAAATGGGATAGTAGTCTTTATCCCCTCGACCTTGAACTCCCTCAAAGCTCGCTTCATACGCACAATCGCCCTCTCTCTATCCTCTGCCCAAACGATTAGCTTAGCAATCATTGAATCATAAAACATTGGCACGACATACCCAGCATATACATGCGTATCAAGTCGCACATTTCCCCCGCCGGGCGTAATCCAAGTGGTGATTTTCCCCGGGCATGGATAGAACTTCTCTGGGTCTTCGGCTGTGATTCGGCACTCGATAGCATGACCTCTAAAAGTAATCTCGCTTTGCTCTGGGAGTTTCTCGCCCTCTGCGATTTTTATCATCAATTCGATTAAATCAAGATTGCTTACCATTTCGCTAACTGTATGCTCGACTTGAAGCCTCGTATTCATCTCCATAAAATAAAAATCTTTTTTGTTTTCATCTAGTAAAAACTCAAAAGTCCCCGCGCCCTCGTATTTTATATGCTTTGCCGCACGCACTGCAGTTTCAAGCAATTTTTTGCGAATTTCTGGGCTTAGCACGGCTGCGGGAGATTCCTCTATTAGCTTTTGCTGTCGCCTCTGTGTAGAACAATCGCGCTCCCCTATATGCAAGACATTACCATATTTATCCGCCATAATCTGCACTTCAATATGCTTTGGATTCTTGATAAATTTCTCCACATAAATCGACCCATCGCCAAAGGCACTCACAGCTTCGCTCTCTGCGGCAAGTAGCGAGTTTTTAAATGCTTCTTTACTTTCCACTATCCGCATTCCGCGTCCTCCACCACCTGCAGCTGCTTTGATAATAACTGGATAGCCTATCTCATCGGCGATTTTTTCTGCCTCTTTGGCGTCCTTTACCACGCCATCGCTCCCTTGAATAACTGGAATCTTCGCTTCCCGCATCACATCTTTAGCACGACTTTTGTCGCTCATCAGCTCCATTACGCTTTGGCTTGGTCCAATAAATGTGATGTTGTGATTTTCGCAAATCTCCACGAAATTCTCATTCTCACTTAAAAACCCATATCCCGGAAATATCGCATCGACTTTGAAAAGCTCGACCACGGTGATAATTGCTGGGATATTTAGATAGCTCTCGCTTGACTTTGGACCACCGATACAAATCTTAATATCAGCGATATCCAAATAATGCACATCTTTATCGGCAGTGGAGTAAATCACCACGGCTTCTTTCCCCATATCTTGGATAGTGCGGATTGCCCTAAGGGCGATTTCCCCGCGATTTGCGATTAGAATACGATTTAACTTTTTCTTTTTCATTCAACTTCTCTTTTTTGTTTTTCTATTATTTTTGCCCTATTTTACGATTGCTCTAAGCCACTTTTATAGAATCTTTAAGAATCTATTATTAGAATCTAGATTCTAATAAATTTATATTTTTTCTACCTGAAATAATACCGTGCTAAACTCCACGCTTTGAGCGTCATTTGCTACAATCTCAACGATTTTACAATCAAACTCTGCTTCAATCTCATTCATTATCTTCATAGCCTCGATAATGGCAATTGTCTGCCCCTTTTTGACCTTATCGCCCACATTTACATACGGAGCAGAATCTGGACTAGGAGCGCGGTAAAATGTGCCTACCATAGGTGAAGTAATAGATTCAGTATTTACACTTTTTTCTTTTTCTTTGACTTCTGCATTCGATGGGACACTTTCTTCAATATTATTTGATATTGGAGCAACACTTGCGATATTGGTGCTAGGTAAACTAAATTGAGGTATAGGAGGCGATTTTGGATTTTTTGCTCCACTTTTTTCTAATGAAATTTCAAAATTCTCATTTGTAATTTTCAGTTTAACAGAATTTGAATTATCAAACATTTCAAGTAATTTTTTTATTTCTTGTATATTCATCAAATAAGCCTTTTTAATGTTATAATAAAATAGAAAATGAATAATCAATTTTGTATAATAGCACAAATAAAATAAAAAGGCTTAGTTTAATGGGGTTAAAATCTGATAAATGGATTAAAAATATGTCACTAAAAAAGGCAATGATTGTGCCTTTCGTTGATAGTCAAGTGAAAAGAGGAATTATTAGCTATGGGGTTAGTAGTTATGGCTACGATATACGCGTTGCGGATGAATATCAAATATTTACGAATGTTAATTCTACAATTGTTGACCCTAAAAATTTTGAATCTTGTAATGTCGTTCATCATCAAGGGGAAACTTGCATTGTCCCGCCGAATTCTTTTGCTCTTGCTAGAACAATAGAATATTTTAAGATTCCGCGAAATGTGCTCGCCATTTGTCTTGGGAAAAGCACCTATGCAAGATGTGGGATAATCGTAAATGTAACGCCATTTGAGCCGGAATTTGAAGGGCATATAACCATAGAAATATCTAACACAACGCCACTTCCAGCTAAAATATACTCAAATGAGGGCATTGCACAAGTTTTATTTTTCGAGGGCGATGAGCCGTGCGAAATAAGCTATAAAGATAGAGGTGGCAAATACCAAAAACAAACAGGAATTACGCTTCCAAAAGTGATAAAATAATTATCTATTGATAAAATTAAGAATAAAGAGCGATTATCAAAATAGCACTAATAAAAATGACATAGAATTAAATCAATATAAAAAGAGAATTAAAGTAATTTTCTACCGATATTTTATCAATAATGATAATTTTTATAAATCGATGTTCTAACTTGGATAGTAAAGAGAGAATCTATAAGAACATTAATGCTCTTATAGATTAGGAGAATCTTAGATATATTATATAAATTAAGGGCTATTTTACAAACTCTATTATAGCCATTGGAGAGGCATCACCTCGTCTATTTCTAGTTTTATGGATTGAGGTATATCCACCATTTCGCCCAGCAAATTTTGGGGCAATCTCACTAAGTAATTTTTTCGTAGTTGCCTTATCTTGCAAGCTAGAAAATACTTGCCTATGGGCATTACTATCGCCTACTCTAGCCTTTGTAATTAGTCGCTCGATATATGACTGAAGCTCTTTTGCTTTGAATAATCCTGTTTCAATCTTTTCGTATTTAATCAATGCAATTGAGAGATTCTTCAATAATGCCTTTCTATGAGCCGAAGTTCTCCCCAGCTTTCTATAGTCGTTATTATGTCTCATTTTTCAATCCTTAACTCTGTTTATTAAATTTTTTATATAAAAGCTCTTTAATATTATTTGGTAGTTTTTCACCAACTTGATAGCCTATCTCTTTTAATTTTTCAGCTATTTCATCATAAGACCTTTTACCTAGATTCTTAATATTTTTTAAATCATTTTCTTCCATTAATACTAATTCACCAATGTATTTTAGCCCTATTTTATCAAAACAATTAGAACATCTTGCACTAAGATTTAAGGTTTCTATTTTTTGGAATAGAATCTTAGCTTCATTTGGTTCTTGCTCAATACTTTTATCAGAGCCATCTAATATATTTAATTCTTGGTTAAATATACTCATTTGTTTATACATAATTGAAATAGCATATTTAAACGCATCAATGGCACTAATTCTGCCGTCTGTTTCTATATCAAAAATAACTTTTTCAAAAGTTGGGTCATCTTTAACTAGAACATTTTCTATCTCATATACAATCTTTTTTACTGGTGTAAAATAAGCATCAACTGGTATAAAAGTATCTAATATAGTATCTCGTATATCTTCGCTAGATACATAACCTATGCCTTTATTTATAATGAGAGAAAAATCAAGCTTAGTATCATCATTAATCGTAGCAATATAAACATTTGGATTTATAATATCAACTTTATCTGTTTTTAGGTCAGAACCTAAAAGTATTTTTTCACCCAAAAACGAATAATTTACAACAACATTCGTTTCTTCAGGGTCTTTAATCTTAAATTGTAACTTCCGCAAATTAATTATAAAAAGAGATACATCTTCTGTTACACCTCTTATGGAATCAAACTCGTGAGTAACACCATCAATCTTAATACCAACTACAGAATAGCCAACAGAGCTTGACATAAGAAGTCTTCTTATAGGATGAGCCAATGTTATAGCGTAGCCGGTCTCAAATGGATATGCCGAAATCCTAGCCCTATTTGGAGTGATTTGCTGCACATCAATATTTGTAGGCACAAAAGGAAAAGTTTTAATAGTCTTCATTACTTACACCACCTAACAATCATTATTTAGAATATAATTCAACGATAAGTCTTTCCTCGATAGGAATCACAACTTCATCTCTATTTGGCAATCTTGTAAATATACCAAAAAACTTACTCTCATCAACATCAACCCAAGGAACAATACCTGTTTGCTTTGTAAGCTCTATAGAGCGAATAATTTGCTTATTACTTACACTTTTTTCTTTTACACTTACTTTTTGACCTGCTTTTAGTATATATGAAGGAATGTCAACCTTTTTACCATCTACTAAAATATGTCCGTGAGTTACAAGCTGACGAGCAAATCTCCTAGTTGTAGCAAAACCCATTCTATACACTACATTGTCTAATCGTTGCTCCAATAATCTTATTAGATTCTCACCCGTATTGCCCTCTATTCTATGAGCTTCGGCAAAAATGCTTCTAAATTGTCGTTCGGAAACACCATACATAAACTTAGCCTTTTGTTTCTCTCTTAACTGAAGTCCATATTCCGATATTTTACCACCACTTTGTCCGTGTTGTCCCGGTCCATATTTCCTAGAATTTAAAGCACATTTCCCAGCTAATCTCCTTTCACCTTTCATATCAAGGCTAACGCCGAATCTTCGCTCGATTTTCTCTACAGGTCCTATATATCGCGCCATAATCTCTCCTTATACTCTTCTTCTTTTAGGTGGTCTGCAACCATTATGCGGTAATGGTGTAACATCTTTTAGCCATAGAACTTTTATACCCTCTATTGAGCCGATACTTTTCACTGCTGTTTCTCTACCACTTCCGGGTCCTTGAACCTTAATACCAACTTCTTTAATTCCATATTCCTTAGCTTTCATTAATGCAACTTCAACTGCTTGTTGAGCGGCATATGGAGTGGATTTCTTTGAGCCTTTGAATCCTAGAGCTCCCGCAGTGCTCCAGCATAGGACATTTCCCATTTCATCAGTTACCGTTACGGAAGTATTATTGAAAGTAGCAGAAATGTGGACTATAGCTTTAGCTATATTTTTCTTTGTAGCTTTTTTTCTAGTATTTGTTGATTTTGTATTTGTTTTTGCCATAATTTCTCCTACTTGCTACCTATCGTTTTTCTCTTGCCTTTTCTAGTTCGGGCATTATTTTTTGTTGTTTGTCCGCGAACTGGAAGACCTTTCCTATGCCTAATACCTCTATAACTTCCTATTTCCATCAATGCTTTTATATCCATTGTGGTTTTCTTTCGTAAATCACCCTCGACTATGTAACTTTCTTGTATTTTTTTGGCAATCAAAGAAGCTTCATCTTCGCTGAGATCATTAACTCGCTTATCAAAAGAAATATTCACAGCATTTAAAATATCCCTTGAGCTTTTAAGCCCAATACCATAAATATAAGTGAGTGCATACTCTACTCGTTTCTTTTTTGGCAAATCTACACCAGCAATTCTAGCCATTTTCTATCCTTGTCTTTGTTTATGTTTTGGGGTTACGCATATCACACGAATAACGCCCTTTCTTTTTATTATCTTACACTTATCACACATTTTCTTAACCGATGGTCTAACTTTCATACATTCTCCTTAAGTTAATTTAAAAATATAAGCTTTTAGATTCTGGGTTTTTAGTGAAAATCTAAGATATAAAAGCTTATATTTTATAATATCTTTGTTTAAAAACTACTTATATTTTTCATCTAAAATTTTTTGAATCTCTATTAATTCTGGCTCTTTTTGAATATCCTCTGCCTTGTATCTTAGTGTAATTCTACCTTTATCAATACTATATGGTGTAAGCTCTAGTTTTACAATATCACCTGTTAAGATTCTAATATAATGCATTCTAAGCTTTCCTGCGATATGGCACAATACTATATGCTCATTTTGAAGTCCAACTCTAAAGGTTGCATTAGGTAAAACCTCGATTACCTTACCATAAATTTCAATTACATCATCTTTTACTTTTTTCTTTTTATTTTCTTTATCATATTTATCTTTTCTATCTTTTGCCACAATTACTCCTTTGATAAAATGACTGCTTTATTATCAATCATAGCAATAGTATGTTCGTGATGACTTCCATTTAATCCATCTTCTGAGACAACTGCCCATTTATCATCTAAAATCTTAAAATTGCCACTTTTATTGCAAACCATCGGTTCTATACAAAATACCATTCCATTGCGAATCTTTGGACCCTGCATTGAATTAGTTTCAATAAAATTGGGAATCTCTGGCTCTTCGTGCGGCTTACTCCCAATCCCATGCCCACAGAATCCTCTAAGTGGCACAAAGCCACGAGAAATAATAAATCTCTCAATCAAAGCACTTAGCTCTTTAAATCGCATTCCAACTTTTATATTATCAATCGCATACATTAGTGAATCATAAGAGCAATCTAGGAGATTTTTATCACTAGAATCTATTTCGCCTATCCCAAAGGTAATCGCTGCATCGCCATACCAACCATTATATTCCACGCCAATATCGACCCCCAAAATATCGCCATTTTGGAGTTTATAAGAATCTGGGATTCCGTGGATTATAACTTCATTTACTGATAAACAAATAGCTTTGGGGAATCCATATAATCCCTTAAATGATGGCTTTCCACCTTTAGATAGAATAAAATCATCAGCAATTTTATCTAGTTCTTCTAGGCTTACACCAACCTTTGCTGCTTTTTTAACCTCATTTAAGCTCTGGGCTACGATTTTACTTGGAATCCTAATAGATTCAATCTCTTTTGGATTTCGTATATTAATAGCCATTATAAGCCTGTGGCACTTAGTGTTTGATATTTATTCATATAAACTTGTGCTTCGATTCGCCTCATCGTATCAATCGCCACTTGCACCACGATAAGAACCGCCGTCCCACCGAAAACAAACGGCACTCCAGCACTTTTTAAAATTACCCACGGGATAGTGGAGATTATCGCAAGATATAAAGCTCCCCAAAAGGTAAGGTTACTAGCTGTGGTATTTAAAAAATTCGCAGTCCCCTCGCCCGGGCGAAGTCCGGGTATAAATCCGCCTTGTCGTTTTAGATTCTCCGAAATATCTTTGGAGTTAAACACAATTGATGAGTAGAAAAATGCAAAAAACATAACTAAAAAAAACATCAAAATATTATAAGCATAACCATTTGGACTTAAGAAATCTGCTATAGCTAACATCACACTATTTGATGAAGCTTGTAAAAGCGTGGATGGGAAAATCAAAACCGCGGAAGCAAAAATCGGCGGAATAACGCCACTTAAGTTTAGCTTAATTGGAATGTAGTTCATAATCCGCTTATTTTGATTTTGCATAATGATTTTTCTTGCGTAGCTTACTGGGATTCTCCGCTCTGCAAGCTCAATATAAATAATGATAAAAATTGTTCCAAGAATAATTAGAAGTATTAAAATCGATACTAAGAAATTAATCTCCCCAGTATTAATAAGCTCAAATGTTCCGCCAATCGCAGATGGAATCCCCGCAACAATACCAGCAAAGATTATAAGGCTAATTCCATTTCCAACGCCCCTTTGGGTAATCTGCTCGCCAATCCACATAAGCATCATCGTTCCAGCTAACATTGAAAATACAGAAATAGCAATAAAGGTATTCATATCGATTAATATAGCACTACCATAACCGCCCTCTAATGTTTTTAGCCCCACTGATACGCTTATGGCTTGGACTACGGTGATTGCGATAGTGGCGTAGCGAATGATTTGCATATATTTCTGCATTCCATCTCGTTCTTTTTTCATCTTAGCTAGATTTGGGAAAGTGGCAGCTAATAGCTCCATAACAATTGATGCGGTAATATAGGGCATAATCCCAAGCGAGATAATGCTAAATCGCTCCACAGCTTGACCGCTAAACATATTAAATAATCCAAGTGCATTACTAGAATTAGAATCAAAGAAACTTTTTATCACTTCAGCATCTACGCCGGGAATGGGAACATAAGCTAAAACTCTATATGCAAAAAGAAAAGCTAAAGTGATTAGGATTTTATTAATTATAGTTTTATTCATTCTTATTGTCCACTAAATGAAACATCGCTATCTTTGATTTTAGAAGCAAGTTCTTTAGCTGTTTTTCCTATAAGTTTGATTTTACTTGTTTGAGATGGATATTTATGAACACTTCTTATACTTAGCTTTGTGATTTCATCTAGCTCGGCAACTTTGGTGATTTTATCCACATTAATCATATATGGCTTCTCCACTCTACTTTTAAATCCAATCTTAGGAAGTCGTCTTTGAAGTGGTTGCTGACCACCTTCGAATCCTACTTTTTGGCTATAGCCTGTTCTAGCAGTTTGTCCTTTACCGCCTCTTGTGGCAGTTTTACCCATACCGCTACCTTGTCCTCGCCCAACTCGTTTTATAGATTTTATACTATTTTTAGCTGGTTTTATATTTTCTAATGCCATTTTAATTCCTTCTAAAATATTATGCTTTTATCTTACTTAGGGCATCAACTGTTGCTCTAACGACATTATAAGGATTGCTTGAGCCAAGTGATTTTGTAAGAATATCTTTAATACCTGCAAGCTCGATAACTGGTCTTGCACTTCCACCTGCAATTATCCCTGTTCCCTCACTAGCTGGTCTAAGTAAGATTCTACTTGCATTATATTTATGCTCGACATCGTGTGCTATTGTAGTCCCTTTAATATTAACTTCGACAATATTCTTAAAAGCATCATCTATTGCTTTTTTAATCGCATCTGGGACTTCTTTCGCCTTACCAAGCCCGAATCCTACAAGCCCATTTTTATTTCCTACAACTACAAGTGCATTAAAGCGGAATCTTCTACCACCTTTCACTACCTTTGTAACGCGTCCTATATTTACCACAACCTCTTTGAACTCTTCTTTATTGATTTCTACCATTTAACTAATCCTTAAATTATAAAGCTATACCATTTTCTCTTAGAGAATCCGCAAAACTAGCAACCACTCCATGATACAAATAACCATTTCTATCAAAAACCACTGTTGAGATTCCAGCGGATTTTAGATTTGCCACAAAAGCTTCAGCGATTTTTTTCACATCTTCTTTATTGTTTGATAAACCTAGCTTTTTGCCATCTACACTAGCTAGTGTGAATCCTTTTGTGTCATCTATAGCTTGAGCATAAAAATATCGATTCGAGCGGAAAATAGTAACTCTAGGTTTTGAAGCACTTCCAAAAATCTTACTCCTAACCCTTGCTTTTCGCTTTGTAATCAATTTCTTTTTTAATTTTAAAGTATTATTTAACATCTTTTAACCCCTTATTTTTTCGCAGTTTTACCAGCTTTTCGTAAAATTGTCTCTTCGACATATTTTACTCCCTTGCCTTTATAAGGCTCAGGCGGACGAAATGCACGAATCTCGGAGGCAATCTGTCCTACTTGCTGTTTATCTACTCCCTTGATTGTAAGAATATTCTTATCCAAGCTCATCTCAACGCCATCAGGAATATCATAATTTATAGGGTGGGAGAATCCTAGCATAAGCTCTAGAATCTTGCCCTTAATAGTCGCCTTGTAACCAACGCCATTAATCTCAAGCTGTTTTGTAAAGCCACTTGTAAGACCTACTACGATATTATTTGCTAATGCTCTATAAGTCCCCCAAAATGCCCTAGCTTGTGAATCTTCATCGCTTTTTAATCCAAAAGATAGGATTCCGTCTTTTAGCTCGATTTTCACCCTATCAAAGGTTTCTAGCTCTTTTTGAAGTTTGGCATTTTTAAAGATTAGCTTTGTGCCTTGCAATGAGACATCTAAGCCCTTTGGAATAGTTATTGACTGCTTACCAATTCTTGACATTTTTATCTCCTACCATATGCTACATAATGCTTCGCCACCGACATTATTTCGGTAGGCTTCGTCATTTGAAATTACACCTTTAGAAGTGCTTACAACAATAGTTCCATAACCATTTTTAAATCGCTTTAATTCAGCTCTATTTTTATAAACTCTTCTCCCGGGTTTGCTTATTCGTTTTATTTCATTTATTAATGATTTACCTTTTTCATCATAATTAAGCATAACAGTAATATTTTGCTTATTATCCTTAGAATTCACTCTAAAATCTTTAATAAAGCCTTTTGTTTTGAAAACTTCTAATATTGATACAACAATCTTAGCGTAATATAAAGTTGTATATTCCAATCTTCTCATAGAAGCATTTCGGATTCTAGTAATAGAATCTGCAATTATATCATTTACCATTTTTTCCCCTTACCAGCTAGATTTTCTAAGACCCGGAACCAAGCCTTCATTGCCCATTTTTCTAAGACAAACTCTACATAGACTAAAATCCCTATACACTGAATGTGGTCGCCCACAAACTTGACATCGTGAATAAGCCCTCGCACTAAACTTTGCTTTTCTTTTGTTTTTTGCAATCATTGATTTTTTTGCCATTTATCTTCCTTTCCCAAAAGGCATACCAAGAAATTCTAATAACTTAAATGCTTCTTTATCATTATTTGTCGAAGTAACTATTGTGATATTCATTCCGTGTGTTACCATAATATCATCATAAACAACCTCAGGGAATACAAGTTGCTCTTTAAGACCAAAGTTATAATTTCCATTCCCATCAAACCCATTTCTTGGAATCCCTCGAAAATCCTTCACTCTAGGCAATGCAATAACAATTAATTTTTCTAAAAAGTTATACATTCTTTTTCCTCGAAGTGTAACTTTAACCCCCATCAATGCTCCCTCTCTCATTTTAAAACCAGCTACAGATTTTCTAGCATAAGTCATTATGGCTTTTTGTCCAGCTATAAGAGATATAGTATCAGCAATATTTTGCATAATTTTAGCTTCTTTAGAGTATTCACCTGCGCCAACACTTATTATTATTTTTTCTATTTTTGGGACAAGCATAGGATTCTTAATATCAAATTCCTTTGATAATTTACCCTTTACTTCGTCTAAATAGAGTTCTTTTAATTGATACATCTATATTACCTTCCTATGACTTTTTAACATTTGAGATATGAATTGGTTTTTCTTTTTCAGTAAAACCGCCTTTAGGATTATCATCAGTCGGCTTGATTGCCTTTTTAACGATATTACAACCCTCTACAATAATTTTAGAATCTTTGGGATACACCGCTAAAACCTTGCCCTCTTTGCCTTTATCATCACCTGTGATAATTGTAACCATATCATTTTTTTTAATTTTTAATTTAATCATTATAAAACTTCCTTATTACAAAACTTCTGGAGCAAGTGATACGATTTTCATAAAATTTGCATATCTCACTTCTCTACCAACAGGTCCAAAGATTCTCGTGCCAATAGGCTCTTTTTTAGTATCTAAAATAACAGCTGCATTATCATCAAATCTAACCGAAGAGCCATTTTCTCTATGGACTTCTTTTTTTGTTCTAACAATAACAGCCTTTACAACATCACCTTTTTTAACTTTTCCATTAGGGATAGCTTTTTTAACAGATGCAACTACTACATCGCCAACACTTGCATATCTCCTATGACTGCCACCTAGAATCTTAATACACATTAATTCTTTAGCACCACTATTATCAGCAACATTCATTCTAGTGAAACTCTGTATCATTATTCAACCCCCGTAGTTATTGTTTTATTTAACCTAAAAGATTTAGTTTTTGATATAGGTTTGCATTCTATGGCTTCTATAAAATCACCTATATTGCAGGTATTATTTTCATCGTGAATTATATATTTTTTAAATCTTTTTACAATTTTTCTATATTTTGGATGAACAACTTTTCGCTCAACCAAAATATTTGCACTTTTATCGCCACTCTTTTTAATAACTTTACCTTGAATAACTCTTTTATGTTTTTGCTGTTCACTCATTTTTAACCTCTTTTTGCTGATATTGCAGTATTAATCCTAGCTATTTCTTTTCGAATAGTCGAAATTTCGCAATAATTTGTAAGCTGCATTGTTTTAAGCTGTAATTTTAATTCAAAAAGTTTTAATCTTTTTTCCTTTAGCATAGCTTGTAATTCTTTTATATCTTTATCTTTAATATCATTAAATTTTATTATATCAGTAGATTTCATTTTCACTCTCACTTGTTATAATTTTTGTTTTAAATGGGAGTTTGCTTTGAGCTAGAGCCAATGCATCTCTTGCTAAAGATTCTTCAATACCAACCATTTCATAAATAATTCGACCCGGCTTGATATTCATCACCCATTTTTCAACAGCACCCTTACCTTTACCCATTCTCGTTTCAAGTGGTTTAGCAGTAATTGGCTTATCAGGGAATACACGAATCCAGATTTTACCTGCTCTTTTGATATGTCTTGTCATCGCAATCCTAGCTGCTTCAATCTGGCGAGAATCTATCCTCCCAGATTCCACTGCTTTTATAGCTATATCACCAAAAGCTAGTGCATTACCTCTAGTCGCTTTTCCTCTATTGCGACCTTTCATTTGTTTTTTATATTTAGTTTTTTTTGGCATTAACATAATTATTGCCTCCCTCTTTTTTTATTAGCTCCTACTTTGCTTTCGGCTTCTTTCCTATCTATTTGGATTCCCTTTTGTAAAACCTCACCTTTGAAAACCCAAACCTTAACACCGATAATCCCAAAAGTAGTAATTGCTTCTGCGAAACCATAATCAATCTTTGCTCTAAGTGTATGAAGTGGAACTCTGCCCTCCATATACCATTCCGTTCTAGCCATCTCAGCTCCAGCCAATCGCCCAGAAACCTTGACTTTTATGCCTTTAGCACCGGATTTCATCGCAGATTGCATTACCTTTTTCATAGCTCTTCTAAATGCCACTCTTCGCTCTAATTGCATTGCAATATTTTCCGCTGCAAGCTGTGCATTTGATTGCGGTCTTTTAACCTCTTTAATATTAACTGCAATATCTTTTTTTACAAGTTTTTTTAAACTTTCTTTTATTTTTTCAATATCAGCACCTTTTTTGCCAATAATAATACCGGGGCGAGCAGCTACAACGGTTATTTTAATCTTCTTCGTTGTTCTCTCTATTATAGTTTCACTAATTCCAGCATAGTAAAGCTCTTTTTTAATAAACTTACGAATCTTATAATCTTCACCTATATTAAATGCAGTTACCTTTTGAGAAGGAAACCATCTTGATATCCAATTTCTATTAATCCCTAATCTAAGACCGATTGGATTGACTTTTTGACCCATTATTTAATCCCACCTTTTTTTGCTTTATCTTTTTTTTGTTCGCTTTTTTGCTCAGCAACTTCTACAATAATATGAGAAGTGGGCTTTCTTATAGGAGCACCTCGACCTCTAGCTTTTGGAGTCATTCTCCTTAATACTGGACCCGCATCAACTCTACAAGATGTTATAATAACGCTTTGTGCATCATAATTACCATTTGCAATAGCAGAAGCTACAACTTTATAGATAATCTTGGCAGCTTTATTTGGAGT
Organism: Helicobacter sp. 16-1353; assembly: GCF_003288815.1. Lineage (GTDB taxonomy): Bacteria > Campylobacterota > Campylobacteria > Campylobacterales > Helicobacteraceae > NHYM01. The sequence goes on along the minus strand of NZ_NHYM01000009.1, from coordinate 31,260 downwards.
AAATTCTAAAGTCGCAAGTGCTAATTCTGCATTCATTCCTTGTATCTCTCTAGCAATTAATCTAGCTTTTGTAGGAGATAATCTTATATATCTTAATAATGCTCTACTCATATTTATTCCTTACTTACCTATCTTTTTTTGAACTGTACCTTTATGACCTTTAAATGTCCTAGTAGTAGCAAATTCGCCTAATTTATAGCCTATATGAGATTCTGTAATATAAACAGGGATAAATGCTCTTCCATTATGAACATTAAAAGTAAGCCCTATCATTTCTGGAATTATAGTGCTTCGTCTAGACCAAGTTTTTATAGGTTTATTATCTTTAGTAGATTTTGCATTCAATGTCTTTTTTACTAGATAATCATCAGTAAATGGACCTTTTTTAATTGACCTTCCCATTATGTTGTCCTTATTTTTTCTTTCTTGAAATAATTAATCTATCACTAGCTTTTTTGCGTCTAGTTTTATAGCCTTTTGCTGGGGTTCCCCAAGGTGATACAGGGTGTCCGCTAGAGCCTGTTTTACCCTCGCCACCGCCGTGTGGGTGGTCTATTGGGTTCATCGCTGAGCCTCTAGTTTGTGGTCTAATTCCCATATGTCTAGCTCTACCAGCTTTACCTAAAGTTATATTCATATAGTCTTCATTTCCAACACTTCCTATTGTAGCTCTACACTCCCCTAATATATATCTCATTTCGCCACTAGGCATTTTAAGAATAGCATATTTACCTTCTCTACCCATAAGTTGTGCACTTGCTCCTGCACTTCTTACTAGCTGTGCACCAGCTCCGGGGTGAAGCTCGATATTATGGATAATTGTCCCAATAGGAATAGCTTTTAATTTCATAGAAAATCCAACCTTAACATCTATCCCCTCATCTGCAGATAAGATTCTATCTCCAACACTAAGACCGCTTGGTTGTAAAATATATCTTTTTTCACCATCTAGATATGAGATTAAGGCGATTCTACAATTCCTAAATGGGTCATATTCTATGGATTTAACAATACCTTCGATATTTAATTTATTGCGTTTAAAATCAATAATTCTATATATCTTTTTTGCTCCGCCCTCTTTATGCCGAGATGTAATCCTACCATTATTATTTCTACCAGCAGTTACTTTTAATTTAATCAACAATGATTTTACACTTGCTTTAGATGTTATATCACTAGAACTAAGACCTGACATAAAACGCCTACTTGGCGTATATGGTTTATAAGTTTTTATAGCCATTTCATCACCTTATACTTTTAGAGATTCTATCTTAGCACCTTCAGGCACTTTGACATAAAATTTCTTAAAATTATTCCTACTTCCTTCGATTCCTCTAAACTTTTTAGTTTTACCTTGTTGGTTAAGAGAGTTGATTCTAAGAGGTGTAAATCCAAAATATTCACTACAAATATGTTTAAGTTGATTTTTACTTACTCGTTGAGAAGTTTGCATAACTATTATTCCACTTTCTTGCTGACTTAGGGATTTTTCTGTATACATTATTGATTTTATATCTGTTATATCTGCCATTATTTACCCCCTTTGTTATTTACAAGCTCATCAAATGCATCTTTTTCTATAACTACTGCTCTAAAAACTGCTATAAGATAAGCATTAATTTCATTTAACTCGATTAAATAACAATTTTTTATATTTCTAAAAGCAAGAAATGTTTTATCTTCAATATTTTTCGTTACAAAAAGCACACTTCGCTCATTTAGTTTTTCAAACATAGAATATGCATCTTTTGTTTTTCCACTTTCAATATTAATGGAATCTACTATATAAAGTTTATTTAGATTTGCCTTTTGTTGCAAAGCATATTCTAAAGCCAATCTTTTTTGCTTTTTATTAATTTTAATATCATAATTTTTATTATTTTGTGGTCCGTGAGCCACACCACCACCGACAAAAACAGGTGAAGTAATACTTCCAGCCCTTGCCCTGCCACCACCTTTTTGTGCCCATGGTTTTTTACCACCACCACTTACTTCGCCACGAGTTTTGGCTTTTGCGGTATTATTTCTAATGGAAGCGAGATATGATTTTACATATAAATATAAATTATGCTCTTTAATCTCCAAGTATTTTTCTGGAAGTGCAATATCTGCATTCTTTTTAAATTCTTTATCTAAAACAATAGCTTTACTCATTTTACAACCTTTATTCGACCAAAGATTCCATTATATCCCGGAACTGAGCCTTTTAATACTAAGATTAAATTATCCTTATCAAAAGAGAGAATCTCATTTTGTGTTGTAACTAATTCATCTCCATAATGTCCGGACATTTTCTTTCCTTTTTGAACACGACCTGGCCACTCTCTATTCCCAATAGAGCCCGGAGCTCGGTGGAATCTAGAGCCATGAGCTGCTGGACCACCTTGAAAATTCCATCGTTTCATAACGCCAGTAAATCCGCGACCTTTTGTTTTTAAAGAAACTTTAACACATTTTGCATTTTCTAAAATACTCAAATCTAGATTCCCAGTCTCTTTATTTGATACTTTTATAGTGGCAAAGTTATTAAATTCTTTTGTTATATTATATTTTTTTTGCTGACCTAAGATTGGCTTATTTGTAAATTTACCTTTTTTATAGGCAACTATTGCTTTTCCATTGTCTAACAATTCACAGACTTTTGTATCCATAATCTTAAGTAGGGTTACAGCGACACTGCTAGTGCCTATTGTCCTACTCATACCTATTTTTTCTACTAAAAATTCCATTGACTACTCCTATCGAAACATCTAATTAAGCTTAATTTATAAAAATAACTTCTACTTCTACTTCTGGTGCTAAATCAAGCCCCATTAGGCTATCCACAGTTTCTGGAGTGGCAGACATAATATCTATGATTCTACTATGAATCCTTATCTCAAACTGCTCCCTCGAATCTTTATTAACATGTGGGGAGCGTAAGAGAGTATATTTTTTCTTTCTCGTAGGTAATGGAACAGGTCCAATTATCTCTGAACCTGTTCTTTTTGCTGTCTCTACAATAGATGAAACTGACCTATCTAGCACTCTATGGTCATAAGCCTTTAATTTAAGTCGCATTTTTTCCATAATTTACATTTCCTTAACTTTATATAGAACGCCTAAAGCAATAATTCTATTACTTTTAGTTTTTAAAAGATGAAATTCTATAACAAAATCATATAGTTAGTCAATACATATAGCCAAAATTAGGAATATTTAAGAAAATTTATTTCCTTTTTAAAAGGAAACTATAATGTTTTATAAAACTATTAATAATATTTAATTTTTTAAATTTTTATTATCTTCTATAATCTCAACATCAATAATCTCAGGATTATCTTTAGAATTCTTAGAATCTTGGAATCCACTGAAATCACTAGAATATCGAAACTCTTGAAAATCATTAGGGTTACTATCATTTTTTAGTTTGGTAGGGAAAAAAAGTGAAATAATAAAAAAACTAAGCCCAATAACATCGCTTAAGATTCCGGGAACTATTAATAAGATTCCGCCAATTAGGCGAAAAAAGCTTTTACCAATAAAATTCCCAATTCCATTTTGGCTTCTAAATATGGAATTATAAGATTCAATCATAACTCTATATTGTGTAGCAAGTATCCCAATACCAACAAATGCACTAAGTAAAATCTCTAAAAATAAACTTAAAATACCAAATTCATCAGCAAAAGAAACGATTAAATAAATCTCCACAAATAAATACACTATAAATAAAATAAGTCTCAAATCAATCTCCTAAATCTATAATCTTACTAACTCCAATAAATCCTGTAATGGGATATTGGAATCTAATTGCAACTTTTCTAAGGTTTTTCGCCTTACTAACTCAATTTTTCCATTATTTAATGCTTTGCCGACAATTATGGCATTTTTAAAGCCAATTAGCTCGAAATCCGCCATTTTAGAGCCAAACCTCACATCTCTATCATCGATAATTACCTCTATGCCGCATTTTTTTAGATTCTCATACAAATTATTTGCAAACTCCACTTCGGCTTCATTTTTGATATTTGATATTACAATATCCACTTCAAAAGGAGCCAAATCGCCCCACACAGCCCCACTCTCATCTGCTTTCTGCTCTAAAATCGCAGGTAAAATCCTACTCACGCCAATCCCATAACAGCCCATTTCAAAGAGCTTCGCCTTGCCGTCCTTATCTAGAAAACTTGCCTCCAACGCCCTAGAATACCTATCGCCCAGCTTAAAAATATGCCCGATTTCAATGCCCTTTGTAAGTCCCAAAGTTCCGCCACATTTTGGACACAAATCGCCCTCTTTAACCTCAAGCAAATCCCTATACTCCAAGCCCTGAAACTTGCTCAAATCCACGCCTACAAAGTGATAATCACGCTCATTTGCCCCACATATTAAATCCGCAGAATCCTCTAGCTCCCTATCAAAAAATATGTATTTTGCATTGGTGATATTTCGCAAACCATATGCTCCAATAAAGCCCGCTGGTAGCCCAATAGCCTCCAACTCGCTAGAATCTAAGTCGATTAAATCAATGGCATTTGGGATAGCATTTAGTGCCTTTGTGTGGGATAGCTCATCGCAACCGCGTAAGAAAAAGAAGCAGATTTCGTGGGTGGAATTATTTGTGATAGTGGCGGAATCTGTAGAATCTCCCAATTTCGCGGAATCTGTGGAATCTGCCGACTTATTAGAATCCACCGAAGTTCCACACAACTTAGCAGATTCCCCACTTGCAAAAACCGCCTTTTTTGCCACGCATTTAAGCAAATAGTAGCTATCGACTTTAAAAAACTCACTCAAATCCTTAATATTACTTACATTTGGCGTGTGAAACTTCGCAAACTCCGCCTTTGGAGCTGGGCTATCCACACGCTTAAACGCCCTTGTGGCAATCTCAATATTTGCGGCATACTCGCATTTTTGGCAAATCACAATGCTATCCTCGCCACTTGGGGCAAGTAGCATAAACTCCTTGCTTCCACTCCCGCCAATCGCTCCGCTATCTGCCTCAACGACGCGGAAATCCACCCCAAGACGCCTAAAAATACTCTTATAAGTCGCCTCCATAAGCTCAAATTCCCTATCCAAATCCTCCTTATTTGCGTGAAAACTATATGCATCTTTCATCAAAAACTCACGCCCACGCATTAGCCCAAATCTAGGGCGAATCTCATCTCTAAATTTAAGATTTATTTGATAGAGATTTAGCGGAAGTTGCTTGTAGCTTTTAACCTCGCCTTTCACGCACTCCACAATCGCCTCTTCGTGCGTTGGACCCAGCACAAATGGATTTTCTTTCCTATCTTTAAACTTCAATAATTCCTTGCCGTATTTGTCGTATCTTTGTGATTTTATCCACAGCTCCGCAGGGGTTACAAAGCCTAAGCTTAGCTCGTTTGCACCGCTTTTATCCATTTCTTCTTTGATGATTTTTATGACTTTGTTTAGGATTATTTTGCCAAGTGGGAGAAAATTATAGATTCCACTGCCAATTTGCTTGATAAATCCGCCTCGAATCAAATATTTATGGCTCTTTAAAACGCAGTCTTTTGGCTCTTCTTTGGAAGTGATTGCAAAAAGTTTTGAAAATCTCATTTATTTCCTTTAAGTGCATTTTTATCGTGCTTAATTTCTGCTTCCTTAAGATTCTCATCACTAATATCAAAAAGCATTTTTAGCGTCCGCTCAATCTCTCCTAATTGTGCTGAAGAAGAAACTTCTTTTAGATTTTTAGTTGGGATATGAAGAAATACATTAAAAACATTATGTATAACTTTCTCAATATTTTTTCTATGTGATTCTAAGATAAAGCCTTTTTGGATTGCCTTATTTAGCTCATTTATTGAAGCATCTTTGGCAAATTGTCTTAATGTTTTAATTATTGGTTGCACGGATAAAATATTTAGATATTTAAAAAATTCATTTACTTGGTCGCCTACTATTTGATATGCGATATTTAGACTATCTTTTCTATATCCAATATTTTCATCGACTATATGTCGCAAATCATCAATTAAAATCAAAGTTATATTAGAATCCTCTAAATCTTCAATATCTCTAGGCAGAGCTAAATCAAAAAAATAACGCTTAAATGCCGTTTTACTAATCATATCATTAGTAATAATTGGGATAGGGGAAGCTGTCGCACTAAATAAAAGCTCGATATTATTAATCTCATTTGCTAGATTTTCAAAATCGCCAATAATAAGATTCTCATTATTTATTTCCGCTTTAAAATCTAATGATTTTTGATGATTTCTATTTAATAATTTGACTTTATAGCCAGAATTAAGGAGATGTTTTATTGCTAATTGACCCATTTCACCCAAGCCAATTACCAAAGATTCTTTGTTATTTAGTTTAAAACTTTTGGCACTAGATACTGCAACTGAAGCGATGGATATGGGTTTTTTAGAGATTCCTGTTTCATTTCTAACACTAGAAGCACATTTAAAAGCAAAATCAATTACATTTCCCAAACCCTTATTGGTGCAATAATTATTGCGTAAAGAATATCTATAAGCTTTTTTCAACTGCCCTGAAATCTGTGTTTCGCCAATCACCAAGCTATCAAGGCTACTTGCCACTAAAAAAATATGATGTATCGCCGAGTAACCCTCAAATGTATTGGCACGACCCTCTAGCTCCTCTTTGCTTATATTTGATAGGGTTGATAGTTTATTAAAACATTTTTGTAGTGCTTCATAGGAATCACTTACCATCATAAGCACTTCCATTCTATTGCAAGTAGAGAGCAAAATCGCTTCACTAACTAATCTAGAATCTAATAAATAATCTAAAAAGATTCTAATCAAATCATCGTTTAGAGATAATTTTTCCCTTAAAGCTAAATCTGTATTTTTATGCGAAAAACTAAGAACTAAATACTGCATTAAAACTCCCTATCTAGCATATCTTTCATTATTAATGCTAGATTGGAATCCTCGTAATCTAGCACATTTAATGCTTTATTTCCATAATTAGATACAACTTCTTTTACTTGCTCTATTATGTTGTATTTATCCATTTTGGCTTTAATCCAATCCTTATCTTTAGAATCCAAATCTTGTTTAAAATAAGATAATAATTGCTCTCTCTCATTTTCTTGCATTTTTTGATAAAGATATATGTATGGCAAGGTGGTTTTGCCCTCTTTAAAATCGCTAAATGCGGCTTTTCCTAGAATCTTTTCATCTTGCGTAATATCCAATAAATCATCGATTATTTGAAATGCAATGCCTAGAGAATTTCCATAAATCCTATATTTATCGCCCTTTTCGCCCTTTAGGATTCCAGCACATTCCGCACTTGCCTCAATTAAAGCGGCAGTTTTATGCTCTATCATTTGGAGATATTTTGCGGAATCTAGATTAAAACTCTCCCCCAAACTAACATCTTCTAATTCCCCTAAACTAAGCTTTAAAACGCAATTTGAGATAATCTGTGAAAGCCTAGAATCCATACAAGAAATCTCATAAAACGCCTTAGAATACAATATATCGCCTAACATTATGGCATTTTTATTGCCATATTTGGCATTAATACTAGCTTTCCCACGCCTAACTAGCGAGTTATCAATCACATCATCATGCAAAAGTGAAGCAAAATGTATTAATTCCACTATCGCACAAAGTCGCACACTAAGAGTAGAATCTGGAGCAATAGCAAATATAAGCTTACTTCTTAGCATTTTTCCAAATGAAAAACTATCCCTAAAAGTATCAAATATAGGATTATTCAAATCATCAAAATATCCTTTTATTGTTGATTTTACAAGCCCTAATCTATCTTCCAACTACATCACCTCAACATTATTATTAAATCTAAAAAGATAATATCTAAATTTTGCCATCTTACTATCATCATTAAAATCAACAAAGTAAAAAATTATATGTGGATTCTCATTACTAAAGCTATTTATACTACTTAGATTAATTTTAATCGAATTCGAACCATCTTTATACACTATAAATTGATGTGGAATATTATCATATTTAAAGTGCATAATTAATGCCTTATCTTTATACAAAGTCCAGCGAAAAGATAATGTTTTTCTCGTATTTTCTACAAATACATTTAATGTTTTTACCTCATCTTTAGCTAATGTTACTTCGCCAAGAAACTCAGCTCTAAGCCCAACAATACAAAAACACAATAGAATAAATCTTAGCAAATCTCTACTCTTGATATGGCTCTGTTTGATATGACTCTAAGGGTAATTTATCTTTTTTCCACTGCAAAATTCCACCTTTAACATAAGTGATATTATTAAATCCTTGAGATTGTAACTCTTGGATTGCTTTTTTTGTTCTAAATCCGGAATTGCAAATTAATGTTATTGGTGTTCCTTTTTTGATATTGTTATTTGATAATTCTTTGATAAAACTCCAAAGCAAACTTTTTCCATCATTATTGTAAAAAGTGATTAGCTTTGAGCCTTCGATTACGCCTGTAGATTCCCATTCCATAGGTGTTCTAATATCTATTAGGATTCCATTATTATTTAATACATTTAAAGCACTTTTTGTGCTTATAGCAAATTCATCAACCACATTACTCCTAACCTCCAAATCAGCATAAGCAAAAGAAAATAGTAAAATGAAAATATATATAATTTTTCCCACAAATCACTCCTTGATAACTTTTTTCATATATGGTGAAATTTTACATAAAATTTCATAAGGTATTGTTCCAAATATATTTGCAAAGATAGAAGCATCATTCATTATACATATTTCTTCTTCATTTGATATAATAGAAGTAGAATCCATAGACATTCTAGGAAGTATTATATATCCCTCTTTTGTAGTTAATTTATGATGATTTTCATTTAGTCTAAATAAACCATCACCATAACCTATATCATAGCTTGATACAATGCAATCCTCTTGTATTATATATTTTCCTTCATATCCAACCTTATCGCCTTTTTTTAAGAATCTACTTGATATTTTAGATGTCCAAATCTCTGCTATCGGCTGTAATTCATTAACAATATCGTGATTAGTGCATAAATACCCATACATCGCTATACCAATTCTTACTAAATCATCATCTACATTCCCTACTTTTATCGCTCCAGATGAGCTTAGAGAGTGGAATCTAGGCTTTGGGAGATTATGTTTAGCCACAAAATCTAATGTTTGATTTTTTATTTGTTTAAAAAGATTCTGCTGAGAAATAAAATCATCACAATGTGAATTTCCATAGCAATCCCCATAAGCATTATGAGTAAATACGCCTATAAGCCTAAGATTCTGAGTTTTTATAAGATTTAATGCCATTATTAAATCACTAGGCTCTATGCCATTTCTATTCATTCCAGTATTTACTTTTAGCTCAATACCTGTATTTATGGGAATCTTTTGTATACAATCCAAACTAGAAATAGTTAAATATACATTATTTGGGATATTCTCATAACAATTAGGATATAAAATCGTTATATGCTGAAATTTATTGTTGACCTTATTTGCTTCAAAATTATTTTTCACAAAAACACTATTAATGCCAAATTCAACCAAAAGATTAGAAATTTCTTCTATTCCATGACCATATGCATTATCTTTTATAACAGCAGCAATTTGCGTATTAATAGTATTTTTTAATATATGTAGATTTGAAAAAAGTTTTGATTTAGAGATAATTAATATAGGCATAATGCTAAGCGTATAGTAAGCAAAGAAAATCTTTACTTACTATAAAATAAAATCACTAACAATTATTTTTTAAGTGTTTGAATATATTCAGCTACACTTTCCATATCCGCTTCACTATATCGTTGAGATTGTGCCCACATTATAGGACCTGCACTAAATTGATTTAATTTTTTTGCTTTATAGCCTTTTAAATCTTCTACGATTTTATCTTTTGGTAAATCAACTAATAATGATGTTGCTTTTGACCCCGGCGGTATTTTATCCGCATTTGGTCCATGACAAACTGCACAAGCCTTGTATATTGTCGCTCCATCTGCCGCCATTAACCCAACTGCACTAAAAATGCAAATTAAAACAAACTTTCTCATATTTCTCCTTATGAATCTTGTTAGATTGTTTAAGTTGTTTTAAAAACTTAAACTCAAGTTAGGATTTTAATCTAACTACCTTAAATAAAACTTTATTAATATTTCATTTACAATTAAATTATTTTCTATCCATTTCATCAGCCATTTTTTGAACTTCTTCTAAGAAAACATCTAAGATTTTATCCTCTTCTAGTTTACATAAAATCTCACCTTTTTTAATAATAAGCCCACTTTTATTGCCAAATGCTATAGCTAAATCTGCGTGTTTTGCTTCGCCTAAGGCATTTACAGCACAGCCCATAACAGATATTTGTAAGGGTGTTTTTATGTGTTTTATTTTCTCTTCTACAATTTTCACAGCCTTAATTAAATCAACCTCTATTCTTCCACAAGTTGGACAAGATATAATGGTAACGCCCTCTTTTTGTCGCCCGGAATATTTTAAGATTGATTTTGCAACTTTTATTTCCTCCTCTAATTCGCCTGTAATTGACACTCTCATAGTATCGCCGATACCATTTAATAAAAGATTCCCTAATGCCATTGAGCTTTTTATCATAGAATGATACAAACTCCCAGCTTCCGTTACACCTATGTGAAATGGATATTCTACAAGCCCTCTAAGCATTGTATAAGATTCTATTGTCCGCTCTACATCACTTGCTTTTAGCGATATTTTTATATTAGTAAATCCGCAATCTTCTAGTAATTTAATATTATATAACGCAGATTCCACCATTCCCTTTGGTGTTGGTCCATATTTATTTTCAAACTTTTTTTCCAAGCTCCCTGCATTTACGCCGATTCGAATGGGGATTCCCCGCTCATTACAACCTTTGGCAATTTGCTCAACCCTATTTTTATCTCCTATATTTCCCGGATTTATACGAATGCAATCCACCACCTCCAAAGCAATCAAAGCTAATTTATATCTAAAATGTATATCTGCCACAAGCGGAAGTGAGATTAGAGATTTTAATTCTTTTAATGCCTTTGCGTCCTCTTCATCGCTCACAGCCACACGAACTATATCGCAGCCGGCAAGTTGTAATCTATCGATTTGAGCTTTTGTGGCACTAATATCCTTTGTTTTGCTAAAAGTCATACTTTGCACACTAATTGGTGCATCACCGCCAATAGGGATATTTCCAACAAAAATTTGCTTTGTTTTATATCTATTCATTAATAAGCCTTAAATAAAAATTCGATATATTACTTAGTAAATACTTAAAAAGGCTTTTTATGTTATCTTTAATGAGTAAATATAGATTAAATTCAAGCATTCTTTCAATAGGTGCTAATGATAAAAGCGTCATTATTTTGGATAGTAATTATACGCTATACGAGCTATTAGATGATGAATTTATATTCGTCAAAAAGATTTTTGATTTCACTCCCCAACATCATTTTAGTAAAGCCTGTGCAGTCTCTATGCAAGGATTTATCGCCATAGGAAAGCCAAAAAGTAATCTTTGTGAAATCTTATATCTTAAAAATGGGAATCTAAAACATATAAAAACATTATCGTGGCACAAAGCAGATATTTATAATATAAGATTCTCAAGAGATGGTAAATTTCTAGTAACAGGTGGGGAAGATGGAAAGGTGTTTGTTTTTAGATTGCCTGATTTTCATATAGTAAATATTTTGCCACCAAGACCTGATTATATATCCAATATACATTTTGGAAAAATATCAAAACTAATAGTTTATAGCTCATATGATTTACAAAACTGCGTTTTTGATATGGAGCAAAATATTATTGTCGGCACTTTTAATACAAATAGTGTGGTTGAGGATATTGTATTTTTTCATAATGATAAAAAGATATTTTGTGTATGTTCAAATGGTGAGAGCGGAATCTATGATATAGAAAATAAAAGCTTGGATTTAAAGCAAAATTACAATTTCTGGCTAACTAGAACAGGTCTTAGTAAAGATGATAATTATGCCTATATTGGAGCAAGAGGCAATATCCTTTCATATCTACATTTAGACACTAATACACCTAGATTCAATGTTTTGCTTGAATATGAAGATGGCGTATCATTTATGCGTGTTATTAATGCAAGATTATATATTGGCTATAGTAATGGATATTTACAGATTTTTGATTTAACAAAATATGAAAACGAATTGCAAAAAGCAATAGATAACAATGATTATAAAAATGCCAAAGAAATTAGTGATAAAAATATTTCTCTAAAAACACATAAAATATATATTGAGTTTATGAAACAATGCTGGGAAAATGAATTTAAAAAAGCTAAAGAAATGTTACAAAAAGATACGAGTGAAACGACACTAAATAATGTTATGAATAATATTAAAGTCTTTTTTGAGGATAAAGATAAAAAAGATGAGTTTAGCGAGTTTATGTCAAATATTGGAGTTTTTAAGGAATTCAATGAGGCAGTTTTAACCAAAGATTATGTAAAAGCCTATAAATTAATAGAAGAAAATACGATGATTAAACAAACAAGTGAGTTTGAAAAACTAGAAAATATATATAATCAAACATTCGAAGCTGCAAAAAAACTGCTATTAAATAATTCTTTAGAATCTACTAACGAAGCAAATATTATCTTAAAACCTTTTTTATTAGTTCCTTCCAAAAAAGAAACAATCAATGTGCTTTTAAGAAATGCAAATAAATTTGCTCAAGCAGATTTATTGCTTAAAAATAAACATTTTGTTGATTATTTTAAATTAGCAGAATCTTTTAAAGAAATCAAAAACACACCAAATTATAAAAAAGCGATAATATTTGGAGAGCAGATTCTAGCGACAATAAACGAGCTTGAAACAAAACAAAATTTTAATAAAGCTTTAGAATTGACTGAGATTCTAATAAAATTTGTCCCATTTTCTAAAGTGGCACTAGATAAGAAAAATGATATAAATCTAAAGGTTGAGTTTTTAAACCTATACAACAAAAAAGAATATATCAAAATATACCAATCCATACAAAAATATGCCTCGCTAAAGGGTTTGCTAGAGTATATAAATCTAAGCAATCATTTTAATAAAATATTTGATGATGCATTAAATCTAGCTATAAATGGAGAAAATAAAACAGCATATAATATATTAAAACCATATTTTAATATCCCATTTTGGAAAAATAGAATTGATAGTATTTTTAATCTAAGCTATTTGAATGAAATAGAAATAAATATTGATAAATTACAAGAAAATGATAAAGCAACACAATCTAATGCAAAAGATGAAAATCCAATAAATTGGAAACTAACACTAGAAACTTATATTTATATGTTTGGCAAAAATGATGAATTAATAAAAATATGCTCCAAAAATAACGAGATTTTGGATATTTTGAATAAATTAGAAGTTGAGAGTAAGGATATTGATTATCTACCATCAATTATTATATATGATACACTCTAAGGATATTAATTCAAATCCTATCAAATCTAAAATGTAAAATTACATCCAAGTGCAATTGAGTAGTTTTGCTTTAGCTTTGCTTCCACGCCGTTTATGGTTTTCTTAGCATCAGCAAATGGGATTTTTATGATAAATTCCACTTCGTGATTTTTGGCGACATTTGCCCTAAGCCCAAGCTTTAAGTCCGCATAGAATCCATTTGCATTTTCATCAATAGTATAGTTCCCACTTATCGCAAAGAACCGGAATTTTTAAACTCTCCATTTGCTCCACCAAATCCAAAATCTGCAAATGCACAAATATTTGCAGATTCTACATTATAAAAGTTAAAAAGTTCATCGGCATTTGTAGCATAAATCAAGCTTTCTAACTCTAGTTTTGTGTTACTTGCGGAGGCTCTATACTCGGCACTGGATTGCGTGTAGTTGATATTTACATATCCCCGCACTCCAAACCACTAATTTACAAAATATTTATAGCCGATTTTTCCACCATAAGAAGTGCTATTTTGCGTTAGCTTATCGTCCCATACTACCCCGGCTAAATCTGTGCCTTTTGCTGTTAGTTGAGATTCTCCGCCTCCTATCTCAAATCCAACAAAAACACCACTCTCCTCATCTGTATTTGCTACACTCAACCCACCTACTAAAAGTCCAAAAACTAATAAAAGTTTTTTCATTTTTTTCCTAATGTAAATTTTTTTAAGAAAAATAATTCTACTCCCCCATTAAAGTAAGCTTAAATTTATTTAGATTCTTGAATTTTTGTAGATTTTTAGCAAATATATTTGCAGATTCCACTTTAAATAATACTGCCAAGATTCCGCTATTTTTCAACCTTATAGATTTCTACATCGTGCATTCTATAAATCCTATATAAGAATCTATCCAAAATTTTTAGCTCCATTTGCTTAAAGCCAAAATCCGCAAAAATCTTTAAAATCTCATTTTTAAGATTCTCATCTTGTATCTTTAAAACATTTTCATATTGCTTTTGAAATAGGATATTTTTAAGTCGTTTATTTATCTTAAGATTATCTCGTGTGTGTAGAAAATTAACAATAGAGCCATAAAACATCGTATCTTTGTTAAAACTTAGATTTATGCTATATCGATATTTACTAAGGAATTTATCTAGTTGATACACGCTCGCATTTTCCGCACAACGAATGTGGCAAAACCAATCATCGCTTGGAAAATAGCTTTGATTATACCCGCCTAATTTTAGGAAAACTTCCTTATTGTGAAGCATTGCAGATGGATGCAGGGGATTATATTTAGCGATATAATCTGCACTTCGCTTATCTAATAATTTATATTTCTTAACGCCTAAAATAGGAAAAATTATATGATTTATACAAAATGATTTTATAGATTTTAGAGCTAAAAATAGGCTCTTACATTTTTTAAGTTGCTTTTTAATCCCAGAATCCTCCGCCTGTCTATAATTAATCAAATCTAGATTCCCAAAATATATCGCTCTATGCGAAATTAAAGCGGTATTTTCCTCCACTTTTTCTACTGCTTTTTTCATCTCGCTTAGATAATTTGGCAATAAAATATCATCATCATGCAAGATACAAACCCACTTGCCTTTTGCTAGGGAAATACAACGATTCCAATTACCAAAAAGATTTAGGTTTTTGGCGTTTTTATAATATGTGATTTTACCCCTGTAAGATTCTAAAAATTCGCTCGTTTGGGAGCTAACACTTGGATTTTCTACCACGATAATTTCATATGATTTTTTAGATTCTTTGGATTCTATTGATTTAGATTCTAATATCTTGCTCTCTTGCTGCCCCCCCCATTTAGCTTATCTATATCTTGATTTAATGCCGATTCTATTGTCTCTTTTAACGTGTCAAGGCGTTTATAAGTTGGGATTGCGATGGTAAAAAGCGGATTTTTAGGGGGCAAATCAGTGCTAAATATGCAAGCAGATTCCACGCTATTCGTATCCTTAAAGCTATTGTGAAGTTTTAAAAACTCATATCCATTTTGAAAAGTTATATTTTGCATTTTATGTCCTTTTTGTAATTTAATTTTTTAAAATATATCCGCCATTGCAAAAGGCTTTAGCCTTGAAAGCCCTGTAAAGCGAAGATTCCTGTAAAAGGGATTTACTCCCTTATCGCAAAAACTAGCTTAGCTAGGGTTGCGAAGTTAATACCTTAGCCTCTTGAATTTCGTTAGAAATTCGTAGCTTCGTGTAAAATAAGGCTTTAGCCGAAGTTTCCTGTAAAGAGGCGAAGCCCATTAAAAACTAGCAATTCCATTATTGCTGGTGAAACTAGGTTTTGCCTCTCCCACCTTTAACGGGTGGCTTTTAAAACCAAGTGAAAATTTCAAAGAAAAACGATAAAGATTGCCTTTAGATTTGCAAATCCCATCGCTACTTTTAAAAAATCCTTTAATCTTAATGTTCCATCACCGCTATTTTTATTTTGCTTAAGTGGCAAAGTCTCTTACGAATTTTATTTTCCATTTTTATAGATTCTTAAGATTATCATCCACTTATTACAATGAGATTTCCCTAAATTTCCCTTGTAATAGCTTATTTGGAGAATCTCTCCTAATCTCTCCTAATCTCTCCCTTGAATCTTCCCCCAAATCTTTTTAAAAATTCTTTTTGTAATTTTAAAGTAGATTCTAGGGTCTATAAAAAAGAGCTTATTTCGCTTAAATAGGGCTTTAAGCCGATAGGGCAGAGTTGTTTTTATGTAATTATTTATGATTACGCATTCTATATTTGCTAGAAAAATTTTTAAAAATGGCGTTTTTGCTAGATAGCTATACCAAAGCTCACTTTTTGGCTCACTTGGGTAGTTCCACGGCTTTTTATCCCCGATATAGTGGAGCTGTATGGGGTGCCTCCTAGCAGAATCTAGCTCATTTTTGCTATAAACTTTTGGCGGATATTTCTCCCAGCGCTCCCCATATCGCTCCCACATTTGATGTCCTACGATGTGGGCTGGGGAGAGCGTGGCGATTTTAGGATAGCAGATGATATTTAGCACATCTTGCTCGGCTAGGACTAACTTGTGGGCGTTTAGGCGTAAGTATTCTATCATCTTAGATTCTATATCATCGTGCCGCCATTTTTTAAGATTTGCGATTAGGTAGCCTCCGCCTACGCCATATTTCACGGCTTCAAACTCGGCTTTGCTAAATTTCTTATAGCCCTCTTTCCAGCCAGTAAGTGGGAAAATGCCATTTGGGTCATTTGCCCTAACTCCGCTGATATAGACATCGCTCTCTATATCAAAGTCCAAAAAACTTTGCGAAATATCGCCCAAAAATACCACATCAACATCGCTAATAATGATTTTATGATATTTGGCGAAATGCCCTTGCAATAGGATTTTATAAAGCACTTCCTTTGCAAAGTGGCTTTTTTGGGGCATTTCCTGCCACTGCTTTTCAAAAGTCCCTTGACAATTGATAAAAATAAGCTTAGCAAAATCCCTAAATGGCTCTATGCTTTGATTTAGCAAGTCTTGGTAATGCGCGGGAATGTCATTATGCAAGATATAAAGGTGGTAGAAAAGGGGGATTTGAGATTTTTTTATGGCATTAGATTCTTGTAGTTGGTGAGCTTGTGGGACTTTGGGCGTATTTTGATTCTTAGATTTAATGGAGTTGGCGGAATTTTTGGAGCTGGAATCTGTGGAATCTTTGGAATTTAGGGTTTTGGATTCTATGGAATCTGCGGAATCTAAGATTTTGGATTCTGCTTTAGAATCTAGATTTATTAAATCTGTATTTTTAGAGCCTTGCTGCCCCCCCCCTATTTGCGACAAAATCACCGGTGGAATCTAAAGGATTTGTTGAATTCGTAGAATCTCCAAAGTCTCTTAAAATCGCCGAATTTGCCCTTTTTAAAAACTCCACATCGCCACTAACACATTTTGCAGTATTTTCTAATAGCGAGTAGAACGCCACACTTGCTGGCACACAATAATTTTTATCAAAGCAAAACATCACTGGAATAATTATTTTTTCTTGCATTTATGTCCTTTTTTATAGTATTTTACCCATTTTTCACTTTAATTTTTAGCGAGTTTAGCGTAACTAGAAGTGAGCTAAAGCTCATGCTAAGTGCCGCAAATAGCGGGATTATAAAGCCAAATGCGGCAAGTGGAATGGTAAGCAGGTTGTAGATAATGCTAATTTTAATATTTTGTTTTATCACGTCATAGGTCGTTTTTGAGAGCCGATACGCCTTTAAAAGGCTCTCCAAGCTATCATCAAGCAAAACTATATCGCTAGATTCGATAGCCACATCGCTTCCTTGCCCCATGCTAATGGCTATATCGCTCTTGTTTAGGGCGATTGCGTCATTTATGCCATCGCCCACCATAACGCACACAAAGCCCTTTTCATGGAGTTTGTCGATAAACTCGCTTTTATCTTGTGGCGTCTGCTCGAAATAATACTCGCTAATCCCTACAGATTCCGCTATTTTTGCCACCACTTCGTGCCTATCGCCACTTAAGCACACCACGCGAAATCCATAGCTTAAAAATGCTCTAACGACCTCTTTTGCGTTTTCTTTCAAGCTATCTTCGAGGCTAAAAATCGCACGAATTTCCCCATTAATCGCAAAGTAAAAGCTCATATTATTATCGCTAGTTTCCTTGCATTTTACGCCCATTTCACGCATAAATTTATAGCTTCCGCCAAGTAGAATCTGCCCCTTATAATTTGCTTGAATCCCCTTTTGACTAATTTGCTTGAAGTCCTCTAGTGGAAGTTTTTGGGCGATTTGTGGGCGATTTGTGGTGGAATCTGTTTTAGATTCCGCGGATTCTATGCTGGAATCTTTGGAATCTAGTGCAGATTCTGCCTTGGATTCCGTCTTGGATTCCGCCTTGAATTCTGTGGCGGATTCCACAGATTCCACGCTAGATTCGGCAGAATCTAGATTCTCCAAATACTGCTTAATGCCATTGCTAATTGGGTGATTATTTAGGTTTACAAATGAATATAAAAGGGAATATAAAAGTGCACGAGATTCCGCAGATTCCGCAAAATCGCCAGATTTCACAATCGCACAAGATTCCGCCAAATCCACACGCTCACGAGAATCTAAACCGCCACCAGATTCCCCAAACCACCGCACATTTACCACCTTTGGCTTCCCATAAGTTAGCGTCCCAGTTTTGTCAAAAATTATGGCATTTGTTTTGGCGAAAGTCTCTAAAAATCGAGCCTCTTTAAAAAGCAATTTATGCTTATACGCCTCGCTGATGCCTGCAATCGTGGCAATAGGCGTAGCAAGTGCGAGCGCACAAGGACAAGCGATGATTATGACACTCACCGCCACCACAATCGCACTCTCCACCCCGCTCACATACCACCACACCGCAAATGTGAGAGCCGCGACCACAAACACAAAGCCACTAAAATAATGCGAAATGCTATTTGCCTTATTTTGGATATTTGGCTTTTTGTTGATAGATTCTTGGATTAGCGTGATGATGTGGCTCATCGTGGATTCGCTAAACTTCTTAGTAACCCTATAATTTATGTGATAATCCATATTGATACTGCCAGATATTATCGCCTCGCCCGCAGTTTTCTCCACATACACACTCTCGCCAGTTAGCATTGATGAATCTAAGAGTGCATTTTTGGAGAGCAAGATTCCATCAAGTATTATTTTCTCACCCGGTTTCAACGCCACAACATCGCCAATCTCGGCTTCTTGTGGGGAAATCTCTAGGATTTTGCCATTTTTTAAAATATTAATTTGCGTTGGAATCTCGCTAATTAGCTTATCAATCCTATCTCCGGCACTTTTCCTTGAGCGCACCTCCAAGAATTTCCCAATCAAAATAAATGTGATTATCATAGTAACCGACTCAAAATAAGTCTCGCCAACATGCGTGAGTGCGGCATAAATCGAGTAAAAATAAGTCAGCGACGCCCCAATACTGACAAGCAAATCCATATTTATAAAGCCATTTTTAAGCCCATAGTAGCCACCGCGGAAAAATATCCAGCCAGAGTAAAATAAAGTCGGCGTAGCTAGGACAAACGAAGCAAAATTCAAAATATCCTTTATGTCCCTATCCATTCCAAGAAAGTAGCCTAAATACTGCGCCACGGCAATCCACATAATATTCATAGTTGCAAACACGCCCACAATCATTCGCGTATAATAATCCCTCCGCTCCCTCGCATTTATCGCCTCGAGCGTCTTTGGGTCGTAGGCTTTGGCATCGTAGCCGATAGAGCGGATAAGACGGATTATCTCGCTTACCTTGATTTCTTGCGGGTTGAAGGTGATTTTTGCCTTATTATTCGTGTAGTTTATATCCGTCGCCAAAATCCCTTTTGCGTTATCTAATATCTTTTGATTTAGCCACACACAGGCGATGCAGTGGATTCCCTCGATTATTAGTGCGATTTCAGCGGTGTTTTCATCGATTTTGTTTAGATATTGTTCCAAAAATAGGAGCGAATCGAATTTGCTTAAATCATCTTTAAGCTCCTTTGGGGGCTTTAGCGTGGAAGTCCCAAGCCTATCATAAAACGAATCTAGCTGATATTCCCCCAAAAGGCGGAAAACCCCCTCACACCCCTTACAGCAGAATCTGCGTTCAACGCCCCCAATCTCGCAAGTATAAAGTGCGTCTTCGTCGTATTCTAAATGGCAGTGGGAGCAGGTTTGTTTCATACTAAGATTTAGGAATCTTTTATTTCTTTAGTAGTTTCATTATCATTAATATTATCATTTAATTTAGATAGTAAAACCTTATATGCCTCGTCAATATCGCGTAAAACCGGCAATGATGTATCTTTAAAATTCTTATTAAGATTCTTATTTAAGAGAATATTTTGCTTACTATCTTTTATTTTTTTAGTATGGACGTTTTCTAAATCACTTAATGTATAGTTTTCATCTAGCCCTAGAATCTCCATTGCTCTTTTGGAATCCATCGCTACATTAGTGGCATATTCATTTTCAAAATCATCATAAATCTTATTAAAATCATCATTATTTAGCTCAAAAATAGCCGCCACATCAATAATTTTCTCTCTCTCATCTTCATCTAGATTCCCATCGGCATAGGCTAATGCAAATAAAAATTCTATTACTTTTAGCCTTTTTTTATACTCGCCCTTTGTTAGATTCGCAAAAGATTCTGCTAAATCATCAAGATTATCTTTATTATTATCAAAAATATTTTGTAGGATATTTCTTGCGTCCTTAAAATCGCTCAATTCCATTGCAATATCATCTAGCATATTGGATACAAGCTCTTTTTCTAATTTACAAATATTTCCATCGCTATGTGTTATACATTGCAAGATTCTAGTCAAAACGCCAAATTCGGTTTTTTTGACTTTATCTTCTGGTGTTTCTTGGATATATGGATTCTCATCTACATTATACTCAGTCTTATATCCATTATTCTGTTCTTCTCTTTTGTATGGATTTTTCATATAGTCTTGGAATCCGTTGTATAAAAAATATAACACAACTCCAGCGATAATCAATAGCAAGATTTCCATAATGTTAAAACTCCTTTATTTGTTATTTTTAGCTTCTCTTTGTTCGATGATTCTTTTCTCTTCAATTCTCACTTTACGCTCTTGTGCTTTTTGTATTTTCTCTTTAAAATCATCTTGTTCTTGGGTGCTTTTAGATTTTTTCGGTTGAAATAATAAAACAGCAAATATAAATATAAATAAAATAATGGAAATTTCTTTTCCACCACCAAAAAAATACCAACATAGAGCAATTAAGGCAGAAAAAATCATTTTTAGAAATATCATATAAAATCAGCCCCGATTTTATGGTATCTAAGAGCTAATGCCGTATCATCTCTTATTCCAAATGAAAGCAAAATTACTTGTGGTAAAAATAAAATAGGTATATTTCCAAAATCCCTATTAATCACTTTGGATAATTTTAAATATTTTTTATCAAATATATCAAAAATCCCCATAGAATTACTAAGTATAAAATCGCTACCAGAATCTACCGCATTTTCTAAAGACTTTGCACTATATTTATATGCGATTTTTGGGCTAAATAGCTCATTTTGAAAAAATGCATTATGCTCTTCATAAACAATATTTAATCCCACAACATTAAGGATTTTTTTAAGATTTGCATTGCTTTTGTCATCAAAATCACTAATATCTCTACTTGAGTGAAAAATACTTACATGAAAATCGCTAAATGAGGTTTTATTCTTTGCTTTTATTTTTTCTAGATTATCGCCAAGCAAATTGTTTATATAGATAATTTTTGTTTTTTCGCTATATGTTAAATCATATTTTGCTAACTCGCTTTGGGCTAGATTAAAAAGCGTTGGATTCTCCTCAATATGCTTTTTAGCAAAGCATAGATTATAATACGCATCTTCTTCTAACACGAGTAAATCACAATCCTTACTAGAAGCTAAAGCTATATTATAAGCTTGGGATAAAAAGAATATTCTCTCATTGACTACATATCCCCAATGTCCGCCATAGTATTCAAATACATTATCATCAATAAATGGAATCTCTAATTCCTTTAGTAAGACAATACTAGAATCTATAAGCGATAGATTCTCATAATCATAATAAATTAGATATTTACTCATTTTATTCCCCTCTTTAGCTTGATATTTAGTTTTTTACCAGCTGTTAGTTTAAATAAAGATTCTACTTTTTTGGCGATTTTGACCCAATGATTTCGGCGGATTGGACAGCGGATACTCTGCAAAAGCATTCGTTGTAAACCCTCTATTTCCTTATCTATTGAGCCATCAGGTGGATAAATCATATTTTTTACACTAATGCTATTCATAACGCCATCTTCATACCTTGCAATAGACATAAGCAAATCTTTAGCATAATCCTTATAATGAATCATCATCCATTTAATATATAAGCAATATCCATCGCCCACATAATCATCTAAATCAAGGGGGCTAATTAGGTTTATCAAAATGTATTTTTTAAACTCATTCTTAGATTCTTCGCTTAGGAATTTAAACTTATCAAGCTTTGTTTTATAGAGCGAATAAATTGCTTCTTTGTCGATGATTAAATCTTTCATCGCATATTTTGTAGATATTGGCGTAATAATTAGGCTTGTCCCAAAATGAGATTTTAAATCTAATAATTTAATATTACTAAAAACCACAATATTATTAATACGAAACCCGAAAGATTTATCATCATAAGAAAAATCATCTAAGGACTTTGATATAGCTATCAATAAATCTTTTAAGTTTAGATTCTCATCTATGCTAATATCGATACTTTGATAATATTCGTTATAATCAGTATTTGCATTAAATCTAAAAACACTTATCTTAAAATCCATTATATTTCCTTTTAACAATTATGCTAAATTCATCTAAAATCTTTTTAACCTCATTAATACCATATTCCCAGAATCTAGAATCCTCAATATCAAAGCCAAAGATTCCAACTAATTCTTTTGGTGATTTTGACCCACCTAATGATAAAAACTCGCTATATTTTGGGACAAAATCCTTATATCCACTCTTATACAATCCAAATAAAGTAAGGCTCAAAAGCTGCCCGTAAGAATACGCATAGCAATAAAATGGCGAGTGGATAAAGTGCGGGATATAGCTCCACCAAAGGGCGTAATTTTTAGTTAATTTTAGAGAATCGCCAAACATCTTTTTATTTTCTTCGCTCCAGATTTTATTAAATTCTTCCTTGCTTAACTCGCCTTTTTTATCGTGGATTCTTCGCTCGAAATTTGTCATTACCACTTGTCTAAAAAGTGTAGAGAAAATATCCTCAATTTTCCCTGCATAAAGCCCTAATAACTCTTCTTCTTTTAGCTTTTTTTTCATTCTATCGAATAAAAGCATTTCACCAAAAACAGATGCGGTTTCTGCGGTGGTTAGCGGTGTATCCATATTCAAATAGCCCATTTTTTTGGATAATTCTTGGTGGATTGCATGACCGAATTCATGTGCGATTGTGAAAATATCTCGTCTGCCATTTGTGTAGTTTAATAATATATATGGGTGGGCTTTGGGAACTGCTCCGTGAGAGAACGCTCCGCCCCTTTTATTTGCACACGGATGAGAATCTACCCAGCCATTTTTAAAAGCATTTTCTACGATTTTGCCAAATGCTGGGGAAAAGTCGCTATAGGATTGGATTACGATATTTTTTGCATCCTCATATGGAAACTCTCGCTCTTTTATATTTTTATGATTTAGTGGTGCATATCTATCATAATCTTTTAGCTTTTTAATGCCTAGAATCCTAGATTTAAGCCCATAATATTTATGCACTAAATTAAAATTAGCAACCACAATATCAATCATAGAATCCACGCTTTTTTGGCTTATTTGATTATCGATATGCCTAAAAGATTCTGGATATTTATATCCTCTTAAATCCATTTGTATTTGCAAATCTTTACGAACAATATTAATAATATATTTTAGGATATGGGAGGATTTTTTAAGTTTTTTGGTTAGCTCTTTTTGTGCGTTTTTTCGTATATCTCTATTGCTATTATGAAGTTTTGATAGAATCTCCTCTTCATTTAAAACCTCATCTTTTAGCTTAAATTTCAAGCTACTCATATACTCATCAAATAGCCTACTAAAGGCATCTTTACCAATGGGCGATACTTTTAGAAGTATTTTTTCTTGGTCTTTATTTAGTTGATATTTTTTTTGCTCTATTAATTTATGTAGGTAATATTGATATTTTTTGCTTGATTTTATGTATTTAGTGGTTATTTTTGTATCCAAATGTGCCAATTCTAATTCAAAGAAAATAATATAATCTTGAATCTCATTTGCACGCAATTCATATTTTGCATATAATGCACCATTATTTGTATCTTTTGCGAATAATAAAAATACATAAGTCATTATTCTACCAATGCCCTCTAAAATGCCCTCATATTCGCTTATTACCTCATCAATATCGCGAATCTTTGCTAATTTACCGCTATAGTTTTTCTCAAATTTACTAGCCTTATGTAGAATCTGTGTTACAAAACTATCTAATGAATCATTATTTTCAAATAAGGATTCCAATCTCCATTCATCAGCTGCATTCATATTTTTCCTTTAATTTTATTTCAGTTTCTCCTCTATTGCCGCAATAGCCTCTTGTCCTAAGATTCTAGCGATTTCCTTTTTTTCATCTACTACAGCATATAGATTCAAATCCTCTACTTCGTTATCTATCGCCCTTGCATTGATTTTTGCAATTATATTGCAATTTGGTAGGTTGTCTAATAAAATCTTACAAACATCTCTTATTTTATAGCTATTATCTATAGCAATTATAATAGCAGCAGAATCTTTAATGTTTAGTTTTTCTATCAAACTTGTTTGCATAATATTACCAAAAACAACCACATTACCATCTTTTATACCATCTTGGACTTTAGCATAATTATGGTCTATGGATATATAATTAACATTATGGCTTTTTAGATAGCTTACTATACTTTTCCCAAAGTTTCCATAACCACAAACAATGATATGATTTTTATACTCGCTAAAATCATCTGCCTCTTGTGTCGGCTTTTCATCATTATAATCACTAATATCTGCTATAGAAATATTATCTCTTAGTATAAAATTTGTTATAGCTTTGATTCGCTCTAGGATAAAAGGCGTAACAATCATAGATAAGATAACAACTAATGTTAGATATTGATTTAGGTCGTTTGCGTCTATATTGTAGTTTGCGATTATAGGGATAATAGAATTACTAAGATTCCCATTAAATATATTATTTTTATCCGCAAGTAAGAAAACTACAAATGCGAACTCTCCTATTTGCGATAAACTAAGGGCTGTTTTAAACGACTCTTCTTTATTGCGAAAAACCCTAATAGTCCAATAAATCACAAAAGTTTTAATAACAATAACACAAATCAATAAGATTAAAATAATTACTATATGCTTTAGAAAAAATAATATATCAACCTGCATTCCAACGGTAATAAAAAAGAATCCTAAAAATAAATCCTTAAAATGCTCAATATCAGCTTTTATTTTGTATCTATAATCAGTTCCAGCGATTACCATTCCAGCGATAAATGCTCCTAAGGAATGTGAGAATCCAAAATATTCGCTTACAAGTGATGCTCCTAAAACGATAAGTAGAATAGTAGAGATAAAAATCTCGTCCATTTTCGTATTTGCTGCAAGTCCTAATATCTTTGAAGCGACATATTTTCCGGGTATCATCAAAATAGCGACAACTATTACAGCACTAATGACAGTTGTTATTATTATCTTACTTATATTTGTATCGCCACTTAAACTTAGTGCTGGAATAATAAGCAAGATAGGAATAACAGCAATATCTTGCATAATCAAAATACCAATAGAATTTTTTTGATAACCTGAATAGATTTGATTATCAAAGCTTTTTAAAACAATCGCAGTTGATGATAATGCAAAAGATACGCTTATTACAAATGATGTTTTATAATCCAATCCCATAACATAATAACAAGCAATGTAGAATATAAACGAGCAGGTTATAAGCTGTAAGATTCCAAATAAAAGTGTTTCTTGTTTCATTGTCTTAAATTTATCAAAGCTAAACTCAAGCCCAATTACAAACATCAAAAAGATAATTCCAAATTCCGCTACTTCGCTAAGCTCACCAGAAGATGATAAACTCTTAAGATTAAAGGCATAAACGATAATAATGCCTGTTACAATATAGCCAATAACGATAGGTATATTTATTTTCTTAAAGAATATATTAACAATAACAGTTATACAAATAGTAAAAACGCCTATAGTAAAAAAATTTAATTCCATTATTTTTGATTAAACCAATCTTTGATTTTTGATATATAATTTTCTAAAATAGTTTTATGTGGCTCACTTTTTAATCCAAAAGATTCGTGTAATTTTAATAAAAGTTTCTTTTGTTCGGCATTTAATTTTTCACTTGGATACACGATTTTTACCTGAACTATTAGTCGTCCTTTTTGTGAATTATTAATATGCTTCACACCCTCGTTTTTAAACACAAATCTTTCTTTATCTTTCGTATTTGGTGGAATCTTTAAATCCAATTCACCGCGTAGAGATGGCACTATTATCGTAGCACCAAGTATAATATTTGTAAAAAATACAGGTATTTCGATATAAACATCACTTCCATCACGGATAAAATACTCATCATCTTCTACATTAACAATAAGGTATAAATCGCCTCTTTTGCCATCTGGTAGCTCATTTCCTCGTTGTGAAGCTCTAATTCTATTATCAGTATCAATACCTTCTGGGATATTTATCTCAAAACTTTCCTCTTGCACGGTATATTTTTTACCATTGCAAGTTTCGCATTTTTCTTTTATAATCTCTCCACTACCGCCACATTTTTGACAAGTTTGTGTAAAAGTCATAAAACCATTTCTACTATAAACCCTACCCTGTCCGCCACAAGAGCTACACTTTTCTTTACTTTTTGCACCACTTCCTTTACAATCTTTGCAATATTTTTTATATTTATTTGTGATTTCCTTTTTACAGCCAAAAACTGCTTCTTTGAAACTAAGATTTAATTCCATAGCAAAATCGCTCTCAAATTCATTTGAATGTCGCCTAGTGCTAAAACTTTGCCCAAACACACTCTCAAAAATAGAGCCCAAATCCCCGAAAATATCTCCAAAATCTTTTCCGCTAAATCCTCTAAATCCACTACTTTCTAAGCCAGATTTGCCATATTTATCATAAATCTCACGACTATTATCATCACTTAGCACTTGATAAGCTTCATTGATTTGCTTAAATCTCTCTTCTGCTTCTTTATTCTCAGCATTTCTATCAGGATGATATTTTAGAGCTAATTTTCTATATGCTTTTTTAATTACCTCTTTATCACTAGTTCGCTCAATCTCTAGTATCTCGTAATAATCTAATTCTTCCAAAATATGCAACCACCTATAAAATAATTTGTAAATTGTTATTGTAGTAAATTTGTATTAATTTTTGAGTAATTTTTTAGGATTTAGTTTTATTTTTACACACACAAAAATAATATCCACCATTTGGAAGATTAACTTTTTGCGTATCTATGCCATATATTTCTTTTAGATTAGGTGGGCTTAATATCTCAAAATCACCTTGTTTAAATAATTTACCATTTTTTAATAAAATAATATTATCGCTATTATAGGTATGTTCTGGATAATGTGTCGTTTGAATAATCGTTTTGCCCTCTTTTTTAATATCTTCTAAAAGCTCTAAGAGATTATGCTGATTTCCTAAGTCCAATCCACTTACAGGCTCATCTAATACGATAATTTGGCTTTGTTGTATTAATGCTCTTGCTATTAGGACAAGTTGCTTTTGACCGCCAGATAGATTCGAAAATCGCTCATCTTTAAGATGGGCAATACCTAATCGCTCCAAACTAAAAGATGCGAGATTTTGGTATTTTTTAGCATATCCAAAAAAACCACTTCGTGCATATAATCCCATCAAAACAACATCAAGCACACTAAATTCAAATGCAATATTATATCTTTGTGGCACATAAGCGATTAATTTGGCTAATTCTTTAGCACTAATTTTTTTGGTATTAATGATTTTATCTTGTTGCTTTATAAGCACATCACCACTAAAAACTATAGCATTTAGAATTGCTTTTAAAAGTGTGCTTTTACCGCTTCCATTTGGTCCTAAAATAGAATTTATGCTATTTTGTTTTACACTAAAATTAATATTATTTAGAATATTTTTCTTAGCATAACTAACGCTTAGATTCTGTATTTTAAGTATAAAATCCATCATTAAATCTTATTGCGATATGCAAATAAAATACCACTAAAAACTACAACGCCAACAACACTTGTAAGGATTCCTATGGGAATCTCTATGCTAAAAAACTCCCTATTTATGGTATCAATAGCAAGTAAGAATAAAGCACCAAAAAATGCACTAAATAATATTAAATATCTATGATTTGCCCCAACCACAAATCTCCCGATATGTGGCACGACAAGCCCTATCCAGCCTACTATCCCTGCAATCATAACGCTTGAAGCGGCACTTAAAGTAGCAATGACTATAAAAAAGATTCTAGCGCGTCTAACATTTACACCCAAACTTCTTGCTTCATCTTCACCCAAACATAAAATATCTAATTCTTTTGAATATATTAGAGATAGAACTACACTCAACACAAGCACAACTAAGGCGAAAAATAAACTTTGTTCTCTTATATGTGCCAAACTCCCCATTAGCCAAAATACAATATTTGGTAAAACCTCATATGGGTCAGCAGTAAATTTTAAGATACTAACCAATCCACCAAAAAGAGATGAGCTTATAATCCCGCCTAAAATAAGCATTAGAATCTTATTATTATTTGCAAAAATAAATGCTAGAAATACTGCGAATCCTACACTTAAAAATGCAAAGCCAAAGGATAGAATCTCAATAAAAGCATAGGGCAATCGCAAAACCATACCAAGTGCCGCACCAAACGAAGCACCACTTAAAACACCTAAGATTCCCGGAGAAACCAATGGATTTGTAAAAACACCTTGATATACAACACCACAAAATGCTAAAGATGCACCAACTATTATCGCACCTAAGATTCTAGGCAATCTTATGGAATTGATTATATGCATAGCATTTTCATCAGGGATAGAATCCACAAACCCAATATTAAAGGCTAAAATATGCAAAATATCTTTAATGCTGACATTTAGGATTCCGCTACTTAGTGCGAAAATACTAAGCAAAATAAGTGCTATTGCAATGATAAAGATACTTAAAATTTTCATTTACACCCTAATTATTTTCTAATTGCCATTATACCTATTTCCATAATGCTTTTATAATGCACGATATTTTCCCCATTATCCGTAATATCATAGCATTTCATCTCATTATTTTCATCGATTTTGCCAATTCGTAAATCCCTAGAATCTGCTAAATCTTTAAATTCTCGCACCTCGCTAGAATCTGTAGAATTTGCAGAATCCGCAGAATCTAAAGAATCCCTAGAATCCAATTTCGGCAGAACTGAATCACTAGAATACGCCGACACTCTAGGGGTCGCAGAATCTTCTAAATCGCTTGAGTTTAGATAGTCCGCCTCCCTCCACTTTAGCGATACCTCTTTTATAAGCTCGATATTTGGCGTTACCTCGTGGGCTTCAAGCTGCCAGCTTGCGTCTGCCACCGCACTCTCAAGCGTTTTTCTATGATGAATAGTTTTGGTAATGAAATGCACCGGCGGGACTTCTAGCCCCAAAGATTCCAAATATTCTGTTACATTCATCGCCCCTGTTGGCAGTGCGACTTCGGCATTATGAGCTTTAAAAACGGCGTTTAGATAGGCATTCTCACGCTTTCGCCCCCATCCGATATACATAATCGCCTCTTTTGCGAGATTATACGCCTTTTCAAACTTCTCAAAAGAGTTTAGCGCAGGGGTGAGAGACGCAAAAACAATATCGATTTTATCCCTAAACTCCCCAAACTCCGCTATATCAAACTCGCCCCAATCTCCGCAAAATGTATGGATATTGCTAAATCCGTGCTTTTTGGCGTCCGCTTTTACATTCTCTAGCATATTTGGCGAGATGTCAAAGCAAAGCACATTTTTTGCATTTTGTGCAAGTGCTAGGGCATATCTGCCATTTCCACAGCCTAAATCAAGCACATTTTTACCGCTAAAATCAATCCCAGCATTTTTGAAATACTCAAATATCGGCTTGTCTTCGTCGCTATTTGCGATGTATCGCGGGAATGTTTTTGCCTTTTTGTCCCAGACTTCTTTCATTTAACTCCTTTAAAATTAATTTCGTAGGCTCGTCTTTTAAGTGCTTTTACGAGAGTTTGCTTTTCGCTCGGTCGATAGACCACTAGTCTTATCTCCTAGCTCAAAATTTCACAGCTTGTAAAACGAAGTTTCTCGTAAAATCATCTTAAAATACTTCGCCTTGAGATTATGTTGGTATTTTAATTTAGCTTCCACCTTTTAAAAATTGCGTTAGCAATTTTGTTTAATTAGATTCCGTGCAGTAGCACCAAAAATGGGCGGTGGGAAAACGAAGTTTCCTGTCATAGATATAATCTAGGGCGAAGCCCTCACAACAAAAACTTTAATTTTTTAAAACTAAATTTTAAAATCCCCACTAGATTCTTTTTAAAGAATCTTAAAACTTAGAATTTTATCTTAAAAATAAATTTTAAGGTGCTTAAAATATTTTTTATCTTATAAAGGCTTCGCCTTTGTTTATCCACCTATCGCCCTTTTAAATTATGGGGCTAACGCCTTATGCGATTTTTTATAAAATAAATTCCGTGCGAAGCACAACCCTTAAAAAACATTGTCGGGGATTGACAGAAAACTTAGTTTTCCCACACCTCTATTTTACGAATTTATGAAAAACTTAAAGTTTTTAATAACTCGCTTTTTTGGGTGCTAAAGCACAAATTTTAATCTAAAAATTGCGGAGCAATTTTTACAAAGATTCCGTGAGGCATAGCCTCACATATAAAATGGGTGGTGGGTGGAACAAAAAAATAAACTTAAAAATTTAAAACTAAGTTTATTTTGTAGAATCCCTTTAAGCCACACTTAAAAACAAACTTAAATTTCTTGGAATTCTAAAAAGTTTCCAAGCCAAAAAAACTTTACAAAAATGCGAAAAATAATTTTTATAGCTAATTCAACATTAAAGGCAAAGCCTTTACAAAATCATTTTTCCATAGAACATTTGCCTTTTGTTTTAAAGCGTCTTGTTTGGTAAAGGGAGGACAAGGGGGCTTGAATGATGAATTTGCCAAAGGCAAAAGCGAAATCGCTCCCCTTATCCCCCCAATGCTAACGCAATCC
>NZ_NHYM01000008.1 GCF_003288815.1 Helicobacter sp. 16-1353 | reverse complement strand
ATGACGATTTAAAGAAAATTGGCAGATATATTTGGCAGTTAGGAAAAGATTATTTTAAGAAACATAAAGCCAAAGTGTAATTTCGTCCCGTTAGCTAATAGTTTCTTTTAAATTGAATTTAAGTTTATTGTTTAGATTCCCACAATCTTCGTGAGGGAAAAAGTGTAAGTGGGAATAAAATCAAAGCCTTATCAAAATAAAATCCTTTTTTCAAATGAAACTATTTGTTAAAATAAGCGAATCTTAAAATTTCAATTTGAACGTTTTGATGAATCTAGATTCTTGTTTGGTTTGGACTATGCGTATTTTATAGATTCTATGAAGTTGCCGAATCTTGGGAATCTCTATATTTTGAATTCTCATTTAGATTCGTTGAATCTATGGAATCTTGTGCGTTTTGTGAATCTAGATTCTCGCCATAGTTTAGATTCTACAAATCTTATGTGTTTTATATATTAATGCTTGGGAAGTGAACTTCGCTTATTTTCCAAGAAATTTTGCGTTTGAATGAAACTTCGCTTTCAAGGAAACTTTGTTTTCAAGGAAACTTCGTTTTGCTTTTGGAAAGTTTTCATTTAAGCCCTTCCCCTTGCTTACATTAAATCGCTAGAAAGCGTTGAATCTATATAAATCTTAGATTTACTAGAACATTTAAAATCTTATTTTTTATATGATAGGAAACTTCGTTTTACACAAAGATTCATTTTTCATTCGCTCATAATTTAGGGCAAGGAAACTCCACTTGTTTTTAAGGAATTCAAGAAAACTTTGCTTTAGAAAATGATTTAAGCGATTTTCCTTTTTTGAAATCCTATATTTTTAAAATTATAGGATTTACTCGTGTCTTAGGGCGTCTATTGGGTTTAGTTTGGATGCTCTTTTTGCTGGTAAATATCCAAATAAAACGCCGATAAATGCGGAAAATATAAATGCGATAATCGCCACAGAGACGCTATAAACAAATGGTAGATTCATCATTTGAGCTAGTGCAAAAGAGATGATAAATGACAGCACAATCCCGATAAATCCCCCAAGTGAGCTAATTACAATCGATTCAATCAAAAACTGCAATAGCACTTCCTTTTCCAACGCCCCGATTGCAAGGCGTGTGCCAATTTCTTTGGTTCGCTCGGTAACAGAAACTAACATAATATTCATTATCCCAATGCCCCCAACAATTAGGCTAACTCCCGCAATCGCCCCTAGAAATAAGGTCAGCATTTGCGTGGTTTTTGCTAAG
Organism: Helicobacter sp. 16-1353; assembly: GCF_003288815.1. Taxonomy (GTDB): domain Bacteria; phylum Campylobacterota; class Campylobacteria; order Campylobacterales; family Helicobacteraceae; genus NHYM01. The sequence goes on along the minus strand of NZ_NHYM01000008.1, from coordinate 99,727 downwards.
GTTTCTTCGATTTGCTTTGTGTCCATTATCTCAAAATTATCGGTTTTCGTGCCATCAATATTGCGAATCTCCCGAAAAGTTTCTTTTATTTCTTCGGTTTTTTGCTTGGAATCTACCCCATCATTTAGCGAAATCATAATTCGATTTATATTATTTATGGATTGTTTTTCTCGTCCAAGCGTCCTAAGGTAGGATTTAAGTGGGAAAAGTATCACATCATCTTGGTCATTCCCCATCGCTCCTTGTCCTTTTGCTCCTAGAACTCCCACACATTCGCAAATAATACTTCCGTGCTTATTGCCGATTTTGATTTTTGCTCCTAATGGTTCGGTATTATTAAATAAAGCGTTTTTTACGCTATCACCAACTATACAGACATTAGCACCGCTTTTATATTCCTCATCTGTAAATTCCCTCCCCGATGCAATCTCCCAATTTCCAGCGACAAAGTAGCCACTAGTTACGCCGTAGGTTTCTGTCTCACGAGAATATTGCTTGTATTGGATTAATGCAGAACCATTGCTTATCGGGGCTAAAGCTCGAATTCCATAGATTCTATCATCGATAATATCCACTTCTTGTTGATTGAAATATCGCCTTAAGCTCTGCCCAGAGGTATCTAAACCGCGTGCTGGCATAATTATTAAGATATTACTTCCTAAGCTAGAGATGCTATCTTGTATTTGTTTGCTTGTCCCATTTCCTAAGCTAATCATTACTATAACGCTTCCAGTGCCGATGATAATCCCTAGCATTGTCAAAAATGCTCTTAAGGTATTCCGCCGAATCTGCCGAAATGCGAGCATAAAAGCATTAAATATCATTTGGATTCCTTAGCTGTGTATGTAGGGGTGGATTTTGCAGATTCTGCAGAATCTACCTTAAATGCAGAATCTAGCGTGGAATCTTTGCTATCAATCGTAGTTGTTACATTTTTAGAAAGTGCAGAATCCTTATCATTTATTGCAGTATCCATCTTAGATGTGGAATCTGCATAAAGTGCGGAATCTCCCCTGTAATTCGCTCCAGCTGTTGCATTTGCTAGATACCTTGGGTCGATATTTCCATCTAAAAAATGCACTTCTCTATGTGCAAATTTCGCCATTTCTGCTTCGTGTGTTACCATTAATATAGTGATTTTTAAATCCGTATTTAGCCATTTTAGGATATTCATAATCTCTAAGCTTCGCTTCGTGTCTAAATTCCCCGTTGGTTCATCGGCAAGGAGGAATAATGGCTTACTCGCAATCGCCCTTGCAATTGCCACTCTTTGCTGTTGTCCGCCACTTAGCTTATTTGAAGTATGCGTTTCCCAGCCATTAAGTCCTACCATTTCAAGTGCCTCTAATGCCATTTTTTTCCGCTCTTGCTTTTTAATCCCACGATACAAAAGTGGGAGTTCTACATTTTCCAATGCTGTTGTTCGTGGGAGGAGATTAAATCCTTGAAAAATAAATCCAATATAAAATCGCCTAAGCAAAGCCCTTTCATTGCGATTTAGGGCAAATACATCGACGCCATCAAAAAGATATTTCCCACTACTCGCCACATCTAAACAGCCCAATATATTTGCCATCGTGCTTTTTCCGCTCCCACTTGGTCCCATAAGTGCTAGAAAATCACCTTGATTTATATTGAGATTTACGCCCTTTAATGCCTTAAACGCACTCTCTCCCTCGCCATAATATTTTGTAATATTTGTTAGTTCAATAAACATAATAAGGCTTTATTTTTTGGTTTGCGTTTGGATAATTACTTGTGTGCTTGTATCGATATTATTAGATAATATTTGTGCACTTTTTCCATTTGAGATTCCAATGCTAACCTCAATTTCTTTTGGTATGCCATTTTCTAGAATCCAGATATTTCCAGTAGCACCTACGCCTGAATATGACCTTCTCTCGCGTTTTGGCGGACCCATCATCATTCCCATTCCACTATCTGTAGTTACACTTTTAGTTGGACTAAATAATAATGCTTGATATGGGATAACAAGAGCGTTTTTTTGTTCTTCCGTTTTTATTGTGGCTGTGGCACTCATTCCGGGGCGAAGTAGAAGTTTGTTATTATCAATATATGTTGTAACCTCATAGCTTATTATATTTGTGGTTGTTGTAGTTGTGGAAGACGAAGAATCTGTCGAGCTAGTGGAGGCGGAATCTGCAAAATTCACCTTTGCCACTTTTGCATTAAAGGTTTCATTTGGGTAGGAATCTACGCTAAATTCTACCTCTTGCCCCTCTTTTACCTTGCCTATATCTGCTTCTAGGACATTTGAGATTAGCTTCATTTTAGTTAAATCTTTGGCAATGCTAAAAAGCGTAGGTGTGGAAAAGCTAGCTGCCACAGTTTGTCCGGGCTCGATACTTCGCGATAAAACTACTCCATCAGTTGGGCTTGTGATAAAAGAGTTTTTGACATCGATTCTTGCGGCATTTAGGGAAGTTTCAAGCTGTTTTATAGTGGCTTTTCTAACCTCAATATCTGCCAAAGCACTTTTATATTCTAATTCACTAGTTTTTAGTTGTAATTGTGATGGGCTTTTGCCCCTAGTTTTCTCGTATAAATCCAAGTAATTATCATAATTCCACTTTTTATTTTCTAATTGCACTTCGGCACTATAAAGCTCGGCTTTGGCGGATTCTAGTTGAGCGATGAAATTATCCACAGTTTGATTTAGCTTCTCTGGGTCGATTATGGCTAGAATCTGCCCTTTTTTAACGGGGTCATTTACATCGACTAAAACCTCCGAAATAGTGCCGGAAATCTGGCTTCCCACCGTTACTGTATCAGTCGGCGAGAGCGTCCCTGTGGCACTTACATCTTGGGAAATATCTTCTATAGTTGGATTCTGTGTAATATAGGATATTTCCTCTTTGTTAAATCGCATAAATAATATAATCGCAATGCCTATAATAGCCACAATACCGCAAAGAATTAGAATCAATTTTATCTTGCTTTTATTTTGTTTTTTTATATTTTGATAAATATCATTATTCATTTATATCCCTTTATTTTTCTGTGGAATCTTGTTTTATAGAATCTTCTGTATTTATAGCATTTTGGGCTATTGCTATATCATTTCTATTTCCGCCGATGGAGCGATATAGATAGATAGTCGCACTAATCGTATTAAAATATGATATATTATTATTTTGCATCATTAATAGATTGCTATTTAGTGCAGTTATATATTCTATAAAATCTATTAAACCAAGTTCATTACTTTCTTTTAACATATCTAGAATCTCTTCGTTTTCTTCTAGCATTTCAATACTTGTAGAGAGCGTTTTTTGGTTTGTTTGCATAGCATATATGGCATTTTCTATCTCACTTAATGCAGTGTAAATTGCCTTTTGTAATGTGTAATAAGATTCTATACGCGTGTAATCACTGATTTTAATATTTTCATAAATCTCCATTCTTGAAAATATCGGCAATGTCAAAGATGTAAGGATTTGATATGCCAAATCCCCAACACCATTTGGAGAAAGTAGCGTTTTTCCTAGAGAGCCACTTAATGAGATAGTTGGATACAAACTAGCTTTTGCGGAATTTAGATTATAAACTGCGGCATTTAGATTAGAGATTTGTGCTTTTATATCTGGGCGATTTAGTATAATTTCTACGCTATTTGAGAGATTTACGCGGAATCTTGGGATTGTAAAATGATATATAGAATCATCAAATCTATAATCCTTATCATTAATCAACACCCTAAGCTCATTTTTCTGTACTTCATACTCATTTAGTAGATTGTTTAATGTTTGCTCCTCATTTTGTAATAATGCCTTATTTTCTAAAAACTCACTAAAATCAACAAAGCCATTTTCATACATTATATTCATAACCTCAAGCAAATCATAATAGTTTTTTATCCGCTCTTTGGTTAGAATAATATTTGATTGTAAATATTTAATATTAAAATATGCAAGGCTCACATCGCTAATTAAAGAGATTTTGAAAAAATCAAGATTCTGCTTTGCTATCTCAAACATTTCTTCATATGCATTTTTTGATGAAGCATATTTGCCAAATATATCAAGCTCCCAAGATGCCATAAGATTTGTATCTATGGTGGAATCTTTATTAAATTGATACGACACACTTCCATCAATATTTGGCATAAGTTTTGAAGTGGCGATTTTCACTTGTGAAGCAGCTGTTTTAATCCTACTATCATATATAAAAATATCGCTATTTTGTTTTAATGCTATGGTTATGAGATTTTTCAACTCCTCATCATTAAATACATCAAAAATGGAATCTGTTTGAGCATTTGTCAAATCATAGGTATTTCTAAAATCATTTATTTGAAAATCTTGGGCTATTTCTTCGCTGGTGTATGGAGCTGCACAAGAATTGATAAAAAAAGCTATTAATACCAAATAAATATATCTCATAGCGACTTAACCCTTATTGCTTTAATAAATACTAATTTTAGTATAAACTTTGTGAAAAAATTGTGAAATTTTTTGTTAAAATTTTTAAATATTAAAGTTTTAAGGTAGAGTGATGAAAAAACAGCAGAATCCTTGCTTATACTTAGTTGTTCCTTGTTATAATGAAAGTGAGATTATAAAAATATCAATAGAATCATTGGATTCTAAGATTAGCCATCTAATAGAAAATAAGAAAATCTCTAAAAAATCTAAGATTATATTTATCAATGATGGAAGTAGGGATAATACCTTAGATATTCTCAAAAAATATAAAACACAAAGAATAACACTCCTAAGTTTAAGCCACAATAGTGGTCATCAAAATGCATTGATTGCAGGACTTGAATATGCCTTAAATAAATGTGATTGTGCTATTAGCTTGGATTGTGATTTGCAAGATGATATAAATTTGATTGACAAAATGATAGAAAAATTTAAAGATAAATTTGAAGTGATTTATGGTGTTAGAGATGATAGAAAAGAAGATAGTTTTTTTAAGCGATTTAGTGCGGTTGGATTCTATAATCTAATGCGTTTTTTGGGTGTAAATATTATCAAGAATCACGCAGATTATAGACTTCTTAGCAATAGAGCGATAAACAATCTATTACAATATAAAGAAGTAAATTTATTTCTTCGTGGCATAGTTCCGCTTATAGGCTTTAAATCGTGTAATTTATATTACAAAAGAATTGCTAGAGTAGCAGGGGAGAGCAAATATCCATTTTTTAAAATGCTATCCTTTGCAATTGATGGCATTACTAGCTTTAGTGTTCAGCCTCTGCGATTTTTAAGTATTATTGGTGCTATAGTTTCACTATTTAGCTTAATCTTTGGAATCTGGGCTTTGATAACATATTTTAATGGTGGGACAATATCTGGTTGGACTTCGATGGTTGTGCCGATGTATTTTCTAGGTGGAATCCAAATACTAGGGCTTGGAATCCTAGGTGAATATATAGGAAAGATTTATAAAGAAACTAAAGGTCGCCCAAGATATTTCATAGATGAGATAATAGAATAAGATTAGATTTTAAGTGAATCTAGCAAAAGCTAATCGCTTAATCTTTTATGGTTTTTATAAAGCTATCATATATTTCATCAAGTTCTTTTGTTTCTTTTTTGCAATCTTCTTTTAGTTTAGATTCTATAATCTCAATTTTTTGTAATATATAATTAAATAATTGCCTATCAATATCTGGAATCTTATTCATAGCACTAGATTCTTGGATTCTACCTTTTTGTATTACTCTTGCTGGGATTCCAACTGCGGTTGTATTTTGTGGGACATCTTTTATAACAACAGAATTCGCTCCAATTTTCGCATTTTCACCGATTGTTATATTCCCTAGAATCTTTGCTCCAGCCCCGATTGTAACGCCACTTTCAATAGTTGGGTGTCGCTTAACCTGCTCTAAACTAACTCCACCTAAAGTAACACCTTGATAAATGGTAATATCATCTTTTAAAATCGCTGTTTCGCCTATTACTACGCCAATTCCGTGGTCGATAAATATTCGTCTGCCTATTATGCAACTTGGGTGAATGTCAATATTAGTAATAAACTGCGTCCAACCCATTAAGATTCTCGCGAAAACCTTCATATTTTTTGTGTATAACTTATGTGCTATCCTATAATGCACTATCGCAATTAATCCGGGATAATTAAAAAAAAGCTCAATATTCGATTTTATCGCAGGGTCGGATTTTTTGACTGTTGCAAAATCCTCTTTTATTATGCTAAATAAGCCCATTAGATATTTTTCCCTATTGTGCGTAAATATCCATTCTCACTAAGCATAATGTATAATTGCCCTAAAACTTCTTTTTTATACTCATCATTTAGGTCGGTAGATTCATCTATTCGCTGTTTCAATCGCCGCTCAATCTCTTTTGTATCATAATCCAAATCATCTAGCACATCTAAGATATTCTGTGCTTCAAGTAGATTTTCTATCACATATCCACAATCTTCCTCATCATCTAAAACCACGCTAAACTCCGTCGGGTGCGTGAAAAGATTATGCTTCATACCAAGCACTTCTTGATATGCCCCAACCAAGAAAAAGCCAAGAAAATATTCTTCCTTTTTTATATCCACATCGTGTAAAAATAGTGGCGTATTTTTATTAAAGCTAATTTCCCCATCGCTATCGCAGGTAATATCCCATAAAGATGCTGTTCTAGTAGGGTGGATATTTAGCTTTTCTAGTGGCATAACGGGGAAGTTTTGTCCCAATCCCCAATAATCCGGCATACTTTGGAAAAAGCTACAATTTAGCAAATATCGCTCTTGAATCTGCTCTTGGATTCTAATAATCTCATTGTGATTTTTGTGTTGCAAGATATTTATGACCTTTTTAATTATCAAATGCACGAGAATCTCGCAATTACTCCTATCAGTCAAATCGATATATCCTAGCTCAAAAAGCGTCAGCAAGGATTCCATATGGTCTAGGCTATCGTGGAGATATTCCATTGCGTATCGTTCATTTATGCTATTGTAAAGGTCGAGCAATTCCTCGATTAGCTTTGGATTTTTTTCTTTTAGTTTTAAGCTTTGTTCGTCATATTCTTGTGAAAAAAGCTCCAAAACAGGTGCTATTAATACCCCGTGTGATGCCGCTATAAATCTACCACTTTCGATGAAAATATCCGGCTCTGGCTCTTTTTTATTTTTTGCGATTTCTTTTAGGCTAAATACCACATCGCCACTAAATTCATCAAGCGTATAATTTCGATTATTATGCCCCTCGTGCTGGGTATATTCGACTGCTAAGCCTCCGCCGATATTTACGACGCTCAAGTTTTCGCAACCCATTTTACGAAGTTCAGCATAGATATTCCCAGCCTCCCTTAGGGCTTTTTTAAGCGGTGAAATATCTCTTATTTGGCTACCTATATGAAAGTGAATCATCGTAAATTGTGATATTAGATTGGATTTTTTTAGCATATTTACAGCTTCCAAAAGCTCATTTGAAGCTAATCCAAATTTTGAGTGAATCCCGCCACTCTTTGCCCAAACTCCACTTCCCATAGAATGCAAGCGGATTCTAAGTCCAATATTTGGATATGGTGCTCCCATTTCTTTTGCTACTTCGATAATCGTTTGCAACTCATTCAAACCCTCGATGGTAAGCGTAATATTATGCCCCATATTTGAAGCGATAAATCCTAGATTTATCATCTCTTTGTCTTTGAATCCATTCACTGTTATAGGCGATTTTAGATTTGTATAAGCCATTGCAATTATTAGCTCGGCTTTACTCCCAGCCTCTAATCCATAATCTTTATCCATAGATGCCTCAACTAATGGCAGAATGAAATTTGGAAATTGATTAACTTTAAGCGGGAAAACAGCACTAAAAGTCCCCTTGTATTTATATTGTTTAATCGATGAATGAAAAGAATTAAATAACTTATCTAATTGCTTTTGAATAAGATGTGGGAATCTTATAAGCAAAGGTCCTTTATATCCATTTTCACGAGCTTTATTTACAATGTCAATAATTGCAATTTTTGGATTTGTCCCAAGTTTTACCTTGCCATCTTCGATGATAAAATCGCCTCTACCCCAAAAATTAATTCCATAATCAAACACAAATTTATCCTTATAAATTAGTCTTTAAAACTTCTTATTATATCAATATATATTGCTAAAATTAAAATAATTTTAAATTTTTAAAGTTATATCTTACTTTTATGCTTGAGTGAGATTTATCGTAGGATTATTCCAATACTAACTAATAAAATATATGATAATGGATTTAAGAATTTCACCCAAAAACTCATCTTAAAATTCTCTAGCATAATCTTAAGTTCATCTAAAACATAATCTTTATTTATAAACCAAAGTTTTGTCGCAATATCAAAAAATTTAAAGATTCCAGCCACAATAACGCCGAATCCATTTATATCGAGTGCAAAAATAAGGAATAAAATATAGAAAAAACTTAGATTATTTAGTATAAACAATATCTTAGATTTGTGGAATTTTTCTACAAATATATAGATATAGCTATATGCGTTATTTGCATTTTTTACACTCCAAAATTCTACTAATTCCAAAATAATGTAAATGCTAATTAATATTATTTGCAAGATTCTAAACTCCTTTGTATAAGCGGACTAAAAATATTGTATTGCTTTAGAATATCAATCTCTTTTTGTCTATGTTCTCCATCATCAATCTCGTGGTCATATCCTAGCAAATGTAATAATGAATGCACAAATAAAATCGCAAATTCATCGCGTAATGAATGCTTATATTGCTTTGACACATTAATAGCAGAATCTATCGATATAATAATACTTCCAAGTGGCGGATTTGGTAATTTTATGCCACTATAATCAAGCCCAAAAGATAAAACATCAGTTTCATAATCCTTACCTAAAAACTCCCTATTTAATCGTCTAATCTCATCGCTATTAACCACTACAAGTTCAACTTCATTGTTACAAATGTCATTTTTTATTATGTTTAGAAAATCTAATATTTCTTTTTGTATTTCCATATTAGTTTGATTTATAAAATGTATCATTTCATTCTTTCGATTTGCAATCTTAATTTGTGTTATTTTATCTTAAAATATGGAATCCAAAAAGGAATCTTACATAAGCCATAAGCTTAACTCATCGGCTAGAAAATAGTTTGTAGCATAGATTCTAGAATCTACTTTCTTGCATTTTTTAGAATCTAATAAAATATCTAGTTTGCTTTTATTGTAAATATCACAAATATCCACACCCACTTCACTTCTAAGCCCAAGAAAGATTCTCTCCAATCTTTTGTCTTCATTGCTTAGCTTTTCTTCTAGTATTTGTAGTGGATTTTTTATATATGAGTGAAAGTCATTTTGTTTATATATTCGCTTATTTTGTATTCTACTAACTGCACCAAGCCCAATTCCAATATATTCTTTATACTGCCAATAGCCTAGATTGTGCTTACTTTTATGTGTTTTAGCATAATTTGAAACCTCATATTGATGAAAATTATAAGATTCCAGAATCTCTTTTATTTCGTAACAAAGGGTGTTATTTAATATGGGATTTTTATGTTTAGTGTAGAATCTTGAGTTTTTATCAATGCTTAAAGCATAGCAAGAGACATGCCCGACACCCAAGCTATTTGCGAGTTTTAGCTCATCTTTTATACTCTTAGCATTATCTAGTTTTGTATCATAAATCATATCAATACTTGTAGAAATGCCACATTTTATAGCATTTTCTATAAATTCAATGGCGATTTTTGGATTATGGTTTCGCTCTAGCAATCTAAGCTTTTCATCTCTAAAACTTTGCACTCCTATGCTAAAGCGATTAATGCCTAGATTTTTAAATAATGGCAAAGATTCTTTATGCTGATTTGGATTAAGCTCGATAGTAATTTCCGTATCATTTGTAATATAGCTTTGCAATATCTTAAAAATCTCTTCATAATCACTTGGATTTAGTGTATTTGGCGTCCCTCCACCGATATATATAGTTTCTATTTCTTTTGTGTTTTGTAGCATTTCTATTAAATCTAATTTCAACGATTCTAGATAGATTTTACTAGAATCTAGTTTGTTTGTAAGCGAGTTAAAACCGCAATAACCACATTTAGAATCACAAAATGGAATATGAATATAAAGTAACAAATATTTTCTCTTAGTTAGTTTTTATACATTTTTTTATAGAATTTGTTTTAAAATTATTTAGGATTATTATGCAAAACCAAGAACAATATCGTCCAAATGTGGCGGCTATAATATTATCAACAAAATATCCTGAAGTTTGCGAATTTTTCATAGCACAAAGAAATGATATAAAAAATGTTCGTAATATTTGGCAGTTTCCACAAGGTGGCATTGATGATGGAGAAACACCGATAAATGCCCTTTATCGTGAGCTAAAAGAAGAGATAGGAACAGATAATGTTGAGATTCTAGCTGAGTATCCAGAGTGGCTTAGATATAATTTTCCATCTGGAGTAATTAGCCGAAAAATGTATCCATTTAAAGGTCAAATGCAAAAATATTTTTTGGTAAAAATTAGAGATGAATCTAGCATTAATTTAGACACACAAACACCCGAATTTATGAGATATAAATTTGTAGATTATGATAAAATTTTTCATAATACAGTATATTTTAAAAGACCAATTTATAAAAAAGTATTAGAATATTTTAAGAAAGAAGGATATATTTAAAAATGCTTATAGTGCAAAAATATGGCGGAACAAGTGTTGGGGATTGCTCTAGGATAGAGAATGTAGCAAAAAAAATAGTAAGTGTAAAAGAGCAGGGAAATAGTCTTGTAGTAGTCGTTTCAGCGATGAGTGGCGAAACTGATAAATTATTAGGATTTGCAACCTATCTTAACACATTGCCAAATGAGCGAGAAGTTGATAAGGTATTAAGCACAGGGGAGATTGTAACAAGCTCTCTTTTAGCTATCGCTTTGGATAAACTTGGCTATAAAGCTGTTGGATTAAGTGGCAGGGCAGCAGGAATAATAACAGACACAGCACATACAAAAGCTAGGATTGATAAGGTAAATACAGAAATAATAAATAATTATCTAAAAGAAGATTATATAGTCGTAGTGGCTGGATTCCAAGGGCAAAGCATTGATGGACATACAACAACACTTGGTAGAGGCGGTAGCGATTTATCCGCAGTGGCACTTGCTGGGGCATTAAAGGCAGATTTATGTGAGATTTATACAGATGTTGATGGCGTTTTTACGACTGACCCGCGTATTGATGATAAAGCTAGAAAAATTGACAAAATAAGTTATGATGAAATGCTGGAGTTAGCATCACTTGGGGCTAAGGTTTTGCTTAATCGCTCAGTTGAGTTAGCAAAAAAACTAAATGTAAAAATTATCACCCGCAATTCTTTTAATGATAATATGGGGACACTTATAACAAATGAGGAGGAAATTATGGAGAAGCCGATTATAACAGGCATTGCACTAGATAAAAATCAAGCAAGAATAAGTATTGTAAATGTTGATGACAAGCCCGGAATTGCAGCGGAATTATTTACTTCGTTAGCAAATGCAAATATTAATGTAGATATGATAGTTCAAACAATCGGTAGAGATGGAAAAACAGATATTGATTTTACGATTCCAAAAACAGATATTGCATTATCAAAAAGGATTCTTGATGATTTTAAGCACTCAACTCAAAGTGTAGAATTTGATGAAGATATTGCAAAAGTTTCTATCGTAGGACTTGGAATGAAAAGCCACTCTGGGGTTGCTAGTAAAACTTTTGGCACAATGGCAAAAGAGGGCATTAATATTATGATGATTAGCACAAGTGAGATAAAAATATCTATGATAATTGATTTAAAATACGCTGAATTAGCGGTTAGAGCATTGCATTCGGCTTACGATTTAGACAAATGAATGATTTAGCTTTCGCGAATTGGACGCTTGAATTAGCTCGTAAAGATGGTATTGCTATGGGTTGGTTTGAGGAGCGACGATTTGATTGGTGTCAAATCGCATATAGATTTGCAAAAAATATTATCAATGGTAATACCATTATCCTATGTTCGGATTTGCAAAAAAAGTGGTTTTGCGAGTATGTATTACAAACAATAAATGCCAATAAAGGGAGACCGCTAATCCCTATTATTACCTTAGAATCTATGCTTCCTAAATGCCAAGATATAGATTTACCGCTTATAGAAGATATGCTAAGCGTTGCTTTTGATGATAGATATACTATTTGGTATATAGGATATGCTAATAATAGATTAGTGAAGCTTGCGACAGACCATCAAAGTAGTTTTATTTGGGCGTTTGATGGTAGTTTGCATACAGCTTTTAATATGAATTCTAGCGATAGTGGCTCTGATGTTAAGTTATTGCAATTATTTAAGATTCTAGATAGGACTATTGATGCAGTAATGTTTAATGAAATTAGTGATGATTATGGAAGCTAAAATAGATATTGGTGAAATTATTCTCACAAATGATGTAGATTCCCAAATAGATTCTATAAAACAAACATATCCCAATCACAGAATCTTCCCCAAAGAATGCGATTCTTATAATAAAATCGATTTTAAAATAGATGATGCTAGAGATGTTATAAATGAGAGTTATATATCATCAAATACGCAGAAATGCGTAGTAATTGCTGGGGATAATTTTAATATCGAAGCACAGAATGCTTTGCTTAAGATTCTAGAGGAGCCACCACATAATATAAAGTTTATTTTGATTACAAAATCTAAAAATGCGATTTTACCTACTATTTTATCTCGTATGATTATCACAAATAAGAAATCAAAAATTATTAGAAATGATTTTGATTTGGATATTAATAATCTAAATATTAAATCCATCACAGAATTTGTAAAAAATCTAAATTATGTCCCAAAAGAAGAAAGTAGGCAAAAAATAGAGAATCTTTTATTTAGCGTTAAAAAGTCAAATATTATATTAAATCAAAATGAGCTTAATTATTTCAGTGAAGCCATAAGCCAAATAGAGCGTGGAGGAATGGCTAGGTATATATTTTTAGCATTGTTACTTATGATTTTAGAGCATCAAAGGCGAATTAAATCTCATAAAATTGGCAAAATATGAATATCTATAGATTAAAAAATCTAAAAGAATTAGAAAATATTGGGGCAACAGAGTTTGCGAATAATCTAGCGATGAAAAAAGGCAGAATCTTTTATTTTAAAATAAATAATCTAAGATTACCTGCTATGCATATCCTAAAGCAAGAATCTATAAGTGTGGGCGGGGATTTTATCACTCCAAAAGAAGCGATTTTATCACAAAATAAAACCTATAGCGGAATCTTAATTGCCACTCAAAGCCAATTAGAGCGAATAATACAGAAATGTAAAATACAGGATTTTGGATTAAAAAATATCGCAAAAACACTCCAAACTCATATAAAGAATCCAGATTCCAAACCAAAAATTATGGGGATAATAAACATAACAGAGGATTCTTTTTATGAGGATTCTAGGATTATAAAGATTGATGATATTTTGCAAAAAGTCAATAAATGGATTGATTTGGGTGTGGATATTATCGATATTGGCGGTGTTTCATCAAGACCGGGCAGTGAGTTTGTAGATTCCACTATAGAATTAAATCGCATAAAGGAAGCAATAATAGCTTTAGAGGATTTTACCAAAAAAGCGGTATTTAGCATTGATAGTTATAATTTTGAAACAATTAGATTCTGCCTTGAACGGGGATTTAGGATTATCAACGATGTTTATTCACTAAAAGATGAGCGATTAATATCTCTAGCAAAAGAATTTCAAAGCGATGTTGTTCTTATGCATAATAGTTGGATTTATCCCCACACTAAGGATAATATCATATTAGAATTAGATGACTTTTTCACACAGAAAATAGAGCTTTTAGATAAATATGGCATAAAAAATATTATCTTAGATATTGGATTTGGTTTTGGTAAAAATAAATATGAGAATCTTGAGCTAATAGATAATTTAGAGCATTTTCTTCACTTTGGATATAGGCTTTTGGTTGGAGCTAGTAGGAAAACGACTATTGGAGAAATACTTTCTAAAGACGCTACAAATAGGCTTAGCGGAACTTTAGCACTGCATCAAATAGCATTAAACAATGGTGCAAATATCATTCGTTGCCACGATGTGGAGGAGCATTTGGATATGTTTAAGATTATAAATGAGTTTAGATAATGAATGCCGAGCGAAGAGATACGATAATAAAGCAATTAGAACAACACAATAAAACAAATATTAAATCCCTAAATGACGATGAATTAGAAAAATTATTTAAACAAACAATGGCGGAATGGACTAGGGGTTTTATAGCCTATAATAGTAAGGAAAAGCATATAAAAAATATTAATTTAGATGAGATGGAGCAGGATATTAAAAAAGAAATCTCAAATACAGAGAATCTATACAATGTATTTTATACATTATTGCAAAAATATCCATATGATAGTATCCGCGATATTGTGATAAATAATATTAGTGATAATATCATTGAAAAATCGCTTTTTATGCTAGAGATAAAATATAGAGAATATCAAGAAATATTGCTAGATAGCATAGAAAATAGGATTAATTTTATGCCAAAAGAAGAAGCCATATCATTCATAGATTTTATTGAAACAAAGAGAGATGAAACAGGGCTTTTAAAAGATATATTATCTCAACTGCAAGATACCAAAATCGCACTTAGTATAGATAGGATAACAAATACAAAGAAATATATCATAAGTCATTTTTTACCACAAGATTTGGAATCTAACTATAAACGATTTTTTACCAGCTCAAAAGATAAGCAGGAGTTAATAGCAAGATTAAGAGAGATAAGTAATGCGTATTCCAAAAAAGAGCTTGATGATATGACAAAAGAAGATTTGATGGATATTTTAACATCAATTAGACAAAAAGAAGTAGATGAGAAAAAAGATAAAGAGGATTTTGAAAAATATATAAATCTATTTAAAAAAGCATTGTATGAAGATAATAATGATGTGTTTAATGCCCTTGTAGTGCAGGTTATAGAAGATGTAAGCAGTGAATGTTTATATAATCTTAAAGTTTATTTGAGAAATGAAGACCCATTATTTGAAAATAAATTTCAAGCAGCACAAAAAGAATGGAATAAATTCAAATAATAAATTAACTTCATTGGGCTAAAATTTCTTTTTCATTCCTTTAATCCCTTTAATCAAAAATCCCACACCAAGCACAAATAAGAACATCGAAAATACCAAAAACATATCGATTAAGCCGACTAGATTTGTAACGGGTTGGGTTATTATAGGAGAAAGGAATTGCCCCATAAAAACTGCACTCACCAAGAATCCAAATGCTTTGGCACGATTATAATCATTTGTCATTGAAAAAAGCCACGAACTTCCAGAAACAAGCAGAATCCCCAAAGCCGCCCCTATGAAAATCAATCCTACAAGCAATAAAACATAATTATGAAAAATGCTAATTAGGAAATATCCAAATCCCATAGACATAAAGCCGATACAATACATATATTCCAATCTAAAATACTGCCTAAGTCTCGCATAAAAAAGCGAACTAATCGCAGTAAAAATAGATGAAATCGCAAGTGAGATTCCAACTAGCTCCCCGCCTTTATGCAATATCGAGATGATAAAGAAAGGCATTTGTGTAGGCACAATGTAAAACATCGCCATACCTAAAAATCCAAATGTATAAACAGGGAAAAATGTCCAAAAATGGAATCCAGAATTGCTTAAATCTTTTGTAGTAGTTTTGGATTCTATAGCAAGTTTAGATTCACTAGAATCTTGTTTTTTTGGCTTTGTTTGAGCGATTCGCTTTGGTTCAAATAGATATTTTAATGCTAGTATAAAAATCACAAAGCCAAGAAAATATACCAAAAATGGATATTGCCAACCGATATTTGATAAAATTCCGCCAAGCACTAAGAATAATGCCCCGCCAAACGCATTAAAAAAGCCCTGCATACTTAAAGCCTTTTCTCGTCGAATCCCCTTATAATAATCTGCAATTAAGGCAGATGAGCCAGTCATAACAAACGCCGTAGCAATCCCAAAAATCGCCCTAGAAATCAAAATATAATAAACATTATCTAGGAAAAATCCCGCCACTCCGCTAATACTCCATAAAATAATACAAGGGAAAATCAACTTCAATCTAGCAAATTTATCAAATAAAAAACCACTAATCGGAGACACAATCACAACAAAAATCGCAGGCATAGTCAAAACAAGCTTACTTAGCACCTCGATTTTGTCAACATTTTTAAAATGTGCTTGTAGATTTGGTAAGCTCGGGGCAATCGCAGTGCTACCCAAAACAGTCATCGCAGCCATAGAAAATAAGGCAAAATAAAATATTTTCGTATAGCGAATATCCTTAAAACCTAAGGTATTTTGGGATTTTTTAAGATTTTCATTCATTTTCATTATCCTTATTGTTTTAGAAAAGGCATTAGTGTTTTTGGCAGAAGCCTTTAGATTATCAAAAAGCAGTTAAAATACTATGCAAGTCTCTAATAGCATTGTTAAATTTAGATTTTAGCAAAATTGCCATTAAAAGATAATCTTAAAAGTTTCAAAATAAGATAATCAATAAGCAAGAATGCAAATAAAATTTGCTTGGATTTTATGCTAGTTTGTATTTATATGGGCTATAGCTTTATAAAGGTGGTTTATTTGTGTAGATATTTGCCATTAATGTAGTGTTTCTTAAGTGTTTTTTATTTGGCGATTTTTTGAGCTAGGATGCGGATAAAGTGGTCATTTTCATTTTTATATGGGGCAAATCCCCTTTTCTCGGCACTATAAATTATCTTAAAAATATAGTCTAAATTGCTGGAATCTTCGCTAGATTCACTCAAATCCAAGCTGGAATCTAAACTAGAATCCACATTAGAATCCACACTTAAATTCTTGTTAGAATCCAATTTCTCGCACAATCCAAATCGCACCCCCCCCCATATTAGAATTAATATTAGCATTTATTCCACACACTACACTAGAATCTACATTGAAATTTGCACTAGAATAGCCGTTGAAAATTTCATTAGAATCTATGTGGGAATCCACGCTGGAATCCGTTTTAGAATCCCCATTAGAATCCGCCTCGCAAATCCCATTTATAAACTCACAAGTTTCCCCAAAGTCCAAAAATCGCCTATAATGCTCCTCATAGATAAATGCGTCCTTTTCGACTTCTAAGCCTTTTTTGTATAGCGAGTTCTTTTTGCCACGCACTTCGATTGCTAGGATTCCGCCTATTTTTAGATATTTTATGCAATTTTTTAGGACTTTATCTTGGGCGTTTTTATCGATTGAATGGAGCGTGAAGCGGGAATAAATGCAGTCAAATTTATCTCTAAATTTAAAAGATTCTAGCTTTGTGAAGTCGCCGGCGATGAAGTTTGGATTTGGAGTTTTAGATTTTGTAAGATTGGATTCGGCGGATTCGCCGGATTCTGCTTTCCACTTTGAGTTAGATTCCATAGATTCGCTAGATTTTGCGTTAGATTCTGTGCTAGATTCTACAGATTCCATAGATTCTACTTTAGATTTTATTGCGGATTCCATAGATTCCACAAATTCGCCAGATTTGCTAGATTCTGCGAGTTTTGCAACATAATCTTGCAAATACTTTATTTCACTTTCCGCTTGGTCGATTGAAGTGGTAGCTATGCCATTTTTAGCAAAATATAGGGCGTCTCTGCCATTCCCCCCCCCCCAGCTCTAAAAGGCGTATTTGCGTGGAATCTAGCGTTTTTTCTCCATTTTCCATTGAGTGCGGAATTAAATGCAGATTCGCATCTTTCCAACACAATTGCTTTTGCAAATGTCCTAGCACAAACTCCGCAAATAGCGAGTTTCCCTCCGGATTTTTATGCTTTTTATAGTATTTTTCCCAGTAATTTTTAAAATTCATTTATTCTCCTTTTTTTATTTTGTCCCCAACAATCGCAGAATCTCCAATCGCGGAATCTCCAAGCCCACTATCTTTAATCATATTATTTTCAAGCTCGAGTTTTTCCCAGCTTTGCGGATTGTAGAGATTCCCTTGAATCTTATATGCACCATTTAAAATCCATTGATTTGTTTTATGCTCTTCTAAAATCCACGATTTTGGGATAGTGTGGATTAGGCTTCGATTTTTAGGGTAGTTTTTTAGGATATTGGGAGCGACATTTTTGCAGCCATTTGGTAGATTCTCGCAGAAAATACTTGCAATATCATAATTTGCCATAAGCTTTGAATCTACTTTCATTTCCCCACGAGCGTTAAAATCCTTAAAAAGCAAAAGTGCATCGGCACGAGTGGATTTCACGCTTATAGGGGCGTCTCCGCCGTGGTCGCTTAGGATAAAAATCTGCGTATTATCATAGATTCCATTTTCTTTTAGCCACTCGATGTAATCGACCACATAGCTTAAGGCACAAGCTGCCGTATCGTAGTGCTGGCGGTAGAATGTGGCACTTACTTCGCTTGGAAAGTCTATCTTGGCATTTTTTGGCGTATCTTCCCATGCAGTTCGCTCATCGAAAAATACGCATTTGCCATATTTATTTCCGCCAATTTCGCCATTTTTATCATCGCTTGAAGTATTATCAAAATACATTCCAAAAGGCATATGCGTCATCAACGAATGGAGAAATTTAAAAGTGGGCTTTGTGGAATCTGTATTGCCATTATGCGTGAAAGTGTAGAGCGATGAAGTGTAAGCAATGGAGGCTAGGGCATTTTGCAGATTCTCCATTTTAAGTAGCCATAAGCCATTATTATAGATTCTAGGGCGGAAATATAGCTCAGGGGAAAAGCGAAAAAGCCCATAGCTATAAAGCTGGATTATACTTGCGTGCTTATTTTTCTCTCGCAAATTTGCGATTTCTTCTTTTAGATTAAGTTTCGTCGTGTAGTAGCTGTTAAATGCATTCGCATCGCCCACATAAAAAATACTTTCATTCGCATATTTGGCAATGTCGTTATTATTCCAATTACTCAATGGCAACGTTAGAAAATAGCTCACAAGATAGCCATTATTCGCAAAATTATTTGCCATTTCGCCAAAGGCTTTTGTGATTTCATCTTGGAGATTCTGCCCCCTTTGGTTCATATTTAGCGGGTGATAATACTCGCCACTAATAAGCGTTGACATGCTGTGAATCGTGGAGTTTGTAGGGGAGAGAGTGTTGCTAAAAAATGTAAATCCATCGAATGCTTCGCCAAATCCAAATTGCTCCAAAAGATAGGGCATATGGGAGCCGCTAAACATATCTAGCACCAAAACTACGATATTTTTCTGCGTTTTGGAATATGATAAAAGCTCTGTTGTATATGGGGCGTTGGAATCTGCTTGAGTGCTAGAATCTTGGGAATCTTGTGGGTTTGTAGAATCTTGGGCGATTTTAGAATCTATAGAATCTATAGAATCTATAAAATCTTGGGCGACTTTAGCGGAATCTTGCAATGTGGAATCGCTATAGATATTAAATAAATTTATGCCATTTAGTATAAAAATCACGCAAAATAGAATCTTCCAAACTGCTACTAAACGAAGCATTAAAAGCCCCAAGATTCCAGCGATAAATGCTGATAATAATGCAAATAAATATTTTTGAAATCTATAATTTGGGTCGACAAATGGGAGCTTTTGCAAGATAAATCTATCCATCGCCCCATAATCGCCAACTAAAATAAATGTGTAGATTATGCCAAGAATTAGCGTGAAATTTAGAGCATAAAGGGCGATTTTGAGAAAATTAGAGCGATAAAAAAAGCTATAAATATAAATCCCAAGCAAACTAAAAAGAGCGAAATAGCCAAATAGAGCGCTTAGGGCTATCGGCAGTTGCGAAGCCTCAAACTGCCTAATATCGCTACTATAAAGGCTAAAAGGCGAATATAAAAATATAAGAAAAAATATATTTAATATCGCAAAAATCCCGCAAGTGCGGTATGTGGAAAGCTTGGCTAAATCTGGCTTAAAAAAGGGCTTTAATAATAATTTTGGAAAATGTTTAAAAAATGGCGAAATCGCCCTAATAATGGCAAATGGAAAACCTAGAATTTTTATAAATAAACTCTTAAGTGGCACTTTTGAAACTAGTCGCCAAAGCACCCCAAATGCCATATTTGTAGTCCAATACAAGACCAACGCACTCGGGGCATTGTAAAGCACAATTAGAAAAACAACCGTGATAATGCCACCTTGAGCCCTAGCTCCCTTATCATGCGAGTTTAAAAACACATTAAAAAGGCTAAAAACACTCATTAAAATTGGCAAGATGTGAATCCCAAAAAGGCTATCCGGCTTACTTAAATCGCTAATCCAAAGAAAACTCGCCCCCTTTAGAAACTCCGCCCCCTCCACGCTCATATTTGCAGCATTTCCAAAGCTCACGCCCTCCACCAAAAACCACATCGCCAAAAAGAATGGAATTTGTATGAGAAGCCCACCTAAGGCACTTAGAGCAAAAATAGGGTGGTAGTGATGTTGCGCGTATAATATGCGAATATAGCTTTGCAACTCCGCACCTTTAAAAATCCGCTTAAATTCCCTTACTTTTAAGTCGCATTTTGCCTTGAGTGCGTAAAAATTGGCGGCTTTTTGGTTGGTAATTTGCGTTAGTTTAAAAAGGAAAATATTTATAATTAAACTAAGTGCGATAATGCCCAAGCCATAACTGCCAAAAGCCCAACCTAAGCCCATAAGCAAAGAATTTATAATGCTATAAAGCGGATAAATGAAAATGTAAAATAGAATTTCACTCATTTGGATTCTCCTATTTGCATTTGTGTGGAATCTGCGGAATATGGGGAAATTTTGGGGCTTATAGATTCGCTGGAATCTGTGAAGTTTGTAGAATCTGTGGAATCTATGGAAACTCGCAAGGTGGAATCTGCTAAATATGGGGAATCTGCTGAATCTTTAGATTCTGCGAAGTTTGTAGATTCTGCGGAATCTGTGGCATTTTCAAGCACAGAATCTAGCTTTTTAAGATTTTCAAAAGTGCCTTTAAACGCCCCTAAGCGATTTAATAATATCTGTCGATGAATTTTTAAAATCTCCATTCCAGCCATTTCCCCTGCGATATTTGGGTATCGCCAGAGAGATTCCCTAACCTTTTTAATAGTCTCACTTTTTGCCTTTGAGTTGAGATTTTTGCGGATAATCTCGCTGATATTTTCAAAATCGCTCTCCTTGATTTTCCCGCCGATTTGCTCCAAAACCTCAAAAGTCCAAAAATGCTCCACATCAGCCACATCATATCCCGCTGGGTCAAACTCAAAATCAAGCGTCAAAATGGGCTTTTTAGCAAGACAGAGAAAGTCAAAAATCACACTTGAGAAATCTGAAATCATCAAATCCGCCCTTAAAAAAGCATAGATATTTGGCGTCCCAATATCCCAAATGACATTTTTATAGGCTCCCAAAGCCTCTTTTAAATGCTCGATATTTTGGCGTTCAATTGGGCTAATTAGGCTCTGTGGGTGTGGGCGAATGATGATGTTAAAATCACTTTTTGCAAGTGGCATTAAGAGCTTAAGCCCATATTTACTAAGAAGTGTTTCCTTGCCCCACGAAGGCGAGATGAGAATAGTTTTCTTGCTGGAATCTGGGAGAGTTATGGGATTTGCGTGGGCTACAGATTCTGCTAAATTTGTGGAATCTGTGGAATCTTTAGAATCTGCGGAATCTATGTGGTTTTTAGATTCTATAGATTGATTAGATTTGCCGGAATTTTTGGATTCAATGGGGTTTTTAGATTTGGCGTGGTTTTTAGATTCGCCCGGGTTTTCAGATTCTGCAAATGTGGCGGAATCTTGCGAAATAAATGCGGATTCTGCGGAATCTATGGAATCTTTAGCGATTGAGCGATATTTTTTATTTAGCTCATCTAAATAAGTTGAGCCAACTACAGCGATATATTTTTTTGCTACATTGTGGGCGGTTTCCACATCTCGCACGAAGTTTTTTTGAATCTCATTTGTTACCAAAACGCTATCAAAATAATCCACCCCAAAAACGCGATAAGTCATAGGAGTCAGCGAATGCACGATGTGGCAGTAGTGGGAGACGCCTTTGGTGCGTTTGATATGAAGGACATTTAGCCCAGGTGTGGTTAGGATAAGCATATCGGCTTTAAGGAAGTTTAGCTTTGTGTAGGCTTTATTCCCCGTGCCGATGAACTCGAATTTGGCGGATTTATTGGCAGAATCTCGCTTTAATGCTAGGTCATTTTGGCTTGAAGTGTAGTAAATATATGGGTAAGAAAATCTATCTAAAAAGTCTAAAATCCCCTTAAATGTGGGGTAATACTGATTTCCCTCGCTGTAAAATACAATGGAGTTTGGAGAGTTTGGATTTTGTGGGTTTGTGGAATCTGGATTTTTGAGATTTTCTAGGGCGTTTAAAATCTGCGAATTAGAATTTTCGCGATTCCCCCCCCCCATTTATCGATGAAAGAGAGCTAAGTGCATATCTTGGAGAAAAATTTATGATTTTATAAAAAAGATTTTTAAAGAAAAAGGCGACTGACACGAATATCGCAATAATTGATGAGAGCAAAAGAGAGCCACTTGCTGGGTCTAAATATGCAAATAGAGTGTTTTGAAAAAGTGCGATTAAAACCAATGATTTTATTAAGATTCTATTCAATGTTAAGATTCTATCCAAGCCTTATCCTTATAAATTCTATAGTAAATTTTCAAAAATAAAAGGGTGATTCTACAAAAAATGGGCTTAAATATATATTTGCCTAAAGTGATTTTATGGATAATCGCTAAAATTAAGATTTTTATATCTGTAAATAAAATAAAATGAGAGAATCTAAGATTCCCCCATTTTTAAAAGCTAATATACTAGCAATTATTTATGCTTATTCTATTTCCCAAATGCCTTATTTACGCTAAATGGATATGCTTGATAGCCCATTGCATTTTTCATACGAATTTCAACCGATGGCTCTTTTGCACCCCATTTAAATTCCGCAATAACTGGATTTGGAGTTCCTGTTGGCATACCTGTTGCGATGTCAAACTGCATTCCAGCAGTCGCATAATACGCAAAAATCGAGTTTTTATCCACTTGATATTCTGTTAGGCTTGTAACCGAGCTATACCAATCGCTTCCCTTTTCCTTGCCGTATTCCCAGATTTGCTCGACGGTCATTTTCTTTTGGTCGATTTTATAGACCACCGCACGAGAGTATTTCATAGTTGGCAGTGCTGGTTGCTCCATACCCCTACTATCGCCATTATCAAACGCAGATACATAGATAATATTGCCCTTTGACATAGAATCTATTTTGAAAGCCGTATGTTGCGTCCAAGTATAGTCGAATCCGCCATTTTCATTTAGATAACCCGGGCATTTTGAGCCATCGCAATTGATTTTATTGCCTTTGGAATCTACTGGCGTTAGGAGCTTGTTTTTATACTTATCGCTCCAGCCCTCTGGGCTTCCTAGTATCCACTTGACTTGCTTATCTCTGCCAATCTTAATAATCGCACTTTGGTGGCGAGAGCTAATGATAATGGAGTCATCTACCGCATCGTGGTCTACGCTATTTACATGCGCCCAGTTTCTACCCGGTCCGCTTCCTACGATGTCGCCGAATTTATCATTTTCATCAAGCTTTGCCAAATCTTCGGCACTTAGCGTATGTCCAGCTTGTGAAGCGTCGATATTTAGGCACACTGCACCTTGGTCTAGCACCTTGATATTTACATCTCTATATGGGTCTAAAATATCATACAATCGCCAGTCATCGACCACATTCCCATCTTTATCCACTTCTACGATTACATCTCGCACAGTTCGCACATTTTTCCCATCACCTCGCTTGTAGTTGGCATTTGCGACCCTTAGGAAGTAATTGCTATTTGGCGAGTTATCCATAGAGTGCGAGAAGTCGATATATCCAGCTGGAAGCTCTCTGTTGAAAACCTCGCGCCCCATAATGTCATACTTCACATATCGCTGTCCATATCCCCAAGATAAGGCTCCATCGACATTTTGTTTGAATCCCATCATAACTCCAGCGTGAAATGCGGATTTTAGATTGTAGATTCTATCAGCCAAGAGATACCATCGCACCTCGCCTGTTGTATCCAAAATAAATACACTTGGATAGTAGTTCCACTCTAAAGCACCGCCAGTTGGGTTGTTCCACACGATTTGTGTGCCTATAGCACTCTTATTTTCCATATTATTTACTAAGTATAATCTATCGCCAAACTCGCTATCGACCTTATTTACTGAAATATCATCAAAAAATGTCCCAGCTTTGCCATATCCAGCCATTTCGATATAAACTCCGCTTGTTGGGATTCTGTATGTTTCTTTGATTGTTTCCCTTTTGCCATTATAGATTCTGTCGTATTCGACATTTACCATATTTGCAAAGTTTGGATAAAGCCCAAAGACTGGGATTCCGCCGTGTAATTTCAACTTGGCATTTGCCACGCTGTAGCTTATAACCTGTCCGTTTTCCTTAGGCATTATTGTAACCTTGGCGTTTTCAATCACATATCCGCCGTCTTTGATAACTGCAGTCAGTGGGGCTATCCCATATGGATTGAGTGCCACTGCTCCAATTTTCCCAGTGATTATATAATCCTGCTTTGCACCACTAGGTCCGCCAATTGCAAACAAAGCACTTGATAGCATACCAAGCAATGCGATTTTTGCAAAAAAGCCACATCTTCTCATCGTTCTTCCTTAATGTTGAATTTGAGCTAAAGCTCAAGTATATAGATTTTAGGCGAATCTACATACTTGAGATTTAGGGTGATTTCGCCACGCTTTAAGGCAGGAATCTTAAAAAAATATTAATTTAGGCGGAATCTGGATTCTTTAAAGACAATTTTCTTAAGCGAATCCATTTCCTCGTTTACGCTTCTCCTAAGTTCTTTTTCTCGCAAAAAGGGCTTTAACCCATCCCCGCTCCCCTTACGCCAAAAAAGCTCCGCTTTTTTTACAAATAAGGGGAGAGCCTCGCATTTCCCTTGCTTTGCAAAAATCGAGCGGGAGGTACTTCTGCTCCCTTTTTTTCTCGATTTTTGCACACGCAAGGGGCGAGAACAAGGGTCGTGCTTCGCACAGGATTAAGAATTTTATGAAAAATCGCTTTAGCGATTTTTAGATTAACTTCTTAAGTTTCCGTGCGTTAGCACGGATACCGAAAGAAGCGTCATCGGGGGTTTGGGGGGATTGCGAAGCAAAGGGGGGATAAGGGGAGCGATTTCGCAATTCAAGCCCCCTTGTCCCCCCTTTACTAAATAAATTGCCTTGAAACGAAAAGTAAAGATTCTGTTGGAAAAGCGACTTTATAAAGGCTTTGCCTTTAGCAAATTTACCGCTTTAACCATTGCCCTCCCCTTGAACCGAAATGTTAAAGAACGCAGAATCTTAGGAGATTCCAAATTTACCAAAATATTAAAATATTGCATTTAAGCCACTTAAAACTTTAAAACGGCGTTTTTACACAAAGTGTGCCAAATTCAAGGCTTTTGCCTTAAAATCTAAGATTTACGAACCGCCGTAATAACCCAGCAAACAAACATCGCCCCAAGTGCGATTAAGCACACGCCATAGGCAAGACCACAAGCTTGAGCCATATTCATAAAGTGATATTTCGGCACCAAATACCAGCCCTCGCTGTAAAAATCCACCAGCCATTGCTGTAACGAACTCAACTCCACGCCCTCTGGCACGATTGGATTGTCATATCCGCAGTCCCCAGTAGGCTTAAACCAATCTGGGAACCACGCATCTAGTGGCAACCCAAAGGGGAATGTAGGCTCAGCCGAACAGCCTTGCACGCCGAACGGGTCGTCGCTATGGACTGCTTTGTGAATGGCGTTTAATTTTACGCTAAACATTAGCCCCTTGATAATCCCGTAGAATCCAAGCACATAGCCGATTAGCTTTAAAACCACATTGCTAGGCTTGATTGCAGCGATTACGCCACCAAAAAACATTACGAAAAATGCAAATCGAATATAGACGCACTGCTCGCACGGTGCCATATAAACATAGTGTTGAAATAGCGAATGTGCCACGATTACTAGGGCTAGGCTCACAAATGTCATTAAAAGCCACAAGAATCTACAATCTTGCCATTTTGCGATTTGCTTAATTGGGGATTCCTTGAAATCCCTCCATATGCGTTTGAAAAAGCTCATAATTGACCCTTTTGTTTTCGTTTAAAACGAAATTATTTTTTTAATAAGTATTAAGCCTTTTTAAAAAAGGGCAGGAAAGCCTAGCTTCGTATAAAACGAGCGATAGCTAAGTTTCCTGCTAACCTCCTTCCCGACGCTTTTTTGATGCTTCGCATAGAATCTTAGTTTATCTTTAAAATCGCATAGCGATAAAAAAAATGTGTGCGAGGCGTAACCTTACACCAAAAAAGGCGGTGGTTGGTAACATTAAATGTATTTTTAAAGGCAAAAGTCTTTAAAAATAAACAATAAAATATTTTTTAATTACTTTTTTATTTGGTGGAGGGCTTCGCCCTCGATTTTATCGCCCACCGCTCTAAAAAAGCAATAAAAACTCAGCTCAAAAAATCCCTAAGATTCTAAGCTATAAAAATCCCATAAAGATTCTTAAAGATTCCAAGCGTTAGCACAGAATCTTAGTCCACCTTTTAAAATCGTATAGTAATTTAAAAGATTAGATTTTATGGTTTGAATCTTTTACCATTATTCCAAATGCCCCAAGTTGCATTTATTTCACACTTAATTCCTTGATAGTTTCTACCATTCCATCAATGGAGCGAATGGATTTTGTAAGTATTAGATACTTGCCATTCACCACAAATGCTGGCACTCCCTGCACTTTTGCTACATCATATGAGGCGTCCCATTTGGATAAAAGATTTTTCACATCTTGACTTTCTTTTAGCTTCTCAAAGTCCGCTTTACTCATACCAACCGCATCTAAACCAGTTTTTAAGAATGCATCTGGATTCGCCCCATCGCCCCATCGCTCTCTTTTGTCGTGATAGGCTTGATAATACGCCATTTTCGCTTTTTTGAATTTTGAGTTATCGCTGAAAATATCATTTACCCCAGCCTTTTTATCTTCTACTAGCATCACGGCAAAAACTTCACTTGCGAGTGCTCCGTATTTCCCCTTTGTTTTTAGGTGGTATGGCTCATAAACCATTCCGCTTGGGAGTTTTTTGACAACTGCTGGAGTTACGCTCTTATCGTATTTATAGCAAAATGGGCAGTCATAGCTAAAGACTTTAATTAATGTGTTTTTAGAATCTGGAATCTCTTTTTCTAATACAATATAATCTTTTCCCTCAACAACGGCTCCATATAAACTCATAAAGCCAAAAATGGTAGCTAAAGCCATTATTTTTAAACTTCTTTTTAATGACATATTTTCTCCTTAAAAAAAATTATTGTTGCTTTTAACAACATTGCCAAATTATAGGACAAAAAAATAACAAAAAAATCATTTATTTTAGTTATTGTAAAAATTAAATAAATTTGGATTATTTGAAGTGTGTGGTGGACCTTGCAGGACTCGAACCTGCGACCTATCGGTTATGAGCCGATAGCTCTAACCAGCTGAGCTAAAGGTCCTAAAAATATACAAGACTTTCTAAAAAGCCAAAACTTTCTAAAAAGCTTGATTTGTTTTTAGTAAGAAAAAAGATGAAAAACATAGATAAATTATGCTTTATTTTTTATTAAAAGGAAACGAATTATACTCAAAGATAAATCTAAAAGCAAGTAGATTCTGCAATATCGCAAATAGTATCCCAAATGTCAAAAAGCTACTTCCGCCATAGCTAAAAAATGGCATAGGAACTCCAACAACTGGTGCTAATTTTATAGTCATTAAAATATTTACAGATAAGTGAATAAATATTAAAAATCCAAGCGAAGCACTTAATACTTGCAAGACCCTATCTTTTTTGTGAAAAAAGCTTAATATAAATAAATGTAGTATCAATAATAGATATAGAGATAATAAGATAATTGCACCGATTAGCCCGAATCTTTCCATAAAATATGCAAATATAAAATCACTCTCTGGCACGGGGAGAAATTTAAGCTGTGCTTGTGTAGCATTCTCGAGGGCATTGCCTATAATGCCACCGCTTCCTATCGCAATCATTGATTGTTGCACTTGATATTGTGGCTTGTCGCTTAGGTATTGCTCTATACGCTTTATTTGGTAATCTTGGAGATTGCTATAAACGATTGGGGCTATTATTAATGATATGAAAAATATCGCAATCATTATTTGCTTACGAATACCAACTAAGAATAAAATACCATAGCCAACGATGAAAATTAATATTGCTGTTCCTAAATCTGGTTGAATCTTTACTAAAACAACTGGAAGTAATATGAAAAATGAATGTTTTAAGAATCCTTTTAGATGATAGCCATCTTTTGGTGGCGGGTCATTTGCGACATTGTAGGCTAACATTAATATTAATGCACTTTTTATTATCTCACTTGGTTGGATAGACATTCCAAATAATGGAAGCTCAATCCATCGTTGTGCACCATATTTTGTAACGCCTATAAACTCAACTGAAATAAGTAGTATTATTGCAAACCAATAATAAAATGGGATAAGCCAAAAGAGTCGTCTTATAGGTAGAATAAATATTATAACACTAATAGCAAATGTGATTGAAATGTAGATTACTTGTTTTACCATAAGATTAGGGGCGACTTCATATACAAGCATCATTGATAGTAGTATTATTGGTAATGTAGTAAATACTAGCAAGTAATCAAAATGTGCGATAATTCTTCTATCAATATTAAGCAATAGTAAAAACCCCTTAAATGGTGAAATTATGATAAAAAAGGTGATAATTTGGTTAAAATTCCAAGATTATATATAAAAAATATAGAAAATATCAATAGAGTAATAAAAAGTGAATATTATTTGTGATACGACTTCTCCGCTTAGACTTGATTTATTTTTAAATCAAAAATTAAATATTAGTAGAAGTCAAGCGTTAAATCTCGTAAAAAAACAACTTGTTAAGATAAATTATAAAATCGCAGTAAAAAGCGGAATCTTAGTAAAACCAAATGATATTATTACATTAAGTAGGATAATTCCTAATGAATGCGTGGAATCTAAAAGTGATATTTTTATCCAACGAATCTATGAAGATAATGATATTTTAGTGATTAATAAACCGCCACATCTCGCTACACACGGAGCCCCAAGCCTAAAAGAAGAAAGCCTTGTGGATTGGCTTCGGGCAAATAAGATTCAGCTATCAAATATAAGTGGAGAAAAGCGAGAAGGCATTGTGCATAGGCTTGATAAGCAAACTAGTGGTGCTATGGTTATTGCAAAAAACAATATTTCACATATGTATCTAAGCAAACAATTGCAAAATCACACGATGGGACGACTTTATATAGCTTTGATAGATTTACCGCTTAAAGATAATATGGAAATAGAATGTAATCTATCTAGGAATCCAAAAAATCGCCTTAAGATTTCTAAAACAAATAGATTAAATGGTAGATATTCAAAAAGTAATTTTTTTAAATTACTTTTGAGTAAAGATTCTAAGAAAGAAATGATTCTAGCAAAACTCTCTACGGGTCGCACTCATCAAATAAGAGCACATTTAGAGAGTTTTAATCGACATATTTTAGGTGATAGTTTATATGGTTATAAGGGTGAGAAAATGCGTATAATGCTACATTCTTATATATTGCATTTGGAGCATCCAAATCTTGGCAAAATGTCGTTTGTTGCCGATATGTTTGATGATATGCGGGATTATCTGCAAAATAATTTTGATATGGAGAGAGTAAATGAGATTCTGGAAAATCTTAGTAATAATAAGCTTAGCTTTAGTATTTAGTGCGTGTTCTAGCACAATATCTTCACTTGATGGCATTGATAGAAATCTACCACAGGTAAAAAATATTAAAACAATTCCTGATGTTAGCTCTGTTGCATTTGAATGGGAAGTTATAAATGATGCTTCACTTAAAGGATATGTTTTATACCGAGATGATGGAGATGGATATAAGGAAGTGGCATATATACAAAATCCACTTGCAAGTCATTATGTAGATTCTGGGCTTTTCCCTGAAAAAGATTATAGCTATTATTTCCACACATTGAGCAAAAATGCATATTCATCTAGAAGTGAGGTTGTAAAAGTTAGAACATCATTTATAAATCCAGTTGAAAGTCTTTATGCCTCAAATGACTATCCAAAGAAAGTAAAATTACTATGGAATCCACATCCAAATCCATCTATTTCACATTATTTAGTGCAAAGACAAGAAGATAATAGTGAGTTTAAAACAATAGGTATTGTTAATCATAGGCTTATGGTGGAGTATTTTGATGAGAATCTAAATGATGAAAGTAGTTATAGATATAGAATTGTTGCTATGGATTTTATGGAAAATCCCTCTCGCCCTAGCAAGATTGTAACAGCTAGAACAAAAAAGAAACCTGTAGTTAGCGGAAGTATCACAGCATCGAATAATCTCCCAACTACCATTGTGGTAAATTGGGATAAAATAAATGATGCATCAAGTTATAAGATTTATCGCTCAAAAACAATTGATGGTGCTTATAGTATGATAGGCTCTACTTCAAATACAAGATTTGTGGATAATGTAGGTTCGCCTAATGTTAGCTATTATTATAAAGTAAGCGGGGTAGATTCTACAAATATTGAGAGCAATATGAGTGCGGCGACAAAAGGTAGCACGAGAAAGATTCCACAAACACCAAAAATCATAAAAGGTTATGTTGATAAGCAAGAAGCACAAATACAATGGGAAGCAAATAGCGATGCACAATATTATCTAGTATATAGAAAAAGTGGCTTATTTGGTGATGTTACAAGATTTAAGATAAATGGAACATTATTTGTAGATAAAGATATGAGAGTTGGTAAGGAATATACTTATTATGTTGTTGCTGTAGATGAATTTGGCTTGGAGTCAAATAATTCCGAAGAAGTAAATTTATCGATAAAGTAATATGCCACATTTTTTTGCCACACAAATAGATAATATAAAATATCCCGTAGTTTGTGGAGATTTTGAATTTATATGTGAGGCAAAGTCATTATTTGATAATAATAGCATTATATTAGTTTTGCATAATGGTGAGCATTTTTTGTTTTTTAAGCAATACAAGGGAGGAAAGATTCTTCTAAAATATAATAAACATCTAAAAGTCCGCTCTATTGATATAGTTAAGCGAGCTTTGAATATATATGCAGAGATTGCAAATGCCAAGATTCTATCGCATAATCTAAATATTAGAAAACAAACTAAATTAAATCAATATTTTTTAAATATTTTAGATATTAATGAGTTTTTAGAATCTACTAATAATCTATCCATTGAGATTGGCTTTGGCTCTGGGCGACATATACTAAATCTAGCAAAAAATAATCCTAATTCGATTTTTCTAGGCATTGAGATTTATCGCCCTGCAATCGAACAAGTGCTAAATCAAATAGATATTTTGGGATTAAAAAATCTATTTGTAATGAATGCCGATTGTAGGAATCTATTTGAGATTCTGCCATCAAATGCGATAGATTCTATATATTTACATTTTCCAATTCCTTGGGATAAGAATCCACAAAAAAGAGTTTTTAGTAAGATATTTTTAGATGAATGCTGTAGAATCCTAAAAAAATACGGATTTTTGGAGCTTAGAACTGATAGCAAGGAATATTTTTTATATGCTTTAGATATTGCTAAGAAATATCAAAACATACAAATAGAATCTAATCTAAACACTCAAGCAACGATAATTAGCAAATATGAGGCACGATGGATTAATCAAAATAAAGATATTTTCAATGCCAAATTTATCCTAAAGGATTGCATAAAAGATAATGTTAAAAATGCAGAATCCTTAAAAATTATACTAGAATCCATTGATATGGGTAAGATTTTAAAATCTCGCAACCTAAAGTCTTGGAATGAGGAATGTTTTTTGCATATAAAAAGTATATATCAATCTCAATTTGGCTATATTTTATTTGTTCTTTTTGGTGCGTTTAATACTCCAAATAAGATATATTTGGTTGTGTCAAATGAAGGTGAAGTTAATATTTTAGGAGATATTATACCAACTAAGTCTAATGTAAATGCCCTTAAAATGTTAGTAAAATTGTATGGAGTGGATTAAGTGAAATCATCAATTATAGCGGCATTGAATCTAAACCTTGGATACAACAAAGACCCGCTTATAATTAAAAATGCTAGTTTTCAGGTAAAAGAAAATGATTTTGCATTTATTACAGGAGTAAGCGGAAGTGGCAAATCAACGCTTCTTCGCTCAATGTATGGCAATCTTCCTATAAGAGATGGGCATTTAAGTGTTTGTGGATTTAATCTATTAAATGCCCCAAAAAGCAGTATTCGTAAGCTTCGGCGACAAATTGGCATAGTGTTTCAAGATTATAAGCTTATAAAGGAATGGAATATTGAGCGAAATATTATGTTTCCTATGGTAATTAGCGGATTTCCTAAAAATTCTTGCAAGATTAAAACAGAACGATTATTAAGACATATAAGATTAGAGCATAAAGCAAAAAAATATCCACTTGAATTAAGCGGAGGAGAGCAGCAGAGAGTAGCCCTCGCAAGGGCATTAGCTGGAAATCCTAAGATAATATTTGCCGATGAGCCAACTGGGAATCTTGATGATTATAGTAGCGATTTGATTTGGAGTTTGCTTAAAGGCGTAAATGAACAATTAAAAATAACAATAGTTGTTGTAACACACAGAATGCCCGATAAAATAAGTATGCATCATAAGCATTTGTATATAGAAAATGGAGTTGTTCATGAGATGGTTTAGGCAGTATATTTCTTTGCTTGTGCCACTTATAGCACTTCTTGTGGGAATTGAAAGCATATTGCTAGTTAATCGTGCGGTTCTTAGCCACGAGGAGCTTATTGGTAAGAATTACGCTATTGTAGTTGTAAGTAAAACAGAATTAAATGAATCTGATATAAAACAAAAGGTTAGTGAGATTCATTCATTAAATAAGCTAGATACAAGCGGAATCTTAAGTGAAATAAATGCAGAATTCCAATCTAGCAATATTGATGATTTGAAAGATTCCCTGCCATTTTTCTATACACTCACATTAAATTCGTTTCCAAATCAACATAGAATAAAACAGATTGAAAATGATTTATTATCTCTAGGCGATATTACAAGAATAGAATCTTTTAGTAAATCTCATAATCAAACATATCGCTTACTTGTTTTACTTAAAGGTTGTGTGCTTGTGCTTTCGAGTCTTATTTTTATTTTGAGTTTTCTTTTAATGATAAAGCAAATAGAGGTTTGGAGATTCGAACATAGCGAGAGAATGGAGATTATGACATATTTAGGGGCACATTCAAAGTTTAAAAATGCTCCGCTATATCGCCTTGCTTTGATTGATTCTATCATTTCATCATTATTTGTTATTATCCTTGTTCTTATTTTGTCGAATAATAATAAGATAAATTCTATAATCTCTATGCTAGGTATTAATATTTTTAGTTTGAAAACATTTGTATTAGATTATTTTATTCTATTATTTAGTGCTTATGTAATATCAATGTTTTCTGTGTTTATGGTTATTCTATTTCAAAAAGAACCATAATGCGTTTAATTATTTTACTTTTTTCATTTACTCTGCTTTTTGCTAACACAGATAAAAGTATTAAGGCAAATCAGCAAAAACTACAAAATATTTCTTCCCAACAATCCGCCATAAATAAAAAACTAAAAACCTTAGGTGCAAATATAAATGATAAAAATGCAAAGATAAAGGAGTTAGATAAACAAATAAGGCTTATTCAAAAGAATATTGATACAAATCAAAAAGTATATTTAGAGCAAGAAAAGGTTTATACAGACCTTCAATCTAAATTAAATGAGCTTACAAATAGACTAGAAACCCTACAAAATAATCTTGTAGATACCATTTTAAAAGATATGACTATCGCTATGATTTTAAACTCTAAAGAAGCTTTGAGTGAAGATTCTATAATCAATGAAGAAATCCTAAAACAGATGAGTAATGTCGCAAAACAACATATAAATAACATAATAAAAGAGCAGGAAGCAACCACAAAAGAGATGAAAGATATAAAAGATGGAATAGATTCTGCTAAAAAAGTCATAACCTCACAAAAAGAAAAAAAGGAGATTCTAGAGATTGCAAGGAAAGAGCAGCAGAATCTCGCAAAAAAATTAAATATTGAATTAGATTCTTATAATGATGAATTAAAACAACTTGATAAAGAAAGAGTGGGGATTCAAGAGATTCTAGTCAGTCTAAATATATTAAAAAAACAAGAATTAGAAAATCAAGAACAAAAGCGTGAAAAACTACTTAAAAGTGAGCCTGCAAAAACTAGCAATGAAGCACCATTAGAAGTTCGTCAAATCGGTAGTTCATATAGAAATGTAAGCACTGCAAAATATAGAGGTTCTAAAACTATTGCACCACTTAAAAACTATAAAATTGAAACGAAATATGGACCATATTTTGACCCAGTTTATAAAATGCGTGTTTTTAATGAATTTATCACTTTTAGTGTTAATAAACGAAGTCCTGTATTATCCGTGCTTGATGGAAAAATAGTATTTGCAAAAGATACTGCAATGCTTAAAAAAGTAGTGATTATCGAACATAAAAATGGAATCCATACAATTTATTCCTATCTTGATGAGATTTTAGGCACTACAAAAGTTGGTTCAAATATCAAAAAAGGTGCAACAATCGCCTATGTTAATGATAAATTAAATTTTGAAGTTACACAAAAAGATAAACATATTAACCCTCTTGATTTTATTGTTGCTAAATAAAATTTTTTATAAAAAATGTCGATACTATACAAACATTCAAATTCTTATGTATGGTGAGGAATAAATTATTATGGTAGATTCTATAAACAATAATGTTAATAGTCAGCTATATAGTATGATTCAAGAAAGCAATTATGACAATATTGCAAAGGAAAATGTATTTACCACAAAGCTTAAAATCGAAGATGATAAATTAAGCAATCTAAGTAGAGAAGAGCGGAAAGAATTAGAACAGAAACTTCTTGATTTAACAAAAGAATTAAATAAAGAAATGGAATCAATAAATACTAATCTACTTTTTGATTATGAGGATTCTATATCATCGTTGGTTTTGACAATAAAGCAAAGAGATAGCGGAGAGGTTATACGAAAGATTCCAACAGATGAGGCATTGGAATTAATGAAAAAAATGAGAGATATTATAAGCGTGATATTAGATACAAAAGGTTGAATATAAAAAGAACTTAAGAAGTAGCTAAGCTAGGGAATTTAAACAAAAATATAAAGGTGTAGTTTTATGAATCCATTAAGCTCGCTTGGAGTAGGTAGCGGGGTTTTAAATTATGATATTATTGATAAATTAAAACAAGCAGATGAAAATGCTCAAATAGCTCCAATCGATAAAAAATTACAAGAAAATATAGAAAAACAAACCGAGCTTGTCGGGCTTACAACAATGCTAAATTCCCTAAAAAGTAGCTCCAAGAAAATAGCTGATTATTCATCATATCTAGAGAGAACGGCGACTTCAAGCGATGAAAGCTCAGTAAAAGTTAGCGTTGGTGCGGGTGTGCCGGTGCAAGATATAAAAATCAATGTAAGTGAGATTGCTAGAAATTCTGTGAATGAATTAGGATTAAAATTCGCTTCAAGAGATGATATTTTTTCTACAAGTAATACATTGTTTAAATTTAATATTAATGGCAAAGATTACAAGATAAAAATCAACAATACAGATACCCTAAATGATGTTGCACAAAAGATTATCGATGAAACTAATGGCGAAGTAAATGCCTCTATTATGAAAACAGGCGAAGGAGAAAATGCTTTTTCCTTAATGATAAATTCTAGGGATACAGGTGAAAGCAATAATATTTATTTTGGAAATACGCTTATTTCAAGAGATATTGCAAATGGTGCTTTAAACCTAGTAGATGGGGATTTTAGTATAAGTTTTGTTGATAAAAATGGCAATAATAAAATAATCAATGTCAATCTCTCTCAAAGCAATCCAGAATCTAAACAAAATGCAAGTATCTTAAAAGAGGCAATAATAAATGCTATCACCAATGATTTGGAACTTGTTGAATTACTAAAAAATGGAGATATAAATATTAGCCTTAGTGGCGATGGTAAAAGATTGATTTTAAATGACAAAAGGGGATTTGGTATTAGCGTTGATGGAATCAAATCAAGCGAATTATTTACAAATAAAAGTGTTAGCGAAGATGATACTATTGTTGGGACAAATAGTATTAGTGCAGGGTTGATTTCAGGTGTAGTTACTATTGGGGGAGAGAATCTTGATTTATCAATGATTACTTCCGTTGATAACACAAAAGAAATGAACGAAACTGCTATCGTTAATGCCATAAATGCCATTAGCGGATATTATGCCAAAATAAATAATGATGGATTCTTAGTTATCAATACTAATACAGGGGAAGCTTCTATTAGGGCAGTAGATGATAATCAAGAGGCACTAAAAAAATTAGGACTTGTTCCGGGGGATTTTAAGGATTGGACTATTTTAGCACCATCTATTGGGATTAAAAATATCCAACAATCTTCAAATGCGAATCTAACCTATAATGGTGTAAATGTAAGTCGCCCTAATAATACCATTGATGATATTATAAATGGCGTTACTTTAGAGCTTTTATCCCCTAGCCAAAAAGATGTAAATATTAGAGTTGATAGAAATAATGCGACGATTTTAGAGGAAGTAAAAGCATTTGTGGAAAACTATAATTTACTTATCCCAAAATTAGATGAATTGACTAGATACGATGAGGACACAAAAATCGCTGGAATCTTTAATGGGGTAAGTGATATTAGAGTGATTAAAAATTCACTTCATCGTGCTTTAGCTTCGATAAATTTTGCAGATGGACGATATGAAAGTATTGTAAATTATGGTCTTAGTTTTAATGATGATGGACTTTTAATTTTAGATGAAGGTAAATTACAAAGTGAAATTACTGCTAATCCAGATAAAGTAATGGATTTTTTTAGAGGCGGTAAAGCTACTATAAATGGCAAAGAGGTAGAAACACAGGGAGTTTTTAGTCTTGTAACAAAAGAGTTGGATTCCCTTACTACAGGAGAAAACGCAAGATTGAAATTATTTGAGGATAGTATCACGAATGACGATAAACGACTAAAGGCAGATAGGACACGAAATATGGAATTATTAAATAGTAGATATGAAATGATGGCTAATCGCTTTGCAGCATATGATGGACAAATAGCAAAAGCAAATAATTCATTCAATAGCTTAAATATGATGATAGAGCAATCCATTGCAGATAAAAAGAAATAATTGTAAATTATATGAGGGGAATCTATGAATAGTCAAAATGTTTATAATCTTTATCAACAACCCCATATTGGAGTAGAATCTCCATCTAAATTAATAGAAATGCTATATGAGGGAATCCTACGATTTGCAAGTCTAGCTAAGCGTGGGATTGAGGTTGGTGATATAGAAAAAAAGATTTATTATATTAATAGAACAACAGATATATTTACCGAGCTTTTGAATGTATTAGACTATGATAATGGCGGTGATGTGGCAAATTATCTAACAGGATTATATATGCAACAAATAAAATTTTTAACCCAAGCCAATGTAGAAAATAATGTAGATAAAATAAATATCGTAATAAAGGTTACAAAAGGATTATTAGAGGCTTGGAGAGAGATTCACCAGTATGATTGATAAGAGATTTTATGTCTTGGATAGATGAGCTAAAAATTGCAATTTTAAATAAAGATGATGAAAAAGTATTAAATTTAATAGAAGATTTACCAAAGTTTGATAACATTGATGATTTGATTTGTGCTAGAGAATTAGTTGGAGAGTTTATCAAAAAACTTCAAAAAGATAGAGACTCGCTATCAAAATCAATGATAAAATTAAAACAAATGCGGTTTTTTCTGGAGGATTAGTTGCAATTTCTACCAATAGATATTAGTTCAAAAAATATAATTAAAGAATTTTTTAATGCCCAGAGAATAGAAGCAAGTGATATGCTTTTTGGGAATCTTTATATCTGGCATTTTAGTAGAGATATAACCTATAGCATTATAAATGATTGTTTGGTTATTAAAACAAAGTTTGCTAATGAGCATTATCCATTTATATTTTATCCTTTAGGACTTGGCGATAGAAATGCAACCATAAAGCAAACAATGGAATATTTTTTGGATAATGGAATGCCCTTTTCTTTTCGCTCCATAGAATCCTATCAAAAAGATGAGTTAGAATCTAATATGCCAAATCGTTTTAGTATCGCCCCTAATCGCGATAGATTTGATTATCTTTATAATGTAGTTGATTTGATAAAACTAAGTGGCAGGAAACTTCATAATAAGAAAAATCGTCTAAATAAATTTATGAATCTATATCCAAATTTTATCTATGAGAGGATAGATTCTACTAATGCTTTGGAGGTTTTATCCA
This sequence comes from Helicobacter sp. 16-1353, assembly GCF_003288815.1. GTDB lineage: Bacteria > Campylobacterota > Campylobacteria > Campylobacterales > Helicobacteraceae > NHYM01. Next base: position 61,229 of record NZ_NHYM01000008.1, on the reverse strand, counting down.
CTTATACGAATTGGCTGAATGATAATCCAAATCTAAATGATGATTTAAAAAATGAATATAAAGGCATAGAAGCTTGTTTAAAAAACTTTCATTTACTTGATATGAAAGGTGCTATTATTCGCATTGAGGGGAAGATTGCTGCATTTAGTTTAGCTGAACAAATTAATGATAATAGCGTTGTTATCCACATTGAAAAAGGAAATATTTTTTATGATGGAGTTTATCAAGCTATTAATCAGCAGTTTTTAGTAAATGATTGGAGTGATATGGAGTTTGTAAATAGGGAAGAGGATTTGGGTTTAAGCGGTCTAAGACACGCAAAAATGACTTATAATCCAATTCGATTTGTAGAAAAATTTAATGCAAATCTAATATAAAATAAAAGGAATAAAATGATTAAAACTATTGATGAATTTAAAAAATTTGTAGACGAAGAGGGCAAAAAATTCAAAAAGCCACTTGGTTTTGGAATCTGTCGTGTAGATTTAGGAAAAGATGGGAAAGTTTTACAAGCAACTTATCCTATTCTAAATTGGAAAGATGAGAATCTTGGCTCTTATGCGGTATTTTGTGCTTCAGCAAAAAAAGTAATTGCTAAGAGCGAAAACGAAGCTATTTTTAGAGTGGATTCAAGCTTTGTAGAAAATGCATTAGATTTATTTAATCCATTCTTAGCGGAATCCTTAAAAGATGGAGAAAGTCATAAAAATATCCAAGTTTTACTTGAATTACGAAAATTGCAGAATCTAAATTGTCAAAAATCACCATTTAGATTTGTAGTTATCTATGAAGATGTTAAATGCGAAAGCGTAGAAAGCTCATATATAAAACTTTTGGCATTATCTTTAGGTAAAGCAAAACTAAGAAGCCTAATGCTTGATGGAATCTTTGGGCTTTTGGAAAATGTTGCTTGGAGTGGAAATAAACCTTATGAATTATCATATTTGCGTGAAAATGAGATAGGCTTAAAACTAAGAGGCGAATATCCAGCCATTGATTTTGTGGATAAATTCCCGCGATATTTAATGCAAGTTGTCCCGCAATATGACAATATTCGACTTTTAGATTCTGCTAAAACTCGCTTTGGAGCGTATCTTGGAAGTGGTGGATATACACAAATGCCGGGGGCTAGCTATATAAATTTTAATGCTGGTGTAATGGGAACTTGTATGAATGAGGGTAGAATCTCATCTTCTGTAATTATTGGAAATGGCACAGATGTAGGCGGTGGAGCTAGTATCTTAGGAGTGCTAAGTGGCGGAAACTCAAACCCAATCTCTATTGGTGAAAATTGTTTGCTTGGCGTGAATAGCTCAACGGGAATTAGTCTTGGAGATGGTTGTATCGTAGATGGCGGTATTGCAGTTTTGGCTGGAACGATTTTTTATATTGACCCAAATGAAGCTTTGAAAATCAAAGAAATCAATAATGATTTTACCATCAACGATGATAATCTCTATAAAGGTATGGAATTATCAGGTAAAAATGGGATTCATTTTAGACAGGATTCCAAAAGTGGCAAAATGACAGCTTTTAGAAGTAAGGTAAAAATCGAGCTAAATAAAGCATTGCATTAGAAACATATAAGGCTTGTATAAATCTATACAAGCCTTTTAAAAGATATTTATGATTTTAGAATCTAATAAAATCTTATTCAATCATTAATTTACTAAAATTTTGTCGCAAAACCTCATAAGCAACGATACTAACACAATTTGAAAGATTTAAACTTCTTGCGTTATTAAACATTGGTATCTTAAGCAATCTATCTTTATTGGATTCTAGAATCTTAATATCTAATCCAAGGTCTTCTCTGCCAAAATATAGAAAACATTCATTATTATAATGTATGTCAAAATAGTATTTCTCTGCCTTTGTGCTTAAGAAAAAATGATTATCATCTATTGGATTTGCTTCCCAAAAATCACTCAAATTATCCCATTTTATCAAATCTACATATCTAAAATAATCCATTCCCGAACGCTTTATGGCTTTAGAATCTAGCATAAATCCAAGTGGATATATCAAATGCAATCTTGCATTAATAGCTAAGCAAAGTCTGCCTATATTTCCTGTATTTTGCGGGATTCTAGGCTCTACTAAAACGATGTTTATCATATAACCTCTATAATTTTATACAAATATTAAATTTTTAGATAAATGAAATTTTAAAAGATAAGTGTAGATTTTTGCTAGGATTTATCTAGTAAGAAAATCTTACTAGATAACGATTAATGTAAGTCGTGCCAAATTTTGCGTTTCCACAAATACGCCAAAATCGCCATAATAATCATAAATCCAATTAATATTTTTCCTACAAATTCCCGTTCACCTTTTTTGCTATCGCCAATTTTTTCCATATAATTTATAATTTTATCTTGGGATTCTTGAGTTAGTCCCACTCTAGGCATTGATGCACCTTCAAGGATTTTTTGTGGGTCATTTATGAATTTATTCAATTTATCTGCACCACGACTTCGTATCATCATTGATAAATCGGGAGCTTTAGCACCTAGATATGCTTCAATTGTATCATCTGGGGTTAGTGCCACAACTTTATCGTATTTCATACTATGACATCTAACACAAGCTTCCGTGAATACTTCCTTATCTGTTAGATTAGGATTTGCAATACTTTTAAAATATGCCACTATATCGCCTATCTCAGCATCACTCACATAGGTTGGAGTCATTGGGAATGGCTTATTATCATCAAATTTATGGCTTAGTTTTAGAGCTTTCACTGGGTCTTTTATAAGATTTGCTAAGAAATTAGACTCATACAAAATCCCAATATTTGATAAATCTGGTGGGACTACGCCATAAGCCATCGCTGCATCTGCATTTGATAGCATAGCTGGGAATCCATCTTTTTCTATACTATGACAAGCGATGCAATACAAACCTGCTAATTCCTTGCCTTTTTCTACATTGCCATCAGTTGGTAATTTTTCTAAATCACTAAATGTAAAGTCTGCTGGAGCAGTTTTCGGGTAGAATATGGAATGTGCCAAAGGCTCAACACCCCAATATAATATCCCGACCAAAACAACTACAAGAGCTAGAATCTTTAATTCTCTAAATGCACTCATTTTGCACCTCCACATTTACAATTTTTTTCTAATGTGGTGATAATCGGCAATGCGATTATAAGCAATATAAATGTAATCGCCGCTACAAAGCCCACAACATTATTTATGCCCTCCGGAGGTAGTTTCCCAAATATCGTTAGCACGATTAAATCCGCTACAAGTATGAAAAACCACACACAAAACATAGGTCTTTTATGTGCAGGGGCGACAACTGGGCTTCTATCTAGGAATGGAATAGCAAAAAGTATCACTTGTGCAAATCCAAAGAATATCAATCCAAGCGATTCGCTCATAAAGAATCCTCGTAAAATCTCATAGCTCCATAGGAAATACCACTCTGGATAAATATGTGCTGGAGTTTTCATATGATTTGCTGGGTCAAAATTTATTGGGTCCATCGCAAAACCAAAATTAAAGCACATTAAGTAAAAGAAAAGTATCAAAAATACACATATTACAAAAATATCTTTTGATAGGAAATCAGGCCAAAACGCCACGATTTTAGATTCCTTTTTATTGCCATTTTTATATTTCTCTACTTCTTTATCAAAATCTAGCTCCTCGCCATCTTGATTATTTACATGCGGGACTCTTAACGAGTAGAAATGCACCACGATTAAAAGCATAATAACCACAGGAAGTAAGAATACATGCAACATAAAGAATCTAGTTAGTGTCGCATCAGCTACAGTGAAATTTCCACGAATCCACACAACTAAATCTGGTCCAATAAATGGAATTTTTGCAAATAAATCCGTGATAACTTTCGCCGCCCAATAGCTCATCTGCCCCCAAGGTAGCATATAACCACTAAATGCCTCTGCACTAAATAGCACGAAAAGTAGCATTCCAGTTAGCCATATCATCTCTCTCCCTTTTTTATAAGAGCCATAATAAATCGCAACTAACATATGGATATAAATCACAAGGAAAATGAGCGATGCACTCACAGCGTGTGCGTGTCGCCAAAGCCACCCATAGCTAACCTCATTCATAATAGTTAGATTTACGCTATCAAATGCAAGTTTCACATCTGGCTTATAATACATAAGCAAGAATATCCCAGATACCACAAGCACACTAAATAGCATAGTTAGAACCACACCCATCGCCCAAAGCCAATTTATATTTTTTGGAATCCAATATTCCGTCATCAAAACTTTTGTAACAGCTTTTATAGCCAATCGCTGGTCAAGCCAGTCTATAAAACTATCTGCTTTTTTAATATTCGCCATTAATTTCTCCTTATGCTTTTGACACTAATTGCTTATATACTTCGCCCTCTTCACCAAAAGTAAGCTTAGTTCCATCAATATTGAATGGAGGTATTTCCATCGGTCTTGGTGGTGGTCCAGCTAGATTTACACCCGAAGAGTTAAAAACTCCGCCGTGGCAAGCACATAGGAATTCTTTCTTATTTGCTACATATAAAGGAATGCAGCCAAGATGCGTGCATACCTGCAATCCAACCGTATACAACTCGCCATTTACCTCAAAGTCTCTTCCCTCGACTTTTGTATCATCTGCGGCTTTTTTAAGCACATATACAGGTTGCCCACGCCATTCAAAAGTTTTCAATTCCCCAACTTGAAGTTGAGAAATATCCACAGTTGTAAATCCACCTGTAACCACACTAGGAAGTGGGTCCCAACTTTTTTTCATAGCATACAATGTCCCAATAGCCCCAATTGTCGCCACTCCTGCTAGGCTCATTCCTAGAAAATCGCGTCTATTGACATTTTCTTCCATGTAATCTCCCTGATAAAATTTTAAAAAGTAATATTATACTAGCTTAGGTTTAAAATTGATATAAATTGATGTTTTAAAATTATCATTTAATACATTAAGTAAAGTTTTAATCTTATTACTTTCCTTTAAATATATAGTGTTTGTGATTGATTTGCTACTATGAAACTTTTGCAATAAATCCAAAATGCCAAAATCCTCTATTAACGCAATATCTTGTTTTTTAAATAAAATTTTCTTCCCACCAATATTTTCAAAAGATTTATCAAGCAATAAAAAAGGCACATTATAGGTAATATCACTTGTTTTAAAATATGATTTAAGGGCATTTATTTTTTCAAAAAGTGGAAATACCTTATGTTTGTGAAAGATTCTAATATTAAAATGATTATTATAATATCTATCCCCATAGTCAAATACAGCAAAAATCCATCTTTTATTTTCTGGATTAATGTCTCTTAAGGTAGCACAAAAATCAAAATAGCTAAGCGGAATCTCGCCTTTTATGATATGTAGAGATTCTGCAATTTGCATTATAGAATCTAGGTTTTTAAACAAATCCCCAGATTTTCCAATATCATTGGAATTTGCTATAAAGTGGGATTTTGGCTTACTATTGCTCGTTTTACAGGAAACTTCGCTATTGCTAGTTTTACAGAAAATTTCCGCACCGGAAAACGGCGGATAGGATTTGTCTAATTGTTTAGAACAATCAAATTCATTAGATTCTAGATTATTAAAATTATTGGAATCTTGATTTTTAGAATATCTTAGAATCTCTTTAGAATCTAAGAATCTTATATTCATATTTTTATCCACAAATGCCATTTTTCCATCACTATAAAGCTCGCAAGGCAAAGCGTCAAAAAATTCATTTGCGATAAAAAATGTATTATTTTTAAGTGGTTTTAGAGAATCTAGATTTTTTAAAATATGGATTTTTGGAGGTTTGGAATTATTAGAATCTAGCGAATCTTTGGGATTATTGGGCGAATCTATCGTAGAATCTGCAGATTCTCGGCATTTTGTAGAATCTAGCTTAGAATCTATGGCAGAATCCTTAGATACTTGCAAGTTTTTAGAATCTAAATCTTTAGAATCCGCTAAATTGCAAGCTAGTTTTTTATTCGCTATTTTGGTATTAGATTCCATCTCAAGCCCAGCTATTTTTGCATTAGATTCGATTATATAAAACTCGCAGTTTTCCGCCACACCAATCCCTAAAGCCTCCAAAAAACTATAAATATCTTTTATTAGATTCGTGTTATTTGCCCCGCAATCTACGATATTTAGTGGTAGCTCCAAGTTTCCATTTTCAAGATTTTTTAAGATGTAATTTGCAATCGCTCCTCCAAAAAATTTACTTACGCTCACAGCGGTATAAAAGTCCCCAGATTTGCCGATTGTTGCATTTTTATAATATTCACTCACCCACTGGGCGAAAAACTCACTAAAAGGTTGCATATTATTTCCTTAGTATTATTTTCCTTTTGCATTCTATAAAAATGCCCTTAGATTCTATCTTTTTCGCACCCATTTACGGCGTAAAACCATCGTTTCACACAAGATTTATCTTATGCGGTAGCACCAAAAAAGGCGGATTGTTAAAAACTCCAGCTTTTGATAATCCGCAAAAAAATGGCGGTGGGCGGGATTAGACAAAATCAACCTATTAAAAAATCTTAATTTTTAAGCGAATTCGAATCGAATATAACACTCGTGTCAAAAATCAATAAAATTTTTCTTTTAAGGCGAATCTGTTTCCTTGTTTTGGTGTTTTTTGCAAGGAAATTTTAAGAGCTAACGCCCTTAAAATCTTTCATCTATTCTCGCTTACTACCCCTATTTTTGGGTGCTAAAGCACGGAATCTTTAAGTTAATGAAAAATTGCGAAGCAATTTTTAAGAATCTCGTGTGAGTCGGTAGCCTCACACCTTAAAAGGGTGGAGGACAAAATAAACAGACTTTAAGAATCTAAAAAATTTTTATAGATTCCCAAGATTCCACAGATTTTCAAAACTTCAAAGATTCCAAATTGTGAGAATCTAAAGAATCCAGCAAAGAATTTTAAAGATTCGCTTAAAACAATTTTTTTAATTAGTGGAGAGCTTTGCCCTCGATTTAATCTATCGCTCACCGCCTTTTTATGAATCATCAAAAACCAAATCTTTTGCTAACTCACCATATTTTAGGCACTAAAGCATAGAATCTAAAATTTAAATTTTTATAGAATCTAGTGCCTTTGTAAGCCGCTCAAAGCCCTCTTTTATCTCTTCTTTTGAAATGGTAATTGGCGGTAAAAATCGAAGCGTAGATTTGCCTGATTTTAGTAGTAGCACGTCCTCTTTTTTTGCCGCTTTGATGATTTGCCCTAGAATTTCATCGCTTGGCGTTTGCATTCCACGCATTAGCCCAAGCCCAGAAATCCCCAAAAATATACGCTCATATTTGGCTTGAAGTTCCCTTAAATGCTCCTCAAAAAATGCGATATTTTCACTCAATTCCCCACTTTTTTGATACGCCTCCAAAACCTCCAAGACGCACAACCCAGCCGATGTAGAGAGGAAGTTCCCACCAAATGTGCTGCCGTGCTCACTTGGCTCAAACACATCGATTTTATTTGTCATAGTCGCCCCTATGGGGACGCCTCCAGCAAGCCCCTTTGCAAGGCTAACTACATCTGGCGTAACCCCATAGGCATTCGCACACAAGAATTCTCCGCTTCGATACACGCCACTTTGCACCTCATCAATCATCAGCAATACATCGTTTTCTTGCGTCCATTCCCTAAGCTTGGCGACTTCATCTCTTGGCATTGCGTAGATTCCGCCCTCGCCTTGGATTAGCTCTAGGAGAATCGCCACGACGGATTTGCGATTTTTAGCGATTTCTATGGCGTTTACGATATTTTCAGCGTAAATAAAGCCATTTGGAAAGGGTGCGAAATGCGTATGCATCTTATCTTGCCCGCAGGCTTTTAGCGTCGCGATACTCCGCCCATGAAAGCTATTTTTAAGCGTGATAATCTCAAATCGATTTTCGTGCTCACCATATTTTCGAGCGATTTTTATGGCACATTCATTCGCCTCTAGTCCCGAATTGCTAAAAAATGTCCGCATTTTATAGCCACTAATTTCGCTTAGCTTTTTTGCCAATCTCGCCTGTGGCTCGATTAAATATAGATTTGAAGTGTGGATTAGATTTTTAGCTTGGGAGGCGATAGATTCTACTAGTTTTGGGTGATTGTGCCCCAAGCTATTTACGCCAATCCCAGCGGTAAAGTCGATGTATTCTGTCCCCCTCTCATCATAGATTTTTGCCCCCTTTCCACGCACAAAATGCGTGTAATCCCTCGCATATGTGTGTAGCACAAAGTCCTTATCCATTTGCTCTAAATCTTGTTTCATTTTACTCCCCTATGTGTAATTCTTTGTAACATTTTATAGCGTATCTATCCGTCATTGATGCGATATAGTCGCTTACTACTCGGTGTTTTTTATATCCATTATCGATTTTATTTTGCGAATCTTTTGGCAAAAGGCTTGGATTATCCATAAAGTCGCTAAAAAGTGAGCGAATGCAAAGTCGCCCAAAAAACATTTTTCGTTGCACTTCCTCGTGTCTGTAGAGATTCTTAAATAGAATCTTTTTTAAACTCGCTAGATTCTCCGCAAGATTTGCATCGTAGCGGATTTGCTTCGTTTGTTTGAAATTATTAATGATATTTTCAATCAAAAGATTTATAAGCGATGAAATGAAACGATAGCGGAAAATCTTATCACTTGGTGAAATGCCATGTCGCTGGATATTTTCCGTAATATCACGGACGATTTTATTCTTTGAGAGAATCTCAAAATTAATTAATTTCTGCTTTATCCCATCATCAATATCGTGGCTACAATAGGCGATTTCATCGCTTAAATCTACGATTACCGCCTCTAATCTTGGCTCCTTTTTTATATCAAAAATCTGCTTTAGATTCGAGCTAAAAAATGGCTTTTCATATGGCTTGGAATGCTTTAAGATTCCCTCCAGAGTGGCAAAAGTAAGATTTAATCCACTAAAATCCTTATATCGCTTTTCTAGCTCTGTTACCACGCGAAATGATTGGAAATTATGCTCGAATCCATTCTTAAAACCATATTTTTTTAGCACAAAATCCAGCTCATCGCCCCCAGCATGTCCAAATGGCGAATGCCCCAAATCGTGCGATAAAGCGATTGCTTCAGCTAGATTCTCCTCTAAGCCACAATGATTGGCTATAACTCGTGCGATTTGGCTAACTTCGATGGTGTGCGTTAGTCGCGTCCTAAAATAATCTCCCTGCGTGTTTAGAAATACTTGGGTTTTGTATTCAAGTCGCCTAAAACTACTGCAATGGATTATCCTATCTCTATCCCTTGCATAGGGGTTTCGAAAGTCCTCTTTAAATGGATAAAACCTATCTGTATATTTCATAATCTAATAGCCTATTTTAATTTTAGATTGTGATTTTATCAAAAATAACATAGAATCCACTTTGTATTATTAGTAAACTTATAAGGTATATAAAATGGAATTATTAAAAAAAGCATTTGGGGTTTATGCCACGAATTGCTATATTTTGAAAACAAATATTGGGGATTTTATCATTGACCCGGGCGTTGGTAGTGCGGAATGGGTGCTAGAAAATGCAAAAAATCCAATAGCGATTTTAAACACACACGGGCATTTCGACCACATTTGGTGTAATGCCGAGCTTAAAAAAACGCTGAATGTGCCAATTTTCTGCCCTAAAGAAGATTGCTTTATGCTAGAGAGCGATTGCTTTAATCTCGGGCTAACTCCGCAAAATGCGGATAGAAAAGTGGAAAATAACGAAATTTTTTATTTTGATAAAAATGGGTTGGTGGAAACAGATTCGCCGGATTTAGCGGAATCTGGGGCAAAATCTCGCGGGGATTCAGGGGAATCTAGCCTAGAATCTCGTGTCGAATCTCGCGGAGATTCCAGCGTGGAATCTGCAAAAAAGGCGGAATCCGCAGAATCTAAGGCGGAATCTAACCCCCAAATCAAGGTCGAATATATGTTTTTCCCGGGGCATACGCCGGGCTGTAGTATGATAAAAATCGGCGATTTTATCTTTAGCGGGGATTTTATATTTTTGAATTCTATCGGTAGGAGCGACTTTCCGTATTCTAGCGATGAGGCTATGCAGGAATCTTTAAGGCAATTTGGAAAGATTCCCTATGATTTGCCACTTTATCCCGGACACGGCGATAAAACAAGCATTAAAGCAGAGCAGGGGAATCTTAGATTTTGGCTAAAATAAAGAGAGAAATTAATTTTTAAAAATTAATAGATTTTAAAAATAAACCTTTCAAATCTCGTGCGAAGCTACTTTGAAGTGTCGTCGAGGGTTGGTTGGGAAACGAGGCTAAAGCTTATTTGACGAAGAATATTCGTTTTACAAGAAGCTTTGCTTTATAAGAATCTTTGCTTTGGGGGATTCTGGGGATAGGAGTGAGATTTGCTTTTGCTCGTTACGTTTTGAGTAGCAAACTATCATTAGCCCCTTTAAGTAAAGCCATATTTATTTTTTTGAGAAAATTAACAATTTTCTATAATTAAATATTCAAATTTTAAATTTTAAAGGACAAAAATGTTAAGCGAAGAGGATAAATTCCGCTACACAAGGCACTTAATGCTTGATGAGGTAGGCGAGGCGGGGCAAGAAAAGCTTATGCAAAGCTCGGTTTTGATAATTGGAGCTGGGGGGCTTGGGTCTCCAAATGCGTTTTATCTCACGGCTGCGGGGATTGGGCGGATTGGCTTGGTGGATTTTGACAAGGTTGATTTGAGTAATTTGCAAAGGCAGATTTTGCATAATATGGGCGATTTGGATAATTTCAAGGTGGATTCTGCCTTGCAGAAGCTCCAAAATATCAATGACAAAACAAAGTTTGATATTTATAAGGAGAAAATTTCGGCTTCAAATATCTTGGATTTAATCGCACCCTATGACTTTATCATCGATGCGACGGATAATTTTGCCGCGAAATTTTTGATAAATGATGCGTGTATTTTAGGCTCTAAGCCCCTCGCCCATAGTGGAATCTACAAGTTTTGCGGGCAGGCTATGACGATTTTGCCAAAAGAAAGTGCTTGTTTTGCGTGTGCGTTTGAAGCCCCACCGCCAAAAGAGCTAAATCCTATATTTAAAGCTGGGCTTTTTGGGGTTATCCCGGGTGTGCTTGGGTGCATTCAGGCAAGTGAGGCGATAAAATACTTTCTAAACACGGGCGATTTGCTCCTAAATACACTTCTTAGCGTGGATTTAAAGCATATGATTTTTAGAAAAATTGACATCAAGCGGAATCCAAATTGTAGAATCTGTGGAGAAAATGGGATAAAAAAACTAATTGATTATTAAAATTAGCTTAATTTATTTTCAATGAAAAGCAACTTTATTATAATTTACAACTTTATATTTTAACTATATCAAAAAATAAAGGTGTAAGATGAAAAAAATATATTTAGCATTGGCTATTATATTAAGCCACACAGGACTTTATGGCGAGGAATTACTAAAAAATGTAATTGACAATACTACGATAGATGGATTTCTATTTGGCAGAATCTTTTCAAACTTCGGCAAAGATGGCAGTGGAACTTCTACACAATATCGTTTAAAATTTGATGTTAGGACGGGAGATTTAGCGGGATTTCGCGTTGGAAGTGGGATATTTTTTGGTATTGGGACATCAGTTCCAGATGGCACTAAGGCAGATGGCGATATTCAGGGCTGGAGAGCAGCAGTCCCACGACGAGCAGGAGATAGATTTGGATTATCAAATCTATTTGCAGATTACCATATAAAGCCCATAAGTTCATATATAGAGGCAGGTAGATTAAATATAAAACATGTAAATACAGACCCCGTTCTTGATATGGGTAATGGTGCATCAATGTATGGCAAAATGGATACTATAAAATATAGAGTAAGCTTTTATGATAGTTGGCTAACAGATTTGTTTTATTATCTAATTGTTGGTAGAGGAGCATATACTAATCAATCAAATACAAATAATTTCGGCATAGGAAATAATCTAGTTATTGCTGATTTTAACCAAACTATTAATGATTTTAATTATATATTAAGTGCGACATATGCGAGTAAATTTATGGATTATAATCTATGGGCGGATTTAATGTATGATTTACCTAAGGGATTTTTCTTAAGAGGGCAAGTTGGAATCGCTAGATTAAATAAAAATGCCAAATTACAAATTGGTGGTGCTAATCTACCTGCTGCAAATATATACAATGAAAGTTTTAAACTAGGCAATCACGCAAAAGACAGGGGAATCTACAATCTCCAAGCTGGTTATAAAAATGAATTTATGACATTAAAGATTGGCTTTTTGGGTAGTTTTTTGCAAGGTTATGGTGTGATGATGGAGGAAATAGGCTCTCTTGATATAGGAGGTGCAGTTTGGTATGGGGGAATTACATCTGCATACGAGGGATTTAGCTTTCTTGGCTCTGGCGGGATAAAAAATAGCTCAGTTTATAGCCCATATATAAAAACATCATATACCATAAATGATATTGTGGGACTTGGGCTAGACCTTGCGTATATCGGTGGTAATAACTATATGCCAATTCTATCTAAAGCAAAACGAGACAACACCTATACCATCAATGAAATATATGGGATTACTAATGCAATAGATGCGGATAATTATAGATTTATCAAAAATCTTAAATTTTTTGAATTAACACCCAGCATAACACTACAAGTTAATAAATACATTACTATAAATGCCTATTTGGCGAATTTCTTTGGTGGGCTTTCGTATTCAAAAGTGAAGTTTCAAATAACTGCAAGAATCTAATTTTATATTATCAATTAGGTTTATAATAACTTAATTGATAATAAACCACTTCAAAATTTTTAAATTTAATAGTATAATTATAGGCTTTTTTATTAGCAAAGGAGCGAAAATGCAAATTGATTTTCATAAAATAGAAGACATAGAGAGATTCTATAGAATCTTAAGCGATGAAGATTTGGAAATCATTAAAAAAGCTGAAGAGATTTTTAATCATTATTTAGATTTCCAAAAAACCAATAAAGTTTGTAGGGCAGAACTAGAAAAGCCTGAAGTTATGGCTGTTTTTAAAAGGTTAAAAAATAGATGAAGTTGGCAGAAAACTGCGTTTTCAAAGAAACTTCGTTTTCAAAGAAACTTCGTTTTGTTGATTTGGAAAAAGCCATTAAATCCACATTAAAAATATCTCGTGTAACTTTGTGTCGCTATGTAAAGATGGGCAGATTCGCACTCAAAGATTACCAAATGGCTATAACGATGATGTATATGCATTAGTTGGGCTTATATTTACTTAAATTACTAAATTTTTTTTAGGAGGGAAAAATGTTTAGAAAATTAGGGCTTAAAATATCATTTTTGACATATCATAGATTTAGCGATATAGGGGGGGGCAGCAACAATCAACTAAATCTAGATTCTATAGATTCAAGCGAAAGATTAAAGCAGATTCTAAACTAGTAGATTCCAAAATAATAGATTCTGCTATGCAAACCCCAAAATTAAAGCTAATTCTCCCCTCTATCATTCTCTTATTTTTTTTATCACAAAATGCGTTAGCTGATGTCATTCAATTGCAAAATGTTTGTAACGGATACAATACTGGCAATTGCGTTATAAATACTATCCCATCTGGAAATAGTGATATTAGTATGAGCGGTGATACCATAACTACAAATAATAAAATAGTGGTCGGTAGTAGTGGTAATGCATTAAGCAGTATAGAAGTGCCAAGTAATATTACAATAACAAGCACATTTATTGGTTCACAGAGTGGGGGCTTCGCAACAGACGGTGTATTAAACTTCACTGCACTTATACTAAGTGGCACTGGCTTTACTAATAACGGCACGATAAGAAGCACTGCAGTTGCTAACGCTGTATTCCTTAATCAATCTGTCTCAATGGCTAATCTTATAAATAACGGCACGATAGAGACGACTAATAGCGGGGCTTCGGCACTCTATGCTGTCTCTGGCAATAGTGATACCGTGGTGAATGTAACAAACCTTATAAATAACGGCACTATTACCGCCCAACAATATGCATTTTATCTCACAAATGGCACATCGGTAAATAATATCACAAATAACGCCGACGCCACAATCACCGCACAAAATAGTGCGATTTATATAAGTAAATCAGCTATAGGTGGAGGTGGCACGAGAGAAAGCAATGTAGGCACTATCACAAACTACGGCACACTAACCACGCAAACCACAGGCAACACCATACATATCCAAGAGAGCAATATAACTAGCATTATAAACCACGGCACGATAAATGCCCCTACAAACGGCAATGCAATCTATATCCATAGTGGCAACACTGGTAGCACCGTTAAAAGCGTGAATAGTATCCAAAACTCCGGAACAATAAACGGCAAGATTAACTTATATGCGAATCTAACGCTAAATACGCTAGAAAATAGTGGCACAATCGCTAATGGTGTAACAGCCATAGCTTATAATAATACGACTATAAACAATCTTATAAATACCGGCTACATTGGCACTCATAGTTATAGTGGTAGGCATGTAAACTTCTCTGCTATAGGGAGCTTAACTATCCAAACTTACGCATTGAAATTAAACGAAGATGCAGCGACTTTTAATGCTTTTGGCGATAGTGGCACTTATTACACTAGCGATAGTGTGGATAATACCTCGCACTTGGTGTTTTCTGCTGGTGGGACTAACGACCAAAAATTATATTTGAAAAATAATGGGCAGATTTTGCTTAGCTTTGATTTTACGAAGTTTCAGCTAAATACGGATTATTTGCTATCTAAATTAGTCGTGATAGACAATCCCGGAACAACTGGATTTGTATATGAGGGCGGCACAACTAAGGTGGGCGATAATATCTATAATCACCTCGTATCCACCGACCCACTTTATGCCATAACTCGAAATGGAAGTTATTTCCAAGTAAATTTGCAAAGTGCGAATTCATCTAGTAATAATATCCATAAAAGCAATATTTCACTCCTAAACACAATGCTAATGCAAAGTAATCAAGCCATTTATAATAATTCACTTCGCAAATATGGCTTCCCATATAATAGAATCTCAAGTAATGATAAAACCCCAGAATCTAGAGGCTTAAAAAGCTATGCTTCTATAGCTCCACAAGCAAGTTTTGTGAGAGTGAATTACAATCCAAGCCAAAGGGAATTCTACTCATATTCTCAAGCCAAAGATGTAGATTCTAGCTTCTACATCGCCCAAGACTTACAAACACAAAATTATAGACGAAGAGGATTTGTAGGCACAAGGCAGAAAAACGCCCCAGAAGAGGTAGAATCCACCCCAAGCCAAGTAACCCCAAATAAAACTCCAGAGGTAATAGAGCCAAAAGCTACACAGCCACAAATCGTAGAGCCAAGAATCGTAGAGCCTGTAGAATCCACAAGAGATTCTATAGCAATCGCTCAAATCGCTCCAGAAACAAGCACTAAAAGCGATAACGGACATTTCTTTTTTATGCCATTTATTAGCAATCAACAAATAAATGATAGCGATGGATTAAAATCAAGTGGAAATACATATGGCTTTATAACAGGACTTAGCGGAGACTTTGGAAGCACGATAGTTGGGGCTCATTTCGGCTTTGGCTATGGCGGATATAATAATAAGGTAAATTTAGATTATACGCAAATCGCCACAATGCTAGGACTTCATCTAAGGGCTGATTTGGTTTATGGACTATTTATAAAAGCAAGGGCAGATGGATATTATTTCCAAAATACCATAAATCCGGTAAGCACCGAGCAATCAAAAAATGCATTAAATTCCATTGGGTTTGATGTGGTGGCTAGTTTTGGTAAACAATGGAATATAAAAAGCGGTGCAATGAAAGGAATTGCTAGTATTGAAGCAGGGCTTAGCTACGAGGGATTAAGCAACTCTGGCTATAGCTTTGGCACAGAAAATTATAATTCAAGTTTATTAAATCTCCTATATGGCGAGATTTTCGGGCGATATGATAAATTCTTTGGGGATTCTAACGCGTGGGTGCTAAATATGGGATTAGGTGTGAAATACTTGCTTACAGGGCGACCTGAAATAGATATGATGCTTGGCACAAGAAATTATAATGTGGTAATTGGCACAGATAAATTCTATGGCATAGCCCAACTTGGAGTGGATTATCGTATTAATGAGAATCTAGCATTAAATCTTAATTACTTAGGAATGTTTGGCGATAGAAGTATGACTAATAGTGGATTCTTTAATGTTAGATTGTGGTTTTAAATGGGATTCTGCTAATAGATTCTAATACTAGAATCTAAGGAATCCCAAATAATTAAATTATTTTTAAATACAAACCCAGCCATTATCCAATCAAACAGCCCAAAGCCATCGCACTTCCAGCGTATTCTCGTGGTGTGCCTATCTCGTCCATCGGGGCGAAAAATACCGCCCTTTGTGCAAAAACTATAGCTTCAAATAAACTAATTATTTATTTTTTTAACTCTCTTTTTAAAAGCTTTGCAACCGCCTTTGCGTAAAAACAATAACTCCAAATAATCAAATTATTTTATTTTTCTAATTCTTTTTTTAAAAGACTTGCGATTATAAAGCCGATGAATGCAAATCCAGCCATACATAGGAAAATAAATCTAAATCCAGCCATTCCCTCAAATGTATCTAGCAAATATCCATATAGCGTATAGCCAAACATACTTGGCATATAGCCAATCAAACAGCCCAAAGCCATCGCACTTCCAGCATATTCTCGTGGTGTGCCTATCTCGTCCATCGGGGCGAAAAATACCGCCCTTTGTGTGAAAACTATAGCTCCTACAAAAAGTGTGATAGTCATACCTAAATATATATTAATACTTTGATGTGGTAAAAATGCAAATATAATCACCACAATACAAACTAATAAAAATGTAAATCGCAGATATTTCAATGGACTTTTAAAAACCTTATCACTGAAAAATCCACCCACAACGCCACCTATTAGCTTTAATCCATATTGATTTATAATCCCATAAGCCCCCACTAACGCCACAGGAAGTGCATAAATCGTTTTCATAAATGGAATAAAATATGTTAATCCAATATATGTTGAATATACGAAAAATATCACAAATGCCGCTAACCAAGTTCGCTTATCTTTAATTACATATTTTATGCCATCAAATACAAATCTATCCTTATCCTCATTATTGATTTTATCACTACTATCAACAATAAAAAATGTGATAATCCCAATTGCAATAGTTACAATCGTGTAATACCAAAGCCCAGCTTTTAGCCCAGCTAAACCCTCGCCAAATAATGAAAATACTATTAATGCCCCACTTGCGATACATATATCAACTATACCTCTTCCAGCCTCTAAGAATCCAAATAATCTTCCTTGAGATTCCTTATCCCCGAGTAATCTAACGGCTTTTAGCAATGAAGGCCAGTAGATTACCTCACCAAAGAGAGCTAAAAATCCAAATGCAACGCAATATCCAATATAATCTGGCAATGTCGTTAGATACATTCCACACAGACCAACGCCTATCAAGCCAATTGGTAATAATAATTTTTTACTAAATCTATCTGCTAGATACATAGAGAAAAAATATCCAATAGTTTGCACGATTGCATAGCAGGTAAATGCCAATCCAATTTGTGTATTTGAAAGTCCCCAATCCTGTTGCATAGGGACATAAAAAACATCTTTAATCGAAGAGAGTTTATATATAGTCCCAGCTCCCAAAATCAAAAATGCAAGTTTCATATAGCTAAATCCGGCAGTATTAGTTTTCATATTTTCTCCTTAGATTTTTCATAAATGCTACGCTTTTTATAACGCATTCCTCTTGTAGTATTAAAAGCTTTTCCAACCATTCCTCCCCAACTCTATGTGGATAATAGTAATCCATCGGGCAGATTCCTTGTATCGGGTTTGGTTTGATTTCAAATACTCCTTTAAACTCAAATCCATCTACCATAAAATCTTCTTTTGTTAAGATTCCCTTTTTTGCCCTCAAATCTTGGCTTTTGCTATCTTTTATCGTTGCAGAGTATGGATAACAAGTTTCTATATTAATGCGATGGAGTTTGCCACTTAGGATTTTATATATTTGTTCTACTTCAATGCTCCCCTCTCCAATAGGAACGCCTGTGATAACGGGCTCATTATTGGAATTCATCGTTACAATATGGTCTTTAAAATGCACATTAATGATATATGGCAGTAGCTTATGCAAAGATTCTAGTGGAGTTTCTTTTACCATCATAGAATTACCCACATCAAAGAGAATCCCAACATATTCACTATTTATAGATTCCATAATTTCTATTAGATTATCACTAGTTTCATACTCGTGATTTTCTATCGCTAGTTTTATATTATAATCTTTAAGCAAGGGGAGAATCTTTTTGATTTTTGCGATGGATTCTATGATATTTTTTTGATTAAATTGATTATTTTCTACCTTTATATATGTTCTTAAAATATCGGCATTTAGCTCTTTTGCTATTTCTAAATCTTCCTTGCTTAAGCTATATTCAAGCCATCTTGAATCTATCTGGCAATATAGATTTAGATGTTTCAAATGTGTTGCAATCTCTCTTAAATAACCCTTATCATTGCTTTTAAGTGTCCCGAAACGTGGATTTAGGTTTAAATCCGGGATTATATTGATTTGAACTCCGTCTAATCCAAGAGATTTTGTTTTGTCAATAAAATCAAAAATATCCATTTTCCCGTGCTGAAAATATAAATGATAGCTTTCTGTTTCAAGTCCAAATTCCATCTTATCTCCTAGTCTTATTGATGATTAGAATCTATTATATTGTAATAATTTCTTATAGTTTATAATATGAAGTAATATTAGTAAGTTAAGGTTTATTTTAGTAATCCAAAATAATACATAATTGGCAGAAATATAGCACCAGATAGAAAGTTGCCAATGCTAACAGCTAATAAATGCAAAGAAAGAGTGCTAAAACTAAATATGGAAATATCTAAAAGGATTCCAACACTTAGATAATACATATTTGCCACGATATGCTGGAATCCGCCGACGATAAAAAGCATCACAGGGAAAAATATCGCTAGAATCTTGCCCTCTAAACTCTTTGAAGCTAGGGCAAACCAAACTCCAATCGCTACTAATGCATTACATAAGAATCCGCTACAAATCGCTTCAAAAAATCCTAAATGAAGTTTAGAATCGCAGATATTTACGATAAATTCACTAAAGCCCAAATCCTTATATGAGCCTCCAAAAAATGATACTAAAGCAATGAAAAATGCCCCAAATACATTGCCAATCCAAACAAAAATAAGTTTTGTAATAAATAGACTTGTAGTAAATTTTCTTTTCATTAATGCTAAAAACGCCAAGCAATCGCCTGTGAAAAGCGACCCTCCCACAAGAACGCAAAGCATAAGCCCTGTGGGGAAAATACAAGCCCCGATAAATGCTCCAAGTCCCCCGCCAATCCTATAATATGCAATCAAATATCCAAGAGCTGCTAAGCCAATATACGCTCCGCCTAGGAATCCTAAAATAATTGTTTTAAGATTCGAATATTGCATTTTTGCTTCGCCTAGCTTTAATACCTCTAAAGCAGTTTCTTTATTACTCAAAAACATCATAAAACCTAAATCTATATTTATTGGTATTATAATTTAAAATTAAAATATTTTAAGCAACTAATATAAATTATAATTGAAAATTTTACATTTATTTTTTTATTAATTATCCGATTTAACTTTACCAAGATAAGGATATCTTGTAATATATAAAAAGGAGTTTATTATGGCTTTTCAAGTCAATACAAATGTTAATGCGTTAAATGCGCATGTGCAATCTACTTTCACACAATTAGGTATGAAAAATTCTCTCGAGAAATTAAGCTCAGGTCTTAGGATTAACAAAGCGGCAGATGACGCTTCTGGTATGACTATCGCCGATAGTTTGCGTTCTCAAGCAAGTGCATTGGGTCAGGCGATTCGAAACACAAATGACGCAATGGGTATTATCCAAATCGCCGATAAAGCGATGGACGAGCAAATCAAGATTCTAGACCAAATCAAAGCGAAAGCTACACAAGCCGCTCAAGATGGGCAAACTACAGAATCTAGAAGTGCGATTCAGAGCGATATTATTAGGCTTATTCAAGGTTTGGATTATATTGGTAATACCACAAGCTTTAACGGACAAGCTTTACTTTCTGGGCAATTTACTAATAAAGAATTCCAAGTTGGTGCGTATTCAAATCAAAGTATTAAAGCGTCTATCGGTTCTACTACGAGCGATAAAATCGGTCAAGTTAGGATTGAAACAGGCGATATGATACAAGAATCTTTACAAGCAAAACTTGTTTTCAAACAAGTTGATGGCGTAAATGATGTAACTTTGGAGAGCGTAAATATCTCCCACTCTGCTGGAACTGGAATTGGCGTTTTAAGTGAGATTATCAATAAAAGCTCCGATAAAACAGGCATAAAAGCAACATGGAATGTGCAGTCAACTTCCGACCTTGCGATTGTTTCTGGTTCACTTGCGGCAGTAAATATCAATGGTATGGTTTTAGGTGATATTACTGGAATCAAAGCAAATGACTCCGATGGTAGATTAGTAGCTGCGATAAATAAGGTTACTTCAGATACCGGTGTTGAGGCGTTTGTAGACCAAGAGGGACGATTGAATTTACGAAGCACAGATGGTAGGGGGATTAGATTCTCCGCTGATGGTGCTGTAGGTGGCGATGAGATGGCAGTCGAAGATATGAATGACGGGCAGTCAATCGATGGTGCATCAGATGACCCAACAGCAGGTTCTCTAAACTATGGTAAATTAACTCTAACTAGAGTTGATGCAAGAGATATTGTTGTAGCGAGTGCAGATAGCCCAACGGATTTATTTTTCGAAGAGATTGGATTCTACGAAGATGACCCAGATTTGACCGCACAAACAACGGTTAATTTACGAAGTGTTATGGGGCTTTTTGGTAGCGATGTCCGCTCTGCAGCTGGTATCAATGTCAATAATCTAAAACGATTAGAGGCTACAGACTTAGGTCTTGGAATGGCATCTGGTGTAACAAGCCTAAAAGGTGCGATGCTAACTATGGATATAGCGGAATCTGCAATTAAAATGCTAGATAAAGTTCGCTCTGATTTGGGTTCTGTGCAAAACCAAATGATAAGCACAGTTAATAATATCTCTGTAACTCAAGTTAATGTTAAAGCCGCTGAATCTCAAATTAGAGAAGTGGATTTTGCTGCTGAGAGTGCAGAATTTAGTAAGCTTAATATCCTTACACAAAGCGGTAGCTATGCGATGAGCCAAGCAAACGCAGTGCAACAAAATATCTTAAGGTTATTAAACTAATTTCCTTAATTTCACTTCGCAAAACTAGCAAAGCTTTCTTGTCAAGCTAGTTCTTGCGAATAATGGCTTTGGCATTCGAAACCATCGAATATTTTTGCTAACGCAAAATGGCAGTGGCGATTGGCTTGGTTCAAAGCGAAGATTCCTAGCCAAAGCTACGATTATTTGCTAATGCAAAGATTCCTGTAAAATGAAATTTCTTGTAAAACGAAGTTTCCTGTAAAAAGATTCGAGAATCTAAGGGGTTTTGTGAAATTTGCTAAGCTAGTGAAGTTTCCCACTATTTGCAACAATTGGATTTCTCTTTGGGATTTCTAAAACCACAAATAAATTTTTATTATTTCAAATATTGATTTTAAAAGGAGAATTTTCTCGCTCCTTTTGCTTTTACATTGTTTGGGAAAAAAATATTATATAATTACATAGTATTACAAAAATAAGTTATAAGGCTAATATGGAAAAATATAGTAGTTATGAGATTGAAAGTATTGAAATAGCGGAGAATTTCTTAAAAAATTCCAAATATAAAGATTCTATTGCTATTTGTTTAGAGGTTTTGCAGCAATATCCAAATAATTCTAAAGCTTATAATTTGCTTGGTATAAATATGATGGAAATGAAGTCATATAAAAAAGCTATTAAGTATTTTACAAAAGCATTAAATCTACTACCAAATAATGTGCATTATGTAACGAATTTTGCAAGAGCATTAAATTTAGATGGCGACAATGAAAAGGCGATAGAGACACTCACGGCATTCTTAAATCAATCAAATGAAACTATAGCGTTTTTCGATTTGGCACAATATTTTAGTCAAAATAAACAGCATAAAAAAGCAATTGATTTATACGAGGGATTACTTGTAATAAAACCAAATAATTTAGATATTCTATTTACTTTAGCAGATGAATATATTAAAAATAATGATATTAAAAATAGTCTTCCACTCTTAGAAAGAGCGTATAATCTAGGACATAAAGAAGCTGGAATCAAACTTTTAAATCAATATGTTAAATTAAATATGGCTTGTGCTGCAATAAGTTTTGCTAAAAAATATACTTATACTAAAAATGCAGATTTTTATTTTCTATATGCAAATGCCCTAAGTTTAAATGGTAATATAAGTGAAGCGAAAACTTGCTATAAAACTGCGATTTCAATGAGTAATAAACCACGATATATATTTGGTTATTCAACTTTTTTATTGAAAAATAGGGAATATGCCGAAGGATTTAAGTATTATGAAACACGAAAAGAAATAGAAGGTTTTAGTGCTAATGTTAAAAAATCATTTTCAAAACCAAGCGATGTTTATAATAAAACAGTGCTTGTGTATTACGAACAGAACTTAAGTGATACAATTATATTTTCACGCTTTCTACCACTTCTTCAGCAAATAGCAAAAAAAGTATATTTTTATCCTCAAAAAGAATTATCAAATATATTTGATATAGAGTGTGTTTCACCTCCATTTAATATTGATTATGATGTATCTGTTCTCCTGCCATCGTTGCCTTATATACTAAATGTTTCTAAACCTAGTGATTTAGATGTGAAAACCCCATTTACATATCAATGTAAAGCTAATTTACAATCTAGTAATGAAAATATTATAAAAATTGCATTTGCTTTTGGTGATTTAGGAAAGATGAAGCACGATAGAATGAAGCTAGAGAAAATCCTAGATGCAACGATTAGCATAAATGTAAATCTAGTTTCTGTTAAACTAGATGGGATTGATAGCTCCTATACTGAAAATTTTTCTAATATTGTTGATAAAGGCAGGGAGTGTAAGAATTATTGTGATATTTTAAGGATTCTTAGTAGTGTTGATTTATTTGTTGGGACTGATACGCAATATCTACATTTAGCTGCTAGTTTTGGAATCCCTTGTATTTTATTTAAAGATACACAACGATGGATTTGGGAAAATGGCAAAACGACAAATTGGTATAAAAATTTAATAATCCTAGAGCCAGATAGCAACTTGCGATGGGATAATGCACTAAAAGCGGCATTTAGACAAATTAAAAAATATGCTTCCAAACATTGAAAATTCCTTTGAATTACTAGTATTTTTAAAAAATCAACTCCTACTAAAGGATTCCAAAGATGAGTTTTGGTGGGAAAATAGTGGCTCATTTGAAGTAGTAGTAGGTGCGATTCTAGTCCAAAATACAAAATGGGAAAATGTCATTTTCTCGCTAAATAATCTAAAAAATCAAAATCTACTAAACCTAGAATCTCTCTCAAACTGCGATTTAAGATTATTAGAATCATTGATTATGAAATGTGGATTTTTTCGCCAGAAAGCCCAAAGATTGCAGAATCTTTGTGCGAATATCCTAGAATCTTTTGGGGATTTTGAAAATTTCAAGGAAAATGTAAGTAGAGAGTGGCTTTTAAGTCAAAAAGGAATTGGTTTTGAGAGTGCGGATTCTATCCTAAATTACGCACTTTATAGAGAAGTTATGGTTGTAGATAGATACACACAACGACTTTTAAGCGAATGTGGATTTGAATTTTACGATTATGATGAGATTCAAAATTGGCTACAAAATGGCATTATTGAAAACTATGAAAGAGTGGAGAATCTCTATGGAAAAAATGTTTCTTTGGCAAAGGTTTATGCTAGATTCCACGCTAAAATCGTAGAATTTTCTAAGCAAATAAAAATAAAGGGCGAAAAGTGAAAGATAAGATTAATGCATTAGATTTATTTTATAAGATATGCGAGATTCCGCATCCAAGTAGCAATACAGAAAAACTAAAGGATTTTATTATTTCTTTTGCCTTAAGGCAAAAATGTGAGGTTAAAAGCGATAGTTTTGGAAATATCCATCTTTTAAAAGGAAAGCCGAAAATCTGCCTACAAGCACATTATGATATGGTTTTGATAGGGGAAAAAGTAGAGCCTATTATAAAAGGTGATTTTATCACCTCTAAGGATTCTTCGCTTGGTGCGGATAATGGAGCGGCACTATCAGCGATACTTTATTTTTCACAGCTTTTGGATAATTTTGAAGCGATTATTACAAATGATGAAGAGATTGGAATGATTGGGGCGAATAATCTAGCCCTTAAGATTCAATCAAAACAAATATTAAATTTAGATAGTGAAGACATAAATCAAATTGTAGTTGGCTGTGCTGGGGGATTTGATGCGGATATAAAGCTAAAACCGAAGTTTAAAAAATGCAAAATGAAATATTTTTATGAGCTTCGTTGTCATAATTTTAGCGGTGGTCATAGCGGGATTGATATAAATAAAAATATTCCAAATGCGATAGTTGAGCTAGTGTGGGCTATTTATAATATCCCTTGCGAGATAGTTTCTATTAGCGGAGGGGAAAAGCGGAATTCCATTCCCGCTAATGCAAGGGCGATAATAGCCACGAAAAAACCGCTAAAATATGCAAATGATAATAGTATCAAGCCTACTATAAAGATTACAAAAATCAATAAAAACTATAAAAAATCCTTTAATAAAAAGGTCTTAAAAGCAATTTATTCCATTCATAGCGGTGTTTATGAAATGTGCGACAATAGTGTAATTTCTAGCCTAAATATATCGCTAATTAATAATAAAAATATAAAAATGATGATTCGGGCAAATAGAAAAAATCTTCTTTTTAGACAAATGGAATCGCTAAAAATGCGATTTAAAAATATTAAGATTAGCGGTTTATATGACGCTTGGGAGCGGGAAGATTCTATATTGCTAAAAAATATCGAGCAAGTTTACAGAAATCAAAAAATAGATTATGAGATTGTTGAGATTCACGCTGGATTGGAGTGTGGAATCCTTAGGGCGAAGTGCGATGAGATTGTATCCATTGGACCTACTATCTCAAATCCGCACTCAAAAGCGGAATCTATGGACTTAAAATCATTTAATCAATTTTTAGAGATTCTAGAAATCTTAATTTCTAGCTAATTTTTAGACAAATGGAATCGCTAAAAAAGCGATTTAAAAATATTAAGATTAGCGGTTTATATGACGCTTGGGAGCGGAAAGATTCTACATTATTAAAAAATATCGAGCAAGTTTATAGAAATCAAAAAATAGATTATTAATCAATTTTTAAAGATTCTAGAAATCTTAATTTCTAGCTAAGAGATTAAAATTCTCTTAGTAGTTTTTAATTATTTCGTAGATTCTAAATCTTTGGCTTTTTTGCTATAAGATTCTGCTTTTTGCTTGTATTCATTCTTAAGATTGGGGTCTTGTTCGTCTTCGAATTTATATTGATATTTTCGCTCTAAGGACATACAAGATTCTCTTACTTCGTATTCATCACAGGCTTTTATTAGGTATTCAAAGGATTTGCTCTCATCGCTTAGAATTTCCTTTGGAGTGCCACTATTTAGGCTACTATCGTATAATAGCCCTAATACCGCACAGCCCCTGCCATAGCCCAAATCGCAAGATTTTTCCATATATTTTATGGCGGATTTATGGGATTCTAGGGGGTTTGCGGAATGTGATTTGATATATTGCATTCCAAGAGCATAGCAAGAATTTGCTTTACCTAAATCGCAATTTTTTAGAATCTCTGCTGTTTCGCTATCTAAGCTATTTGAAATATTTGTGAGATTCGCATTTCCGCAACCAACTATAAAACTACTTGCAATCGCACTTATCGCTAATATATAAAAGATTTTTTTCATTTACTACTTTGCTCCATATTATTCTATTAATCACAATATCTAGATTCTAGCCTACAGGCTTTCCTATAAAACTTTTCAGCTTCTCTTTCTAGCTCTTTTTTAATGCTTCTATTAGCCTCATCTTGGGCTATCGCCTCACTCTCACTTCCCGCGCGTCTACAAGCAAAGGCGTCATTATATTCGCAACCTTTTTTAAAATATTCAATTCTAGTTTTTAGCACTTCCTCTTTACTCATCGTGTTGCCGATTGCTTTATTAAACAGATTGGACAATCCTATTTGGGCACAACTAGAGCCATCTTTTAGATTACAACCTTTCGACAAATACTCATATGCAAGGGGCAAGTTCTCGGTATAAAGGTCTCCAATATAATATCCCCCAGCTTTACGACAATCACTCGCATTATTTGCCTTACAACCAGCTATGGCACTTTCTAACTCGGCTTGGGTTAATTTTGCTGCAAAAACTCCACTAAAAACTAAAGCCAATATTAATAATATCTTTTTCATTTTATTTCCTTTTGTGATTTTGATTTATGATATTTATCAAACATCTCCACAAGCCAATTTATGCCCTAGATTACAGGCTTTTTTGTTGTATTGCTTTGATTTTCTTATTAATTCTTTTTTATCTTTTCCACTTGCGTTGTTCGCATCACTCTCATATATATTTGCAAGAAGCCTACAACTATTCGAATTATTATAATCACAAGCTTTATTATAGAACTCTAATTCTTTATTTTTGTCTTTTTCTACTAAACCATAATGTGAACCTAAACTGCTACAACTACGCCCTTCTCGTAAATCATTGCAACCCCTCATAAAATATTTAAGCTTTAATTGTTTTGTTTCTAAATCATTCGTAGATAAACCAAGTTTGTTTGAATAATGAGAGCCTAAATCATAACAAGCGTCTTTGTTTCCAGCTTCACATTTTCTCTTATAATTTTCTATGTCGGCTTCGTTAATAGTGAAAGCAGACAAAAAAGCATAAGACAAAGCTAATAATAAAACTATTTTTTTCATTTTATTCCTTTGTAGCTTGATTTATGAAGTCTAATGTATGGGAGATTTTAGATTCCACATTTAATTCATTAAATTAATTATAAATCCTACATTATAAACTATTTCTTAAATATTTTTATAGAATCTTTATTGAGATAATGCTGTGAAATAATGTAATTTGTGGGCTTAGAATTTAATTTAGTAGAATCTAAACCAAAGAATCTAAATGGTGGAATCTTTTAAGGGAGTTTTTAAAGCTATTATTGATTTAACATTACATTCATAGAAACAATAGTAGCTCCAAGCATTACAGAAAAATATACAAAAAGTTTAAAAATGGAATAATCATCTTTATTAGTCTCAGTTAGTAGAAGCGACCACGAGCCACAAATAAGAAGCAATGCAAGTATTGAATGAAAATTATCGATAATATCTTTAATGTTTTTTAGAGCAATAAGACAAATAATAACGGCTATAGCGATATATATTTTTGTCTTATGCTCATCAAGGCGAAATACACGCCAAGCAACGCTAACTACCGCAAGCATTATTATATATTGATAATCGATACCATAATAGCCATCACCAAACGCAATAGGCGTAATCATTCTTTTTTAACTCGCAAATATTAATATTTATATTGCAAAGATTCTATTAGATTTTGAAATCCTAGGCAAATCTTGCAAAAATCAAATTTTACCTTGAACTTTGCAAGAGTGGAGATAGTGGCAAAATAGCATATAAAAGTATGGTGAATGAGATTCTCATAAAAACCACAATCCACCGCCCAAAAAAACGATAATTATGGTAAATATGATACTTGCAATATTTGAAGTTTGGCGACTGATTTCCCTGCCTACTACGCAGATTATAATACCAAATATAGCAAATAGTCCAACAAATTTCATCATAAAATAACAAGCAATCCCAAAAGCTATAAATGTAATGATATTAAACCCCCAATTTGTATCATTTTTGGCAAACATATACGAATATAAAGCTATCATAAGATACCCGCCTAAATGCATTTTCCCTCCAATTTATTAAATTAATTTCTAAAATTTCATTAAAAATTTATGCTATTTGCAATATTTCGACTCTAGTTTACAAGCTTTGTATAAAATATTATGTTTGTTTATATAAATCTAAAAATTACACAAAGAAAAGATATGTTTAAACTTATCCACAAGCTGGTTTATGCCCTAAATTACAAGCTTTTTTATAAAATTGCTTTGATTTTCTTATTAATTCTTTTTTATCTTTTCCACTTGCATTGTTAGCTTCTCTTTCAAGTTTACTAGCAAGTAAATAGCAACCACCGGCATCACCATAGCTACAAGCTTTTTCATAAAATTCAAATTCTTTATTTTTATCTTTTTCAACTATCGCATAATAAGAACCCAAGCTAGTGCAACTGCCACCTTCTCGTAAATCATTACAAGCTCTCATAAAATATTTAAGATTTAATTCCTTTGCTACTAAATCAGTATATCCAGAAGCACTAAAAGTATTAGAGTAATGAGAACCTAGCTTGCTACAAGCGTCCTTATCCCTAGCCTCACATCTTGCCTTATAACTTTCAATCTCTGATTCATCTAAATAGAAAGAGGCAAATAAATAGCCATAAGATAAAGCCAATATTAATAATATCTTTTTCATTTTATTCCTTTTGTGATTTTAAAAATTATGAAGTATATGGGAGAATCTAAGCTCTCCCATATTATATTATTTTACATAAAACCCAAAAAGGCTAATTCGATATTGCCTTTTTCTCTAGCCATTACTTGCGTTACAACAGCCCAAGCTAAGCCATTAGTTCTAAGATTATCTCGCTCACTAACAAGTTCTGCCAATGTTTTGTCTTTTAAAATATCTACATCGTCATTCCAGCCACCTGTAATAACTTCCGTTGCTAAAGCAAATAAGAATCCTGTTACTCCACCACCTGCCAATATTGAAGCAAGTTTTTTAAATATAGCTGAAGCAGCTGTTACCACTCTAGTATTTGTAAATACAATAAATCGATTCATTGTATACATTACAATATAAAACTATTCTTAAATATTTTTATAGAATCTTTATTGAGATAATCTTGTGAAATAATGTAATTTGTGGCATTTTAAGAATATTTATAAGATAATAAAGATTCTATCTTACAAGGTTGATTGAAACGACCACCCAATCAAAAATAAATCTTTTTAGGAAGTGAATCTTAGATTTTGAATCTAGAATCTAAGAAACTTTAAATATTCTTACATTCTTAAGTTTGCTTTATTTTGTCCTATCCATCGCTCGTTCTATGCTTACGCCTCATATAAGATTCTTAAAAATTGCTAAGTAATTTTAGGTTAAATAAAACCCTGTGCGTTAGTAGCAAATAGGAGTATTAGGCGGAAAAATGAAGTTTTGTATAATAGATTGCAAGAAAAACCAAAACCAAAACCATCTTCATAGAATCCTATTTTATCGCTTTAATTTGGCTTGTTTCATAAAAAAAGAGGGCAAAAAGGGCTTAAATGATGAATTTTCCAATTCGTGGCAAAACGAGCGGAGAGAGTTTCTTGCAAAACGAGCGGAGAGAGTTTCTTGCAAACGCAGTTTCTAGTAAAAGTGAAATTCGCTCCCCTTATCCCCCGAAGCCCCCAAAACAAGCGTAGCTTCCTTGCCAACTATTGATAATGCTTCTTGTCGTCGCTATGCTTTACATAGAATCTAAATTTACTAAAAATTACTTTAGCCATTTTAAAAAGATTCCGTGAGGAGTGAGCCTCATATTTAAAAAAGGGCGGTAGGTAGGACAAAATAAAAATTTTAAAGCTAAACAATTTATTAGAATCCAGATTCCCAAGAATCCAAATCTTTTAGAAGTTATATATGAGTTTTTGTGGATTTTTATGATTTTTAAGGAGGTGATTCGAAGCTAGAATCTAGCCTCGAATCTAAGAATTAAAAAGCGAAATTACATCATTCCGCCCATACCACCCATTCCGCCCATATCAGGCATTGGAGGCATTGGCTTATCTTCTTTTACTTCATTTATCGTTGCCTCAGTGGTAAGTAGTAGGCTAGAAACTGAAACAGCATTTTGCAATGCGATTCTAGCGACTTTTAGTGGGTCAATTATACCCTTATCAAACATATCTACATATTCTCCGCTACTTGCGTCAAATCCATAGCTATCTTTTTTAGATTTTTCAATCTCATTGACAACCACACCTTTATCATATCCAGCATTTTGTGCGATTTGCTTTAATGGAGCACTTATCGCTCTTTTGATGATGTCATAGCCGATTGCCTCATCGCCGTTTAGGGATAGTTTTACTTTCAATCCAGCACGGATTAGAGCTACGCCACCGCCAACTACAATGCCCTCTTCTACGGCTGCTTTTGTCGCAGATAGTGCGTCATCAACCCTATCTTTTTTCTCTTTCATCTCTACTTCGCTTGCCGCACCTACTTTGATTACAGCTACGCCACCGCTAAGCTTTGCAAGTCGCTCTTGGAGCTTTTCTTTATCATAGTCGCTTGTGGTAGTTTCGATTTGTGCTTTAATTTGCCCAATTCTAGCTTTCACATCGTCTTTTTTGCCCTTGCCATCGACTATTGTGGTGTTATCTTTATCGATTGAGATTCTAGCACATTGTCCTAAATCTGCAATTGTAGCGTTTTCTAATGTGCTTCCTAGTTCCTCGCTAATGACATTTCCACCAGTTAAAATCGCAATATCTTTTAGCATTTCTTTTCGCCTATCGCCAAAGCCCGGAGCCTTCACAGCAGCGACATTTAGCACACCTCGAAGTTTATTTACCACAAGTGTAGTTAGCGCTTCGCCCTCAATATCTTCAGCGATGATTAGTAGCGGTTTGCCACTTTTCATAGTAGATTCCAAAAGTGGCAGAATATCTTTCATAGAGGTGATTTTCTTATCAGTCAAAAGCACATATGGATTGTCTAGCTCGATAGTCATTTTCTCGCTATTTGTAACGAAATATGGGCTTAGATAGCCTCTATCAAACTGCATTCCCTCGACCACATTTAGCTCATCGTTGATTCCTTTTGCTTCCTCAACGGTGATAACGCCGTCTTTGCCGACTTTTTCCATTGCCTCAGCAATCAAGTTCCCGATATTTTCATCGGAGTTTGCGGAGATTGTAGCGACTTGAGCGATTTCTTTTTTACCTTTTATTTCTTTGCTTAGTTTTTTAAGCTCATCTATAATCGCATTTGTAGCCTTATCCATACCTCGTTTTACCTCGATTGGATTTGCTCCAGCTGTGATATTTCGTAAGCCTTCTTTAAAAATGCTATACGCTAGAACAGTTGCTGTAGTAGTTCCATCTCCTGCGGCATCGGCAGTTTTTGAAGCTACTTCTTTTACAAGCTGTGCACCCATATTTGCAATTGGCTCTTTTAGCTCGATTTCTTTAGCTACACTCACACCATCTTTTGTAATTGCTGGTGCACCATAGCTTTTTTGAATTAGGACATTTCGCCCTTTTGGTCCCATTGTTACCTTAACTGCGTCATTTAGCTGTTTAATACCATCAAATAGCTTATTTCTTGCATTATCCGAAAATACAATTTCTTTATTTGCCATAATTTTCTCCTTAAATATTAGTTTTAGCCTAAGATTCCAAGTAAATCTTCTGCGTCAATTACGATATATTCTTTGCCATCGATTTTGATTTCTGAGCCTTTGTATTTGTCAAATACCACATTATCGCCAACTTTGAAATCGCAATCTTTTTCAATTTTCTTGCTGATTGCTTTTACTGTTCCCACAAGTGGTTTTTCTTTTGCATTATCTGGAATGATTATCCCAGAAGTAGTTTTTGTTTCTTCTTCGATTCTTTCCAATAGAACGCGTTTATCAAGCGGTTTGAACTTCATAACTATCTCCTTACATTTGTGATATTTTTTGAAATTAAAATTTAAAAGTTTTCATAAAGCACCAAAAAATCATAAAACTTTTTTGGACTTAAATTTTAGCACTCTTAAAATTTAAGTGCTAGAATTATATGTTTTTTTAGATGATAAGTCAAGATAAAAATATAAAATATCATAATATTTATATGATAAGACTAAATATTATTTAGCTTGATTATGTAATTATTTAATAGTTCTAGTAACTAAATTATTATTAATATAGTTTTGTAATAAATTAATTGACACATTTAACTTTATGCTATAGAAGTTTTAATATTTGATTATTGGAGAAAGATTCTATATATTAATTTATCTTAGATAAAAGTAGTATTTTGGCACTATTTTCGATTATAGCGATAGTTTTTGCAAGTTGATATATATCCCTATCATAAATATATATCCCATATCCCTTTACTACTATAAAATTAATTTTATTTTGTTTTAAAAAGTTGCAAATCTCTACATCTGCCCTTTCATACCAACTATTATATTCTTTTGGGTCGTAAATGAGTATTTCTTTGCATTTTTTATATCCAAAATAATCTTGCGGTATGATTTTTGTATTATTTAATGAATAAGCAACGCTAAATGGCGGAAAGGCATATGCTATATATTTTGCTTCGTTTATTTCTCTATAAATAAATGAATGAATAAAGGCATCTATACTTGCATCTTGCCAACTATAATCTTGTTTGTGTGATAAAACTATAAGATTATTTTTAGAAATATCATCAAACATAGCATCTTTTGTGTTGATTATAAATTTACTATCATCTATTTTTGCAGAAATCGCCCCGTGAAAAATCCCAAAAAAGTTTTTTCTAAACATTGCTAAGGAGACTTCCATTAGCTCTTCTATTGTTTTATTATCTATATTTAACATAAATGGGATTCTAGCATAAATATAATATTTGTATTAGATGTAAGAGATAACCAAATCGCCATTATGCTGATGAATGCAGATAATTTAATTTTTAAGAAAAATGATTCTAATTTATATCTTATTAAAAACTATGATTATTTAAGTGGGCATTTGGGATTTTGGAGATTCAAAAATATATTTAGATGTCAAAAATTATTTAAGGATAATAAATTTAATGTTTATTGGGATTATAAAACCTAAATTATCATTAATTCTTATTTCAAAATAAATAGGCAGATTCCACTTTTGTTTGCGATAGTTTCTTAAAGAATGAGATATATGGCATTATATTAAATAAATCCTATAATCGCTTTTTGCGACACATTCGGCGATTATGTGGGATTCTACGCCCTCTTCATTTAAGATTCTATTTAGCTTTTCTGCCACTCTAGATTCTAAGGCGATTAAAAGTCCGCCGGAGGTTTGCGTGTCATAATAAATTATGTCGTTTTTTTGGTTTTTAATTTTGCTAGATTGGGCGGATTTGCTAGATTCTGCTAGAGAATCTAAGGCGTTAGATTCCGCAGATTTTCCGGATTTAGCAGAATCTAAAGAGCCGGATTTGCTAGATTCTGTAGATTCCCCAATTTTCGCCCCCATATTATTTTTTACCACAGATTCTAAAGCCATTTTATTTTTCCAGCTACCGCCCGGAACAGCCCCTTTCATCGAAAATTCCTCCACTCTATCAAAGAGCAGAATATTATTCGTGTAAATCTTTATCGAAATATTTTCATTTATCATTTCGTTCAAATGCCCGATAAGCCCAAAGCCCGTTACATCGCTACAAGCGTGGATTTCAAAGGCTTTTGCAACTTGCATTGCCTTTAGATTTAAACTCGCCATTGAAATTACCACATCTAAATTTGGCTTAAACTCCATTAGCCCAGCTTTCATTGCCGTCGTTAGAATCCCGCTTCCAAGCGGTTTGGTTAGGATTATAGAATCCCCAATTTTGGCAGTATTATTCCGCCAATAGCCTCCCTTAGGTGCGTCTTTTGCTTTTAGGTCAATTACGCCTGTTACGCTTAAGCCGAACTTCTGCTCTTTATCGTTTATGCTATGTCCGCCAAGCAAGGCACAATCCGCCTCTATTAGCTTGGAAAGTCCGCCTTGCAAGATTTCATTAACCTCGCTTGTGGTGATATGCACATCGTCCCACATAAGGATACTTAGGGCAGTTTTCGCCTCCGCACCTTTCGCAAAGACATCGCTTAGGGAGTTCGCCGCGGCAATCTGCCCATAGATATAGAGGCTATCGACTACCGGCGTGATAAAATCCACGCTCTGCACCAAAAGCATATCGCCCACTTGGTAGATTCCGCTATCGTCGTTGTCTTTAAAATCGACTAGCAAGTTTGGGTAATTTGGTTGATTGAGATTCGCTGTGATTTGTCTTAGGTCTGCCAGACCCACTTTTGCAGCTCAGCCCGCACAACTAACAAAATTTGTGATTTTCTTTATCTCTTCCACACTTTTATATACCTTAAAAAATTATATGAATTTATTCAAATATTATAACAAAATATTAGGTTTTTAATTTAATCAAGATTCGATAATTATATTTTGCTTTGCGGATTTTCTTGCAGTATTGTAACCTTAAAATAAATATATTGATTTATAACTTGTTTCTTAAAATAGTAAATATTCATTAATAATATCAATTAAATTAAATTAAATTATTTATAAAGATTAACTATATTAGACTAAATATTTATAAAAATTATGATAAAAAATAGCAATATTTTTATTAGAGTGCTAATTTTTTAAAAATTTATGCTATAATTCTTTTTGGATTTCTTATAATAATTTTAAAAGGATTTGATTTTGAATAAAAAACGCGAAAGATTATTGAATGAAATGATAGCAATCTATATCAAAGATGGTGAGCCTATCGGTTCTGAATCATTAAAGCTTAGTGTTGATATGAAAATCTCATCTGCTACTATAAGAAATTATTTTAAGGTTTTAGTTGATGAGGGAATCTTGGCACAACCGCATATTAGTAGCGGTAAAATCCCTACAAATAATACTTTAAAATCATATTGGCGAGCAAGAATTAATATTGCAAATGTCATTAATATTGATAGTATGGATAGCGTAAATAAGGCTAGTGAGGAATATAAAATATTTTGTAATATAAAAATTTTTAAACAAGAAACTTTACAAAAACTTATAAATTATGAAAACAAATATAGTATTTTAGTCTTTGATACGACAGAAACAATTGTGCCATATACGAAACATTTGCATAATTTTCTAAATGAATTACTTTATCAAGATATTGAGGAGATTAAAAACATCGCTAAAAGCGTATGTGCAAACTCTCTTTATACTAAATTAGAAAATATAAGTAGCTCTAAAGTTTATAATTTTGGCTTTGATGAGTTAAATTTTATTAAAGATTTAGGTTTTATTTTAAATCTCATTAAAGGTAAAATATACTACGAGCTTAAAAATGGATTTTATTTTGATTTGCTAGGAGAAGGGTATCTTGGTATATTACAAGACATAAGATTTAAAGATAATTATGGCAAGATGTTTGTAGCTGGTGAGTTAAGACGAGATTATAGTTCATTCTATAATGCAATTGCATCTTAAATCTTATAAAAGGAGGTTAATTTGGGACATAAAAATTTTAATGATAAAAATAAGAATAAAAAGCAAGATATAAAAGATGTAGATAATTTAGATTCTACAAACAATGGTGAAAATGAATTGGATTCTAAAGATTTATTAAAAGAAAAAGATTTAAAAATAAAGGAGTTAGAGGATAGATATGTGCGAGCGTATGCAGAGTTTGAGAATGTGAAAAAGAGATTGGAGCGGGAAAAATATCAAAGCTTGGAATATGCAAATGAAATGATTTTAAAAGATTTGCTTCCAGTGCTAGATACGCTTGAATCTGCACTAAATGGGATAGATTTAGATTCTAAAGATTCCACAGATTCTGCAAATCTAAAAGAAAAATTACAAAGCGTAAAAAACGGCATTCAGCTCACGCTTGAAAACTTCTTAAAAGCACTAAACAAGCACGGCATTACGCCAATTCCAGCGGATAAGGAGTTTGACCCAAATTTGCATAATGCCATTATGCAGGTCAAAGATGAGAGCAAAAACGATGGCGAAATATCCCAAGTTATGCAAAAGGGATATAAGTATAAAGAGCGTGTAATACGCCCTTCTATGGTTTCAATCACAAAAAACAATTAAAATTAAGGAGATAAAAATGAGTAAAGTTTTAGGAATAGATTTAGGAACAACAAATTCAGCAATGAGTATTTTTGAGGGCAATGAGGCGAAAATCATAGCCAACAAAGAGGGTAAAAACACCACCCCATCAATCGTAGCATTTACCGATAAAGGTGAGATTCTAGTGGGTGAGAGTGCAAAACGACAGGCAATCACAAATCCACAAAAAACGATTTATTCGATTAAGCGAATTATGGGGCTTATGTTTAATGAAGACAAAGCTAAAGAGGCTGAGAAACGATTGCCTTATAAGATTGTCGATAGGAATGGAGCGTGTGCTGTTGAAATTAGTGGGAAAATCTACACCCCACAAGAAATCAGTGCGAAAATCCTAATGAAGCTAAAAGAGGACGCCGAGGCGTATCTGGGCGAAAGCGTAAGCGAGGCGGTGATAACTGTGCCGGCGTATTTCAACGATAGCCAACGAAAGGCGACAAAAGAGGCTGGAACTATCGCTGGGCTAAATGTCTTGCGGATTATAAATGAGCCTACAAGTGCGGCTTTAGCCTATGGCTTGGATAAGAAAGAATCTGAGAAAATTATGGTTTATGACCTTGGTGGCGGGACATTCGATGTGACCGTGCTAGAGACTGGGGATAATGTAGTGGAGGTTCTAGCTACTGGCGGAGATGCCTTCCTTGGGGGCGATGACTTTGATAATCGCATAATTGATTGGGCGGCAAAGGAGTTTAAAGATGAGAGCGGTATTGATATAAAAAATGATGTAATGGCGTTGCAGAGGCTAAAAGACGCCGCAGAAAATGCCAAAAAAGAGCTAAGTAGTGCGAGTGAGAGCGAGATAAACTTGCCATTTATCACAGCTGATGCAAGTGGTCCAAAACACTTGGTTAAAAAGCTCACTAGAGCGAAGTTTGAGAGCCTAATCGATGACTTAATCGAGCAAACGATTAAAAAAATAGAAGAGGTTATTAAGGATTCCAAACTCTCTAAAAGCGATATTTCTGAGGTTGTGATGGTCGGCGGCTCTACTAGAATCCCAAAAGTCCAAGATAGAGTTAAGGAATTCACCAACAAAGAGCTTAATAAGTCGGTCAATCCAGATGAGGTTGTGGCGATTGGAGCGGCGATTCAAGGTGGGGTGTTAAAAGGCGATGTGAAAGATGTGCTATTGCTTGATGTAACGCCACTTAGCCTAGGGATTGAGACTTTGGGCGGCGTGATGACAAAGGTTATCGAACGAGGGATTACCATTCCGGCGAAAAAAGCGCAGATTTTCTCCACCGCAGAAGATAATCAACCAGCAGTTTCTATACATGTTTTACAAGGCGAAAGGGAGCTTGCAAGGGATAATAAATCGCTAGGGCGATTTGATTTGACTGGGATTCCATCTGCTCCTAGGGGTGTGCCGCAAATCGAGGTTACATTCGATATTGACGCTAATGGAATCCTAACTGTTAGCGCGAAAGATAAGGCAACAGGCAAGTCCCAAGAAATCAAAATCACTGGCTCAAGCGGACTAAGCGATAGCGAAATAGATAAAATGGTAAAAGACGCCGAGCTACACAAGGAGGAGGACGCCAAGCGAAAAGAGGTGATTGAGGCACGAAATACGGCGGATTCCCTAGTGTATCAAACTGAAAAAAGCCTAGGCGAGATAAAAGAGGGCTTGAGTGATGATGATAGGGCGAATATCACAAAGGCGATTGAGGACTTAAAAGCGACATTGAAAAATGAAAATGCTTCAAAAGAAGAGATAGATTCCAAAATAAAAGCCCTAAATGATGTGAGCCACAAACTAGCCGAAGCAATGTATGCCAAATCTGGCGATAAAAATGGAGCTGGAGCATCTAGCGGTGAATCTAGAGCAGAATCTAAAAAAGATGATGATGTAATCGACGCTGAAGTCGAGTAGTTTTTATGGCAATTATTATATATAATTGCCATATTATTTGCTATGTTTTTAATACAATCTATGGTTAAGAATCTGCTTCTTAATTATTAAATCTTCAATTATTTTAAAATCATATTTTCAATTTGCACTTGGTGCTAAGTAATACAAATCTTATAATCTTAAAATATAAATATCAAAAGATAAAGAAACCTAAAATTTATAAGCTATGTTTTGATAGCATTAGATTTATTTTTTAAGGATTGTTTTGAATAGAAATGTAGCATTTAAGCTTTTTTTCATATCTTTAGGGATTTTTCTTTTTCTCCTTTGTTTAAATTTCTTACTTCCACCGCAAGCCGATGATTTATATGCTGCAATAAAAGCAAAAGATGGTATAAAATCCTCAATAGAATCCTATCTATCTTGGAATGGCAGAATTGGAGAGTTACTTTTTGTCGGCTTTGTTGGTGGCATAAATGAGCATTTATTTGATGTTTTAAATGCTTTTGTTGGAACAATCTTTATCTTTATATTTTTTATATTTATATTCGCGAAAACCCCATCAACATCAAAAGATTTTCTTACTATTTTATTAATTTGTTTTTTATTGCTTTATTTTGCACCATTTGGGGCGGATTTTCTATGGGGTGCTGGAAGTGTAAATTATATGTGGGGAATCCTGCTTTTAATGCTTGTTTTACTTCCATATCGATTATTTTATCAAGATATTTTTACACATCAAAAAACATTATTTTGTGTTAAAAATAGATTTTTGCCATTATTTATTATATTTAGCTTTTTTGGAGGAATGGCAAGTGAGCCGATAGGAGCGGTTAGCATAGTAATTCATATTATATTATTATGCTATGCACTCAAAGTAAAAATAAAGATTCCATTGTGGTATATATTGGGGATTGTATTTTTTATACTAGGATTCTGTGTTTTATACTTTTCTCCCGGAAATGCCGCAAGAGCATCAATGTCTGTTTTAGATGGGCAGTTTTTAACTTTGGGAGAGTTGTTGCACCTTTCCTTTAGCGATAAAATAGGCAGAATCTTAGCTACCTTAGATTCATCTAAAACATTCATTTTTGAATTTTTTGTTTTTATTATATTCGCGATATTTTGTAGATTTAAAGTCGTAGATAGATTTAAAATAGCATATTTTGCACTTTGTGTTTGTGTGCTTGTGCTACTTTTATTAAATACTAATACGCTTTTATATCACATTCTTGTATTTTTCTTACTTTGGTATTTGAGAAAAGATAGGATATTTTTTATTATTTTCTGTCTTTATTTGGTTTATTTGCTTTTATGTTTATCTGGGATTCAGATTCTCATATTACCACCTCGTGCAAGACTAGGAGATAATATGATTATTATTGCGATATTTTGTATTTTATATAATAAATTAGTAAATTCTAAGATTGTAAATTTAGCACTAATATGCCTTACTATTGGCTATAGTAGTTTTGTTTTTAGCGATTATTATGCATTTTATAATCGTTGGAATAATATGCTGACTTATATACAAAAGCAGAAATCTATGGGGAATTATGATGTTGTAGTGGAGAATATTTTTAGATTCAAGTATCGTAATTTTATAGATTCTCTGCTTCCTACAGATATTCCACAAGAAAGTCCAAATCCGCTTTATGCTCATAAATTTGGATTAAATAGCTTTCGTGTTGATGAGTTTTATTAATTCCTATGTGATATAATTCTTTTAAATAATATTTTGGAGTAAAAAATGAAAATAATTGTAATTCAAGGACCAAATCTAAATATGCTAGGACACAGAGACCCACGACTTTATGGACCGATGAAGTTAGAGCAGATTCATCAAAATCTTGAGACTTTAGCAAAGCAAAATAATTTTGAAGTAGAATTTTTTCAAAGTAATTTTGAGGGTGAAATCGTAGATAAGATTCAAGAATGTATCGGCGTGAGCGATGGAATCCTAATAAATCCTGCTGCATTTTCACATACATCAGTAGCGATAGCCGATGCAATTGCATTAGCTGGAATGCCTGTTGTGGAAGTGCATTTGAGTAATATTTTTGCGAGAGAAGATTTTAGAAAAAAATCTTATAGTGGTGCAGCTAGTGCTGGTGTGATAACGGGATTTGGACCTTTTGGGTATCATTTGGGATTATTATCATTAATGCAGATAATAACAGAAATAAATGCACAAAAACAGCAAGAGCAGAAATAATGTCATTTATTACAATGAACGAAAGTGCTATGTTTTATGAATGTGGATTCTCCTGTGATAATGGAATCTTGTTTAAAAACGATGAGCATATATATTTTATAACGGATAGTAGGTATACGCTTGAAGCAAAGGAAAGAACAAAACATAGAAAAAATATCGAGATTATAGATAGCGATGACTTAGTAAAAAGCCTTTTTCTT
Organism: Helicobacter sp. 16-1353; assembly: GCF_003288815.1. GTDB lineage: Bacteria > Campylobacterota > Campylobacteria > Campylobacterales > Helicobacteraceae > NHYM01. The sequence goes on along the minus strand of NZ_NHYM01000008.1, from coordinate 20,903 downwards.
GTCGCAAAAGATGAGAAGGATATAGTTTTTGACCCATTTGATTTGAATCTAGAATCTTATAATAAAATCAGCTCTAAGTTAAATCTAAAAGCCGAAATTAGTTTTCATAAAAAACTAAGAATGATAAAAAGCGAAGATGAGATTAATATTATTAAAAAATCGCAAAAGTTAAACAAAAAAGCGTTTAAAAAATTTGCAAAATATCTAAGTAGAAACAATATTGATGGTAGAGATGAGTATTATTTGAATTTCAAAGCAAGGCAGTTTTTGGAGCATAAAGGCAAATATTCTCTTTCATTTAGTCCTATTGTTGCATTAAATAAAAATGCTGCTAAACCCCACGCACAAGCCACAAAAGATAGATTTAAAAAGGGCGATTTGATTTTATTTGATGCAGGGATTAAATACAATCGATATTGTTCGGATATGACTAGAAGTGCGTATTATGATGGGGAGATTCGCTTTTCAAAATCACAGAAATTCCCTAAACAAATACAAAAGATTTATGACATTGTTCTAAAAGCACAAAAAAATGCGATTAATAAAGCAAGAAGCGGAATGATGGCAAAGGAGATTGACCATATTGCAAGGGATATTATATTAAAAGCTGGGTATGGAGATTATTTCACCCATTCTACAGGACACGGAATAGGGCTTGATATTCACGAATTTCCTATAATCTCACGCAAAAGTGATACGATTATAGAAGATGGAATGGTTTTTTCTATAGAGCCAGGAATCTATATTCCAAATGATTTTGGGATTAGAATTGAGGATTTAGTTGTGATGAAAAATGGCAGAGCGGAGATTCTATAAAAACAAGGGGAGAATATGCGAGAAATAATTTGCCATTCATTTTTTCCTATGAAACAAACAAATAGATTATATTTGCAAAATACCAGCATTTTATCACTTGGTGGGAATCTTAAAAATCCCATCAAAACATTTATAAATCTATTTCGAAGTTTGCAAAATAATCGCAATATAGTTTTAGTTTCAACATCGCCGATATATAAAAATCCCCCATTTGGATATACTAATCAAAATGATTTTTATAATGCTACGATGATTTTGACTACTAATATGTGCTTGATTGAATTTTATAGATTTGTTTTTTACTTGGAGCGTATTTTTGGTAGGAAAAGAAAAAGGAAGTTTAAAAATGCCCCGAGAATCCTAGATATTGATATTTTATTTTTTAATGATATTTTTTTTAGAAGTAGTAAGCTAAATATTCCTCATCCGCATTGGCAGGAGAGAGAGAGCGTTCTCATTCCTCTTTTATATCAAGTTAATTACAAGGGAAACTAAATGCAAGATTTGCAGATGTATACATACACAGCTCCAAGCTATAAAGAAACGATGGAGATTGCGAAGAATAAACACGGCGAAGATGCACTCATCGTATCTTCTAAGGAAATTCGCAAGAAATCATTATTGGAAAATGGATTGTGGGAGATAGTTGTAGTTGCTCCAAAACAAGAAGTAAAACAAGAGGTAGTGGATAATGATGAAGATGAATTGCCCGATAATAGCGTTCAAAAACGATTACAAGATATTGCACAAAAGGCAATTGAGCGAAAAAAAGAGCTAAAAGAACGACAAAATAGTGATATTAGCACCCAAATAACTAATGCAGTAAAAGAAATAGCCAAATTAACCCCACTTACGCAGAAAAATTCTATAAACCCTAGAGAAAACATACCAAATACCAAACAAACAGAAGATTCTATAAGTAAAGATTCTAAGATAAAGGATTCCATAGCTAGAGAAATGGTAGCTAAAAGAAACCAAGAAGAGCCAAAAGAATTAAAAAGCATTTGGCAAGAGCTTGATAAGATGAATGATAAAATGAAGCTAATACAAAGTATGTTTTGGAATAATATGAATGTTCGCACACAAAATACAAATAATATTCCACATGAATTTGCTGAGATTTATAGAATCTGCAAAAATAGTGGAATGAAAAATGAACATTTAGATGAGATTATGCAATTATCGCAGAATCTTATGCCTGTAAATATGCGTGAAAATAGCATTACAATCAAGCGATATTTTAGGGAAGTTTTACGAAAAATGATTTCTTGTAGACCTGAAAATATAGATATGAAGCGAAAGCGAATCGTTATGCTAGTAGGTCCAACAGGTGTGGGGAAAACCACGACTCTAGCCAAACTAGCTACACATTATTCTGTTCGCCATAAATACAAAGTAGGGCTTATTACACTTGATAGCTATAGAATCGGGGCTTTCGACCAACTTGCTTTTTATGCAAAAAAACTAAAACTTTCGATAAATGCAGTTAATGACACAGTGGAATTCACCCGCTCATTGGAAGATTTGAAATATTGTGATTATATTTTGATTGATACGATTGGAAGCTCACAACACGATAAACAAAAACTTGATATTTTAAAAAAATATGTAAATGCGGATTATAATATCGATGTGAATCTTATATTATCCGCAACTACAAGATATGAGGATTTGCGTGATATTTATAATTCTTTTGGAATCTTAAATATCGATACTCTTATTTTTTCCAAGCTTGATGAAAGCAAGGGATTTGGAAATATTTTTTCACTAATCTATGACACAAAAAAGCCTGTTAGTTATTTTACTATCGGGCAGGAAGTGCCAGAGGATATTTTAGTAGCTAGGAATGACTATCTAGCAGATTGTATCATCAATGGTTTTTCAAAGCCAAAAAGAGATGAGATTCTGCGATGAGAAATCAGGCATCTGGATTAGACAAACTTTTAAGCGAGGTAAAACCTGCTACAAAATCAACAAAATTTATTGCTATTACAAGCGGTAAAGGTGGCGTTGGAAAATCTACAATAAGTGCAAATATGGCTTATACGCTATGGGCGATGGGTTATAAAGTAGGTATATTTGATGCAGATATTGGGTTGGCAAATTTAGATTTAATCTTTGGTGTAAAAGTAAAAAATAATTTACTTGATGTTTTAAAGGGAAATGCGTCATTTGAGGATATTATAATAAATATTGAAAGTGGTTTATATCTAATACCCGGACACACAGGAGATGAGATATTAAAATATAATACAAATATCTTAGAAAAGTTAAACACCCAAAGCGTTATTTTAGATTCCCTAGATTATCTTATAATTGATACAGGGGCAGGGATAGGGGAGAGTGTCCAAACATTTTTAAATGCAAGTGATTATTTAGTTGTGGTTACTATGCCAGACCCAGCAGCTCTAACAGATGCTTATGCTTCAATAAAGGTTTCTTCAAAGCATAAGGATAGAATCTATATGATAATAAATCAAGTTCGAAATACCAAAGAAGCGACAAAAGTATTTGAGCGAATTAAAAGTGTAGCTAGTAGCAATATACCAAATCTAGAGCTAGAAATGCTTGGCAAAATATCAAGTAGCGATATAATTATCCAATCAAATAGACAGCGAAAATTATTTGCTAAAGCTCTCCCGCAATCCAATGTAACCGCTAGTATTCAAACAATAACTAGAAATCTTTTAAATAATATGGAACAAAATGTGCTTTTAAATAATGAAAGTGGGTTTAGTAGATTCTTGAGGAATATATTGTATCGATTTTAATTTATTTTTAGAGAAAAATATTGAAACAAGATAATTATATGAGTTTTAGCATTGTTGCAGGATTTTTCATAGGGCTTATTATCTCTATCATTAAATTTAATACGCCGGAATTAATTATTCTTTGCACGATTATTTGCACCATTTCTTTATATTTAATCGTAATTTTTTGCGTATCTTTTTATATGATGTTTATCGATTATAATGAAACAAAACTCAATACAGATAAGCTAGATTCTACTCTTGATTATTATTTGAATGAATTTGATAAAAGAGAAAAAGAGATTCTTAGCGTTAGAAAATATTTAAAGCATAGTATAAGTTCATTAAATGACAATAGAGAGGAATAGATATGCTAAAGCAACCTCTAGATAAATATAAAGCAGAGTTGAAAAATGCACAAGATGCATTGATGTTGCAGTATATGCCAGCACTTCGGGCGATGGCATTTCGCCTAAGAGAGCGACTCCCAAGCTCTATTGATATTAATGACCTTATTTCTATTGGCACTGAAGAGATGATAAAACTTGCAAGGCGATATGATAGCTCGATAAATGACTCATTTTGGGGCTATGCCAAAATGAGAGTTTATGGCTCAATGTTGGATTATTTGCGTGGGCTTGATATAGTATCTCGTGCAAATAGAAAACTTATAAAATCCATCGATAGGGAAGTATCAAAATATTTTAACGAATACGAGGAAGAGCCAAGCGATGAGTATTTAGCAGAGATTCTAAATGAAGATATTAAGAAAATAAAAGAAGCAAGAATCGCTTCGGATATTTACGCTCTTGTTTCTATTGATGAGCAATACAATGCAATAGAGGGTGATAATACTATTGAAAAAATACAAAAAGATGAATTAGTCGAGATAATCCAATCTGTTTTGCAGACATTATCAAAAAGAGAGCAAATGATAATCCAACTTTATTATTTTGAGGAATTATCATTAAATGAGATAAGTGAAATATTAAATATTACAAGTTCGAGAATCTCACAGATTCACAAAGAAGTAATTAAAAAAGTAAGACTTAGAGTGGGGGATATAAATGGCTGATATATTAAGCCAAGAAGAAATCGACGCCTTGCTTGAAGTCGTAGAAGATGATAGCGATGATAAATCAAGCCTAGAAAATAATGAGATTTTTAATCGCAAACAAGTTACATTATATGATTTTAAACGACCAAATCGAGTAAGTAAAGAGCAACTTCGAGCATTTCGCGGAATCCACGATAAAATGGCACGGAATCTTAGCTCCCAGATTTCAGCTATTATGCGAAGCATCGTGGAGATTCAGCTCCATAGTGTAGACCAAATGACTTATGGCGAGTTTTTGATGAGTTTGCCAAGTCCAACTAGCTTTAATGTATTTTCGATGAAGCCACTTGATGGAAGTGGCGTTTTGGAGATAAATCCAAGCATTGCATTTCCTATGATTGATAGACTTTTGGGTGGAAGTGGCGAACCATACGAAAATAATAGGGATTTTAGTGATATTGAACTAAGTTTATTAGATACGATTTTACGCCACATAATGCAGAATCTAAAAGATGCTTGGGCACCTATAACGGAGATTTACCCAAGTGTCGATGCTAAGGAATCTTCGCCAAGCGTTATCCAAATAGTCGCACAAAATGAGATTGTTATTATGGTGGTTATGGAGATAATAATTGGGCATAGTAATGGAATGATGAATATCTGCTATCCGGTAATTTCGCTAGAATCTGTGTTATCTCGCCTTGCAAGTAGGGATTTAATGCTAAGTGAAACTAGCTCCAAAAAGAGCAGAAATAAGGAATTACAAGTTTTAATCGGCGGAGCTATTGTCAATGTATCAGCTATGCTTGGAAGTGCGAGATTGAGTATGATGGATATTTTAGATTTAAAAGAAGGGGATATTGTTCGCCTTGATAGAGTAGCTGATGATACGGTAATAGTGAATATTGATGATAGAGACAAATACATAGGTGAAATTGGTTTGCAAAGATATAGAAAAATAATTAAAATAAAAGATGTGATTGTAACAGAAAAAGATAAGGTAAAAGAAGTATTAGAAATGCTAGAAAGCAACCGCAAACATCGTGCCGAAAATATCAAAGAGGAGGACGATATAAAATGAATAGTTTTATAAATCTAATCCAAAATGAAAGTATATCCACTATAGAGGGTTTAACAGGGAAAAAGCCAAGTATAAACTATAGTGATATAGTAAATAAAAATAAGATTAACATACAAGGTTCATTCGCTTTTATTGAATTAGAAAATAATAATGGCTCAAAAATAGCATTTTTATCCCCAAGTGATTTATCTAGTGCATTGGCAGATTTAATGCTGGGCGGAGATGGGATAAGTAGCCAAACAATTACAAATGATGATTTAGATGCGGTAAAAGAGATTGTATCAAATATATTTGGGGCATTATCCACCACCTTAAAAGGGCAAAAAGATTTGCCTAAAATGGATTTTAAAGTAGTGGATTCTAAGATTCTAAGTAAAAGTGAAAATTTGGATAATTTCGATTTTGGCTCTACTTTCTCATTTGACCTAAATAATATCCATTCTAATTTTATTATTTTATTAGGAAAATCATTAATGGGGGAATTAGACAAAGATTCCGCTACACAGATAAGTAATGTTGGGAATCCTCAAGAACAAGTAGCCCATCATCTAAATTCTGCCGAGATTAGAAATATTAATATGCTACTTGATGTAAAAATGCAGGTTAAGGTTCGCATAGGACAGAAAAAAATGCTACTTAAAGATGTAATCTCAATGGATATTGGAAGTGTAATCGAGCTAAATCAGCTTGCAAACGACCCATTAGAAATATTGGTTGGCGATAAAGTCATAGCAAAAGGCGAAGTTGTAATAATTGATGGAAACTTCGGCGTCCAAATCACAGAAATCGGCACAAAGAAAGAGAGATTAGAGCAGTTAAAACTCTAATGCAATTTTGCTATAATTATCAATAAAAGCTAAAAGGTTTTATATGCTTAATATAATTATTTTTATTCTTATTGTTATAGCTATAGTTTTTTATGTATTTAGTATCTATAATAATCTTGTAGAGTATCTAAATCGTGCACAAAATGCATTTGGACAAATTGATGTATATCTCAAGCGTAGATATGATTTAATCCCGAATCTCGTTGAAATTGCTAGAAAATATATGCAACACGAAGAGCAAACATTAACAAAAGTTATAGAAGCAAGAAATGAGGCTAAAAGTATATTGGATTCTATTGCTAGTAGCGGTTTAGATTCCACAAAATTGCAGAATCTTAGCCAAGCTGAAAATGGATTAATGGGAGCATTACAAGGATTAAATATCGCATTAGAAGCTTACCCAGATTTAAAAGCTAATCAAAATATGATGCAATTAAGCGAAGAAATATCATCTAGTGAAAATAAAATCGCCTTTGCCAGACAAGCATATAATGATAGTGCGACTAATTATAATATCTACAAACAAAAGATGCCAAATAGTATTGTTGTGGGATTTTTCCCTAGATTTAAGGCAGATTTAAGTTTATTAGAATTTGAAGATGGTAAAGAAGAGCTAAATAAAGCACCAAAAGTAAGATTCTAGTTTGTAGATTGCTAAAGGCTGATTGTGCAAATTTTATATATATCAAATTTCGGTTTATTTTTTGCTCGTTTATGCTTTTTATTGCTACAAGGATAATTTTAGGTAGAGAAACAAAAATCAAAGGTGATTTTTGGGAGCATAAAAAACTAGCTAAAAGCAAAATAGCTTGGCTTGGCTTTTTATTTCTTGCGACATTATTGTTAATTTTTCTAACTGCTTATGGGCTTTTTATGTTTATTATAGCATTCATTTATTTTGATGCCACAAATGAATTAAGCATAAGAATCTCATTTGCCATTAGTGCTTTTATAGTTATTATTATCATATTTTCTTATCTATATAAATCTATGGAAATGTCAAAGCATAGTATTAATAACCTTGCCAAAACACTAAAAGCCACTGAGATTAAAAAATATCATAAGCTAAGCCCACAAGACCAAGTGCTTTTAAATGTAGTTGAGGAAATGGCTATTGCTTCAAATATGAGTATTCCTAGAGTGTTTGTTATGCGAGAGGAATTAGGCGTAAATGCAATGTGTAGTGGTGAGAATTTTGGGAGATATAATGAAAAAATAGCAATTTTTGTTACACAAGGTGCTTTAGATACCTTTAATAGAGATGAATTACAAGGGGTTATTGGGCACGAGTTTTCCCACGCATTCCATCAAGATGTAGAGCTAAATATAAAGCTATTTTCCATCGTTTTTGCCCTTACTTGCGTAATGATATTAGGAGAAACATTATTTAGAACAATTAGTTCAAAATCCAGAGATAGTAGCAAATCAATGCTACTTATATTGCTTTTCACTTTGGTTTGTTTTCTACTTGGGTGGATAGGTAATATTTTTTCACAAATTATTCAAAGTGCCATTTCGCGACAAAAGGAATTTTTAGCAGATGCTTCAAGTGTGCAATACACGCGGAATCCAAATGGAATAAAAGATGCCCTAGTAAAAATTATGAATCTAGATAGAAGTTATCAACTAATGACAACAATCAAGAATCCAAATGCCCATCCTTGTGCTCATATGTTTTTTCTTAAACCATTTAATTCGATATTTGATACTCACCCGCCGTTAGATGAGCGTATAAATCGTTTGATACAAATAGGGGCAATAGGAAAGTAAATTGTTGGGTGTGATTATTAATACTATCTTAAAGCTTTTATCATTACAATAAAAACTTTATTTTAGCATTAGGAATTATTTTGAAAAAGATTGCATTATTAATGAGTGGCGGAATAGATAGTTCATATAGTGCATATTTATTAAAGCAAAAATATGATGTTTGCGGAATCTATCTAAAACTACATAATAAAGAAGAAAAGCATAAATTTTTTATTGACAAATGCAATATTGTCGCAAAAAATCTAGATATTGATTTTAAGGTAATAGATTTACAAAAAGAATTCAATGAATTTGTTTATAGATATTTTGTGGATTCTTATAAAAACGCCCAAACACCGAATCCTTGTGCTATGTGTAATCCATATATTAAATTTGGCTTAGCATTAGAAAAAGCCTTAAGTTTTGGTTGTGAATATATAGCAAGCGGACATTATGCAAGGATAAAAAATATTAATGGAGTAAATTACATACAAGAAGCTATAGATAAGACAAAAGACCAAAGCTATTTTTTATTTGGCATTAGCAAGGAGGCAAAAGATAAGCTTATTTTTCCACTTGGGGATAAAATAAAAGTTGATGTCAAAAAAGAGGCATTTCAGGCAATGACTTGGTTTGGAGAATTAGAGGATTATAAGGATTCTCAAGAAATATGCTTTGTGGAAAAAGACTATATCCACACTATAAGCAATGATGTAGATGTCAATATAAGTGGTATTTTAAAAGATAAAGATGGAAATATAGTAGGGGAGCATAAAGGCTATATGCACTATACAATAGGCAAAAGAAAGGGCTTAAATGTGCGTGGTTCACATACTCCAAGCTATGTTTTAGATATTAATGCGAGTGATAACATCGTAGTTATAGGCACTAAAGAGGATTTAAAGAAATCCCAAATAACAGCGAAGATTCTATCTTTAGATAATTTTATAGATGGAATCTATGATATTAAGATTCGCTATCGTTCTAAAAGTATAAAAGCAGATATTAAAATCATAGATAATAAAATCATCGCAACACCTATCGATGATATTTATGGTGTGGCAAATGGACAAGCTTTAGTGATTTACAAAGATGATATTGTGCTTGGCGGTGGATTTATAGAATCCTCAATATAGGGCTATTAAAGCCCTTTTATCTCAAATGATATGTGGGATTTAGAATCCCCTTTTTTAAGATGGCTAATTAAAGATTGTATTGCTCTTAAATATTTATAGAATCTTGATTTAGAATCCTCTAAATCAAGGGGGCTAATAAAGCCCTCTAATTATATAAATCTCCATATAAACCACGCAAAAAGGCTAACTATAATTATTGATATTACATTTAGCCACATTCCAACCTTTATCATCTCTATTTGTCGTATATATCCTGTTCCATATGCAATGGCATTTGGCGGTGTCCCAACTGGTAGCATAAAACCACAACTAGCCCCAAATCCAATAACCAACGCAAGTAAGGCAGTAGGCATTCCTATTGCTTCGCCAACTGTGGCAAAAACAGGGACTAGCAATGCCGCACTCGCTGTATTACTAGTAAATTCTGTTAATAGCACAACAAATGTTGTAACTGCTACAATGATTATTAGCCAATTACTTGAGCCAAATATATGTGCCATTCCATTTGCCATAACAAGACTAGCACCAGAATCTTTCAATATACCGCTAAGTGCAAGACCTCCACCAAATAGCCATAAAACTCCCCATTCTGTGTTTTTTTGGATTTGTGTCCAAGAAGCAGTTCCAGTAAATCCAATCGCAACTGCTGCTGCTATGGCTATAAGGGAATCTAAATCCTTAACCCCACCAAAATACTCGCTTATTTTTACACTAAATATCCAACAAAGTGCTGTAAGGGCAAAAATAACAATAGAAGCAATGGAGTGAAAATTCCAATGAAAATCTTCCTCTTTCATATTAAATGTAAAATTTAGCTTAGGTCGTAGCACTATAAACATAAGGAATATACAAGATGGCAACATAACAATCATAAATGGAACGCCAAGTTTCATCCACGAGAAAAAATCAAGTCCTAATTGTGCTGCTGCAATGGCATTCGGCGGACTTCCTACTAATGTTCCAAATCCGCCAATAGTTGAGCTATAGGCGATTCCTAGTATAACAAAAACGAATGTTTTTCTATCATGTGAGGCATCGATATTTGAAAGGATTCCAAGTCCAAGCGGAAGCATCATCGCAGCAGTTGCGGTATTGCTAATCCACATCGATAATAATGCCGTAACTAAAAACAGCATTATTACAGCTAACCACATTTTTCCACCTGCTAACTTTATCATACGATTTGCAATATGTCTATCAACCCCTTGAATATGCAATGCCGTAGCTAAAGCAAAACCACCAAAAAACAAAAATATAACAGGATTCGCAAATGACTTTAAAGCATTAGATGTGTCTAAAAGTCCTAAAGCAACAGCTAAAACCGGAACTAAAAGCGCGGTTATCGTAACATGTATTGCTTCTGTGAGCCATAAGATTCCAATAAATATTAATAGGCAAATCCCTGAATTTGCCTTAGTGTCAAATGGTAAAATATTGTATAAAATAATAAATAAGATAATATCAACTATAATAATAGCTAATGCCCTCTTTGGTGAATGTGTCCCAATCGAGGGGGTTAAAGGTTTTATTTCCATAATTACTCCTTTGGCTTAATAGGGTTGGAGTTATTTTGGAGCGTTTTTTTTTGCAAGCATAAATAAACAAAAAGATATAAGACAAACAATTGCAATAGTTAGAAATGCATCCCCATAAGTAACTTTTGAACTGAAGTCAAAAAATCTATATCCAAAAATCTCAAAACCCATATTTTGTCCTTAAAGTATAATATTTGTAGCTTATATTATGTAAAAATATTATTTATTTTATTTATATATTCGTATTTTTAGCGAAAACTACACAAGAAACACATCTCTCACATAAGATATTTTCCTCTTTAGATACAAATCTCCAGCAACGCGGACATTTAAAGAATGGTGATTTTGAGATTCGTAGAATCTTGCTATTATTTAGAGTTATAGCTGAGATAATGTTTTCATCATTTTTATTATTATTTACCGAGCTTACTATAAGCCATTTAGCCAAGATTCCAGAATCTATTCCATCAAATTCAACCTCTAATTCAAGGGAACTTTTTATTGTCTTATCTTTTTTTAATCTATCCAATTCAGCCCCAAATAATGCTCTAATCTCAAGCAATTCATCAAAATTATCACTAAACTCTACATTATAATCAATATCAAAATCTATACAATCAAAAACATCGTTCCAATCGCCCTTTAATGCAGGAGTGGCATATTTAAGTGCTTCATCAACGCTATAGGTTAAAATTGGTGCTAAGAATATAAATAATTTTCTTGCAATTAAGCAAAGCGTTGTTTGTATAGCCCTACGCGAGATGGAATCTTTACCATCGCAATATAGGCTATCTTTGCATAAATCAAAATAGATTCCACTAAGCTCATTTGAAATAAAGCCCATAATAATATTAAAAGCCTTAGAAAACTCATATTCGCTAAATAATCTATTTGCTTCATCAAACACATTGATTGTTTCTTTTAGAATCCATCTATCAATACTGCCTAATTCATCTTTTGCAACAAAAGCGTTAAAATCATTAGTATTTGCAAGTAAAAATCGTATTGTATTGCGAATCTTTCTATATTGTTCGCTTATTTGCTTTAGGATATTAGCAGAAATCTTTAAATCACTTTGATAATCACTCAAAGCGACCCAAAGACGCAATATTTCGCTACCATATTCTTTTAAAACAGATTCAGGTAAGACGACATTTCCTTTTGATTTGCTCATTTTTTCATTATTTTCATCAACGGTAAAGCCGTGTGTAAGGATATTTTTAAATGGTGCTTGATGTTTTAAAGCACAAGATATTAATAATGAGCTTTGAAACCATCCGCGATGTTGATCGCTTCCCTCTAGATACATATCAGCTGGATAACTTCCTGCATCATATTTAGGCGAATCTAAAACAGCATTCCAAGTGCTTCCGCTATCAAACCAAACATCAAGTATATGCTCACCCTTATATAAATCCTTTGCCTTAGATTTCCAAGAAGGTGGCAATAAATCTACAATATCTTTATCCCACCAGCAATTTAATCCCTCTTTTGCAAAAATATCTTTTAGATATGCAAATAATTCATCATCAAATATTGGCTCTTTTGTGTCTTTGTAATGAAAAAATGCAATTGGCACACCCCAAGAGCGTTGGCGAGAAATGCACCAATCTGGACGATTTTCTATCATTGATTTGAATCTCTTATATCCGCTTTTTGGATAAAAATTAACTTTTTCTATTTCCTCTAATGCGATTTGCCGTAAGCTTTTATTATTGAAAAATGGCTTATCCATTAAAATAAACCATTGTGTTGTAGCACGATATATAACAGGTTTATGAGAACGCCAACAATGTGGATATGAGTGAATTATCTTTATATGTTTTAAAAGAGAATCCCCCAAAAGTTTTAAAATCCCATCTTGAGCTTTAAATACATTCATACCTAAAAATTCTTTTGGTAGTAGATTTTCTTTTATAATTAATTCATCAAAATTTCCAAAATCATCAACTGGAACAAGAATAGGAAGATTATATTTTAAGCCTATATAATAGTCATCTTCGCCGTGTCCGGGTGCAGTATGGACTGCACCACTGCCTTCTTCTGTGCTTACATGTTCGCCTAGAACTATCTTAGAATCTCTACCATTAAGTGGATTTGTAGCAAGTAGATTCTCTAATGTTGTTGCTTGAAACTCGCTAATAATCTCACCTAGATTCAAATCATCTTTTAATTTATCATATAGTTTTTTTGCCACAATGAAAGAATTCGCACTTAAGATATAGATTTCATTTGGATTTAAAGCAATAGCGGTATTCGCTGGAAGAGTCCAAGGCGTAGTAGTCCAAATGATAATCTTAGCTTCTTTAGCATTAATCTTTTTTAATGCTTCATTTTGGAGATTGAATGCAACAAAAATAGATGGAGATTCCTTATCCTTATACTCTACTTCAGCTTCTGCTAGTGCCGTTTGACAAGCCCAAGACCAATAAATTGGCTTATGTCTTTGTGCTAGAATCCCACTTTTTGCTATTTGACATAAGCTATCAAAAATCTTTGATTCAAATACAAAATCCATCGTTATATACGGATTATTAAAATCTCCCAAAATACCAAAACTTTGAAATTCATCACTTTGAATCTTGATAAATTCTTTAGCGTGATTTCTGCAAAGCTCCCTAAATTCGCCCTTAGATATTTGGGATTTTTTTTGAGAGCCAATTTTTTGCTCAATTTGTTGTTCTATTGGAAGTCCATGACAATCCCACCCCGGCGTATAATAAACCCTTTGTCCTTGAAAATAGTGATATTTTGTAACAATATCTTTTAATATCTTATTTAATGCGTGCCCTATGTGTAAATGCCCATTTGCATAAGGTGGTCCATCGTGTAATACGAACGATGAATTGGAATGTTTTCGTTTTGATTTCATTTGACCCCAAATATCCCGCTCTCTCCAGCTTTTATAAATAGGTGGTTCATTCTGCGGAAGATTCCCTCTCATAGGGAAATCACTAATAGCCAAATTTAATGTATCTTTATAATCCATACAAATACCTTTAAGATTTTCAAAAATTTAAGTTTAGATTTTACCTAGAATCCTTTATAAAAAAAATTAAATACTTTATAATTCAAAAAAAATATGGAGAAAGTAGTTTGAAAGTATTATTAATTTTTATAATGTTGTTTTTTATGGGTTGCAATGCGAATAGTGAGAATACGAATAGTGAAAGTAGATTTATAGCATTAGAATCTACCACATTTGAATTATTAGGAGGAAAGGAAGTAGAAGCTAATAGCGAGATTGTAGAAGATGCAAAAGCATTAATCTCAAGGTCAAATATCAGTGAATATAAGCTTATAAAAACCGATGATGTAAAGCAGAATCTAGATAATGCAATAATCATTGCTACGATTGATGATAGTAGAAAGATTCCCAATGCCAAAACTTTCACTTTTGCAAAATCAATATCCTTAAATGAAGATGGCTCTGGTTGGAATTGGAATGCTGATAGTATGGGGCAGAATCTAGATGATTTTAAGAAAATATTAGGCGATGATAAAGATAAATTAATAATATTTTATGATAGCGGAGAAGATATTTTTAGTCCAGCAGGAAGTGCTCATACTGCCTTAATTTGGGCAAAGCACCTTGGGTATAATAATATAGCAAGGGTAGTTGGCGGACTAAATGCTTGGGTAGATAAAGGATATTAAAATTATTAGATTTCTATAAAAGCAATGGAGATTTTCTTGCGAGTTTAAATCCTAGAATCTTAGAGATATTAACTATCTCTAAGAGATTCTAATTCCTTATATAAGTTTTTGATTTTATTTCCTATATTATTTATTTGCTTAAATTTTTCTAAGGCATTTTCCCTAAAATCTTGCGGTAATTCTATATTGTATAAATCATTTATATCAATCGTTCTTGTTTCTGTTTGCTCGTATAATTCACTTAATATTTTTTGTGTATTTTTTGAAAATAAAAAGCAAAATAATCCAAGTGCATCCTCTTTATTTTTTGCCCTTAGGATTAGGATTCCAGCATTTGCTACCATATCAATCTTGCTTTTATTAACCATTGTTAGTTTTGGAGCAATTCCACGCAAAGATAATAAAATATCATATGGTTTAAGCTTACAAGCCTCAATCTTATCCACATCAGCGATATTTTGCTCAATATTACTTTCATCGATAAAACCGCATTCATTAAAGTTTATAATCCCGATATTTAGATATGGTTTTGTGGCATTTGTTTTGGGAGTGCAGATTCTCTGTCCTCTTATAATCTCCACCCCAATACTTTTTATAGTCATCATTGAATGATTTGAATGCTTTTTCTTTAGATATGGTTGGACGCGTAAATCATCGATATTAATATTTTTTAATTTTGTTAATTTGGAATATTCTGTATCTTTTCTCTTTTTTAATAGCTCTAGAATCTCATCAGTTCGCACTAAACGATTGTATTTTCCCTCTTTTTTGTAAAATTGAGAAGCATCTATATGTAATACACTATTATTATTTTTTGAAATAACCATCAATGAGAAATCTGCACTATTATGTGGAAATATATTTTTTGGTAGCTCAATAATCGCCTCTAAAAGCCCATTTTTGCAGATTTTTTCTTTGAATTTTTCTTCCACCGATGTTTTTTTAAGCAATTGATTCCTTATCACAAATACCCCTTTATCTTTTAGATAAGAGATTCCATTTATAATAAAGCTAAGCTCTGGAGTGCTTTTTGTGATAAATCCATATTTTGCGAATCTTTCATTATTTTTTAAATCTAAAGTGCCAATATAAGCATCAATTGGGGGATTACACATAATCTTATTAAATTCCCTTTCTGGCGGGAATATTTGATTTTTGAGAATATTATTTACAAATAGATTATTTGTCGGGATATTAAGCGTTCTTAATAATAATCTTGTGATTTTATCAAGGCTAGAATCCAGCTCTTCGCCATAAATCTTAAATTTTTTATTTGTTCTTGCTAATGCTAGAAAAAGACTGCCTATGCCATAGCAAGGATTATAAATCTCATCATTATTTTTAATATCTAAGATTCCTACGATTAATCTACTTATCTCCATAGGTGTAGAATATGTATATAGTTTATTAATCGTTCTTTTTTGTGTTATTGCATTGATTAAAAGCTCGATTTGTTCATTAGTAACATTTGCTTTATCAATTTCGCGTAATACTTTAATCAAATTAATATTTGCATTTGGCTTGACATATAAATCCCCAAAAAGATTTGTCATAACAGCATTAAAATCATCTACAATGGGTTTTCGTTTTTTTGCTTTATCTAATAATTCTTCAATCTTTTTATTTGCATATCGTTTCAATGTGATAATCTCAAGCAAAATACATACTACATCAAAAATATCCGAATGGTATCGTTTTAAATAATCAAACACAACAAGCATTTTTTGCATTCATATGTCCTAAGTTCTTTAGTAGATTTATAAAAATCAATATTGATATTATATAATTTTTTACACATTATTAAATATACCATATATTTTCAACCATAAACTACACTTTATGCGATTTCTTATATAAAAATTATAAAAGGCTTGATATTGTAAAATTTTTATCTTAAAATTACTAATACATATTAAAATTATATTTTAATGCAAATACAAAGGTCGTTTTTAAATGAATGGTGATAAAAATAGTTTAGATATAGAAAGATTAATAGAAAAGATTCTTAGCGATGATGAATTTTTGAGTTATGAGATAATTCCGCAAAAAGCATTTAGTTTAGATTCTACATTAGAAAAAATCAAGCAAAGCGAATTATATAATTTATTTGATGCATTTATTTGCACAGATTCCCCACTTGCTAGATTGAAACATAGCTCTATTTTAGCGAGCATAAAAGCACAGAATTATTTAAAAAAGCCTACTATTTGCACAATTAGCGTTAGAGATAAAAACTCCATAGCTATTCAAGGCGAGATTCTAGGATTAAATGAATTTGATATTAGAATCTTTCTAGCACTAAAAGGCGACCCAATACGATTGGGCGACCAACCACAGGCAAAAGGTGTTTTTGAATCAAATAGCTATATGTTATTTGATATTATTAATGCTTTAAATGATGGAAAAGATTTAGCAAATCTTAATATTAAAGATAATGGGCGTAAAATCTACCCATTTGCTGTGGTTAATTCATTTGCAAATGATATGGAAAATATATATAAACGAATGTTTAGGAAAGTGCAAAAAGGTGCTATAGCTTTGGTTACACAACCCATTTATGATATAAATAATGCAAAAGAATTATTGCTTATATTGGAGCGAGTAAATAAAGAGCTTGGAAAAAATGCAAAGCTTATTTTAGGGTATCACCCTGTATCCAGCCTAAAGGCAGCCGAATTTCTATACAATAAATTACCCGGTTGTTATATACCTAGCAAGTGGATTGATAAATTAAGAAATGCTAGTGATGAGAGAAGTTTGGGTTTGGAATTAAGTCGTAATCTATATAAAGAGCTAAGAGCAGTATATCCCAAAATACATTTTATGTGTGCAAATAGTATCAAAATGGCAGAATCTATCATTTTGGAGTGATTTTTATATCAATGAAATATGCTAAAGTTTCTATACATTTGAATTTTTTAATATATTTATAGTATGATTCTGTTATATTTTGATTTACTTTATAATAATATTAAGTTATTTTATGGATAGTTTCATTAAGCAAGGAGAGTGATTTATGAAAAGGGTAGCATTTACCTTTATAGAGCTTGTTTTTTCCATAGTTATAGTTGGGATTGTAATACTTAGTATTCCACTCATAGTTCGCCAAAGTAATGCAAATACAATAGAATCCCAAAATGTTATAGGATATTATAATGCTTTAACATTGATGGAGACTATTAAAAACAAGCCTTGGGATACAAACAATGTAAGTGATTTCGAAAAATCAGGAGAATATTATATCTTATTTACTGATGATACTACTCATAATTGCAAACAAGACCCCATCTATACAAATATATATACAAAACCCGGACTTGGTCTTGCCGATAGAAGACGAATGTGCGACCCAGAGCAAAAAACAGCTACTGCAATTACAAGAAACACCAATCTAGCTTCTATTAATGCTTTTAATGAATTTTCCCAAAGAGTAAGTAGCGGTGGCAATGATTTTTTTATTGTTAGTGTAAGTATAAAGTATGTAAATGTTAATTTTGGCACAGGCACAACTGCAGGAAGTATCACTGATGCAACTAGAGGAACTACAGATGTCAAAGCGATAACTGTGAGATTGCATAGAGTAGGTGTGGGTGGAGCTGCTAATGAATTAATATCCTCCTATATATATTATGCTGCAAATATTGGGAGCGATGTTCCTTTTGCAAAGGATAATGTATGAGAAAATCATTTACTATGATAGAGATAGTTTTTGTTATAGTTATTACAGGATTAGTTGCTGTTGCTGGCTCTATGGCGATAGTTCAAATTATGCAAAATTATGCGATTCAAAAAGAATATGCTAAGTTGGAAATAGATAGTGCCTCAACTATAAGACAGGTTTCAAAATATTTACAAGATTCTATTTGGGATTCTATTGCAATAAAAAATGGCAATACTTATACGGCAATATCACTAGTTAATAAAGCTGAAGATGGCTTGGTGAGCAATAATAATCAATTAGTATTTATAGAAAAAAATATGGAAACGATAAATGGTTATTTTGGAACATATCAAAGCAATAATATGAATATTCCATATTTTAGTGGATTTATAAATTTAAGCTTGTCTAGTGGTAATTCAATAACAACTGTTTTTGCCGAAGATAGATTATTAAGTCTTAATAGTTTGGTAAATTCTATCGCCCTATATTTTCCATTTACACTTCAATATGGAACTATAGTTGATAAGTTTTATGCGACAAATGAATTAGCTAGAACAGCTTTATTTAAAATTACTAATATAGTTAATAATAATACAATGATATTAAGCCACAATCCAAGCCAAATAGGCGATGTTGCTACTATCGTCAATATAAATCCTGTATTTATACAAAAAAATGCAAATGGTGATTTACAACTAATAAAAGATAGCCAAACAACAACATTAGCTCAAAGTGTATCTAACTTTTATATATGGTCGGAATCTCAAGCAGGTATTCTTAGGGTTAGATTGTGCTTTATAAACTCAACTATGGATTTTATGCCAGAATTTTGTAAAGAAGGGATAATAATGCAATGAAAAGACAAGCATTTGGTATGATATTTGCGATTATAATAACAGTATTAGTCGCTACTTTGGCAATATTGGGATTAAAGCTTAGCACAAGCACATTAAATACAACAACAAATGAGCACATCGCAATACAACTTGATTTATACCTAAACTCTACAGCAGAATTAGCGATTTTATATATCCAAAGAAATGGTTTTAAATATCAAGAAGGTAGCACAACAACAGTTAGACCAAATGTAATGGAACCTATAATCAAAAATATCAATTATGGGGCAAATGGTGAATATCAATTTACATATAAAATGACACCATTAGTTAGTCCAGATGTTACAAATGTGGGAGGAGTAGCTATAACAGATGAGCAAAAAAATACGATAATAAACACTATGATATTGGATATATCTGGATTTGTCGTCAGTCCTATCACAAATCAAACTTTTAGAGTTACAAAAAGACAGGTTGTCAAGCCTTAAATTTTTATATTGGAGAAACAATGGAACAACAAGCACCACTTTATGACATAAGCACATTACTAAGAACCACACTAAAGCACAATGCCTCAGACTTGCACTTAGTTGCTAGAAGCGAACCACAAATAAGAATAGATGGTATATTAGTAAAATTAAATCTTCCTATTTTAGAAAAAAGAGAGATTGATAAATTATGTTATACACTCTTAACAGACAAACAGAAAAAAACACTCGAAGAGGAGCGAGAGCTGGACTTCTCAATCGATTTGGAGGATATTGGGCGATTTAGGGTGAATTACTATTACACAATGGGAAGTGTCGCAGCTGCCTTTAGGGTGATAACGACCAAGATTCCAACGCTAGAGGGTATAAATGCACCTAGCATTTTAAAGCAATTAGTTACAAGGCGAAAAGGGCTAATTCTAGTTACAGGACCTACTGGAAGCGGTAAAACAACTACCGTTGCGGCAATGATAAATGAAATCAACCAAACGCAAAAAAAGCACATTCTTTGTATCGAAGACCCAATCGAATATGTCCATAAGGGTATAAATGCGTTATTTTCATATAGAAATGTTGGCGAGGACACGAAAACATTCAATAGAGCGTTAAAATCCGCCCTTAGGGAAGATCCAGATATTATATTCATCGGCGAGATGAGAAACACAGAGACAATGGAAATCGCCCTAGAAGCCGCAGAGACAGGACACCTTGTGATAGGGACACTCCATACAAACTCCGCAGCTCAAACGATAAATAGGATTGTAAGCTCATTTGAAGGCACAAAGCAAGACCAAGTGAGAAGTCAGGTTGCAATCACCATCGAGGGGATTTTATCACAAATCCTATTGCCTAGAGTAGATGGCGGAAGGGTCGCTGCAACAGAGATTCTAGTGGGAACCCCAGCAATTAGAAATCTAATTCGTGAAAACAAAATTCACCAAATCAACTCGCAAATGATGATAGGTCAAACATTAACAGAAATGAAAACAATGGCACAAAGTCTAGATTCCCTATATCAAGATAGAATCATTTCAAAAGAAGAATACGAACTAGCATCTTCTGTGCTATAAATAGATTCTTAGAATCTTACTTTGATTTAGATTCTGGGTAGTTTTGTAGAATCTGCTAGATTCTCTAAATTTATAGAATATTTAGTTTTTGATTTAGATTTGATAGATTCTATGAATCTTTAAAAATATAGAATCTAAATCGATAGATTTACTCTGCTACCATATTTAGCTATTTTATACCACTTTTAAGATTCTTACTATTTGGTGATTTTTTATTAAGATTTTAGTTTTAATATTCTT
>NZ_NHYM01000007.1 GCF_003288815.1 Helicobacter sp. 16-1353 | reverse complement strand
TGGAGTTTATCAAAAAAAAAAAAAACAATGTCAAGGGGGATTTTATTCTTTATGTTGTGGGTTAGAGTGGCGTATAGGTGCATTTTAGGGGACTTGCAAGGGGTAAAAGCGTAGCATATTGATAAATGCGTGGAGAAGCACAAGAAAATCTATAAACACAAAAAGATTAAGTTATAACCAAAATCCACTTCGTTTTATCTCAATGGAAAATAATGGCAAAGATTATAAGGCACGAGAGAGCAATAAAATCATTTTATAGACAAATACGATTAAAATAAAGTGCCTAAGGGAATTGTAAATGATACAGAAATGTTCTTTTTGAGAAAAGTTGGCAAAGAAATACATTTTATACGATGTTCATTGCATATGATAGGTATTTTTTTAAATAGTTTTTTATCATTATTACTTGGCGTTTCTTCTGTAATTATGGTGCGATTGTGAGTGTAGGCATTAAATATCAATTGAAAATCTGCACTTTGGATATATTGATTTTTGTTATTTTCGTATTCGTCCACATCTAACTCTTGCTTGAATTTTGGAATTGCAAAATTATTATCTATTAAATTGTGCATTTTTTTGTCTATCGAATTGCTACTAGGAGTGCATTGTATATTTGAGAGTTTTAATTGTTGCATAATTATTCCGCTAGATACCCTCTCGCACTCACTTTTTACTTCTTTTAGCAATAAAAAATTTCTATCTTTGAATTGCAATTCAATAAAACCTTTTAAGCGATTGTCGCTATCGAAAGGTAAATAATATCTTACGAGCGAAAGCAATGAATTAGTGTCTAATAAATATTCCATCTTTCACCCATACAAGAAAATATCTAAATTGTTATTTTTAACTTTAAATTTAGAAAGTATGTCATATTCTTCAATTACTCCCTCAAAAAAAGCATTAATATAAATATCTTTTTGCAAAGGAGATACAATAGCCTTAGGTGGAGTATAAAAATTGCTCGATTTTGGCTCTTGCCTTTCTTTGTTTAATTTTTCGTCTAAACCTGCTTGTATTGAGTTTTTTATATCGTTAAATTGCTTCCAGCTAATCGCCCCACTATTTGCATAATAACAAAAAATGGCTAATTGGCTGATATGGTTTTGTTTTGATAAAAGCCTTATGTTTTCATTGTTATAACTATGTGCAATATTTGACGCGAAAACTTTGCTTCGCTCGTTCTCTAAGGCGTTTAGTATGTCATTTGCCAATAAGTAAAAAGCAAACTCATTACACCATTTTTCTTCTTTATTTTCACTATTTTTAAATATGTCATCATCTATCATTTCGCTATTTAGCAAATAATGTCCTAATTCATGTGCTAGAGTAAATATTTCTCTTTTTAGAGATTTTTGCCTTTTTAAAACAATGGCATTTGGCTTTATAAAAAATCCAAGCAAATTAGATTTATATTTTTTATTGTGAGATTCAATATTTTCTAAAACCATAATATTATATTCTGCCAAATTTGCTATAAATTGCTTTAAAAAATCCCTATCGCTCACATTTTTATTTGGAATAATATATTGCAATTGAGTAGCAATATCTTTTGGAGAATCTTTAATGGAAAATCTGTCTAGCTGTTTGAAATTTGCATTAAATTTACTTAGCTTAATTAAGCTGTTTATATAATTTATTTCAGATTCTTTTTGGGTTATAAACTCTACATCTCCAATATTTAAAGAATCTTTTATGTTAGTTTTCCTAAAAAGAATGCTGGATTTTTTCTTATCTATTGGATTTGGGTTGGTGTAGAATGGCAAACCTTTTTTAAAAATCGCATCAATCTTTTTTAGATGATTTACTATAATTGGGTTTCTAATGTAGCCAATATCAATATTTATTTCTTGGCACAATATATTTTTATCCATATTAAACAATTCTAATAAATATTCTAATCGTTGCATATTGATTTCTATTGTTGCCATTTATGTTCACTTTATTTTAATTGTTGACGTTTGATTACAATATTAGCATAGCGTATTTTATATTTTAATAAAATTGGATTTTTGGCTTTTGCATTTAATGCTATTTGCGACTTTAGCAAAAGCTTAATCTTACCCACCGCTTTTTTTGCTACTTTTTAAAAACTCCAAGTTTTTAGTGCAAATTCAGCGATTTTATCTCGCCTTTCATCTATGGAAACTTTTTTCCAAACTAGTTTGCCATTTTCCTCTTTGGCAAAGTCTTTAATCTCGGCTTGTTGTTTTAAAAGTAGATTTTTGTTATAAGATTCTAGTTTTTCGCTAAAAGGCTTATTGCCAATAGCGGAATTATGGGACTTCGAGATAAGCACTAGATTCCCCAAGCAATTTAAATATTCTTTGATAAACTCATCGTCATATTGATTATTTTCATCTACATCATAGCCATTTTCAAGCACTCCATTATCTGGCTGCTGGGGCGATATATGCTCGATAGATTCACCCTCAATACTGAATCTATCAATACTATAGCCCTTTGATTGGATAGCGTTTTCATATCGCCAAAGCAAGTAATTTATTACCTCTTTATTATACATATCTCCACATAAAGCTATTTCTATGCTATCGTCGTCCCAATACCCAGATTCATTTAATTTGTTTTTTATATCTGCTCTTAGTTTGGCAATATCGTCATTATTAAAATTAGACAATATTGCATTCAATCTTTCTTGTATCTTTGCCCTTGTGTTAATTAGCTTAGCTCTAAATAGCAGAATCTCTAGCACTTGAAATAGCTCATCAATCTTACTGCTATCTAAAAATCTAAAGCCCTTAATAATAAATGGATATATAAATGCTGAGATTCCCAAACATTCTAAATAATATTTATGCGTATTATCCAAATGCTCAAATTGTTTGATGTTAGAAAAAGTCGTATGTAGCTTTCGCATATATTCGATTATCCATTCAACCTTTTTGTCTTTATCTACTTTTCCAAATATATTTTTTACATCATCTAGCGTTCTATAAGCATAGCCATTTATATATGCTTGATTATGATAAAACAGCACACTATCTTCCTCAAGCTTAATATCATTAATCAGTTTATAGATTTCCTTGGAGATATTTGAGATATTTTCAATATTGGCATTCACCTCATTTTCATCGCTATACACATACATTTGATACATAAAGTAGGACTTCAATCGCTCCATATTTGTTAAATCTTTTCCGCGATTATTTTGAAGCTCAAACATCAATACGGAATCTTTTTTTCCCACAATCTCAATTGCGATAAGCTCCGTGCTTTCAATTTTATTTAATATGTTTAAAATCTCATTTGTTTCAAGTTTTGCCAATTGTTTAATAAAATATTCTTTTGTATATTTGATTCTTTCTTGCGAAGGGGTGCTTGTCTTAAAATCATCTTTATCGTCAATAATGATTCCATCAAAACAAGCCCTATCATACTCAACTGGTCGAAGCTTGATATTATTTCCATTTTTTAAATAGATTTTTTCTTTTTCCTCGTAAAAATCGCTTGAATCTGCATTGTAATTTTTGCTTTTTAGCACATTTAATATAGCTCTAATAAAAATTACGAGTGTGGTTAATCTCTGCTGTCCATCGATAATTTCGTATTTTTTACCTTGCTCTATCCTCTCAAGCAAAATATTCCCATAGAAATAATTGCTACTGCCATTTGAGTGCTCTACGATATCCTCAAAAAATACCCTTAAGTTATCCCTATCCCACGAATAAGCTCGTTGATAAATAGGTATTTCATACTGCTTTTGTGAACTATCAAAACATTCTAAAATCGTTATTTTCTTAAAATCCATATATTCTCCTTTGGTGTGATAATTGCTAAAGCACTTTTTTTAATCACACTTTCTTTTTTTCTACATTTTGGGAAAACAAATCCAAAATCTTACCTTTAATTTAATCTTAAAATTCTAGCAAAAAGTAAAAGTTGATTTAAAGAGTGTGAGTAATTTTAGCGTTTTTGTAAGATTTAACTTTATTTAAACAAATTTTAAGAAATATTTAAGAAAATAGATTCTGCCTAGCAATAAAGATTGTTTTAAGATTTCAAAAATATTCCACAAATATTCCACGCTAGAATCCACAAATCCATTTAAACCCCATTTTTTCAAAAATATCAGGTGATTTTTGTTTAAAAAAATATTATTATGGTATTATTTTGGAATTTATTTGCTTGATTTATAAGGAGAAAATATTGAAATTACTTATTGTCGATGATAGTTCTACAATGAGAAGAATTATAAAAAATACACTCCAAAGACTTGGCTATGATGATATATTAGAAGCGGAGCACGGACTTCAAGCGTGGGAGCTTTTGGATACTATTGATGATATAAAGATTCTTATTACTGATTGGAATATGCCAGAGATGAATGGGCTTGACTTGGTGAAAAAGGTTCGCGGAGATGCTAGATTTGCGGATATTCCTATTATTATGGTAACAACTGAGGGTGGAAAAGCAGAGGTTATAACTGCTCTAAAATCTGGAGTTAATAATTATATTGTTAAGCCATTTACTCCACAAGTGTTGAAAGAAAAATTAGAGGCTGTGTTGGGAGTGAATGAAGTTTAATCTAATATGAGCGGATATTATTTTGAGATTTGCATTAAACCTAATTGTTTTAGTGATATTTTTATGAGTGAGATATTGGATTTTACATCTCAAGCAGTAGAGATAGTAGAAGAAACAGGGCAGAGTGTTACAAATAACAACAAAAATTTTTATATTATCATTAGAACAGATAAAAATATCGAAAACCCCCTTATAGCTTATCTACAAACCTTAAGTGAGAATCTAAGTATTATAAATTCTACAAATGTAGATTTTACCTATACAATTACAAAAAAACAAAGTGAAAATTATATTGAAAAATACAAGGATTCTATAACGGCAGTAGATTGTGGTATATTTCATATTTATCCAACTTGGCTTGAAAAATTAGATTCTAAGATTAATATTATTCTAGAGCCCTCTTTGGCATTTGGAACAGGACATCATTCTAGCACTTTTATGTGTATTGATGTGTTGCAATCATTGAATATAACTCCATCTACGACTTTGCTTGATGTTGGTTGTGGTAGTGGAATCTTAGCTCTTTGTGCAAATAAGCTTGGTGCAAAAGTTTCTATGTGCGATATAGATGAGTTGGCTATAGAAGAGGCAAAGAAAAATTTTTCAAAAAATAATGCTACAATTTCACAAATTTGGCTTGGCACAATCAATAATACAAATAAACAATATGATATAGTTGTAGCTAATATTGTAGCATCAGTGATAATTGAAGAGAAGGCAAAACTTATACGCTCTCTAAATAATAATGCCTATTTGGTATTATCTGGAATCTTAGATATATATTTAGATTCACTAAAAGAATGTTTTAAAAGCTTAACATTAGTAGAAGAAAAAATAAAAGATGAGTGGGCTTGTCTTGTATATAAAAATATAAATCTTGCAAGTAAAGGAGTATAATGAAACAAAATAATAAACCAAATAACCCAATGAGTGGGAATCCTATCGTAATATTTGCTATTTTTACTATTATTGTAATTCTTGCATTTAAACTACTCTCTCCTAGTGGAGGCTCACTCTTAAATAGTGGCACAACGCAAACTATAAGCTACTATGAATTAAAAAAATTGATTGAAAATAAAGAAGTTGAGCAAGTAGCCATTGGTCAAACAATGATAAAAGCACAAGGCACTCAAAATGGACAAAAAATAATTTATAATGTTAGAAAAGTTAATGATAATACACTTGTTCCACTTTTGGATGCTAAAGAGATTCCATATAGCGGATTTAGCGAGAGTAATTGGTTTACTGATATGCTGGGTTGGCTTGTTCCTGTGTTTATCATTCTTGGGCTTTGGATGTTTATGGCAAGTCGAATGCAAAAAAATATGGGGAATGGCATATTTGGTATGGGGAATGCCAAAAAACTAGTAAATGCCGAAAAACCAAAGGTTAGATTTGATGATATGGCAGGAAATAAAGAGGCAAAAGAAGAAGTTGTGGAGATTGTAGATTTTCTAAAACATCCTGATAGATATGCCACTATTGGAGCAAAAATCCCAAAAGGTGTTCTTCTAGTAGGACCTCCGGGAACAGGTAAAACCCTCCTTGCAAAGGCAGTTGCAGGTGAAGCGAATGTGCCATTTTTCTCAATGAGCGGTAGTAGCTTTATCGAGATGTTTGTGGGACTTGGAGCAAGTAGGGTTAGAGATTTATTCGAGATGGCAAAAAAGGAAGCTCCAAGTATTATTTTTATCGATGAAATCGATGCAATAGGAAAGTCGAGAGCAGCAGGTGGAATGATTAGCGGAAATGATGAGAGAGAGCAAACGCTAAATCAGCTTTTAGCTGAAATGGACGGCTTTAGCTCGGATAGCTCGCCAGTTATTGTCCTTGCTGCGACAAACCGCCCAGAGGTGCTAGACCAAGCATTGCTTAGACCGGGTCGATTTGATAGACAAGTTTTAGTGGATAAGCCAGATTTTAATGGGCGAGTGGAGATTCTAAAAGTCCATATTAAATCCGTGAAACTTGGTAGAGATGTGGATTTACAAGAGATTGCTAGACTTACTGCTGGACTTGCAGGGGCTGATTTGGCAAATATTATTAATGAAGCGGCACTTCTTGCAGGTAGAGCAAATAAACAAGAGGTTACACAACAAGATTTTAGAGAAGCAGTTGAGCGAAGTATCGCTGGACTAGAGAAAAAATCTCGCAGAATCTCCCCAAAAGAGAAAAAAATCGTAGCCTATCACGAGAGTGGACACGCAGTTATTGCCGAGATGACAGAAGGTGCAAGTAAAGTAAATAAGGTTTCTATTATTCCGCGTGGAATGGCGGCTTTAGGATATACGCTACATACGCCAGAGGAAAATAGGTATTTAATGCAAAAACATGAATTAATCGCTGAAGTTGATGTGCTTTTAAGTGGTAGAGCGGCTGAAGATGTGTTTTTAGGCGAAATATCTACAGGTGCTAGCAATGACTTGGAACGAGCGACGGATATTATAAAGGCGATGATTAGTTATTATGGAATGACAAATGTTAGCGGACTTATGGTATTAGAAAAGCAACGAAATTCATTTTTAAATGGCGGAATGGGCTCTCCAAGAGAGTTTAGTGAAAAGACTGCTGAAGAAATGGATATGTTTATCAAAAATACATTGGATTCTAGGTATGAGTTTGTAAAACAAACATTGAGTGATTACAAAGAAGCTATAGAAATTATGGTAAAAGAATTATTTGAAAAAGAAGTTATTGAAGGAAGTCGTGTTAGGGATATTATCGCTGAATTTGAAACTAAAAATAATATAGAAACAAGACTTGTTGCAAGAGAACAAATAGATGATGAAGATTAGATATTTGTTAGATTCTAAAAGAAACTAAATTTTTAGTAAGATTAGATTTATATAACATTTAATTTAATAATTGTAGAATCCACAATAGCAGGATTCTAGCTATGGAAGTGTGAATGAATAAGCCAAAAAGCGAACAAACAACAAATCAAATTATTGCAAAAGAGGGTGTTAAATCTATCGTGCTTAGTGTCATTTTAGTGTTTTTATTTATTTTCTTGCACTTAAATGTTATGGCATTAGTATTTTTAATAGTATGTTTATTTTTGATTGTTATCTTTAGGAATCCAGAGAGAATTGCGGAATATCGTAAGGAGGATATGATTGTCGCACCTTGCGATGGTGTTATCAAAGATGTTATAAAAAATAATGACACTACTTTATTAAAAATTAAAGTAAATATGTTTGATGTTGGAATCTTACGCACCCCAATATTTATTGATAGTATTTCTACAAAATACAAATATGGTTTATTTATTACAGGCGATAATAGTCTTAAAGAAGTGCTAAATACCAAGCATTGTATTGATGGATTCCATAATGATAAGATGGTTTATAATATTACTTTATTGCCTGAGGTTTGGAATAAAGTTAGTATTTATCAAATAGATTCTGCATTTGCTGGAGATAGAATGGGCTTTATGAAATACGGATATTTAATCCTTAGCATTTATGCACCTTGTGGATTAAAGGTTGAAAAAGGTCAAAATATCTTTGCAGGGCAAACTATACTAGGAAAGTTATTTTGAAAATAAATCCACTATTCATACTACCAAATTTATTTACTGCAACAAGTGCATTTTTAGGGATTTTAAGCATTATTTATGCATCCAAAGGAAAAATAGAATTTGCTTGTTGGCTTGTTATAATTGCTATGGTGTTAGATGGGCTTGATGGTAGAGTAGCTAGAATGACAAATACTTCAAGTAAATTTGGTATTGAGTTTGATTCTTTATGTGATGTTGTTGCTTTTGGTTGTGCTCCGGCTATTTTATTATTTTTTTCAATAGGGCAGTATTACGGACGCTTTGGAGCTATGGTTAGTTGTCTTTTTGTGGTTTTTGGGGCGATTCGACTTGCTAGATTCAATGTTACTTCAAGTAATGAATCTACAAAATATTTTATAGGATTACCAATCCCATCTGCAGCTATTTTTGTTGTAACTATGCTTTTTTTAGAACATAGATATGATATTTTTAGTGGATATTTAGCATATCTTTTGGTTATAACATTTATTGTTGGGATTCTTATGGTGAGTAATATTCGCTATCCAAATTTTAAGCACATAAAATGGAATCTAAGTAAATTTATATGCTTAATTATTGTTCTTGCTATAACTTTTGTCCATCCAATAGAAAGTATTTTTATCGGTATAAGTTTATATATTTTATTTGGTATTTTAAGGTATTTTTATATCCTAATATCAAAAGTATTTTTCAAAAAAACAATAAATTCTTAAGTTTAAAATTATATTATAACTGCTACTATAAAAGTAGTTATCACTTACTAAGGGGTGTAGATTATGCATTATTTACGATTTTTTACATTTACAAGATATACAAAAAGCTTCTTACTGCAATAATTTTTTAATCTACAAAATCACAAATATAAATATATAAAATACAATTAAAGGAATAATAATGCAAAATATAATAAAGATTTTTGATACAACTTTGAGAGATGGAGAGCAAAGCCCGGGTGCTTCAATGAATATTGAAGAAAAAATTAAGATTGCTTTGCAGTTAGAGAAATTGGGTGTGGATATTATCGAGGCGGGGTTTGCGGCGTCTAGTCCGGGGGATTTTGAGGCGATTAATAAAATCGCACAGAATCTTAAAAAATCTTGCGTTTGTTCTCTTGCAAGGGCAATGGAAAAGGATATTCAAGCAGCGAGTGATGCAATCGCCCCAGCAAAAAATAAAAGAATCCATTTATTTATCGCTACAAGCCCAATTCATATGCAATACAAGCTAAAAATGAAGCCAGATGAGGTTATAAAAAGAGCGGTGGAATCTATAAAATTTGCAAAAAGCCTAGTTAGCGATGTGGAGTTTTCGTGCGAAGATGCGTGTAGGAGTGAGATTGGATTCTTAAAAGAAATTTTAGGTGAGGCGATAAAAGCTGGAGCATCTACGCTAAATATCCCAGATACAGTGGGCTATCGAATGCCAAATGAGATTGGAGCGATTTTTAAGGAATTGCACGAGTTCGTGGGAGATAGAGCGATTTTATCTACGCATTGTCATAATGATTTAGGCGTGGCGGTCGCAAACTCTATCGAGGCGATAAAAGCTGGAGCAAGGCAAGTGGAATGCACCATAAATGGCTTGGGTGAACGAGCGGGGAATACTGCACTAGAGGAAATTGTGATGATTTTAAAAACTAGGGCAGATTTATTTGATGGTTTAAGCACAAATATTAACACCAAAGAAATTTATTCAACAAGTAAGCTTATAGCAGATGTTACGGGGATAAGTCCGCAACCAAATAAAGCTATCGTTGGTAAAAATGCCTTTGCACACGAGAGTGGAATCCACCAAGATGGCGTCTTAAAGCATAAGGAGACTTATGAGATTATGAAGCCTAGCGATATTGGCTTAGATTTGGATTCTGGGCTTATTTTAGGCAAACATTCCGGTAGAGCGGCATTTAAAGATAAAGCGAAATTATTAGGTTTTGTGTTGAATGATGATGAGATAAGCAAAGCATTTGATAACTTCAAAATTTTATGTGATAGCAAAAAAGAGGTTTTTGATGATGATATAAGAGAGATTCTAGGAGAGCAAACCACGCATATCCCACAAATATTTAGTTTAAATATGATTCAAGTTAGTGCGTGCTCGTCTGGGAAATATTGTGCAGCTACAAGTATGTTTAGAGAAAATATTGAATATAGCGATAGTGCATTAGGAAATGGAGCGGTGGATTGCGTCTTAAAAAGTGTAGATAGGATAAGTGGTATTAAAGGGAATCTAAAGGAATATAAAGTTGAGTCTGTTACTAGCGGTAAAGATGCATTAGCCAAAGTCATCGTAAAAGTGGAGTTTGAGCCAAATAAACCAGCGATAATTGGGCATGGATTAGACATTGATACGATGAGTGCAACAGCAAAAGCCTATATTGGGGCATTAAATAGCTATTTGAGTATGAAAGACCTTATATCAAATAAAGAAGGGACGATGTTATTTAACTGCTAGAATCTTAAAGTAGAATCTTATTAAAAAAAGTAGATTCTACTACAATCCAATTAGCTTAAAGTAGCGGGAATTAGACATTCCCCGCTAGTTTATGATATTGCATCTTCTCCACCTGCTATACCAATACCAATGAAATATGCAAATATTAGCTCAACAAAGACGGCAAATCCCCAAACTCCGTGATTGATAGACCATATAAATGAAATGATAATCATTAATACTAGCGATAATGTATGGATAAGTCGTCTTATGTTTTGGTTTATTTGATACTTGGTTACAGAGCCTGATATAAATCCTATAGCAACCCCAATGATTAAAAATATAAAAAATATTAATACAATCATATGTTTGCAATCCCTAATCTAAAATAAAGCTTTTATTCTACCCCCCCCCATTAAAAACAAGCTTAAAAAAAGATAATTTTTATTGTTTAATAAAATTTTATGATTTTATTGCAAGTTATAAGTAAGAATTTGAAAGTTGCTTTGATGAGCTAAATTGTTTTGATAAAACTTTATCCTTTTTAGCTTATCAGCATTTTGTGCTACCCGGACCATATTTACTATCCTGAGCTTCCCTAAAGAATTCCTTTTGGGTTTTTGGAATCTTATCAGGATGATTTTTCTCCATATGCTCCAAATATTTATCATAGCTAGGCATTCCCACCAAGAGGTGGAAAAACCTATCTGATTTTTTATAGATATTTTTAATTTTCTTGAAAAGTGCTTTTATTTCAACCATGTGCACCGATTTTGCTTTCGTAATCGCTAGCATTTTTATAAGGAGATTCTGCCAATGGTGGCTCTACTTTTTCTCCTTTTAAGACTTTGATACAAATTCTTACGGTAGCCGCTAAAACAATCAATGTAATAATCATAAACAATGCACATAGAATTGCATTAATTAAATTATTATTAGCAATTAGTTGCGCTTTATCTGCTGCCTCAATTTGTCCTTGTGCTAGTAATTCGGCTGCTTTTGCACTTTGATTTTGGTAGATTGCCACATGGCTTACTGAGTCATGCACTTTTTCTCCATTTGCAGGGAGAAGTTTTTGCACTCCAGCACTCATTGTAGATATAAGCACCCAAGCAACAGGCACGATAACAACCCAAGCCATTTTTCCTTTGCCCATTTTGAATAATACACTAACGCCAAGTAATAAAGCTATTCCAGCAAGTAGTTGATTTGAAACACCAAATAGAGTCCAAAGCGATTTTATACCACCTTGTGGGTCTGTGATACCTTGATACAAAATATATCCCCACGCAACGACGCAGATAAATGTCGCAATAATCCCCATTGGATATGAACTAATATTACGCATTGGTTTATAGACATTACCCAAAACATCTTGAACCATAAATCGCCCAGCTCTTGTCCCTGCATCAACGGCAGTTAAAATAAATAATGCTTCAAACAAAATAGCAAAGTGATACCAAAACGCCATAGAAGCTGCATTAAATAAAGGAACTTGTGCAATGATACTTGCAAAACCTATCGCAAATGTTGGTGCACCACCTGTTCTACTTAAAATGCTTGGCTCACCAATTTCTTTTGTGAAAGCCACAATATCCGCTCCGCTAATACTAAATATTCCATCTGCCCAGCCATTTATTGTTCCAGCTGCTGCTGCTGCGGCGGCTGCATAACCTTCTGGATTTGTAAAAACATTCAATCCTGTCATTCCAGCAGTTCCAAGTCCAGCAGGAGCGACATTTATCGCAAAATATAGACCCGGAGTTATAATAATAGCGGCAATCAACGCCATAACACCAACAGCAGATTCCATAAGCATAGAGCCATAGCCTACCATTCGTGCGTGGGTTTCTTTCTCTAGCATTTTTGGAGTAGTTCCACTAGAAATTAATGCGTGGAATCCACTTATCGCACCACAAGCGATAGTAATAAATAGGAATGGAAATAATTTCCCTGAGAATACAGGACCTGTTCCATCGATATATGGAGTTACACTAGGCATAGTAACATCTGGCTGAACGAATACAATCGCTAGTGCCATAACTATAATAACACCAATTTTTAAGAATGTGCTTAGATAATCCCTAGGAGCTAGTAAGAACCATACAGGTAAAATAGCCGCAACAAAACCATAAGCAATCATAATATATGTTAAATTGATAGGAGTAACTGTGAATACTTGACCCCAATATGGGTCTTGTCCTACATAGTGTCCAAACCAAAGTGCTAGGATTAAAAGTGCAAATCCTATAATACTTGCTTCACCAACCTTGCCCGGTCGCAAAAATCGCATCCAGATTCCCATTAAAATCGCAATAGGGATAGTCATAGATATAGTAAATAGTCCCCAAGGAGATTCAGCCAAAGCATTTACAACAACAAGTGCAAGAATGGCGATAATTAGCATCATAATGCCTAAGATTCCAATCATTGCGATTGTTCCAACGCCCTTGCCAAGCTCCATTTTAATCATCTCGCCCAAGCTTTTCCCATCTCGTCTTGTAGATAAGAATAGCACGACGAAATCATGAACTGCTCCAGCCAACACAACCCCAACAACTAGCCAAATCATTCCCGGCAAATAACCCATTTGAGCAGCTAGGATTGGACCGACTAATGGACCAGCACCAGCGATTGCAGCAAAATGGTGTCCAAATAAAACGATTTTATTTGTTGGAACGAAATCCCTTCCGTCATTTTTGACAACTGCAGGCGTAGCCCTTTTATCATCAAGCTCTAATACCTTAAATGCAATGTATTTGCTGTAGAATCTATAAGCAATTGCATAAATACAAACTGCCGCAACAACAAACCAAATGGCATTTATACTTTCACCAGTATGCATTGCTAACACTGCAAAGCAAGCTGCACCAACGAAAGCAACTATTGCCCATATAATGTAGCTTAGTAACTTATTCATATACTCTCTCCTTTGTAATTTGAACATTTGTATCTCGACTTAATATACTATAAGCTATCTTTAATCATTAAGAAAATTTATAGAAAATATTAAGCTAAGAGTATTATATAAAATTAAAATAAAATTACATAATTGATTGTTTAGTTTCTTAATATATGGCTATGTAATGTTCTTATAATATTTCTTATTTTATGATACTTTAATGATAATTATGATAAATATTAACGGCAGAAGTAACTTTCTGTTATTATTCTAAAAGATTCGCAAAATAACTAAAATAAACTTAATTCAGTGGCGTTATCCGCTATAACTTCTTTTAGCTCACTTTGACTGATGCCAAATACTACAAAAAAATGGAATTCATTTAGTGAAAAATACTGCATTAATTCATCTTTGGATTTATAATGCTTTGTTTGAATGTGCTTGTATGTTTGTTTTGTGGATAAAAATAATGCTTTTCCCCATTTTGCTAAAAGAACAAAGTCAATATATCTTTTAATGAATTTTCTATCTTTTGAAGCATAAATAAAACGCATTGATTGCCCATATTTTGAAAGCCTAGCATAGGAGTTGATAAATACTGGTAAAAATGATGATAAATCAGCATTAAGATTCAAGCTAATATTTTTTTGTTTGCAAAAATAAATGACATTATTTAATTCATTAATAAATATCTTGGGAATAATGATTTGATATATTTCATTATCATATTCCATTTTTATTTCAAATAATGTTTGTTTGATGATACTAAAACATAATTCCTTTTGGCTCTCCAAATGCAGAATCTCAAATAAAGAAATATTAAAATTAATAATAATATTTTTATAAAACAAGGATTCTAATAGTTCATCTACATTTGTTGCGAATCTAACTTGAGAATCTTTTATTATATTATTGGCTAATTTAAAGCTAATATCATCACAATAATAGATTTCAATATTATTCATTAATTGAATATATTTTATAAATTTCAATAATGCATTATCAATATCATCTACTAGAATCCAAGCTATTTCATTATCGATTATTTCAACACAAGTATCACTTACAATGCCATAAGCACCGCGTTTGACTGCATCTTGTATCTCATCTTTATTTCTAGCTATAAACATATCGCCATTTTTTATATTCTCAACTTTTGTTGTTATATTGTGTATAAACGATATGCAAGGTGTGTTACAAAGCTTTCCTGAAATGATTTCTATAAAGTTATCTAAAAGCAAATATTATCCTATCTTACTTCCAAGTTCTGTATTACTATATACGCTAAGTAGGCTAAGATTGCCCTTGCTATCTTCTGTTGTTAGAATCATACCTTGACTTAAAACACCCATTATCTTACTAGGTTTTAGATTGATAATCGCACAAGCCAAAACACCATTAATATTCTCAGGTTTATAAAAATTTGCAATGCCAGATACAATCTGCCTAGTTCCAATAGATTCCCCAAAATCAATATTTAAAACTAAAAGATTATTTGATTTTTCGATTCTCTTTGCTTCTAGAATCTTGCCAACTCTAATATCAATCTTATCAAATTGCTTAATATTTATTTCATCTTTTAGATTAATCTTATTTATATTTGTTTCAATGGCTGGTTTTTCTATCTTTGGGAAAAGTGGCGGAATCTTTGTTAGCTTAAATGTATTTATTAGTTCATTATCCAATATAATCTTATTGTAATGAGAAAAATCAACCCCAAGCGATTTCATAATCTCTTTTGAGCTATTCGGTAAAATAGGATATAAAAGCAATGAGCCTTTAGCTAAAATATTCGCAACAAATACTAACAATGTAGCTACATCATCGACTTTCTGCTCTTTCATCATATCCCAAGGTGCATATTTTGTAATACTTAGATTCGCTATATTGAAAATCTTCCAAAGTTCTTCTAAATATCGATTTGGCATCATATTTTCCATATAATATTCTAGGGATTCTATGATTATAGCAACCTCATCAATCTCATTTTTTAGATAATCAAAATTATTGGATTCTATTGTTAGATTAAAGTATTTTTCGCCCATTCCAAGTAATCTACTCAAAAGATTCCCCAAAGTATCGCTAAGCTCGGAATTTGACCTTTCAATCAATGCTTTTCTGCTAAAATCACCATCTTGTCCAAATGGCACTTCGCGAATCAAAAAATATCGCATATTTTCTAATCCATAGGTATTAGCGATTTCCTCTGGATTTATTACATTGCCAACGCTTTTGCTCATTTTTGCACCATCTCTTGTCCACCATCCGTGTGCGTAGATTTTCTTTGGGAGTGGTAGATTTAGACTCATTAAAAACGCAGGCCAGTAAATAGCGTGGAATCTTAAAATATCTTTCCCTACAAAATGTGTAGCGTCATTAAAAAAATACATTTTATTTAGATTATCATTACCAAAACCAAGTGGCGTAATATAGCTAAGCAACGCATCTAGCCAAACATATATAATATGTTTATCATCATTTACAAATGGTGGCAGACTAATCCCCCATTTAAAGCCACTTCTAGTTATTGATAAATCACTCAAACCACCTTCGATAAATTTTATAATCTCATTTTTTTTATGTAGTGGTAGAATGATGTTTGGATTCTCTTTATACCATTCTAAGAGCTTATTTTCATATTTGCTTAATCTAAAAAAATAGCTTTCTTCTTTTAGTGGAGTGGTTTCTTTCCCACAATCAGGGCAAAAGAATTCATCGACTAATTGCCTTTTTGTGAAAAATGTCTCACAACTAATGCAGTAATTACCCTCATAATGACCTTTGTAAATATCCCCATTTCTATACATTTCTTCAAATGCGTATTTGACGCCAATATCGTGGTATTTATCTGTTGTGCGGACAAAATAATCATACGCAATTCCAAAATTATTCCAAAGATTCTGGAATTTAAAGCTTATCTCATCGGCATATTCCTGTGTGCTTTTTTGCTTTAATTTTGCGGAATTTTCAATTTTTTGTCCGTGCTCATCTGTTCCTGTTAATAAAACACATTCATTGCCTTTTAATACTTGGTATCGCTTAAACATATCACATAGAATCGTAGTATAAGCGTGTCCTATATGTGGGACATCATTCACATAATAAATTGGAGTTGTAACATATTTTGTCATTGTAACCTTTCTTTATTCAGTTTCAAAATTAAAAAATCCGCCACTACCTTTATTCATACTAGCATATACGGAATCAACATAATCTTTTCTTATTTCACAGCCAACTATATTTTCGCATTTAAGACAAGAATCTAGATTTTTGTTTTTTTGGCAATCTTGTAGTTTTATTATTTTTTCATCTAATTCTTTTTGAAAATTATCTTTTGTGTTTTCCATCGTTTTCCTATTTATATGCTAATTTTACTCTCGATATTTCATCTTTGCTTCCAAAGAAACAAGGTAGTGATTGATGAATTGTATCAATTTCTAAATCAAGCAATCTATTCTGCCCATCGATAGCCTCTCCACCAGCTTTTTCAAAAATAAATGCAAATGGAAATACCTCAAACAATGCCCTTAGTTTTCCATTAGGCATATCGCTTGTTGGTGGATAGCTAAAAAGTCCGCCACCTTTTCTTAAAATAAGATGTAAATCTGGCACCATTCCGCCCGAATATCGAAGCCTGTAACCTTCTAAAAATAAAGATTCTATTAATATTTTATGTTTTGTGCTCCAATTTTTTTGTGTGCCACCCGGAGCATTAATCTTGCCTTTGTTGCTAAGAGTTAGATTCCCATTGATTTTCCATTCATTGCCATTATATATATAGTGATGAACATCATTTTGTGCTACTATCATTTCTAATCTTGGACCATAGATAACATAGCCACTTGCGATTAGATTCTTAGCAT
Organism: Helicobacter sp. 16-1353; assembly: GCF_003288815.1. Taxonomy (GTDB): domain Bacteria; phylum Campylobacterota; class Campylobacteria; order Campylobacterales; family Helicobacteraceae; genus NHYM01. The sequence goes on along the minus strand of NZ_NHYM01000007.1, from coordinate 87,832 downwards.
TTAATTCTTGATTATAGATTCCAAAGATACTTCCTACACTTAAATTAGAATCTACAATAGAAGAGCCATCAAGTGGGTCAAATGCCACTATATAAACCCCACTAGGATTTTCTTTATATATTATCTCTTTTTCTTCTTCGCTACAAACCCCTTTTATTGATTCCAGACAAAGAAGCGTATCTTTAAATATTCTATTTGCTTCCACATCAATATCAAGTTGTATATCCCCTGTGCTGTTTTTGCTATTAAGATAATTAAAATCATCTTTTTTTAATAAATTATCAATGCAAATCGCACTTTTTTGTATAGCAGTAATGATTGAATAAAGCATTTTTCCCCCTTAATCTTAGATTAAATTTCAAGTTTATTTTTTATTAGATACCTGCAAATAAAATAATAAAATAAAATGATAAGTATAGTAATACAACTTTCAATTAGCACTATAGAATTTATTTGTGTGCTATTATTTATCAATGTTCCTAATATCGTAATACTAGGATTGATATATCTAAACCCTGAATCAATAACCATCTCATAAAATAACATCTTTATAAAACCAAAACAAAGATTCTCTAAAAACATAAGAACAAAAAATATAATAATTCCCATTAGGGGTTTGAATCTTGTAATTTTACCTATATTTAAAAGTGTTAGAGTAAGCAATAATGCAACTATAGGCTTAATAGTCCATAAAAACATAATCCACAAATAATATATTATATACAATATTTTAGATTGTGAAATCAATGTAAAAAAGGCTTTTAAAAGGTTTATTTCTAAACTTTCTGCCATTAAAAATACCCATATCATAAAAATAATAATACTAAGCAATATCCAAATACTGCTTACAAAAATCTTTGAAATAAGTATGGAATCTAAACTAACAGGAAGGCTTAGAGTGAGATAACCTTCTGTATTAAAAAGCCTTGAATATAGCGATTTAATGACTATGATGGTTAAAAATATTATAGAACATAAGATTCCAATTGGTGCTATTGAAACTAGTAGAGCTAAAATCCAATGTAAGGTTACAATATTATCATTGCCAACTATTAATCTAATAAATAGCATTAAAGCCAATAAAATACCATTTAACAATATAATTGAAGTGAGATTCTCTAAAAATTCATATTTTAATACCTTAAAAAATTTCAAAATATCTCCTTAAATATTTCTTCTAAGTTTTTACTATTATATTTTTGTTTTAATTCTACAATGCTACCTTGCTCAATTATTTCTCCATATTTTAGAAAAATAGCAGAGGATAGAATCCGCTCAACACTAAAAACTAAATGGGTAGATATGATTAGACTTGCTTCTTTATTGTAATTTTTTAGTATTAATTCAAAAATTAAATCCCTTGCTATGGGGTCAACCCCAGCAATCGGTTCGTCAAAAATATATAATTGTGCATTTCTACTTAGAATTAGGATTAATTGTAGCTTTTCTTTCGTGCCTTTACTTAGTGATTTAAAAGCAGTATTAAATGGAATATTCAAATCTTTTAAAAGAGAGATTGCTTTGTTTTTATCAAAATCATCAAAGAAATCCGCAAAATATCTTATCGCTTTGTCTGCATTCCACGACGATGGAATGAAATTAACATCAGGTAAATATGAAACCTTGCTTTTAGATTCTACACCGATTTTTTTGCCTAAAACCAACACCTTACCTTCATAATTATTTATTAATCCTGTAATAATTTTTATTAAAGTGGTTTTTCCACTTCCATTTGGTCCAAGAAGCCCAACTATCTCGCCACTACCAATATTAAAAGATATATTATTTAGTGCGTTAGTTTGGTGAAAATTCTTACTAAGAGCATTTATTTCTAAGAGATAATCCAATTAAAATTCCTTAATATTTAAAATAAATTATGTAATTATATCTTTAAAATTATTTATAATATAATATTTTTTTGTTATAAATTAATATAAAGTTCATTAAAAAGGGGTTATTAATGCTAGTTGCACCAAGTATTTTATCGGCTGATTTTGGTAGGCTTAATGAGGAAATTGATGAGTTAAATAAAACTGATTGCGATTATTTACATATCGATGTGATGGACGGGCATTTTGTGCCGAATCTTACCTTTGGTAATACGATAGTAGAAATAATTGCAAAGCGGAGTAAAAAGCCACTTGACATTCATCTAATGGTCGAAAATGTAGGCTTTTTTATAGATTATTTTATTGATATTAAGCCAGAATTTCTAAGCTTTCATATTGAAGCAGAGCGACATATAAATCGCACTATTCATAGGATTAGAGATTGTGGGATAAAACCCGGAATTGTCCTAAATCCACACACTTCACAAGAATCTTTGGAATATATTTTAAGATATGTGGATTTAGTGCTTTTGATGTCGGTAAATCCCGGTTTTGGCGGACAAAACTTCATTTCAAGCACATTAGAAAAAGCGATAAAACTAAAAGAAATGATAGAAGAGCAAAATCTAGATTGCCTAATTCAAATGGACGGCGGAATCAACGACAAAAATATCAATATGCTAAAGGAAGCGGGCGTAGATATTGCTGTTTCTGGGCATTATATCTTTGGGTCTAAAAACTATCAAAAAGCAATTAATTTACTTAGATAAGTTGGTTTCCTTGCAAAATAATCTAGATAATTATGAGAATCTAATAGAGATATTAAAAGAAAAAGATTCTATTGCATTAGATGAATTTATGGAGATTTTGGATAATGAATATAATATTGATATTAATATAGAAATTGCCAAATCTCTTGGAATCCCGCTATTTATTAATGGAGATGAAATCTCCCTAAAAACAAGAGATAGTATTTTTAATTCTCTTTTTTGCATAGTGGATATTGAGACGACTGGATTCTCGCCACAAGAAAATGATATTATTGAAATTGGTGCTATAAAATATAAAAATGGTAATATCATAGATAGATTTGAAAGCTACGCTTTTACAAAAGAGATTCCAGATAAGATAACAGAAATAACTGGAATAGATGGTAGTATGATTGCAAATGCTCCAAAAATTAATAAGGTATTAGAAAGATTTAAGATTTTCTTAGAGGATTCTGTTTTTATGGCTCATAATATAACATTTGATTTTAATTTTATAAACGAAAAACTATCTCAAAATAAGATTCCCATTATGAAAAATAGGACGATTTGCACTTTGCAATTAGCTCGAAAAACTATCCAAGCACCAAAATATGGATTGGGCTACCTAAATGAATTTTTAAATATTGATTATCCTGTGCGACATCGGGCATTTGCGGATTGCATTATCGCACTAAAGGTTTTTGAATATAGCCTTTTAAATCTATCTAATGAGATTCTAAGTGTAGAAGATTTGATAACATTTACAAAAAATAAAAAATCATAATTTACAATAGCCATTTTTTGGCACTATTTTTGCTTGAGTGTTTAATAGCAATTTATATTTGGAGCAGAATCTATGAGGTATATTCTTAGCATAGTGCTATTAGCTGGTTTCTTATTTGCTACATCATCGGCAACAACTGCGGGAATAGCACTCGCTCAAAAAGGTAATTATGCTGAGGCTTTTTCATTATTCAATAAAGCTTGTGATGAAGAGGGCGATAGCGATGGTTGTCTTGGAGTGGGGCTTATGTATATGTATGCAGTAGGGACAAATGGCGACCACAATAAAGCGATTTTATACTACAAAAAAGCTTGTAGTGGCGGGAGTGCCTTAGCTTGTTCGAATCTTGCTTCAATATATGATAATGGAACGCAAGACATTCCTCAAGATAAACTTATGGCAAGTGAATTGTATATGGTTGGTTGTAGCGGTGGCGATGCATTTGCTTGTAATAATCTAGGATATATGTATGCAAATGGAATTGGCGTTCAAAAAGATTATTTTAAGAGTTTGCAATATTATAAATTTGCTTGTGATATTGGAAGTTCGCTTGGTTGCTATAATCTTGGATTACTAAGTAATACCTATAATATTTTTGGATTAAATAAAGATAAATTAGGATTATTGGACTTAAATTATGTTGCTTGCAAACAAGGCGATTTAATAGGCTGTGCGAATCTAGGATATATGTATGCCACAGGCTCATATAATGCCCCGAAAAGCCCGTTTAATGCTGTAAAATATCTAAATATTGCTTGTGAAGGTGGGGTTTTGAGTAGTTGTAATAATCTAGCAGTGTTTTATGAAAATGGCTTAGGCGTAAGGCAGGATTTCAATAGAGCATTAGAATTATATGGAATTGCTTGTGATAAGGGTATAGGCGAAGCGTGTAGAAATTATAGATTCTTAAATGAAAAGATATTTGGCGAGAGAAGAAGTGCCGAGATAATAAACGATACAATAAATATCATTCCATAATAAGCTTAGAATCTCGTTGGTATTTTTATCCTATTTAGTCTTATAGACCTATAGAATCTCATTAATGCAATCTTAGGTTTATTTGATACTTTATAATGAATCTTTGTTAGATATTTCTTAATATCCTGCTTTTTTATCTGCGAATCTTTCTCATAGTTTTCTAGTAAATATTGCGGAATCTTAATATTTTTTTGATTGAAAGATGTTGATAATTTTAGATATAAATCCCTATGTTTATTATAGCAAAGAAGCCCAAATGCAAATGGAAGATGATGTTTTTTCCACCATTCTTCGCCCAAATCAATATAATCATTATTTTTTAGCTTGTAACGCAATGCTCTATCGCCTATTAGAATCTCTCCATCGATTTTTAGAATCCTAGATAGTGCATTAGAACTTGCTGATTGATAATCCAATTTACTTTCTCTTTTGATAGCGATTACACTCCACACTTCACCATAGGAAATAATCGCACTTTTTGTTTTTTTGGCATTCATTCCGGCAATGGATGATATAAATCCAGCATCAATTCGTCGAAATAAAAATTCCTTATTTAGTTTGCTAGGGTAGCTTTTATGGTGATTTAGAAATAGTTTAAATGTAGATGGAAGTGGATATTTTTTTATAAACACATCAAATGGTGCTAGATTTAGATAATTAATCTTTCCGAATCTCATTTGTCATTCTCTTATAATTTCTATTTTTGTATTTGCTTTGATTTTACTAAAATACTCATTTAATATCTCATTTTCTTTTGCTTCGGCGTATTTTTGCATTACATTAGGTTTTATATCATCAAATGGTATTAATTCTTTTCCTAATTTTTCTTTGATAAAAAATACAATCAAAGTATTTCCAGAGTTTAACACAGGGGTAAATTTTTTCTCTGGCGTATCTAAAAATATACTAACAATTTGTGGCGGAAGACTTTTTATATTTATTTCTTCGTCTTTTACCTCAATATTTGGATTTAATATAAGCGGATTCGATAGAAACTGCTGCAACTCAACATCGCTATTTGATACATAGCTTGTAACCTTGATTATATTAGGTAGTGTAAATTCATCTTTATTTACATCATAATACTGCCTAAGGTCATTTTCATTTGTTAGATTTGAATTGGTTTGTAGTATTTTTTGCATTAATTCTCTATTTATAAGATGTTTTCTAAGCTCTTTTTTATAATCATCAAATGAGATTCCCTGACTTTGCAATGTGTTTATTAGGTCTTCTCGTGTGATTTTATTATTCATTGCAATATTATTTATCTCATCATCGAGCCTTTTATCATCTACTTTTATATTTAATCGTTTTATCTCATTTTCTTTAAGTTTTTCTTGGATTATTCTATCAATGCTTTCTTGCTTACTTAAGCCAAGTTGCTTTTGGGCTTCTTGTATTTCATATAAGGTTATAATATTACCATCAACTTTTATAGCTACGCCATCGATTATTTGGGCTTTTAATGCAAATATACAAGTAATTAATAAAATAAAAATTTTCATTTCTAATCCTAAATTTTTTTATAATTTTAGCTTATTTTTTCATTACTAAAAAAATCAATGATAGATTCTCGCATAATTTTTGGGGAAGTTATGGCATTTACCTTTATGCGAAAATCACTAGCATTGTTATGAGATTTTGCATAATTATGTAGATTTTTTCTAAAGATTATACAACCTCTCTCCCCGTAGAATCTAATCATATTATCAAAATGCTCCAACACAATATCTTTTTTTAGCATATTTGGTAATTCTTGCGTATTGTGCTTTAATTGATAAAAAATCCACGGCTCTTTCAACGCAAATCGCCCAATCATCACGCCATTTGCATTGGTGATTTTTAGCACTTCTTTTGCTTTTTGAAAAGAATCTATCTCGCCATTTGCGATGAGTGGAATCCTAATTTTCTCCTTTATTTGGGCGATTGAGCTATAATCGATTTTTTCTTTTTTATATGCATCGATTTTGGTTCGCCCGTGAACTACGACAAAATCCGCTCCACTATCATTTATCATAGAGGCTAATTCAAGCGGGATTTTTTTATCAAATCCAAGTCGCACTTTTAGGCTTGTGTAGGGCTTATTAGAGTGTAATTTTATGGTATTTACTAAATCAGCCAAAAGATTTAGATTTTTTAAGAGTGCACTTCCGCTCCCGTGTGAGCTTACTTTGGGAGCCGGACAGCCACAATTTAAGTCAATTATATCAATGCCGTTTTGTGTGTTTAGAATCTCCACACTTTTTTTAATAATATCACTATTATTCCCGGCAATCTGCACGGAAAAGGGCGATTCCAAGGGGCTTTTTTCAATCATTCGCAAGGTTTTTTTGGGATTATAAACTAGGGCATAGGAGCTTATCATCTCACTAACTGTAATATCAACGGCAAATTTTTTAACCATACTTCGAAATGCCAAGTCGCTCCAACCAGCTAGTGGAGCTAACATAAGGAGATTTTCAAATTTTATCAAATACTAAGATTCCAATCATTTCTATTTAAAAAATAATTCTGTTGGATATGTTTTTCCTGCTGCTTTTAAGTCTAAATATGCACGAATATTTAAAAACTCATAAGTAGGTTGTGCTTTTAATCTATTTTTTGCTCGTTCCAACATCTCTAATTCAAGTAAAACATAAAAATGTGCTTTTTCAGCATTTTCATCATTATCAGCTAGATATTCCGAAATTTCAATCCATTGATTTGGGTTAATTTTGCCTTTTGCAGATTTTATAATATTTAGATAATCATCTTCTGTAAATTTAGCATTTTTGCAAATATCACTTATTTCTTGCACACTTAGGTGAATCTTGCCATTAATATAAATTTTTATCATCTCTAATGCTATTTCTTTATCATAGCTTATTTGGTCTTTGTATTTTTCTATTTCTTTTTCATCAGCATTTCTAAGCAATGCGATAAAAGCAAACTTCTTTAATTCATAAATATAATTTTTATTCTTTATGATAGATAATCCATTTTTATAATTTTTATTAATACTATTTTTTGCATTTATTGTAAAAAGTGTGCTAGTTTGGGGAATATTAAATTTATGAATATCTATTTCCTCGCCATTTTGTAGGTTTTCATACATTGCAAATAATTTCTTAATTTCTTGATTTTCGCAATTTGTTATATGTGGTTTTGGCGTTATATTTAATCCATCGATAATATTTCCTAATTCTTTAAAAAGCTTGGTTTTTAGGATTAATTTATCTTCCTCTCGCTCAATAATCTTATTTTTAATCTTTCGCACGAATATTCTTTTATCATTTTTTATTGCATTTCTATCTATAAATCTCCCTAATCGTTCGGAGAAAATAAAAGCAATAGTTATAAAAAAGAATATATATACTATCAATACAATCCACAATGCCACAGGCATATTGTAAGTTAGATTAGTAAATGGTATTGTGTATGAAAAAGAGCTACTATCTATGTTGTAAATATAGAATCCTAATAATACTCCCAAGATTAGTATTGTAAGTGGATAGTATTTAAAAGTCATTTTTTATCCTTATGATTTTAGTTTATTTTGTTTTTCAAAGATTTCTCTACAAGTAATGCAGAAACTAGCATGTGGTTTTACCCTAAGTCGTTTTATATCAATTTGTTTTTCACACATTTCACATTTTCCATATACATTATTCTTTATTTTTTCTATTGCTTTGTTTATCTCTAATAATTGTTTATTATTTTTTATTAATATATTTTCATCAATATATACGATAGATTTAGAGCTTCCTATATCCACTTCTTCACTTGAGCTTATATTATTTAACATATTAATATTATTGTTTGAATCTTGTATTGTTTTTATAATAGTATATTTTGATGTATTAAGCTTTTGAAATAATTCCTCAATCTCTCTTTTTCGCATAAGAATCCTTATTTAGTTTATTTTCTATGATATGGGTGATTGTTGATAATACACAATGTCCTAAAAATCTGCTCACATAGGATAATTTTCACTATTTTATGGCTAAAAGTTAGCTTACTTAATGAAATTGGCTTTGTTTGTTTTAAGAATCTCTCTTCAAATCCAAATGCCCCGCCGATAAAGAAATTCACCTCTTGGCTATTTTTCATCATATCGCTTAATTCATAGGAATCTACAATTTTCCCATTTGGATGGAGAGCGATATTCATAGCATTTTTATTAATAAATCGCTCAAACTCTTTTGTATAGGAAATTCTTGCTTCATTTGGAGAAGTTTTATGTGCTTTTTGAATATTTGCATTAAATATATCTATCACTTCTAGCTTCACTCCAAATTGCTTGATATATGCCATAAATTCATTATGATTGTTTTGCTTTTTTGCTATCGCGTAAATTTTTATTTTCATTTGTTAACATTTCCAATAAATCTCTTAATGTTTTTTTCAGGTCTTTTCTATGCACTACCATATCAATAAGTCCGTGTTCTAGGAGAAACTCCGCAGTTTGGAATCCTTTTGGCAAATCCTCACCGATAGTTTGCTTTATAACTCTAGCCCCAGCAAAGCCGATTGTAGCTCCCGGCTCGGCGATTATAATATCACCTAAAAATGCAAACGACGCAGAAACTCCGCCCATAGTTGGGTCTGTTAGAATAGAAATATAAGGCAATTTGGCATTTGAGAGTTTATCTAACGCGGCACTTGTCTTTGCCATCTGCATTAATGAATATGTGCTCTCCTGCATTCTAGCTCCACCACTCGATGAGCAGATAATTAGCCCTTGCTTTTTTTCAATGGCACGATTTATTGCCCTAACGATTTTTTCTCCCTCAACCGAAGCTAAACTTCCGCCCATAAAATCAAAGTCAAAAATCACCGCTTGAACGGGGATTCCATCAATGCTAGATTCTATACTAATCGCCGCACTCTCCCTACCATCAGTTTTTTTGGCATATTCTTCAATCCGCTGTTTATAGCTTTTTTTATCCACGAAATTTAGTGGGTCGATTGGCGATAGATTCCTATCAAGCTCGGTGATATTGCCCTCATCAAAAATAAGCTTAATTCTATCTGTTACACTGATTCTAAAGTGATAATTACATTTTGGACAAACAGAATTTTGACTAAGGACTTCTTTGTAATACATAAGTGCATTACAAAAATTACATTTTATCCATTGTGTTTGTGTATCTTGAAAATCTTTTTTATGTGTTATTGTTGATTTAGATTTTTTATTATTTTTAAAAATACCTAATGCCATTATTTTATTCCCTTTTTAAAATACAAGTTTTAAAATATTATCAAATAACTCCTTATCTTTGCTAATAAGAACAAAATTTTTATTCTCCATTTTATATAGATTTTTGGCTATTAAAAATCCTGCTTTAATGTCGTATTTGCGTATATTTCCCACAAATAAAACAAAATTAACATCATTTGCTAATCCCAAAGAAAGGGCTAATGCACCAAGAGAGCGAAATTTTATATTATTATCTCTAAAAATATTGCAAATTTGTGGATTTGAATATGCTTTTTCAAAGATTCCACATTTAGAATAATTTATATTATTTATAATTCTAAAATCTATGAAATTATTATTAAGATTCCCCCTAAAATTTTCTTTCCCATTACTTATAATAACACTACAATCGCAAAAATTCATTATAATCCCGATTTTAGTATTCAAATCTTTATCGCATAATGCCACACTCGCACCATAATAAGGGATATTTGATAGAAAATTATCACTGCCATCAAGTGGGTCGATAATAATAACATCATCTTTTTTATTATCTATAAAACCACTTTCTTCGGAATCTATATTCCCAAATTCGCCTAAATATTCACAAAATATTTTTTCACTTACCAAATCCGCACCAATGCTTATATCACCGCCAACTCCTCGATTATGTTGTTGATATAAAAATGCATCTTTATTTTGTAATATTTTTGCGATTTTATTTCCAGCTTTTAAGGTGGCATTTATGAAATTATCCAACTAATCCTCCATAATAATCTAAAAATTAAATTATAATTTTTAAATCTAATTTAAAACTTTAATGGAGAGTTTTTTGCAAGGATTTATAAGTGGAATAACAAAGTTGAAAAATGAGGATATTATTGTCCAAATTATAACAAAGACAAAATTTCTACATCTATATAGATTCTACGGACTTAGGCATAGTATTATAAATATTGGTAGAAAGGTTGATTTTGATATAGAATATAGCGGTCAATTTATACCAAAAATGCGAAATATTGTGCAACTTGGTTTTGTTTGGGAAAATGACTATACAAGGCTTTATTATTGGCAGCAACTTTTAAAACTACTAAATAAACATTTGCGAGATACAGAAGAGATTCCAGAGTTTTATTTTAATTTACTTAATAATGGAGCATTGTTTTTAAGCAAGCAATCACCAAATCGTGTTTTGATAGAAATATACGCAAACCTCTTGGCATTTGAGGGAAGACTTAATATTGAAGATAGTTGTTTTATTTGTAATAAACAATTAGATTCTAAAGTTGCTGTTACAAGGGGTTTTTTATGTGCTCATAATCATTGTTTATTAGAAGATTCGCAAACAATCGATAAGGATTTATTTTTCGATTTTTTAAGAGATAAGCGAAGTGTATTTTTAAGCAATAATGAAGTGGATTATCTCTTAAATGTGCTTCTTTTAGGGATTTAAAATAGCAATATCTTAAATCCTCTTAGAATCTCAATTATTTTTTATTAGCCCTTACTTGCTTTCTTCGCTTAGCGGCTTCATATCGTCTTATATCTGTTTTGCTTGTTGGGGTTAATTGGTCTATTTCAAGCGGAGTTCCATCTGGGTCTAAAGCTACCATAGTAAAATAGCAACTATTTGTATGTGTCGCCGTGCGGTTTTTTATATCCTCGCTAATTACTTTTATGCCAACTTCCATTGAGGTTTTGCCCGTGTAATTCACTCTTGCTAAAAATGTTACGAGATTGCCTATTGGGATTGGTTGCTTGAAGCTTACATTATCGACATACACAGTTACCACATCTACTCCGCAATATCGCGTCGCACACGCATATGCAACTTGGTCTAGCATTCTAAGTAAATGTCCGCCATGCACAACTCCACTAAAATTTGATAGTTCTGGAGTCATCAAAATCGTCATACTAAGTGATTTCCGGTCAAAAATATCTTCCATTTTCCTGCCTTTTTATTTTATTTGATTAGAAGTTTATAAATTAAAATATATTAAATCTTACTTTATTTAATTTTAATTATTAATATTCTAACTAATAAATGTAACAATTTTGTATTTTTATACTTAAGATGTGTTTAATATTTAAGGGTTGAAACTTATTGTATAATTGTGAAATTTTAGATTAAAGGCTTATTTTGCAAAATATATTATTTACTGGTGCAGCTGGCTATATAGGCTCTACTACAGCGTATTATTTTTTAAAAAATACGAATTGCAATATAGTAATAATAGATAATTTAAGTAGTGGTTTTATAGAGAATATCCAATTCTTAGAATCCACATTTGGAGATAGAATCTCATTTATCAAGATTGATTTGAGTGATAATGTAGCTTTAAGAGAGCTTTTTAAAAATAATAATTTTGATTGTGTTGTGCATTTTGCTGCGTCTTTAATCGTCCCCGAATCTGTTGTAAAACCACTTTTATATTATGATAATAACACTAAAAATACATTAGCGTTAATATCTCTTTGCATCGAATATAATATCAATAAATTTATATTTAGCTCTACGGCGGCTGTTTATGGTGAGCCAAATGAGATTCCTGTTACAGAGAATGCTCCGCTTTTGCCTATAAATCCCTATGGTAGCTCAAAAATGATGAGCGAAATTATACTAAGAGATGTATCTTTTGCATATAGAGATTTTAATTATGTTGCTTTGCGTTATTTTAATGTCGCAGGGGCATTGTGTGATAATAATTATAAAGATAAAAAAGGGCTTGGACAAAGAAGTAAAAATGCCACTCACCTAATAAAAGTTGCTTGTGAATGTGCTGCGGGGAAAAGAGAAAGTGTAAGTATTTTTGGTAGCGATTATAATACTAAAGATGGAAGTTGTATAAGGGATTATGTGTATATTGATGACTTAGCTTTAGCACATTTAAGTGCCTATGAATTTTTATATAAACATAATAAAAGTGAAATTTTTAATGTAGGATATGGAAAAGGCTATAGTGTAAAAGAGGTAATATCTGCTGTAAAAGAGGTTTCTAATGTGGATTTTAAGACAATAGAAGCACCTCGTAGAGATGGAGACCCTGCAAATTTAATATCAAATAATGCTAAGATTCTATCGCTAACTTCTTGGCGACCTAAATATAATAATCTAAAAACCATTATCAATAGTGCTTATCAATGGGAGTTAATCAACTAAAATCTTTTGGAATCTAGTATTTGAATGAAGGAAAACAAGCTATGTTTAAATTTTATGAGATTGTATTTTTTGTAGAAATATTTTTTATCTGTCTTTTTATAGCATTTATAATTGATATTATTATTATTAAATACACAAAACAAAAAGGCATTTTGCTTGATTTAGATTCTACTCTTAAGCCACAAAAGATGCATTATGGCGATATTCCTAGAGGTGGTGGGATTGGAATCCTATGCTCTTTGTTTATTGCTATTTTATTTGGATTACAATATGGATTTTTATTGCTTCTAATTCCTATAATATTAGTTTTTTTAAGTGGAATCTTAGAAGATTTACATAATTCATTAAGCCCTAAAAAGCGACTCTTATTGCAAATATTGGGTGCTGTTAGCGTGATTTATTTATATGATTGTGTGATTACTGATGTGGGATTTGAGATTCCATATTATTTTGGGATTATTTTTAGTATATTTTGTATTGTTGGGATTATAAATGCGATTAACATTATCGATGGGTTTAATGGTTTGGCTGGCGGATTTAGCATTCTTGTTTTGATAAGCATTGCTTGTGTGAGTTATATGGTTGGACAAATTGATATTTTCTATATTAGCATTGCTTTAATCGGTGGAATCTTGGGTTTTTTGCTATTAAACTTCCCTAAAGGAAAAATTTTTCTTGGTGATGGCGGAGCATATTTGCTTGGATTTCTTATGGCATTTTTACTTATTACATTAACGCAAGATGGCGGTAAGAAAGTTAGTGCGTGGTATGGTGTTTGTATTATGATTTATCCTATTTTTGAGGTTTTATTTTCCATATATCGTAAAAAGTTTTTAAGGGAAATGTCCGCAATGGAGCCAGATAGTGTGCATTTTCATATGCTAGTTTATAAAAGAATAACTCGCTCAAACTATAAAACTTCTATATTGATTTGGATTTTTAATATCCCTTTTATTTTTTTACCAATTTTATTTTATGATAATATTATTATATTGATGATTTTGATATTTGTATTTATATGTATGTATTTGTTTATGTATGCTAAAATTATTAAATTTCGTGGTTTGAAACTAACTTAATTGAACTTAACTAAAAATTAATAATTTTTTTTATAATCAAAACAAATAAAATTTATTAAAGAAGATAACAATGAGATTTGCATTAGTTTTAATTTGTATTTTTACAACTTTGAATGCGGACTTTTTGGGTAATGTTTATATAGAATTAAAAGAATTAAAACTTTCTAGAGAGCAACAAAATCAAATAAAAAATATTATTAGAAAACATCATATTTTTTTAAAGCAATGGTATGTTGATTCTAAAGAAAACAATAATCAAATTATGGAAAGCTTTTCTAAATCTTTATTAGATAAGGATTCCAATGAAATAACAAAAGGCTTAAATCTAGCAAATGATAGATTTCGAGCAGACCAAAACTTTTTAATATCAGTTTATGAAATCTTGGATAAAAAGCAACGAGAATTATTTGTAAAGAAAATAAGAGAGCGTGAAAGTATCAATAGGATTCCGCAAGATAGATTAGATGATAAATTCCAAAAGCAGGAATTTGAAAATAATATATTTGGAGAAAAAGACTTTAAAAAGTATAATCTTGAAAATTTTGACAATGCAAGAAAAATAATTTTTAGAGAATAAAAATCAAATTTGGAGTGAAAATGCATAAACTATTATTAGTAGAAGATGATTTAGAGATGCAAAGTCTAATTGTGGCTTATTTGACGCAATCAAAATATGAGGTTATAGCTACACATTCGCCAAGTAAAGCATTGGAGATTTTAGAGGGGAAAGATAATATTGATTTAATCATTTTAGATTTGACCTTGCCAGAGATGGACGGATTTAAGCTATGCAAAAAGATTCGCCAAATCACCCAAGTGCCGATAATAATCTCAAGTGCAAGGGGCGATATTTATAATAAAGTCGAGGGTTTTGAAAAAGGTGCTGATGATTATCTAGCAAAGCCATATGAACCTGTGGAGCTTTTAGCAAGGGTTAATGCACTTCTTAGGCGATTAAAGCCAAAAAATTTGGAATTTGATAATATGTCGATAAATATCGAGCAAAGGGCAGTTGTAGTCGATGGAATGAATGTGGATTTGACCCCAACAGAATTTGATATTTTATTATTTTTGATAGAAAATAGGCAAAAACCTATGAGTAGAGAGCAAATAGCAAATAGTATTAGTGCGATAAATGAAGATTCTACCCTTAGAAGTATTGATACCCATATAAGAAATATTCGTTTCAAGATAAATGACAATGCAAAAGAGCCGAAATTTATACAATCTGTTTGGGGAATAGGCTATAAATTTTGCAGCTAAAATATAAATTTATCATTTTAATTTTTATATTATTTTTTGTTACTATCGCATTTTTTATACAAACAAATAAAATGATGCAGGATAGCGAAACCAAGCGACTTCAAAATGAAATGATAGTATTTGCACAGATTCTCATTCCTTATTATTTAAGTGGGAATCTTGACGCTGTTTATAAAATTGGGAATGGTTTTGGATATACCCAAATGGAAAAAATCCCTAAAAATACACAAATATTATATGAAAGCTTTAATGATATATTGTATTTTAAGATTTTTACATATGATTCTTTTATTGGATTTAGTATAACATTTTTAGAAGATACAATTAATTTCGTGAAAATCATAGATAATAATGCTTGGAATAACTACAAGATTCTAATTTTATTATTTCAATTAAGCATAATTATGCTTCTTTCATTTTTCTTATTTCATCAAGTTTTAAGACCTTTAAATAGGCTTCGTTACGCTATAAATGAGCTAAAAGGTGGAATCTATGCCAAAATGTTAAAGATTAATCAAAATGATGAAATTAGTCGCTTAATGCAAACATTTAATGAAATGAATGAAAAAATCTCTCGTCTCATAAAAGCAAGAGAATTAATCACGCGAAATATCGCCCACGAGCTTAAAACTCCACTAGCAAAAATAAAATTATCGCTTAGTTTAAAAGATGGCGACGAGCTAAAAAATGATTTAAAGCGATATATTAATTCACTTGATAGAATAAGTCAAAATATGCTTGAGTATGAAAGGATTCAAGAAGGTGGCTTTAAACTACATTTTGATGAATTTTTAAGCGAAAGCATTCTTTTTGAAGCACTTAAAGATATAGAAAATCAAAAGATAAAGCTAAATATTATTAAAAGCATTAAGATAAAAGGCGATATGCATCTACTATCAATTGCCATAAAAAACCTAATAGAAAATGCGATTAAATACGGCGATGATGGCATTGTCAATATTGAGTTAAGTGAAAATGGCATAATGTTTCGCAATAAAGGCAAACCGCTAGAAAATGATATTTCATATTATTTTGAGCCATTTTATCGTGGAGATATTACAAAAAGTGGCTATGGACTTGGATTATCCATTGTAAGTGAGATTATTGAACTACACAAGATGAGTATAGAATATTGTTATAATAATGAAGAACATATTTTCTATATTAGATTTTAAGGGAGAATTTTTTGCGAGTTTTTAGTTTTATATACGAGAATGATGATAAACTCAAAGCCAAATTAGAATCTTGTATTACAGAATCTAATATTCTTATACAAATTTTTTGTGGTCTGCAAGATGAAGAACTTGCAAATCAACTAATAAAATCCATTAATACAATATTGCCACATAGTGAGATTCTGCTAACTTCATCAGCAGCAGAGATTAGCGATGGGAATTTTTATGAGCAGAGTATTACTATTTGTGTATCTATATTTCAAAAAACAAGTATAAAAACACTTGGATTTAAGACTACAGATTGCAAACAAATAGCACAGGATATTAATAACCAATTAATAAATGACAAAATAAAACTTTTGATTATTTTTAATAGCACACTTAAAGTCAATGCCACAAATTTATTAGATGAAATCACGCAAATCGCCCCACAACTTACAATAGCCGGCGGAAATGCTGGAGATGATTTAAGTTTTAGTAAAATATTTATTGGTGATAAATCTGGCACAAACGATATGGTAGTGGTTTGTGCTGCATTGTATTCTAGTGATTTGCAAATTTATACGAATTCTATTTTTGAGTGGCTGGGAATTGGTATTGATATGAGTGTTACAGATTCATCTCCCGGTGGAATAATCCATACAATAAATAATATTCCTGCTAAAGAAATATATAGAAAATATCTAGGAGATATAGCTGCTGATAATCTTCCATCAAGTGGTTTTGAGTTTCCCCTTACATTTTATGAAAATGATTTATTTATAGGTAGAGCAGCTATTGCAGTTTATGATGATGGCTCTATACAATATGCAGGAGATGTAAAAAAAGGCACAAAAGTTAGATTTGGCATAGGCTCTATAATAAATACAAAAAGTAAGCTAGTAGAGATTGCTAATAATCTAGGAAATTTAAACATCGATGGTATTTATATATATTCTTGTATTGCTAGATATACATACTTTAAATCATCTATGCTTGATTATGAGATTGCCACATTTAATAATATAGCACCGACAAGCGGATTTTTCACTTATGGAGAATTTTTTCATAAATGTAATAAAAACTATGTCTTAAATGTTACAAATTCTTTTGTTGCATTAAGCGAGGGCATAGATGAGCCAAAAACCAACACCATAAGAGAAGTTGTTGGAGAATCTAATAGATTGGATTTTATTGTCAATAGCTTAAGTCATTTAGTTTCTGTAGCAAATGATGACTATACAGAAATGGTTAAGATTTTTAAGCAATATAAAGAATTATTAGAAGAGAGTTCTATATTAATCTATATGAATCTTAAAGGAGATATTATCAATGCAAATAAATTATTCTTTAATATCTCTAAATATAAAAGGTCGCAAATAATTGGCAAAAAATTATCATATATTATTAAGGATAATGCAGACGAAATCACAAATATTATATGGAATGATATACAGAATGGCAAGATTTGGATAGGTATCTTAAAAAATAGAGATGCAGATTCTCATATATTTTATACCAAAACTACTATCAAACCAATCGTAGATTCTCGTAATAGAACATTGATGTATATATGCAGTATGGACGATGTTACGGAATATGAAGTCAAAAAGAAGAATCTTGAGCATAGTATCGATGCTTTGATGGGGGTTTCGTTTGAAAAAGATAGAACTATCCAAGAATATCAGATTCTATTGGATAGAAGCACTGCTATGGTTAGGATTAAACAAGAAGTTTTTGTTGAGGTTAATAAGGCAGGTGAGGAAATTTTTGGCTATTTGAATGGAGGTCTTATAGGCAAACATATATCTAGCGTTATAGATAAAAGTAGGGCATCTACTGATGAATTTATAGATTACATACGAAAAACCTTAGCAAATAAAGGATATATAAATACTTATTTACCTTGTATTGATAGAAATGGCAATAAGCTCCATCTACAAGGTTATTTTATGGCGATTAAGATTTCTAATGTTAAACGACATGATGAAGAAATTGTTGGAATCTTACACAATGTAACAGAATTATTCAGTATCCAGCAAGAGTTGGAAAATGTCCAAAAAGAAGTTATTTATGCGATGGGCTCTATTAGCGAGGGGCGAAGTAGAGAAACAGGAAATCATATAAAAAGAGTAGCAGAGTATTCATATTTGCTTGCTAAACTTTATGGGTTAGACGAAGAGCAATCAAGTCTTTTGAAACTAGCTTCTCCAATGCACGATATAGGCAAACTTGCTATTCCAGATGCTATATTGAATAAGCCGGGTAAATTAACAGATGAAGAATTTGAGATAATGAAAACACACGCCCAAAAAGGCTATGATATGCTTTGTTTTTCTGATAAACCAATATTAAGAGCCTCTGCACAAATAGCATTAACCCATCACGAATGGTGGAATGGAAATGGTTACCCAAATAAATTAAAAGGTGAAGAGATTCCAATTTTTGGTAGGATAACTGCTGTAGCCGATGTATTTGATGCATTAAGTAATGATAGATGTTATAAAAAAGCGTGGACAATACCAGAGGTTGTAGAACATATGGTAAAAAATAGAGATATACAATTTCAAGCATCATTAGTTGATATTTTGGTTGATAATTTAGATGAATTTATTAAGATAAAAGTTGAGTTTGAGGATAAATTCTAAGATAATATTTTTATAAGCCCTTTGCTGTTTAAAGTTGTGTTAGAATACAAAAAATATTTTAATTATTTAGATAATAAGATTTGGAGATTTTTATGCTTCGTTTTGCACCAAGCCCAACAGGCGATATGCACATAGGAAATTTACGCGTTGCTATATTAAATTATATTATTGCAAAACAAGCAGGTGAGGAATTTTTAATTCGTATTGAAGATACGGATAATGCACGAAATATCGAAGGAAAAGATAAGGAGATTCTAGGGATTCTAAATCTTTTTGGATTATTTTGGGATAGACTTGTATATCAAAGTGATAATTTTAAACAGCATAATATAATTGCAAATGAGTTAATAAAAAAAGGTAAAGCATTTTATTGTTATTGCACGAAAGATTTTCTATCTCAAAAAAAAGATGAAGCAATAAAAAATGGAATAGCTTTTAGATATGATGATTCTTGGGCAGAAATATGCAAGGATATTAATCCAAATCCTACAATTCGCCTAAAGGGAGCAGAGGATTCTATAATATTTATTGATGAGATTAAAGGCGAATGTAAATTTAATAAAAATGAAATTGATAGTTTTGTTATTATAAGAGATGATTTGACTCCTACTTATAATTTTGCTTGTAGTGCAGATGATATGCTTTATGATATAAGCTACATTATCCGCGGCGAAGACCACACTTCAAACACGCCAAAACAGATTCTAGTTCGCCAATATATAGGTTATCTAAAAGATATTAAATATGCACACTTGCCGATAATTTTAAATAAAGATGGCAAAAAGATGAGCAAAAGGGAATGTGAATCAAGTGTAAAATGGCTATTAGAGCAGGGCTATTTACCAAATGCGATTTTAAACTATTTGCTTTCAATGGGGAATAAACCAAAGAATGAAATTTTTACGCTTAAAGAGGCAATTTTATGGTTTGATATGAAAAATTTATCAAAATCCCCTGTGAAATTTGATATAGACCAATTGCGTTATATAAATAGAGAGCATCTAAAAAGATTAAGCCCAAAAGATATGGCATTTTTATTAGAATCTAATGATTTAAGCATTGGTGCATTAGGAAAGATTTATCTAGAGGAAGCTAGCACATTAAATGAAATACGAGATAAGATTGATTTGATTTTTAAGCCTAAATCATTAGACAAGGAAAATGCAGAATCTCAAGCACAAATGCAATATTTACGAGATGTGATTTTAGAATTAGTAAAACAAAATGATGAATGTTTGGGCGATTTTAATGCTTTTAAAACAAGATTAAGTGAGATTTGCAAACTTAATGGAAAGGCATTATTTTATCCACTTAGATTTTTGCTTACAGGTTCTCATAAAGGACCACTTTTAAATGAGCTATATCCTTATTTGAGATTCTATTTAAAAGAAATTTTAAGGAGTTAGATGATGATAATTTCTACATTTTTAAGTGCTATTGCAGATATTTTACATATGATACTTAATATTTATATGTGGATTGTAATATTTTCCGCACTTATTTCATTTGTTCGTCCTGACCCTTCAAATCAAATAGTGCAGATTCTATATCGTTTAACAGAGCCACTTTTTATGCAAGTGCGAAAACTCCTCCCCACAGTATTTGGCGGTGTTGATATATCACCCCTTATTGTTATTATTGTGATTAGATTTATAGATTTATTTTTTATAGGAATGTTACAAAATTATGCAAGCAATTTATAAAAAATTATATATATTTCTATTTTTTGGAATCTTATTTGGTAATGATATTGCATTTATAGAATCTAAACCCAAAGGAATTCCTAGAGATTTTTATATTTATGAATATTTAGAAGGTAGCATTAGCCCTGAAGATGCTATAAAATTATATGATTTAATAGATAATAAAAGTGCAAAGATTATTAATAGATTAAAAGGAAAGATTCCACATTCAAAACTACCTAGAGATTTATTTTGCAAGGAATTATCATTTGAGGAATTAATTAAAAGTGATGATTCGTGCCTAAAAATGGGATTTAAGCTAAGCTATGCGTTAGATAAAAAGCTAGATAATGAGATTCTAACACGATTAGATGATAAAAGGATTCTAAATCAAATTAAGATTTTGCAATCAAAAAATATATTAGATTCTATGCTAAAAGCTAGTGGCGAGGATTTTAGCGATATTTATTTTGCCCTACATCATAAGCAAGATATTTTTAATCATAGTTCAAAAAACATAAAACTTATGTCAAATAAAAATTATAATAAAGCTATTTATCATATGGTTATTTCTCAAAAATTCCCCAAATTCACTAAAGCTTTATTAAGTGAGAATATCACCGGTGTGAATGATTGGACTTTTTTTGCATTGGCATTAAATGAGCTAAAAAGTGGCAATAAAAATAAGGCAAAAAAATATTTCTCACAAACTGCACAAGTTACAAAAAGACAATTTTTAAAAGATAGGGCAAATTTCTGGCAATATAAAATCACACAAAATAAGCAGTTTTTAAATGAAATCGCAAATAGTAGCTTTTTTAATCTATATTCGCTTTATTCAACTACAAAGCTGGGAGTATCGCCAAAATACGATATTATTACTATCGATGACCCAATTTTTAGTGCGTTGGGCGATAAAAAATCACCATTTGATATAGAAAATCCATTTGAATGGCAGATTTTAAGGCAAAATATAATGCTTGTTAAAGATAAAGAGGCTTTGCTTAGTATCGCAAAATTATTTTATTATAAGGATACATTGCCACATTTAATTTTTGTGCTAAATAGATATTATGATTTTTCAAAAAATTTTTTTGTAATGCCTTATTATGATGGGTTTGATTTTGATACCCCAACAAAAACACTGCTTTATTCTGTGGCAAAACAAGAAAGCAGATTTGTCCCATCTGTAGTATCCCGCTCCTATGCTTTAGGAATGCTACAAATTATGCCATTTAATGTAGAATATTTTGCTAAAGATATGGGTTTGGAAAATGTAACAAAAGATAGTATGTTTAGTCCAAATATGGCACTTAAATTTGGAGCATACTATCTAAATCATCTAGCAAAGGAATTCAAACATCCACTTTTTGTTTCCTATGCCTATAATGGCGGACCTACATTTATAAGAAATTTTCTTAAAAATCCAGCCGTTTTTAGTAAGAAAAATAAATATGACCCGTGGCTTAGTATGGAATTTATCCCTTATGAAGAGAGTAGAATCTATGGAATGAAGATTATGGCGAATTATATAATCTATAATAAAATTGAAGGTAATATTATAGATATTGATAGTTTTTTACAAGAAACCCTAAGATAGGATTTTCAGGACTATTTTCCAAGACAAAATTCGCTAAACATAGAATCTAACATCTCATCATTATCAAATGGTTTTGATAATAAATCTAGCGAATGTAGAGCTTCATTGATATTAAAACTAAAAATCTCAAAATCCGCTATATTATTTTTTGCTTCGTTTAATGTATTTATACAATGTTTAACACAATCAATTTGTCTATTTGAACTAAGGATAATATTTTGATTATTTATGGAATCTAGTGTTATTTTTTCGCCGATTAATTCCCGCAAATTAAATACACTATCATCTTTTGTTGATATTTTTATCATCTCAAATTCAGCAATCTTTTTCTCATCAAAAATCTGTAATTTATCGCTTTTATTAATAATGGCAATAATAATCTTATCTTTATTATTTGCTAGAATCTCTAATATCTCATCATCATCAAATTTCCTGCTTCCATCAAATACCGCTAGGATTATCGTGGCATCTTGTAGGTATTCTATAGATTTCTGCATTCCAATTTTTTCTATTTCATCTATATTGTCATTTTTTTCTCGAATCCCTGCTGTATCTATAATCTTAATAATTTGATTATTAATAGTAATGCTTTCTTCTAAAATATCTCTTGTGGTTCCGGGTAGATTTGAAGTAATAGCCCTATCTTTTAAAAGCAATTTATTTAAAAGTGAGCTTTTACCGACATTTGGTCTGCCTATAATAACTAATCGATGACCATCAATAATATTTTGCATACTTAAAGAATGTTTATGAATTTCATCTAATTTTTTTATGGAATCTTGCAATTTTGTTTCTATGCTTAGCTCCAAATCTTTTGGTAAATCCTCTTCTGCATAATCAATCATAACTTCTATATGTGCGAGAATCTCAATTAAATCTCCCCTAAGAGATTCTATAAATCTCCCTAAATCGCCCTTTAAGATTCTGCCTAGAATCTCTTGTGCTTGTGTGCTTTGAGCTAGAATTAGCTTTGAAATACTTTCAATTGTGGATAAATCAAGTTTTCCATTCATTAATGCAATCTTACTAAATTCTCCCGGATTTGCTAATCTTGCCCCGAGATTCAAACACTCATTTACAATACTTTTTGGAACTGAGATTCCGCCATGTGTTTGAAACTCTACTATATCCCAACCATTAAAGCTATTTGGTGCTTTGAAATAAATCACTATTCCTCTATCAATTACATTATCATTGCTATTATAGATATATTTTAGATGTGCGTATCGTGGCTTTAAATGCTGTGATTTTGTGAGCTTTTTGGCAATCAAAAGTGCATTTTCTCCGCTAAGTCTAACGATACTTAATGCACTAATCCCTATAGGGGTTGATATGGCGACAATGGTGTCATTATTCATTATTATTTTGTGTAACTACTATGTAAGTTTCATCATTTTCATTTGTTTTTATCATTATATATCTATCTGGCAAATGTGTTCGCAAAATTTTTAATGCAATATAAACGAGAATCCCATCAAATGGCTTTGTTGTGAAAACTTTATTAGAATCTTTAATCTCTTTAATAATCGGCTCTAAATAGGCTTCTATCATTTCTTCATGATTTGATAGAAATTTCTCTATCTCAAGTCTTATATTTAATCTATATTTGGGATTTATCCAATTAAAAAGTAGGTATGAAATAGCCTTATATCGATAGCCTTTTTCGCCAATAAGCAAAGCGGAATCCTCACCCTGAAAATAGATTAATATCGTATTTGAATTATATTTACTAATCTTTATTTCATCTAATTTATAAGGCAAAAGTGCAAAAAGTTCGTTTATCTCTTTTGAAATCTCACTAATTGCATCGTCGATACAATATTTTTTCTGCACCTTGCTTTTTTCTTTTATTGGTTTTGATTTTATAGAAACAACGATTTTTGCTTCTTTTTTTCTAATACCAAAAATCCCATCACTTGGGTATTGTATAATCTCGTAATCTAAATCAACGCAAGAGCAGTTTAAATCTTTTGATGCTTTAAGTAGGGCTTCTTCTACACTTGGAGCACTAACTTTTATCACTTTTGTGACCTTTATGATGCTCTTGTATTTCCTCTTCTTTTTTCTTTTTAATAACTCTATTGATTATTAATTGTTGAATGATTGAGAAAATATTATTAACAGTCCAATATAAGATTAATCCAGCAGGGAATGTTATTAAAAATATAGTAAAGACGAGTGGTAGAAACTTAAAAATCTTTTCTTGCATTGGGTCATTAAAAGTAGCAGGGCTTAAATGTTGTTGTAGATACATACTTGCACCCATTAAAATCGGTAGGATAAAATATGGGTCCATCGCCGATAAATCTTGAATCCAAAACAACCAAGCAGAATCTTTCAACTCCACAGCATTATATAAAACGCGATAGATTGCAAAAAACACAGGAATCTGTAAAAGCAATGGCAGACAACCACCCATTGGATTTACATTATGTTTTTTATACAACTCCATCATATGTAATTGTAATTTTTGCCCATCGCCTTTGTATTTTGCCTGAATCTCTTTCATTTTAGGAGCCAAATCTTTTAGTTTCTGCATAGAAACCATACCTTTATATGTGAGCGGATAAAGCACTATCCTAACGATAATAGTCAAACCTATAATCGCCCAACCCCAGTTTTTAAAGATTCCAAATAGCCATTCAAGTAGCAAAAATAATGGTTTTGCAAAAAATGTAATAACCCCATATTCTACAGTGTCCGTTAAAAATGGAGCGATTGCTTTTAGGTCTTTATAGTTTTTAGGTCCAATATATCCACTAAAAGACGCATTATCATTAAGAATTATATATGGCAGTGCATTTTCATTCTTATCTGCATCAACGATGATATTAAATCCATTTTCATCAAAAAATAATGTAGTGTAATATCTATCTACACTTGCTACGAATTTCGCATTATTAAAATTAAGATTCTCGCCAATAGTCGCATCGCCATCTTCAATTTTTTCTAGCTTATCATCACTTTTTTTAATAATCACACCCTTAAATACATAAGCTGAGCTATCGGCAATCGGTCTTGCACCATTTGAGATAAAGTAATTTACTGGTTTGCTTAATTCTATCTTAATATCATATTCTAAATTTTTATGGAAAGTTAGAATCTTCTTAATAGTAACTTCGCCTAAATCTTGGGTTAATGTCAAACTTGATACTTGGTTTTCATCAAGATTTACTAAAGTGGCACTAGAAGTATATGGGGTATTGAAAGATTTTTGATTGATTTCCCTATCTTGGAATCTTATCTCAAGTGGCTTAATCGCATTTTTATCCAATAATGAAAGAGGATTGCCCTCATCATCTAGGTATTTTTTATCCTTTAATAATACATTTGCTATTCTACCTAATTCATCTATTTCTATACTAAAATCGCTAGATTCTATCTTAGCAAGTATCTTAGAATCACTGCTTATAGGTGCTTCTATAGCTTGATTTACGCCATTTGTTGTTGCTACTTCTGGAGCATTATTGCTAATTTCTGTTTGCCCTGTTTGTTTTAATGCTATGGTTGCATTATTATTACTTAATTCTGTTTTTGGAGCAAAAAAATACATATATGGTATTAGGAATAACAAAGAAAGCACGACAGCTACTAGAATCCTAATATTTGAATTTTTATTCATCAATTTCCCTTTAAATTTCTAATTATATAATATTTATTATTTTCTTTAGGCACAAGCCAAAAAGTTACATCTATCTTTATGCCTTTTTGTGCGACTATATGATTTAGTGTAATTACCGGATATTCTAATCCACCACGAAATAAATGATTACATCTAAGTAACCGCGATATGGTTTTTATGCTTGCTAAAATAGGATTCTGGAATCTAAAACATAGCATAGAATACTCTGAACAACTTGGGTAGAATCTACAACTAGGCGGATTTAGCGGAGATATATATAATTGATAGAATCTAATTATAGCTTTCATTTTCTAGCACTTGATAATGTATTGTAAATATGTTTTTTGAGAGATAAAAAAGGTGTTTGTTTAATCTGCTCTTTTGCGATAATGATAAAAATAAATTTGGCTGAATTGCTTGATAAAAAATCTTGCAAAAATAGACTATAAATTGCACGAATTCGCCTTTTGATTAGATTGCGTTCAACTGCTTTGCCAATTTTTTTGGAAACACTAAGACCGATAATATTTAACCTATCTTTTTTTTTAAACCTTGCATAAAAACTATCTATATCTTTATTTTTTAACACACAAATATCGCAAATTTGACTTCTGTATTTTGTGGAGTTTTTATAAACAAAATCAAATTCTTTTTTATTCTTCAATGTTTGTATCTGCTTCAAATCTTTAAACTGCTAATCTTTTTCTGCCCTTAGCTCTTCTATTTCGTATTACTCTTTGTCCATTTTTTGTTTTCATTCTAGTTCGAAAGCCGTGAGTGCTTTTCTTTGGCTTATTGTGTGGCTGATATGTTCTTTTCATTCTTATTCCTTGAAAATAATGTAAATAAATCTATAAAAGCTGTAATTATACTAAAAAAACTTTCAAAGTAAATTAGTAAGGATTAATATCCAGCCCTTATAGCTATTGCTGCTGCTATTGCTGTGGCTATATCATCTTTATTGATAATCTCGCTTGGCATTAATCTTTGCATATTAGATTCCAAATATGAGGTGTCAAAATTACCTTTTCTAAAGTCTTTATCCTTAGCGATATTTAATAAAAATGGAATAGTCGTTTTAATGCCTCTAATGGTGAATTCATCTAATGCCCTAATAAGCTTATTTACCGCTAAATCATAGCTTGATGCCCTAACCATCAGCTTTGCAATCATAGAATCATAATGTGGCGGAATCGTATAATCCTTATAAACAGAGCTATCAATGCGGACAAAAGGTCCTAAAGATGGATAATATGTAGTTATTTTACCCGGATTTGGGGTGAAGTCGTTTTTAACATCTTCGGCATTGATTCTTACTTCTATTGCATATCCTTGATGAATAACCTCATTTTGATTTAAGTCCAAAATCTCCCCAGCCGCACTTCGTATTTGTCGTCCTATAAGGTCGAATCCTGTTATTTCCTCAGTTATTCCATGCTCGACTTGGATTCTAGTATTCATCTCCATAAAATAAAAATTACCCAAATCATCGACTAGAAATTCAATCGTTCCAGCATTTGTATAATTTGCAGCTTTTGCCGCGGCAACTGCCACTGCCCCCATTCTACGCCTTAAGTCAAGACTCATTGTTGGGCTTGGTGCTATTTCTACAAGCTTTTGATGTCTTCGCTGAATCGAACAATCTCTCTCTAGCAAATGTATGATATTCCCATAGTTATCGCCTAGAATCTGGAATTCTATATGTTTTGGATTCTCAATACATTTTTCCATAAAGACTTCATCATTTTTAAAAAAAGCCATCGCTTCTCTTTTACAAGCAGCTAGATTCTCCTCAATTTCACTATCATTACGAACAACGCGAATTCCTCGTCCACCTCCGCCATTACTTGCCTTTAATATCACGGGATAGCCGATTTTATTTGCCATAATCTTAATTTCTTGGATACTATGATTATTTAATGCATCTGTTCCGGGAACTATGGGAATCCCATTTTTTTTCATTAATTCTCTAGCTGCATTTTTATCGCCCATTTTAGCTATTACAGAAGCATCTGGTCCAATCCACACTAGCCCAGCATCTTTTACTTTTTGTGCGAATTCAGCATTTTCACTTAAAAATCCATATCCGGGGTGTATGGCTTCTGCATCACAAGCTAAAGCTATATCTATAATGGCATCTCCATCAAGATAGGATTTTAAAGGGTCTTGGCTGACTTCATAGCTTTCACTTGCCATTTTTACATGCATAGATTCCTTATCTGCCCTAGAGTATATAGCCACACTTTTAATATGTAAATCATTACAAGCACGAATGATTCTAACGGCGATTTCGCCCCTATTTGCAATTAATATCTTTGAAAACATAATATAACCTTTTATTTTAGTGCTAAATATTACTAAATTTTTAATGATTTAGACATTAAATTAAAGACTTTTGCAATAATACTATAAGGAGTTAGGCTATGAAGTATATATTTTATTAATGTTGGCTAGTTGTCTTAGCTGTATATAGTATGAATTGAGTGAATCCTTAAAGAATCTAGCTAAAATATAGCTATAATTCCGCATTTAACTTTTAGGATTTTTATGAATTTTTTTGATGTTATATTTTTAAGTATAGTTGAGGGTATTACGGAGTTTTTACCTATATCATCAACTGGGCATTTGATTTTAACTTCTAAGATACTAGGAATAGAACAAGATAGTTTTCAAACGAGCTTTCAAATAGCTATTCAATTAGGCTCAATCCTTGCAGTGGTGTTTTTATTTTGGCAAAAATTCCTAAGGGCTAGTATTTGGCTACGATTGATTGTCGCATTTATACCGACAGGATTTTGTGGATTATTTCTATATAAATATATACGAAGTTTATTTGATGCAAATATTGTCGCATATATGCTTATTATTGGTGGGATTCTCTTTATCATATTAGAATTATATTTAAAAGATAAAAGCCCAAAAGTGCAGAATCTAGAATCCATAAGTTTAAAAAAAGCCTTTTTGATTGGCTGTTTTCAAAGCCTAGCTATGGTTCCGGGGACTTCTAGGAGTGGAGCTACGATATTTGGTGGATTGATTTTAAGGCTTGATAGGAAAGTGGCAACAGAATTTTCCTTTTTACTTGCTGTTCCTACGATGATAATAGCGGTTAGCTATGATACATATAAACATATTGGTGATTTTAGTAATGAAAATATTATGTTTATACTTATTGGAATGCTATTTTCCTTTATATTTGCACTTGTGGCTATAAAAACATTATTAAGATTTATATCTAAATTTAGTTATATTTCTTTTGGGATTTATAGAATCTTTATTGGCACGATATTTCTAATATTTATTTTATAGAATTCTTAGCTATCGATTAAGGACATAAATGCGATTAAAATGCCCCATTCGAGGTGAATTAAATGTAAATGATAAGGCAAAAGACAACATTACATTTACTGAAGAATACCAGCGGATTGAGTGCGTAAAATTTCTATTAAATAGGGGCTATCCAAAAAATCTTTTTGATTTTGAAAAAAATGTGTGGGATATCGGCAATGCGGGGCGAAATCACTTAAGGGTAGATATTGTAATCTACGAAAATGACGATAAAGACAAAATATTATTAATTGCCAAAATCAAAAGAGACAAAAAAGACAAAGATTCTGCGATAAAAAATCAGCTAAAACCGGCAATTATCAAGCAAAATGCCCCTTTTGGAATCTATTTTGATGGAATAGAAAATACATTTTTCACCAAAGATGATAATTACTCGCAAGAGCATACACTCCTAAAATTGCCACATTTTGGATATAAATTTAACGACACGCCTTTAAGATTAAAAGACCTAGAGCCGATTAAAAATATAACTGGAATTATATTTAAAGTAGAGCAAATCTTGCATAATATGGGAACTACAAAAGAGGAAAAATATAGGGAATTTTTCAAGCTGATTTTATCCAAATACTATGATGAAAAAGAAAAAAATGAAAATGATATTATGGATTTTCAACGCTCAAAAAATACCATTGAAAATATAAATAAACTTTACAAAAAAGCAAAAGCATATTATGGCAATGAAAGGCTAAGCGATAATATCGATATGCAAGATTCCACAATGGAAAAGATTGTAGCCCTAATGCAAAACTTTTCTTTTAGTGAGAGCAAACAAAATATATTGCAAACACTTTTTATGAAGTTCGCACAATCCAGCCTTAAGACGGAGCTAGACCAATTCTACACGCCAATTGACATAGTGGAATTTATCGTCTCTATGCTAAAAATAGGCAACACTACAAAAATCATAGACCCAGCTGGCGGAAGTGCGGACTTTCTAATTGGCTGCTTAAAGAAAAATAAAAATAGTGCGAAAAATATCTCCTACTGGGATATAAGCAAGAATGCCATTGAAGTAGCTAGATTAAATATGATTTTAAATGGAGATGGTAGGACAAATATAAAATGCATAGATTCTATCTTTTCTAGCGACTTGCAAAATAACACATTTGATATTGTTATCACAAATCCACCTTTTGGACAAAAGACGATTTATAACGGCAGTGAAAGCGACATCATTGGCTATGAGCTATTTGCTAAATATAATTACAAGCAACTTGGAGTGCTATTTATCGAGCGAAGTATAAATTTATTAAAGAATAGTGGAATCTTGTGTATCGTCGTGCCAAATGGCTTTTTAAATAATCCAAATGATATATCAATCCGTAAATTTCTACTAGATAAAACTAGGATTATCGCCTATATATCCTTGCCAGAAGGTGCCTTTAAGGGCAGTGAAACAGGGGTCAAAACGGGAATCTTGGTGCTGAAAAAAGAAAATATAAAAAATGATTATGAGATATTTAGTGCAGTTGCTAATAATATCGGCTTTGACTTTCGCTCTAAGGACTTAAGCCCCATTTTTCATCGCAATAAAGAAAGTGGGGAATTGATACTAGATGATAATAATAACCCAATTATTTCGAGCGATTTCCCAGAGATTCTGCAATCTTTTAAGAAATTCATTTATGATAATGATATTAGCGGCTTTGAAAAAGAAAATATAGAAATCGAATATGAGAGTATTAAAAAATCTAGCTTGGAAATAGATTATATACTAAGCAGTGAGCGAAACCAAAGGGGTTATATAAATACCATAAATCGCCTAAAGCAAAAGGACTATTTCACGCTTGAGGGCATTAATGCGAGCGTTACAAACAAGCTGTCTTTTAACAAGATTCCAAATCACGCATATTTTTACTTGGATATAAAAAGCTTGGAAAAAGGCAATTACATCTTGCCTAATGCCCTTTATGGCTGGGAGCTACCAAATAGGGCGAAGCAAAGTGTGAGAAAATATGATATTTGTATTAGCAAACTAAAGGGTAGCATTGATAAATTTTGTATGATTATGAATGATGAAACGGAAAATATCGTTCTAACAAATGGCTGTTTTAGGGTTAGGATTGATAATGAAAGTGAGCGATTGTCATTCTATCGATTTTTATTTACAAGAGAATATAAACTGCAAATGGAAGCCCTAGCCACCGGCTCTATAATGCTAGACATAAAAGAAAACGACTTAAAGCAAAAGCTCCTAATCCCAAGACTAAGCCAAAGCGAAATTAATCAAATGCAAAATTTCATAAAAGAACAAGAATTTTTCGTAAAGCTAAGAAATGATTTGTAAAAAGTAGATTTGGGCGTGAATTATACAATTGGCTTTGGTTGCGAAATCGGCTTAGATTCCATACCCAAAAAACAGCGGATTTTTTAATGTAAAAGTGAGTTGGTAGGATTGATTTAAAATTAAGTGGCGAATCTAGATTCCGCGGAATCTGCGGAATCCTAAATTTATAAAGTCTTGGATTCTTGCGAAATTTGCAATTAATGAATTTAAAAGGGCAGAATCTACGGGATTCTAAAGATTTAGATTCTCTCAAAGATTCAAGTTTATATAAAAGTTTAAAAGATTCTGTATGGATACTTTAAAAGCTACGCTCTTAAAATTATTATTAAATCTTTTCCCGCTCGTCGCCCTTTAATATAGGGAGACAAATCCCCTAAAACCCTCTACTCACTGCCCTTTAAGAAAACTTCATTTTTCCGCTCGTCGCCTATTTTTATTGCTACCTTAAATAAATTTTTCAATCGATAAATGGGCGGATTCTTAGGATTCCGCGTTAGATTGGGCTTTGGATTTTTTTAGATTCCGTGCAAAATTCCACAAAATGTGGAATGCGGAATTAAAAAAAGTGTAGTTTAAAAAGTAAAATTAAAAAAGCGGAATTTAAAAATGCAGAATCCGCAAGATTCTATTAAAGTTTGGAATCCTAATAAAAGAATCTTGCAAATTAAATCTCATTTATGCGATAATTATTTATATGCCTCTATAGCCAATTTCGCCGTGTAGGGTAGAATCTAATCCAGATTCTTCAATATTAGATTCCACTCGAATAGAGGTAAAGAGTGAGATAATCTTAAAAATAATAATACTTCCAACAAGCGAAAGTCCTGCACAAGCGAGAATTGCGATTATCTGCACTCCAAGCAAACTAAAATCTCCGCTATAGAAAAGCCCCTCTCCTGCGGCATCATTTGCTACTAGCTCATTAACTTTACTTGTAGCAAATAGCCCTGTGGCAATTCCACCCCAGATTCCACCTACTCCGTGAAGCCCAAAAACATCGAGTGAATCGTCGTATTTTAATTTATTCTTTAAAAATGTGATAGCAAAAAAGCATAAAATCGCCCCGCAAAATCCTATAGGAATCGAAGCTAAAGGCGTTACAAACCCAGCTGCTGGAGTGATGGAAACAAGCCCCGCAACTGCCCCAGTGATTGCCCCTAATAAAGTCGGCTTTTTATGCTTGATATAATCCGCTACAACCCAACCCAAGATTCCGCTTGCAGTGGCGATATTAGTCGTAATAAAGGCGTTTATAGCAATTTCATTCGCTCCTAATGCACTTCCAGCATTAAAACCAAGCCATCCAATCCAAAGTAAAATTCCACCTAAAAATGTATATGGGATACTATGCGGGGCGATTTGATTGAGCTTTTTTCTCCTACCAAGCATTATACAGCCCACTAATCCGGCGATTCCAGCACTTATATGCACAACGCCACCTCCGGCAAAATCTAGTGAGCCAATCTTTAAAAGCCAACCATCGCTATTCCAAACCCAATGTGCCAATGGGTCATAAACAAATGTGCTCCAAAGCACAATAAAAATTACTAAAACGCCAAATTTCATCCGCTCCACGAATGCCCCAGTGATAATTGCTGCGGCAATTATGGCAAACATCATTTGAAAAATCATAAATAGATTATGTGGGATTGCACCATCATTGCCGATATTTTCAAGGGCAAAATATTCTAAAGAACCCAAGATTCCGCCACCAATATCGCTCCCAAATGCTAGTGTATATCCTAGCAATACCCACTGAATGCTTAATACCGCAATAACTATAAAGCAATTCATAATGGTATTTAAAACATTCTTACTTCTAACCATACCTGAGTAAAACATCGCCAAAGCTGGTGTCATAAGTAAAACTAATGACGCACAAAATAGCATAAATGCAATATCTCCGCTACTTGCTATTTCGCTAGATTCTCCTCCGCTTCCAAATGCCAAATACGGCAATAATAAACCTAAGATTCCAAATTTTTTCATTTAATTATCCTTATGCAAATAAAATATTTGGTAGAATCTTCGTCTATATGATTTTTAAAACTACATAGAAATTTAAGTCATATAGAATACATACAAAGAGTGAATAACCTACCAAATCTTCACTCTTTGTTGTTAGATTTTACTTTTAATTATAGTGCTTTTACGCCCTCTTCGCCTGTTCTAATGCGAATAACATTATCTATATGATAGATTGCGATTTTGCCATCGCCTACATTATTTGTATTTAATGTAGATTTTGCTACTTTTAAAACCCCATCTAATATATTTTCATCAATTAATAGCTCGACTTTTATTTTAGGCAACATATCAAATGCAATCTCATTGCCACGATAAATTTCCGTTTTCCCTTTTTGTTTGCCTTGTCCCATAACATTTGTTATAGTCATACCGCATACATTAATATCATTTAATGCTTGTCTTAGTTCCGTAGCTTTTTCTACTCTAGTTATAATTTCTACTTTTACTATTCCCATATGTTCCTCCTTTTAAGATTCTAAACACAGGCGAATTATAAATACTAGAATCTTTAAATACAATTAGTATTAAATCATATTTTAGTTGCGGTAAAAAAGTGTGCTTAAATATAATATATACTTCTTAAGTTATTTTTAATATTTTAAGATATTAATAAATGTCATTATTTACTATGATTTAAGATATTTAATTTTATTTTAAGGTGATAAATTAATGTGGATATTAGCTTTTTATATATGATTTCTTAAAGATTCTAAGATGTTTTTTATTATAAATACTTATTAGATATATTGCACAAACTGCTAAAGAGCCTCCTATAATCGTATGAATACTAGGAACTTCACCTAGTATAATCCAAGATAGTATTAATGCAAAAAATGGCACGAGAAGCGTGTAAGAAGCGGATTTTGTGATTCCTAATACTCCTATGCCTTTATAATATATAGTTGTGCCAAATACTGTGGAAAATAAAGCTATAGTTATTAGCATAGCCATAGAATCCCATTCTCTCAAAATGCCAAAATCGCCCCATTTTAAAAATGGAATAAATAATATCGAGCTTATAAATGAACTATAGAAATTTATAACTAAAGGATTGATATTATTGGATAATTTTCTTGCACTAAGTGTTACACAAGCCCATAAAAATGCACATAAAATAAAAAATAGATTAAATGGGTTTATTATGGATTCTAGATGGATTAGATTTAGCAAGAAGATTCCAGATATTAGACCTAGTATTAGCCCTATTATTTCTCTTCTATTTAGTTTGTTGTTAAAAATAATGATAGATAGCAATGTCGCAATTATGGGCGATAATGTGGTTGTTATAACACCTGCACTTCCAGCACTTCCTAAACGCAATGCATAGAAAAATATGAGTGCGTATGAAGCGTTGAATATAGTATTTAAGATTAATGCGAGTAGATTCTCCCTTGGTATTTTTAAGCTAAGTTTGAAATAAAATAATATGGGGATTAGGCTTAATGCCACTAGAAAAAATCGCCCAAATGCAACAATAAATATAGAATGATTGCTTGATAGTATTTTTGAAAGGGGCCACGATAATCCCCAAGATGCCATCGCTATAAATAAAAGATAGGTAAATAATATTTGTTTATTATAATTTTTCATCTTTAATATTGTTAAAAAGATGATTTATATCTATCTTAAGATTCTTTATATCATCGATGATTTTGTTGATTTGCTCGCATTTTAGGGATTTTGTAGATTCTATTTCCTGTGCTGTATTATCTAAAATACTTGCGTTGAATGTATTTATATCTTTAAATAAATAATCATCAATGATTTTATTTACTATGTTTTGTAGATTATCTTTATTGGGTTTGTCGCTCATCATCGCTAATTGTTGATTTACTTTTAAAACAATAAATTCTATCAATAATGCTTTTTCATTCTTAATTAAAAATTCTATTTTTGATATTTGAGCATATAAATCCATTATTATTTGCGAAGTAAGTAGAATAAAGATATTTATTATATTATCGTATATTTTTAATGCGAAATATAGCAGATTATCATTATGTATTTCTGTTATAAAAGTTATGGTATTGTCTTGATTTTGGACTTTTGCTTGCCAGATTTTAACATCACTAATAAAATATTCTCTCCTTGATGTTATCTCTTCTATGGCGGAATCTCTAAGCTTTGATAAATTATAAATATTAGCCCTATATTTTCTTGCATAAATACTATTATCATTAAATAATATTTCCTTAATGGAATCTATATCTAAGCTATATAGCATTTTTTTATTTATTTTTTTTACTTTTAAAATATTGGTTTTATTTATAAAATCTATTTTCTCACCTTGCATATTTTCCCAAAAAACATCGCCTATATCCTTAAAATCTTCACTAAATGTTTTTAAAATACTATCTAGATTATTTTGTATTCTTAGGTGTAAATCTTGGGCGTATTCGATGAAATTCTGCTTTTTTATAATTAAGCTTAAATTTTCATAAGATTGTATTAATTCATTATAAGATTTTATAGTGGATTCCATAAGATTTATAATGCTATTTTTTATTTTTTTGTCTTTTAATATCTTTGCTTGTGGGAGAATCTGCTCTTTAAATATCTTAAGTAGATTTTTAGAATCTTCGTTATTTATAATAGAAGTTGCCACAATGGGAGTGATATTTTGCTTTATTGCGGAATCTATAGAGTTGCTAGAATCTAATAATAAATATTTTTCTTTTATAATTTTATTTATTTCTTGTAGCTCCCCTTCTGTGAGTAAATCTATCTTATTTAACACCACAAAATTACAATTTTTACTTTCATCTAAATGATTATTTACAGAAATACAAAAATCACATTTTTCCATACTATAAAAATCATTATTAGATTCTATTAATGTTACTTTTTTTAGGATTTCATTATCTAAGAATATCTCCGCAAAATCGCATTCTTTGATTATTTCTAGCATTTCTAAGCTATGAGTTGTGATTATATTATCTTTGTGGATTCTCAAATATGGTATATGCGAATATTTTATTATAAAATTTAGGGATTTATTTTTCGGTATTATATTGGATTCTAGAAATGCGTTAATAAGGCTTGATTTCCCAGATAGCTTTTGTCCTTTTATGCAGATTCTCAAATTTGCATTAATCATTTTTTCTATATTTGTTTTAAATTCTAATGCTTTTTTTCTATCTTTTATCCTTGTGTATTCTAAAAATGCAGATAGTTTATTTAGAATGCTACTTTGTTCGTTTGTTTCTGTAATCTTTGAAATCTGCAGATATTCGTTTATAAAATCATCAATTATATTCATTATTTATCACAATAAGGGAATTTAACAATTGTCTTGCTTGAGAGATTCTATCTTTTATCTCATTTGGACTATATTGGAATCTCATCTCAAGTATATTTGTTATACTATCTATCGCATTTTTTGCATTTTTCAATGCAGAATCTATTTTTGATTCTAAACATAAGTTTTCCATAATCACTTTTTTTGTGATTAAAATATCCTTGCTATTGAGATTCTCATTTTCATTTAATGTTTCTATGATTTGGGAGATTAAAAATTTATTATCCAATACAAAGATTTTTTTGAGATGTGATTTTAGTATATTAAGCTTTAAAATCACTACTTCTAATTGTTTTTTATTAAGCTCATTTGAATGCTTTATTTTATGTAAAAATTGTAGATTTATTTTCTCAAAATCTTTTTCCCCCATTTTAAAAATATTATTCAATAAATCCGTTATTTTGATTTTTAGCAGAATCTTTTTATTTGCTTTGCTATTATCTTGGCTAATGGATTCAAATATGATATTTAAACTTACTAAAATATTATGATTTATATTATTTTTTATTATCTCCAAATTGTTTTTATAGCTTTGTATTAAATCATCATCTATATGAAAATCTATCGGCTCTTTTTGTAGATTTTGGATATATATTTTTATCGCTGAATTTAGTCTAAAGAGTATTTCTTTAGATATTGATTTAGTATTTTTTTCGCTAAATAATGTTGATTTTATATATTTTTGTAGCTCGTAGATTCCGCTGTCTTGCACTCTAAATCCCTTACTAAGGGCTAAATCCTCCCTATTTTGCAAATACATTAATGATATATTAGATGCAGTGCAGATAAAATCTATCTTAGTTTGTATTTCTATTTCGCTAATGTTGTATCGCTTTAGATATTCATATAGTTTTTTTACTACGCTTTTTTTGATTGTTTTTAATGTATTGGGATTGATTAAATCAAAATGCGTCCAAACAATAGCTAAAGATTTATTTTCTTTAAAGATTCCAGCGATTATCTCTATGTCTTTATTATTTATTTTTTTATTTACATCGATTAAATAAAGTATCAATGAGGCGTTATTTATGATATTTTGAGCATATATTTTTGTGTATGGATTACAAATTGCCGGAATGCTAAACATATCAATATTTTGTTTTGTAATATAGCTTTCTAGCTTTATATGACGCTCTATTTCCATATTATTTTTATCATAAAATGCCAAGATTTCTAGGATATTTTTCGATGGTGCTTTTGGCTTAGATTCTGTATTTGATATATGTAAAATAGCATTTGTTTTATCTATATTATTTGTTTCATTTAAGGCTTTGATTAGTGTTTGCTTTCCAGAATCCTCCAAACCCAAAACAGCAATGCTAAATATTTTCTCTTTTATAAAATTGTCTAAAATCTCTAAGGTTTTATTTTTTAGATAGATATTCTTAGAATCTTCTATTTTATTTCTAATATTGTTTGTAAAATTAAGATATACATTATCGCTACTAAAATCAATTTTATTTGGTGTTGGCTGGGATTTGCTAAAGGATATATTTTTATCGCC
Organism: Helicobacter sp. 16-1353; assembly: GCF_003288815.1. Classification (GTDB taxonomy): domain Bacteria; phylum Campylobacterota; class Campylobacteria; order Campylobacterales; family Helicobacteraceae; genus NHYM01. The sequence goes on along the minus strand of NZ_NHYM01000007.1, from coordinate 49,640 downwards.
CCCAAGTGAGATTCTAATATTCTGCTCTTCTTCATAAAAAATTATATTATTATTTTTTAGCTTTGATATTAGATTTAGGATTCTACTTTTATTATTGGATTGTAAAAATCGCAAGATAGCCTCATTTTGCAATTTCTTAATAGAATCCTCATCTATTTCTATAGCTAGATTATTGCAAAATTTTTTTATCATACTATGCTTTAAATAATTTTGTATATTTCTTTGATTACAAGCAATAAGTATGGTTAGAATCTCATCTTCGCTATTTTTATCATTCAATAATTTTTCAAAATCCAATCGCTCTTTAGGCGGATTCGTATGATATGTATTTAAGAAAAAATATCTATTGATTTGGTTCATTGATATTTTAATAGCTATTGCTTTTTCCAGAAATAAAGGCTTACTGCTTGTAATCCTTTGCCATCGATATTATTACAACTACCCTTTGCTTTCGTTTTGAATTCAGCTATATTTTTTGCTTCAATTCTTATTTTTTCCAATTCTTTGATATTGCAATATTTTTGTGCGATTTTTTCTCCTAATGCAGCTATTTTGGCTTGATTGCTTTCTAGTATTTGTTTATCTTTATCAAATTTATTCTTTGTATATTCCAATATATCTTTACCTTGGATAATTCTCCCGCCATTATCTTTTATAAAATTATTCGCTTTTTCTTTAGAGCTAAATGCAAATTCACTCTCACTTGTCATTGTTCCCTTTTTATCGCTTCCTACTACATATAATAAATCTTTTAGATTTTTAAACTCACCATTTGTATTATCAAAACCTTGTATGGTGTATTTATTAGCAGAATCTCTAATGATAATATCATATATGCAATGAAGTGAGCAAGTTTCAACTACTTTGTTTTTATTTATTAGTCTATGATTAGTATGCTTGTGATGATTTAGATTCATTCCGCATATCTCGCAGTATTCTTCTGCAAATGCAAAAATAGCTAATACAAAAATAAGTATAAATTTCATAACATTACCCTAAGAATATTTAAAATTGATTATCAATCTACTTACGCTAAAAGTTTTGGCATTATACTTAGAATTTTTTATATATTTCTTATATCTAGTTTTGTATAATGATTGATTCAAAAATATTAATTTCTAAATATAAATAATCTTATAACTATATAAACAAAGGAAAATATTATGAACGACAATGTGGCAAAACGAAAAAAGATTTATAATCCAGAATCTACTGAAAGCGTGAATGATAGGCGGATTTTCAATGGGAATCCAACCAGTATGTTCGACCTTAATAAAATCAAATATCAATGGGCGTATAATCTTTGGAAAGTTATGTTGGCAAACACTTGGTTCCCCGAAGAAGTGGGAATGGCTCAGGACAAAAGGGACTATGTAGGCGGACTAACCGAGCAAGAGAAACTTGGCTATGATAGGGCTTTGGCGCAACTTATTTTTATGGATTCCTTGCAGACAAATAACTTGATTGATAATGTGAATCCTTATATCACAAGCCCGGAGTTAAATCTAATTCTCGTTCGCCAAGCCTACGAGGAGGCGTTGCATTCCCAAAGCTACGATGTGATGGTGCAAGCGATTAGCGATAATAGCGATGAGATTTATGAGATGTGGCGACGAGATGTAGAACTTCGCAATAAAAACGACCATATCGCCGATGTTTATATGGAACTGGCAAAGAATCCAACCGAGCAGAATCTGCTTAAAGCATTTTTTGCAAATCAAATTTTAGAGGGAATCTATTTTTATTCCGGATTTTCATTTTTCTACACACTTGCAAAAAGCGGTAAAATGCTTGCTAGTGCGAATATGATACGATTTATCCAGCGAGATGAAGTTACGCATTTGATACTTTTTTCATCGATGATAAATTCTGTTAAAAAAGAGCGACCAGATTTATTCACAAAATCGCTTGAGGAAGAGGTCGTTGAAATGTTTAGAAAAGCAGTCGATTTAGAATCTAGCTGGGGAGATTACATCACACAGGGGCAGATTCTAGGGCTTACAAGCGAGATTATCCGCCAATATATCGAGTATTTGGCAGATGAACGGCTTGAGCGAGTTGGCATGAAAAAGATTTATAACTCCAAGCACCCGATAAAATGGGTCGACCAATTTTCCAGCTTTAACGACCAAAAGACGAATTTCTTTGAATCTAAGGTTACAAACTACTCAAAAGGGAGCATAACATTCGATGACTTTTAAGAAAAGGCTTTATGCACTTCAAATTAAGACGAAATTTAACTTCGAATACAATCTTAAAAATGTTGAGAGCATGGCGGAGAATTGCGGTGAGGGGGCGATTATCCTAACGCCGGAGGTGGCACTTAGCGGATTCTGCTATCAGCGTATGAATGACGCAAGTGAGTTCGCCAAAGTCGCCACCGAGCGGCTTTTGGAGCTAAGCCACGATAAGACCATTATTACCACGATGATTGAAAAATATAATGGGAAATTTTTGAATAATCTTAAGGTTTTTTCGCGTGGCGTTATGGTGCATAAGCAGACGAAATGTAAGCTTTTCCCGCTAGGCGACGAGCATAATCACTTTAGCAGTGGCAAGGAAAGCGAGATTTGCATATTTGATATTGATAGCATTAAATGTGCCGCGTTAAACTGCTTTGAATTGCGATTTCCTAAGCTTTGGGAGCTTGTGCGTGGAGCGGATATAATCTTTGTCCCCGGGCAGTGGGGGCGAGAGCGAAAGGAGCATTGGGAGACTTTGACACGCGCCCTAGCGATTGCAAATCAGGCGTTCGTGGTGTGTGCGGATTCCGCGAATGATGCGATGGCAAAGGGAAGTGCGATAATCTCCCCATTTGGCGTGGTGATAAAAGATGATAAAAGAGAGGTTATCTCTGCGGAAGTGGATTTAAACGAAGTTAAGAAAATGCGTAAATATGTAAATGTAGGTTTGATAGATTTATATGAATATCCAATTAATTAGAATGGTGGATTCTATAGATTCCAAATTCAAATTATCCCATAATGTTAAAAACGCAATGCTTAAAACACCAAGGGAGATTTTTATACCCTCTGGAATGCTCCATATCGCATATAATCTTGATGCCATTCCACTCGGTGCAAAGCAATTTATAAGCTCACCTTTTACAGTTGCTAAAATGACGCAGTATCTACAAAGCGATGGTTGTGATAGTGTGCTTGAAATCGGCTGTGGGAGTGGCTATCAAGCGGCGGTTTTGAGTAAGATTTTTCGGCGAGTTTTTAGCATCGAGCGGATTGAGCGACTTCGGCAAGAAGCAATAGAGCGATTTAGGATTTTAGGAATTATGAATATCCACACGAGATTTAGTGACGGACAAGAGGGCTGGGAGAAGTTTGCTCCATTTGATAGAATCCTATTTTCTGCTGCTGTAGAATGTATCCCACAAAAGATAATAGACCAATTAAGCGATGGCGGAATCTTAGTAGCCCCAATAATAGAATCTAATGGAAATCAAGTAATAAAGCGGTTTATAAAAAAAAATTCAAGATTGCAGATTTTGGATACAAAAGGTGTTTGTTCTTTTGTGCTTGTGAAAAATAATGTGGAGAATATATAATGTTAGCTCTTATTGCTATTTTATTGGGACTTTGTTTCGGCTCTTTTTTAAATGTTTTGATAATAAGAACGCCGATGGATAAAAGTGTAATTTTCCCACCAAGTAGCTGTATGAGCTGTGGCAATAAGCTAAGATTCTATCATAATATCCCATTAATTTCTTATATTTTCTTACGCGGGAAATGTGGCTTTTGTGGAGCTAGAATCTCGATGATTTATCCCATTGTAGAGGCTGTTTCTGCGTTATTTGGATTTTTTATATATCTTAGATTTGGATTTAGTTTTTCTGCATTATTTATTGGCATTAGCATTTTGCTTTTATTTGCTTTAAGCGTGATTGATTTAAAAACAAAAGAAGTGCCCGATAGTATTAACTTCTCCGCTCTAATCTTTGGGCTAATTGGCGGAATCTTATATTATGGTGATTTTTTGTATATTGTTGGTAGTGCGTTTGCATTGGCTGGATTTTTTACCTTGCTTAGATTTGCATTTCAAAGCCTAGCTAAAAAGGAGGCATTAGGCGAGGGCGATATAATCGTAGTTGCGACTATCGGGGCATTAGTTGGATGGAAAATAGCGTTATTTGCTATATTTTTATCTGCGTTATTTGCTTTAATTATTCTTTTAATTTTGTCTAAAAAAGATTATAAGATTCCATATATTCCATTTTTATTTCTAGGGACTTTGCCTTGTTTGTTTTTCACATCATTTTTTAATAATCTACTTATGAATTATTTTTTCCAAGTCTAAATAATGATTGCTAATTTTTTTAGAAGTAGTATTAGAAATTATCTATTTTTATCATTTGCGAGATTATTTTTTATTTTTTTTATTGTTTTATTTTTTATATCTTCTATTGTTGTTTTGATAGGAATTGCTGGTGTTACATTTGTTGTTAAAATATCTTTTAGCGACCTTTTACAGCTATATTTATATTCATTACCAAATAGTGTTTTTTTTATCCTCCCTATAACCTTTTTTGCTACTGGGGTTTTATCTCTATCGAAACTTTCTTATGATTATGAATTACTTGTTTTTTTCTCGCTTGGGATTAGTCCTAATTCTATTATCAAGGTATTTTTGCCAATTAGTATTTTAATAAGTGTAACTCTACTTATCTTTTCTTTAGCCATTGTGCCACTTTCAAATTCTGCATATAGGAATTTTATCGATGAGAAAAAATCAAGTGTTGATGTAAATATCAAATCTGGAGAATTTGGGCAGAAGCTGGGAGATTGGCTGATTTATGTAGATGAAGCACAAAATAGGGAGTATAAGAATCTAGCATTATTTTCTAGTGCAAATTTTGAATCCGAGAGTTTTATCTTAGCTAGAGAAGGAAAAGCAAATAACATTGATAGTATTTTTGAGATTGATTTATATGATGGAATTGCCTATTTTGCGGAGAGTTATGATATTAAAAAAGTTGTATTTGAAAATATGATTGTTAGAAACAAGCTAGGTGAGCCACAATTACGCAGTTATGATTTATATGACTATTGGAAAAAGGCGTTTGATGGTAGCTCACAAAAAACATCAAGATTATTTTCTCAATCTATTTTAATATCACTTTTTCCGCTTTTTAGTGTAACTTTATTGCCTTTATTTGGTGTTGCAAATCCACGATTTAATAAAAATTTTTCATATTTTTATATTATTACTTCTATTATTATTTTTTATGCTTTTACTTATTTGGTGGCAAATTATATACCAATATTTGGGATTGGCATTCTTTTATCATTATGGTTTTTGGGGTCATATTTATTATATAGGAGATTTATATTAAGATTTTATTAATATTCATTGGATAATAAAACTTAGAATCTTGGGAATCTAAAAACTCAAAAGGATGTAATTTCATAAAAGCAAGGGACATTAATGGCAAAGGGTTCACTAAATTTAGAGCAGTTAAAATCATTATGCGATTACAAAAATGGCATTTATATCCAAAAAAGTGGCAATGAATATATTGAGAGCCTAAGCAAAGTATTTGCTATAAACAATAAAAACGACAAGCCCTTTAGCCTAGATGATATTAAGTCCCAGCCGACATTAGAGGAATTTTCATTTAGTGGGAAAGATGATTTTATTTTTATCTGTAATTTGAGTGTTGAGCCTATGAGTATTGATAAAGATAGTAAAAGAAAAAATGAGCGGATAAAAGCGATAAATTTTGTTGGCGATAAAGAAAAAAGGATTTTTGAAAAAGCTTTGGGGGTTGCGTATATTTTGACTTGCAAGATAGGCAATAGAGAGCATATTATTAAGTTCGGTCAGTCTCGCACTATTTTTAAGAAAAGATTGGGTTCGTATAATTGTGGCGTGGTGAATAATTGGCGGACAGCCTCCACTACAAATATAAAAATGTTGCAATCAATGGTAACAAATAGGACAGATTTTAATTTATACTTGTATGATTGTAGCGATGAGGTTACTATTATAGAATGGAGGGGTGAAAAGTCCGTGCCGTTTGCTTCGCCTAAATCACTAGCGGTTGAAGATATAATGCTTAAAAAATTCATTCAACAATTTAGTTTTAAACCTCTAGCAAATATCCAAACCGACGCCACAAAAGCCTAGTATTTAATAGTTGCCCTTAATTTCTCAATCTCGCCCTTTTCCTCGCTAGTTAAATCTGGCACATCGTCGAATCTCAAATGTTTTAAAACCATAATATTGTTGAAATTCCCATATCTTGTGATGTGGATTAAAGCCTTAAAATAATCTTGGGTGATTATCTCCAAATACGCCTCCGCCTCCACTTTTGTATCAAAGCTAAAATATCCCACAGACTGCGTTGTGTTGGCGTTGTGAGCGATATAAGGCACATAATAAGTTGATAGCGGAATGATGATGAGCCACTTGTCATAAATATCTTGTTTGATTTTGGCAAACCTCGTTTTTAAGGGCGTATGGATAGTTTTATAGCGGAAAATCTCGCTTTGAAAATCACTCAAAAATTCCTTTTTTGTGAAGTTATGCAAATCGCATCGGTAGTGGAATCTATTATTATCTTTTTGGATTAGTTTCTCCACTAGATTTAGCGTAATTTGTGAGATGTAAAGCGGGATAAATGGGAGATTCTTGGGGATTAAAATGTCAGTTTGAATGTCTTTTAAAAGATAATTATTAAAAATTTTCGTCTTGCCAAACACGCCCTTTTGCCAGATAAAAATCACAAACGACGAGCCGACCTTCTTAAAAAACCGCTTCACATCATAGTCAAGCACCACAAACGAGCCCTGCGTCAAAAGCTTTTTTAAGGTCGTATTTGAGTTATTAAAAGTCTGCCAATTATTCGGCGTTACAAAGCAGAGATATCCGCCCTTTTTAAGCCTATCTATGGCAAATTCGATGAATTTATTTGAGAGACTTTTATTTTTATTGCCACCGCCGGAATAGGGCGGATTCGCCATTATTAAGTCCCAAGATTCCGCAGATTCCGCGTTGGTGCGAGATTCTGTATTCAAACTAGATTCCGCACTTGAATTAGATTCTGTATTAATGCGAGATTCCACATTCATGGCAAATTCCAAGCCAAAAATATCGTAATTTGTGAGATTCTTTGGGTTTAGAATCTTCTTGCAGTTTGCCGTGCGCGTAGGATTTGTGTCGTTAAAATAAATATTATCCAAATCCGTTTTAAACTGGCAATACGCCCCAAAGTTCCCATTCCCACAGCAAGGGTCAAGAATCTTTAGATTCTCTCGCTCCCAAAAGTCTTGCGGGATATAATCAAGCATAGTTTTCACGCATTCCATCGGCGTGCAAATATCATCACCTGAGGTTTTGTGGCTCATATCGCTATTTAGCTCATCATATATCTTAAAAATAGATTCGATATTTCTCTGCGTAATTTGGGGATTTCGGCTCATAATCTCAGCTCTTTTTTAAAAAAATTATATCTTAAAAGTAAAATATGCAATTTTATAGTATTTTAGTAATTTTGGATAGTTTTTAATGTTTTAAAAAGAGATAGCTTGATAGCCTTGCGATATAATATCATTTATAAGATTAGGTAGCAATTTGTTGTAAAGTTTAACTTTTCTGTGCTATATTTAGTATCAAAGGAGAAAATATTGAATAATATTGATTTAATCTCTTTATTTTTTATCGCTCTTACTGCGTCATTTGGGCATTGCTTGGGAATGTGTGGCGGGATTGTTTTAGCATATAGCCAAATGAAACTACAGGGTAATATTTTTATTAGATTTATTTCACATTTTATATATGGATTTGGGCGAATTACGACCTATGCGATAATTGGAATGATAAGCGCGTTTATTGGAAGTGGCTTTTTTCTCAACCAAAGCACAAAGGGCGGTTTTTTTATCATTATTGGTTTTATTATGGTTTTATTTGGAATCTTTCTCTTATTTAGCCCAAAGATTTTGGCATTATTAGAGGTAAATGTTGCTAATTTGAGAATCTTTAAGAAGTTTTTTGCTTTTGTTTTAAAAAAGAAAAGTTTATTTAGCTTCTATATTCTTGGAATCTTAAATGGGGCTATTCCGTGCGGGATTGTGTATTTTTTCGCCATTAGTGCTAGTGTGAGCGGGGGAATCCTAAATGGGGCATTAGTTATGATAGTTTTTGGAGTGGCGACTTTATTCCCAATGGTGTTACTTGGAATCTTTAATTCTATGCTAAATCTTACAAAATATAGAAATATTATTAATAAACTATCCTTTATTTTAATTATGTTTTTTGGAATCTATACTATTATTAAAGGGTTTAAAATATTATTTACATAAAATTCAAGGAATATATATGAAACAGCTACAACAAAATCGTAATCCAGCTAATATCCTAAAGCTCACACCCGCAGTATTTTTTGATAGAGATGGTGTTGTAAATATCGATGATGAATATATTTATAAACCACAGGATTTTATTTATATAGATGGATTCTTGGAGCTTTTTGAATCTTGCAAACAAAAGGGCTATCTACTATTTGTAGTTACCAATCAATCTGGAATTGGTAGAGGATATTATACTTTAGAAGAATTTTTAGATTTAAGTGATTTTATGCAAAATGATTTAAAAAATCGATTTGGTTTCTGCTTTGATAAGATTTATTTCTGCTCCCATAAGCCAGAAATTAATTGCTTGTGTAGAAAGCCTAAAAGCGGAATGATTAAACAAGCAATAGATGAATTTAATATAAATCTAGAAAAATCTTATATGATTGGTGATAAAGAAAGTGATGTAGAAGCCGCTATAAGTGGTGGCATTAAAACTACTATTTTATTTAACAAAAAAGATAAGGTAACATCAAAAGCAGATTTTATTGTGGATTCCCTTTATAAAGTAAATAGTATAATAAAATAAATATTTTGGAGGATTGTAAATGAAATATATTTATGATGACTTAAAAGATAAAAATATACTAATTACTGGCGGAGCAGGGTTTGTAGGAAGCAATATCGCTCATTATCTAAATAAATATCACCCTAAGGCAAATTTATTTATTTTCGATAAATTTAGAAGTAATGATAGATTCCATAATGGGAATCTTACATCTCTTGGGCATTTTAAAAATCTACTTGGTTTTAGAGGTGAGATTATTATAGGGGATTTGGCAAAAAAAGAAGATTTAGCAAAACTTGATAAATATGAATTTGATTATATTTTTCATGAAGGTGCTATTTCGGATACAACTTGTTTAGACCAAGAATTAGTTTTAAAAACAAATTATGAGAGTTTGGATTATTTTATCAATAAAGTAAAACAACATAATGGAACATTAATCTATGCTTCATCTGCGGCTACTTATGGTAATTCAAAAGCTCCAAATATCATAGGAGAGGGCGAGATTCCAGAAAATGTATATGGTTTTTCAAAATTATCTATGGATATGCGATTAAGAGAGATTATGCAACAAGAAGAAAATGATGATTTTACGATAATTTCTTTACGCTATTTTAATGTTTATGGTAAAAATGAGTTTTTCAAAGGTAGCACTGCATCTATGATTTTACAATTAGGACTCCAAGCGATAAAAAATAAAAAAATAAGATTATTTGAGTTTGGCGAACAACTTCGAGATTTTGTCTATATAAAAGATGTAGTTCAGGCAAATATCAAAGCAATAGAATCCCATAAAAGCGGAATCTATAATGTAGGAAGTGGAAAAGCACGAAGTTTTAATGATATTGTAAATATATTAAAAACACATATTGGAGATTTTGAGGTCGAGTATATTAAAAATCCATATACTTTTTATCAAAATCACACAGAAGCAGATATTACAAATACTATTAATGATTTATTCTATGAGCCTAGATATAGTCTTGAAAGTGGCATTGAAGATTATATTGATGAAATAAGTAATATAGCAAATGATTAATTTAACAAATCACATTCCTAATATTTTAGTCGTTGGCGACTTGATGATAGACCACTATGTGTGGGGAACTTGTGAGCGAATCTCACCTGAAGCCCCTGTGCAAATCCTAAAAGTGCAAAAGGAAAATAATCGATTAGGTGGGGCGTGTAATGTCGCGAATAATCTCATTTCACTTGGTGCTAAAGTTTCCTTATGCGGGATAGTGGGCGATGATAGCGATGGTAATATTTTACTTAAAATGCTAGAAGATTCTAATATCGATATAGATTTAATTGCTATATTGAATAATTTTCATACGATTAAGAAAACACGATTAATAGCCGCTCGTCAGCAGGTTTTACGCGTTGATAGGGAATGTGAAATAGTTAGTTTAGATTCACAGATGATATTAGATAAGATTGCTAGTAAAATAAATGAATTTGATAGTATTATTATCTCAGATTACGCCAAAGGTGCTTTATCGAAAGACTTTACCCAATCTCTTATAAATCTAGCTAATTCCTTTAATAAGATTATCTTATGCGACCCAAAAGGCAATGATTATAGTAAATATGCAAATGCAACTTTGATTACGCCAAATAGAAAAGAGGCGGAGAATGCGACAAATATCAAGATAGATTCTAAGGATTCTCTATTTAAAGCAGGTTTTAAACTAAAAGAAATGTGTAATCTTCAATACGCCATAATTACCTTAAGTGAAGATGGAATGGCTATTTTTGATTCTCAAATGACAGAGATTCCAACCCTTGCACGAGAAGTTTTTGATGTAACAGGTGCGGGAGATACGGTTATTGCCGCACTTGCTTTTGGGCTTTCTTGTAAATTAGATATTTATAAAAGTGCTGAGTTTGCAAATGCGGCTGCGGCAGTTGTGGTTGGTAAGATTGGCTCTGCGAGTGCGACTTTGGGTGAGATTTTTAGCTATAAAAACGATATTTCGAAAGATAGGGAGATTGATAATCTTTTATTGATTGAGAATCTTAAAAAAGATGGTAAAAAAATCGTTTTTACAAATGGTTGTTTTGACATTATACACATTGGGCATATTTCGTATCTTAAGAAAGCAAAAAGTTTTGGTGATATTTTGGTTGTTGGATTAAATAGTGATAATTCGGTTAGAATCCTAAAAGGTAAAAATAGACCAATAAATAATGAAAAGGATAGGGCTTTTGTTTTGGCTTCTTTATCTTGCGTGGATTTTGTAGTTATCTTTGATGAAGAAACACCCTATAATCTAATAAAAAAGATAAAACCAGATATTTTGGTAAAAGGTGGGGATTATAATGGTAAAGATGTCGTTGGAAGCGATATTGTAAAGGATACTAGGATTGTAGAGTTTATCCCAAATATGAGCACAACAAATATAGTTAATAAAATCAAAGGAGAATCTAATGAATAGTGATTTCATACAAAGTGAGTTTTTTTCGCATATTGATACAGCACAAAGCACTTTAAAGCTTTTAGTTGATAGCATTGATGAGGCATCAAATATTATGATTGAATGCTTAAAAATGGGGAATAAGATTATGGTTTGTGGGAATGGTGGCTCAGCGGCGGATTCCCAGCATTTCGCAGCAGAACTTAGTGGTAGATATAAGATTGATAGAGATGCACTAAGTTGTATTGCACTAACAACTGATACCTCCGCATTGACTGCTATTGGAAATGATTTTGGATTTGATTTTATATTTTCAAGGCAGGTTGAGGCTTTAGCAAGAAAAGGTGATGTTTTGCTTGCAATCTCCACTAGTGGAAATTCTATAAATGTGATTAAAGCTATGAATGTGGCAATAAGCAGAGGTTGCAAGGTTATTGCACTTACTGGAAAAAGTGGCGGTGAGATGTGTGATTGCTCTGACTTAAATATTGTTGTCCCAAGTTCTAGCACACCTAGAATCCAAGAAATGCATCTAATAATCGAACATATCCTATGTGATATAATCGAGCGAGAATTCGCGTGAGCAACCCAAAAGATAATCCTATCTTTCCTAATATGGAGGATTTTTTTGTCCAAAAAGCAAAAGAAGGTATTATTATAAAATATGCAGATATTATTTTTGGTAAATATTTTATTTATATTTTAACACCACAAAATATTCTATATCCTTGCGTTATTTATAATTTTATTTTAAGTCCAGATGAGTATAAAAAACACTCTAAACCAAAGATTCATTTTTGTAATTGCAGGGATTTGTGGTCGATTTTTGATAAAGATTCTATTTCGCTTAAGGCAAAGATTCCACAACATAATCTATTTGATTTTCAAGTTGGAATGGGTAAAAATAGTTCAAATAAATTATTTTATAATGTTGAATTGCCATTTTGCCCTACTTGCATATCTGTTTATGAAACAATATTTTTAAAATTTAATCTCAATCCAAGATTAGAATTATGGAATCTACTTTTCGCAAGTAAAAGAATTATAAAATTAGAAAAAATCGCAATCGAAGATGCCTTTAGTGTAAATATGAATTTTGTCCCTATGAATGTCCATATTGGGGATAAAAATTTTTATCTAACAAGGAAAGAAAATGGCGTTGATTGGTAATATTGATAAAATTAGTGATATGTTTATTAAAAATGATGCATTAAAAATCCTTTATGATTATCTATTAGAAGCCACTCAAAAAGATTCTAGAATCTACAATAGAATCCTAAGCTTGGATTGTGGCGATAATAGAATGGAGATGAAATATAATCTAGGTTTTGATATGGTGGCAATAGAGCAGAGTTATAGGCTAGGTGGTGAGAGTAGATTTGAATCGCATAAAAAATATGTAGATTTTCAATTATTAGTTAATGCAAAAGAATGTATGGAGGTTGGGGATTCTAAAAATTTTAAGGTGATTAGCGAGTATGATAATAGCAAAGATGTAGTATTTTATGAAAAAATCAATGATGTTTCTAAGATATTTTTGACCCCAAAAACATTGCTTGTTTTATTTCCCTATGACATACACGCAGGAGGATTCTTTATTGATAAAAATATTGATATTGTTTATAAATCCGTAGTAAAAGTGCCTTATCCACTACTACAATTTAGATTTTAAAAGAGGGCATTTTGCGTATTCTATTTATTTTATTTTTTATACTAAATATCCAACTTATCGCAAATTGTAATACAGATATTACAGGATATTGGCTTAGTCCAAAAGATGAAGTTACTGGGCGAACAAGTATAGTTGAGATAATTAAAAAAGATGGTAAATATTTTGGATATAAAGTCGTATATCTAGATTCTCTTCTTAGCGAACTTGATATTCATAATGAGCAATATTCGCTTCGTGATAGGGAGGTTTTAGGTAGTGTTTTTATATATAATTTAGAAAAAAATACTAAAAATTCATATATAAAAGGTAGATATTATGATTTTGATATTGGGAAAACATTTCATCTTCGCGTAAGGCTTGAGTGCGAAAAGCTTGTATTTATCATAAGTATTGATAATGCTGGAATGTTAAGTAAGAAAAAAATATATCAATATTTATCCCCAAATGATGTAAAATTCTATATTAAAAATAAGCCAGAAATTGATTTTAGTGGCATAGAGCAATAAAGGAGAAATTTTGAGATTTAATAGAATGATTTGGCAGTGGATTTTTGGCATTATATTTTTAATGTGGATATTATTTAGCGGTAATAAACTTTATTATATGCAAAATATATTTAATATCATAGGATTACTTTTATTATTTATTGGAATCTTAGGGAGAATCTACTCTACACTCTACATTGGCGGAATGAAAAATAGCGGAAATGATGGCACTAGCTTTGTAAATGATGGAATCTATAGTGTTTGCAGGAATCCTCTATATTTCTTTTCGTTTGTTGGGTTAATTGGGGTTTTGTTTTTAAAAGGACAAATTATTCTAATCATCATAGGAGCTGTTTTATTTCTTGTTATTTATCACTTTACGATTTTAGGCGAAGAGAAGTTTTTAAGCGATAAGTTTGGGGAATCTTATAAGATATTTTTAAAATCAACCCCTAGATTTTTCCCAAATTTTAGTAAATTTCGATATAGCGAGAGATTAGAAATTAGACCATTTTTTCTACATAAAGAAATAAAAAGAGCCTTTGTTTGGATACTTGGAGCATTTATCATTTATTGTATAACATATCTACAGAATCTAGGAATCTTACCTGTTTTTATCAATGTATATTAGGATTCTGCTTTTTTTATTATCTCATTTAATTCATCTTCATTAACGATTTTTATTCCAAGATTAAGGGCTTTATCCCTTTTGCTTCCGGGATTTTCACCAATAACAAGCATTGTTGTTTTTTTGCCAACACTAGAGCTAATACTTGCTCCCAAGGATTCCAATTTAGCGGCAATCTCATCTCTTGGTTTTGACATACTTCCGCTAAGAACAATAATTTCATTGCTTAATATATCGCTGTTTTGGCGAGATTCCACTTGTGGTTTTATGATTTCTAATAATTCATTAATTAGATTTCTATTTGTATTCATAAATAGCAATATAGAATTTGCACTCTCTTCACCTATCCCATCAACATTCATTAATCCATTATAATCTATATCAAAGATTCTAAAGCCAAGCACAGAAGCTAGTTTCTTACTCGTGCCCTCTCCAATATGCTCTATTCCAAGTGCATTTATAAAACGCCATAATGGTGTTTTTTTGCTGTTTTCAATCGCATTTATAAGATTATTTATTTTTTTATCCTGCCAACCCTCTTTCCCCTCTAATGCGGTATATTCTATACTATAAATATCCTTGATATTGCTAATTATTCCATTTTCAAATAAAAAATCTACGATTTTCTCACCCAATCCATTTATATCCATTGCTTTTTTAGAGCAAAAATGAATAATCGCATTTTTTACCCTAGCTTTGCATTTTAGATTTTGACATTTGATTAAAATATCTTCTATTAGTAATTTAGTCTCACAAACAGGACAAATAGTAGGTTTTTTGATACTTATTTCGCTACCATTTCGCAATTCTTTTATAGGCTTAATAATCTTTGGGATAACATCACCACTTCGAATGATAAGCACAGTGTCATTTATCCTAATATCTTTTTTCTCTATTTCATCAAAATTATGCAAAGTCGCTTTGCTTATATTAGCACCTTCAATATTTACTTTTTCTAGTTCTGCTACAGGAGTGATAACCCCACTTCGCCCAACAGAAAAGCTTACATCTAAGATTTTTGTTTGTTTTTCTATAGCGGGAAATTTATATGCAACCGCGAATCTAGGATTCTTATTTGTATATCCAAGCTCATTTTGTTTTGGTATATCATCAAGCCTAATAACCATTCCATCTAGCATAATTTCATATGAATGCCTGATATTAACCAATTCTTGATAGAATTCTTCTATTTCATTTATATTATTGCAAAGTCTGCTTAGTTTCGTATCTATAAAACCAAAGCTTTTTATAAGATTCAAACGCTCAAAAAAGCTATTATTTTGTATCTCACAATACCCAAATCCCCACGGAATAAATCTTAATTTTCGTTTTTTTGTGATTTTAGAATCTAATTGCCTTAAGCTTCCAGAAGCTGCGTTTCTTGGATTTGCAAAAATATTTTCTCCATTTTCTAATCGCTCGTTATTTAGCTTTTCAAAATCATTTTTGCTTATTACCACTTCTCCTCGAATCTCAATTTTATTTTTATAAGGAATGCTTAGCGGGATTGAATTAATTGTCCTTGCATTTTCTATCACCATCTCGCCAATGCTACCATCTCCCCTTGTGGTAGCTGTGATTAAAATACCATTGTCATAGGTTAGATTTAAGCTTGCACCATCAAATTTCGCATCACACATAAAAGCCATATTTCTTGCATTTTTATAGATTCGCTCAATCCACAACTTTAGCTCCTTTTCATTAAAAATATCATCTAAACTCCACATTTTTTCTATATGGGCAATTTTTGGAAAGGATTCGCTAATCTTATCTCCAACCCTTTGCGTTGGAGATGTGGAATCTATTAGGTGTGGATTCTGCTTTTCAAACTCTATTAATTCAGCATATAATGTATCATATTCATCATCACTCGCGATTGGAGAATCTAGCATATAATAATGATAAGCCATTTTTTTTAGAATCTCTGTTTTTTGTTTGTAGGTATTGTAATCAATAATCATTTCTTAAACTCTTTTTATGATTTAATCTTAACATTTAAAGCTAGAAATTATATAATAACTTTTATCTTAATATATTCAAGGACAATAAATTGGTAAAAGAAGTTGTGAAATCTTCAGAATTGCATTTATTAAATGAAGTGCAATTTCTATGCTTTTTGCTTGAGGAAGATGGTGAGCTATACGCTACGAATGTATTTAAAGTGCGTGAAGTCGTGCATTATACAGATGTTATCACAAAAACAGAGGGCGAAGATAATGATGTTGTATTAGGATTTATAACAATGAGAGGGGAATCCATACCTTTACTTGATTTGAAAAGATGGCTTTATTTCAATCCAGATTCCACAATAAATAATCTAAAAGAGCATTCCATACAATCAAATAAGAATCTTGTAGTTATCTGTGAGTTTAGCGGATATACTGTGGGTCTTAAGATTCACTCTGTGAAGAGAATTATCCAACGAAATTGGAACGATGTAGTTACTGGAAGTGAATATGGATTCCAAAAAAATGGAAAAGTCGTTGCCACTACAAAATTTGATGATGGAAAGATTGTCCAAGTGCTTGATGTTGAAAAGATGTTGAGCGAGATATTTCCAATGATAAAGGATTATAATACATTAAGTATGCAAACCTTAGAAAAAATATATACAGATAAAATCATACTTTTAGCAGAAGATTCCAAATCTGTTACAAAATCAATGCAGTTAATATTAGAAAAATTGGGGCTTAGGTATTTTTCATTTCCAAATGGTGGTGATTTATTAGAATATTTGCATAAAACTAATGATTTATCATCTATTGGGGCTATTATAACAGATTTAGAAATGCCCGTAATATCAGGATTTGAGGTTTTAAAACAAGTTAAAAATACCCCAGAATTTAAAAATATACCCGTGATAATTAATACTTCAATGAGTAGCGAATCTAATATTTCAATGGCAAAATCGCTCAAAGCCGATGCTTTTATAACGAAGCTAAAACCGATTGAGATTGAATTTGAGCTAAGGAAAATATTAGAGAATACAAGTTTATAATCAAATTGTGATAAAATCGCAAAATTAAAATTTAAAATACAAAGTTGGATTTATTGATGTTGAGAACTCATTTGTGCACAGAATTAAACGAAAATAATATAGGTGAAGTAGTTGAGCTATGCGGTTGGTGTAATACCTATAGAGACCACGGGGGCGTAGTTTTTATTGATTTACGAGATAAAAGCGGGATTGTGCAATTAGTTTGCGACCCAAATAGCAAAGCCTATAATACCGCAAGTAAGGTTAGAGATGAATTTGTGTTAATCGCAAAAGGTAGGATTCGCCCTAGAGGGAAAGGACTAGAGAATCCAAAATTAAAAACAGGCAAAATCGAGGTTGAGTTGGATTCGCTAATTATAGAAAATAAAAGCCAAACTCCGCCAATTACCATAGGAGACACAAATACAAGCGAAGAATTACGATTAAAATATCGCTATCTTGATTTAAGGTCTAATAAATCTTATGAAATATTTAAACTACGAAGTAAAGTTGCATTGCAGGTTAGGCAATCACTTAGCAAAATGGATTTTTTGGAGATTGAAACCCCAATTTTAACGAGAGCCACACCAGAAGGTGCTAGAGATTATTTAGTTCCAAGTAGAATCTACAATGGAGAATTTTTTGCACTCCCGCAATCCCCACAATTATTTAAGCAATTGCTTATGGTTGGCGGATTTGATAGATATTTTCAAATTGCAAAATGTTTTAGAGATGAGGATTTGAGAGCTGATAGACAGCCAGAATTTACCCAAATAGATGTTGAGATGAGTTTTTGCAATCAAAATGATGTTATGAATGTAGCAGAATCTTTATTGAAAGATATTTTTGAAGTATGCGGATATACTATTAAGACGCCTTTTATGCGATTGCAATATAATGATGCGATGGAAAACTACGGAAGCGATAAGCCAGATTTACGATTTGAACTTCCTTTGGTTGATGTAGGTGAGTTTTTTGTAGATTCCAATAATGAGATTTTTAGCTCTATTGCCAAAGATTTAAAGAAAAATAGATTTAAGGCATTGAAGATTCCAAATGGCGATAGCTTTTTTACGCGTAAGATTCTAGGTGAGTGCGATGAATTTGTGCGGAAATTTGGTGCGAAAGGTTTAGCTTATATCCAAGTGCGAGATGGGGAACTAAAAGGTCCAATTGTAAAATTTCTAAGCAGTGATTCTGTTGCTAAAATGCGTGATAAGCTTAAACTTTGCGATAATGATATTGTATTTTTTGGTGCAGGTGAAAAAGAGATAATCTTGGATTATATGGGAAGATTAAGATTAAAAATTGCTTCTATGATGAATCTAATTGATGAAGATAAATTTGCATTTCTTTGGGTTGTGGATTTTCCTATGTTTGAATATAATGAAAATCGCCTTAAAGCACTTCATCACCCATTTACAATGCCAAATAATATCGATGAGATTAATCCGCTAGATATGACTTCTATCGCCTATGATGTGGTTTTAAATGGCGTTGAGCTTGGTGGCGGAAGTATTAGAATCCATAAAAGTGATATTCAACAAAAGGTATTTAAGTTGCTTGATATTGATGAAAATGAAGCAAATGAGAAATTTGGCTTTTTATTAGAGGCACTAAGCTATGGAGCACCGCCACACGGAGGATTTGCTATTGGATTTGATAGATTGATAATGTTACTTACGAAACAAAATAGCATTCGTGATGTTATTGCTTTTCCAAAAACTCAAAAAGCCACAGACCTTTTGAGTGATGCTCCAAGTAAGGTTGATAAATCGCAATTAGATGAACTTGGATTGCGGATAAAAGATAAAAAAATTTAGAGGAGGATTTATGAAAAAGTTATTTTTAATTATCGGTGCTCCGGGCAGTGGAAAAACCACAGATGCACAGCATATCGCACAAAATAATAAAGATATGATAGTGCATTATTCAACGGGCGACTTACTTAGAGAGGAGGTTGCAAAAGAAACAGAGCTTGGAAAAACTATCGATAAATACACCTCAAAAGGGAATCTTGTGCCTTTGGATATTGTTGTCGATACTATTTTATCAGCACTTAAAAATGCACCAAAAGATGTCATTTTAATTGATGGCTATCCTAGAAGTGTAGAGCAGATGGAAGAATTAGACAAGGTTTTAAAATCGCAAAGCGAAGTGCATTTGATTAGTGTGATTGAGGTTGTTGTTAGCGAAGAAACTGCTTTTGATAGAGTTATTGGAAGAGCTAGGGGAAGCGATGATAATGTTGAGGTTTTCAAAAATAGAATGAGTGTTTATTTAGAACCTTTAGAAAGCATTCAAAGATTCTACAATAGCCTTAATATCTTAAAAAAAATTAATGGTGAGCGAGGTATCGAGGAAATTGTTAGTGAGATGGAATCTTATATAAAAAGTAAAATTTAAGGAGAGAAAAATGAATTTAGACAAAATAGGATATGGAACAAAAGATTATATAAATGCGGTTATAGAAATACCTTATGGCTCAAATATAAAATATGAAATTGACAAAGAAACAGGTGCAATTGTAGTTGATAGGGTTATGTATAGTGCCGTTTATTATCCTGCAAATTATGGATTTGTGCCAGATACTTTGGCAGATGATGGCGACCCAGTCGATATTTTGGTGTTAAATAACTATCCACTTCAAGCAGGAAGTATTATTAGGGTTAGATTAGTTGGCGTTCTTATTATGGAAGATGAATCTGGAATGGACGAGAAAATCCTAGCATTACCGCTTGATAATATTGACCCAAATTATACAAATATACAAGATATTGATGATATTTCAGAGGCTACATTGGCACGAATTAAGAACTTTTTTGAGACATATAAAATGCTTGAAAATGATAAATGGGTAAGAGTTAAGAAATATGAAAATAAAGACAAAGCCTATGAGATTCTAGAATCCTCAATAAAAAAATATCAAAATAGCAAGTAATGCACGATTTATTTAATATCCCAATTGAGAGGTCCTTATTATCTGCGATATTATTTGACCCTAATATTTTTGATACTATCGAAGATGAGTTAGGACCTAGTGATTTTGGATACCATAATCACTCTATTATTTTTGCAACAATGGGGAATCTAAAACGACTTGATTTGCCTATTAATGAGGAGTTTATCCGCAAAAAATTATCATCTAAAGCAAATATCGATGAAGATATTTTTGAGATTATATCAACTGCCCCTATAATCGACATTAAATCATATGTAAAAGAGATTCAGGATTTATCCCTAAAACGAAAATTACATCACCTAGCAAATACTATTAAAGAAAAAAGTATTGATATAAATCTCCCCTCAAGAGAAATCATAAATGAATTAGAAAGCGAGATTTTCAATCTCCAAAGCAAATCATCAAATAGGGAGTTTAGGACTTTTGGCGATGTTACTTCTTCTGTGATTTCGATGATAAAAGAGCTAAAAGAACGAGGTAATAGCTATTTAATAGGTGTTGATACAGGATTCCCTGAATTAAATCGATATACCACTGGATTTAATAAAGGAGAGTTGATAATCTTAGCGGCTCGCCCTGCTATGGGGAAAACTTCCTTAGCATTAAATATGTTAATACCCACACTAAAAAGTGGTAAAGGAGTTGCATTTTTCAGCCTTGAGATGGGAGCAGAACAGATTGTTTTAAGAATGATGTCGTCCATCGCTAATATTCCTTTACAGCGACTTCGCATAGGTGATTTAGATGATAAAGAGTGGAATTATTTTCAATCTACTTGCGACAAATTAGAATCTTGGAAATTCTATATTGATGATAGCGGTGGCTTGGATATAACGCATTTAAGAAGTAAATTGCGAAAGCTAAAGTCAAAAGACCCTAGTATATCTTTAGCTATTGTGGATTACTTGCAAATAATGTCTGGCATAGGGAATAAGGACAGGCATTTAGAGATTGCCGAGATTTCTAGAGGTTTGAAGATTCTAGCTAGGGAATTAGATATTCCTATTCTTGCATTGAGTCAATTAAATAGGACATTAGAGAGTAGAGGCGATAGACGCCCGATTTTGAGTGATTTAAGGGAATCAGGCTCAATAGAGCAGGACGCAGATATTATCTTATTTATTTATCGTGATGCAGTTTATAAGCGTAGAGATATGAAAGAAAAAATAGAACAAGCAAAAAAAGAGGGTAAACCACCTCCAAAAGAAGAGATATTAGTAGAGCAGGATAATGAAGAGGCTGAGCTAATAATAGGCAAACATAGAAATGGACCTATTGGCACAATAAAGCTTAAAATGGATACTAAATATACAAGATTTGTTAGCATTGAAAGCCATATTACCGAGCAGAGCGAAACGAAAATATTGAATGATTTAGATGATATGATTCCGCTTTAATTATGAGATTTTAAGAGATATTAAGGATAACTTTTATGCGAATTTTTTATATTTTGTTTTCATTGCTTGTGGTGGGGTTTTTTGTAACGAGTGGGATTCGCCCTAGTGTGCAAGTATGTAGCATTTTGCTATTTTTAGTTTTGCTATCATATTACATTTTTTTAAAGCTAAAAAAACTCGCAGTTTTCGCCCTAGAAAAAGAGGAAAAATTTCTTTTCATCGCATTTTTATTAATGGCATTTTCCGCACTCCCGCCACTTTTGGTAAATAGTAGCTTATCAATTGGATTTAGCGAGTTAGATTTACCTAGCAAATATTTATTATTCGCATTTATCATTCTTTTATTATTCAAAACAAAGCCACAAATCAATAAAAACATATTGTATTTTTCGATTTGTGCGGCTGGAATCATCAATGGACTTATCGCATTATCGCAACTTTATATTTTTACAGATTTATTATACGCTGGGGCTAGGGTAGAGGGCTTTAGCGGGATAAATGAGTTTGGCATTATCTGCGGGGCATTATGCGTGATGAATCTAATCCTTTTTATTTTTAGCTCCCATAAATATAAGGCAGTTTTTTTGATTGCCTCGCTTTTGGCATTTTCTGGAGTCGTGGGAAGTGGGCTTAGAGGCGTCGTGCTGGGCGTTGTATTTGCGTGTGTGGTGCTATTTATCTTTAGTATTTTTACCAAAATCATAAATCTAAAAACTGCCCTAAAATACTTTTTATCATTTTTATTATTAATTGGAATTATCGGCTACATAGTCGCACAAGCCACGCCACACGATAGATTAGAATACACACAGAGCGAACTAGAGCAAATCAAAAGTGGCGATTATAGCTCATCAATTGGGCTTAGGCTGGTGATGTATAAGGAAGCATTAGCGATGTTTAGGATTTCGCCACTAATTGGACTAAGTGCAAAAAGTGCGGCGGAACGAACTACTGAGATTAAAGAGTTAAGTGGCACGGATAAAAATATCAATACTATCGGCGATGGGCGGGGCAAAAGACATAATGATATTCTTAACTTTATGGCAAAGCGTGGGATTATAGGGCTTTTAAGCCTACTATTTTTCTATTTTGCGGTATTTAATATGGGCTGGAAGTATCTTAAAATATGGCGTAAAAATAGGGCAGAATCCGCAGAATCTAGAGTGGAATCTGTGGAATTTGGCTTTAATTCCATCAAAAATTCCGGTGCGGAATCTAATATTGAATCCGCTTTAAATTCCGGCACGGAATCCACTAATCTAGCGGAATCTACCCCAACTCAGCCTAACTCTGCACTCCCAATTTCTGCCATCCTAGGGGGGGGCATTATGCTACTTTATATCGGAGCTGGAACAAGTGGCGACCCACTCACAGGACACCCAGAATCCACATTCTTAGCTCTAAGCTTAGCATTTATATTTGGCTCACTTGTTGCGGATTCCACAAAATCATTTGTAGATTCACGCAAAAATCCACCAAATGGAGCTTCCAAAGCCTAAAACACTCTTTTAAAAAGTGGCGGAATCTTTCGCCACTAAAATTTTTCACACCACTCAAATTTTTTCTTCTAAATCTTTTCACATTCAAATCCCACTTATTCGCCCTTTTTAGATTCTCCACTTTTGGATTCCACAAACGATTTAATCTCTTTAGATTCGCTTCTTTTAGTTTCGCTTTTGGATTCCGCCAACTAAGTTTTTTAAACGCTAGATTCTCCACCCATAAAAAATCTGCCACATTATCAATTACATATCCAGCTAAGGTGGCGATATGAAAAAGCCCCTAACGCCACACAATGCCATATCGCCCACAGAGTTTCTACCACACCAAGTAACGCTCCAAAGCCCAACGCCACACAATGCACCATCTCCAAAGTCCCAAATAATCACATTTGCCCTATTTGCTATCGGTATGATTTTGTATGCATTCGGTATTAACGGCTCTCTAAGGACGCAAACTTTCTTTTTACTTGGCGGAGTGGTGCTTATAATCACGCATTTTAGGCTTATTTCGTTAGATTCTTTTAGGGCGATTAAGATTCCCATTTTTACTTTTTTGGGGCTAGTTTTTATCTCGCTATTGCTGGTTTTTGATACCGTTATGCCGCTTAGCTTCTCGCAAGTGCTAAAGGAGATAAACTCCCATATTTTCAAGTATTTTTTGCTGTTTTTACTCTCATATATTTTTGCCTTTTACATCGCTAGAAAATACGCTTTAGGCTTTTTTTATGTTTTCGTTTATATGTGTGCGGTGAATGTGGTAGCTACGATATTTGTATGGATTAGAAATGACTTTAGCTCGTGGAGTAGGGACTTTGGCTACAATGAGCCGTTTTTCTTTCAGTCGATTTTTACTTATAATATCTGGCTGCTTTATCCTAGTGCATTTGCTTTGGCGGGATTCTGTATCGCTAGAAGCTGGGCGAAAAAGGCAATATTTTTAGTCCTTATTGCTATCTGCCTAATTGCCATAATCGCAAATAGCGAACGCTCATTTTTAGTGGCATTTATGGCGATGATTTGCTCTTGCTTTGTGTTTTGGAAATACCCATATAAGCGGCGGATTCTAGCTATTTTTGGGATATTTTTAGTTGTATTTTTCTTTGTGGCTTATGAGTTTTCAAAGAATCTTCCGCCAAGATACAATTTCGCCCATATGGTTGATAACTTCCACATCGTGTGGAACACTCCGCCAAGGGAAATGGGGAAATATGACGAGGGCTGCTTTAATGGCTGGTTGGAGTGCAAGAGCGAAAGCACAAAAAACGGCAAAAGCGAGATTACTTGGGAGCACTCTTCGCTCTCTCGCATTGCTATGGGAAAGTCCACCTTTCTATCCGCCCTAGATTCGCCATTTGTCCCACATACGCTTAGCCCCTTTAATATTGGGAGTTATCTATATATTTACTACAAAGAAGCGGGGCAGAATCCGGAAAAATCCAGAGCGCGAAATCTCCAAAACTCCACCTACTCGCTTAGAGATGGCGTAAATCTCTATAATTCTCCGCATAATTATGTCGTTAGCCTATTTTTTATGTTTGGGATTCTTGGCTTTGGACTTGTGGTAATGATGTATATTTTTATGTTTGTTAGCGCAAAAAGGGCGTTAAATAAATCGCTTGGGTTAGATTCGCCGGAGCATTCTACGAAAATGTTAGATTCTACGAAAGTTTTAGATTCTGCCAAAAATGTGGAATCTCCGGAAAATGTGGAATCTAGCAAAAATCCGCCCAAGAATCTACCGAAGCAGAATCTAATAGAGCAAGATTCAACGACCACATTTATCGCATTATCATTTCTTATTTTCCTTTGCGGACTTGCCACACAGAGCGTTTTTGATGCGATTTATCCCATAATCTTAGAGCCGATTTTTATAATGTTTGGCTTTGTAATGGGATTTTTGCTTAAAACACAGATTCCGCGCAATCTAGGAATCTCGCAGAATCTAGCGAGTTTAGAAAATCCACATAATCCAACAGTTTCACATAGTCCAAATCTCACCAACCCCCACAAATCGCCCAAACGCATTTTGCTAACTATCGGCGATATTTCTATCACTGGCGGAGCGGAGCGTGTGGTGGTAAATCTAGCGAATTTGTTCGCGGAAAGTGGGCATAGCGTGGAAATTCTAAGCTTTTATCGAAGCAATAAAACTCTGCCCTATAGTCTAAAAAATGTCAAACTTAGCTTTTATTGCGATATTGGCGAGAGTGATTTTAGTGCCAAATGGACGCAAAATGTGCTTAAAAAATTCTATTTTAAAAATCTCTATAAGCCACTTTTAAGCTTCCATATTAAAAAACGCTATAAAGATATTGATTTTTTCATCATTAGCGACTGGGTTTATACGCCTATTTTCCGCCACAAAGTCGCAAAATATATCAAGCTAATTCATCTAAATTTCACTCGCTATCACAAGCGAAATAATTACTTTGATATGCTTGTTATTCTCTCCAAAAAAGAGCTAGAAACTTGGCAGAAATATCATAAAAATATCGCTGTAATTCCAAACTTCCTAACGCCTTTTAGCCCCATAGATTCCCAAAAATCTCGCCAAAAAATCGTCCTATCCATTGGGCGAATGGACGATAATCAAAAGGGATTTTTGCGGCTTATTGATATTTGGGCGATTTTGGCACAAGATTCTAGCTTCAAGGCGGAGTTTTCCAAGTGGCAGCTCCACATTGTAGGCGATGGAATCCTAAAAAATGAGCTTTGGAAAAAAATAAAAGCGGCGAATTTGGGCGATTCCATAGTGCTAAAACCATTTACTAAAAATATCCAAAATGAGTATGCCAAATCTAGCATTTATGCACTTACAAGCCACTATGAGGGCTTTGGAATGGTGCTTTTAGAGAGCGGATATTTTGGGCTACCAAGCGTGGCTTTTGATGTCAAAACTGGACCAAGCGATATAATTGAGAATGAAAAAAGTGGCTTTTTGGTGAGCGATAATGACTTGAATGCCTTTGCAGATTCCCTAAAAATGCTAATGAGCGATGAGAAAATGCGAGAAAATTTTGGCAAAAATGCCAAGCAAATCGTGCAAGAAAAATTCTCCAAAGAGGCGATTAGAGGGCTTTGGGAAAATTTGCTACAACAATAAAATGAAATTTAAACTTATAATTTATACTTGAAATATATAAGCAAGACATAGATTCTTTTAGGTATTATTTTATCAAGTAATATTCAATTGTTTCAATGGATTTTTAAGGGAGAATATGAAAACTATCCATTCTTCGTTAGAATTAGATTTGATTAATAATACTAAAGATTGGATTTATTTTCTAATAATTATTTTACTTATATTTATTGCTTCTATTTCCTATGAATATTATAAATACAAGAATCTCACAAAAGAAAAAAATGTCAATATTAATGCACAAGTGCTATTGCAATACAAAAAGCCGGATAAAAATTATTTTGTATTAAAACTCAAAAGCATTGATGGGGAAATATTCTACACTATATCAAGAGATGATTTAAGAGATATAAGAGGTAGATTTGTCCGTGTTTATGGGATTTTAGGTAAGGATTGTAATTTTTTGCAATACCTAAAAAGCTGT
The DNA here is from genome assembly GCF_003288815.1 of Helicobacter sp. 16-1353. Taxonomy (GTDB): domain Bacteria; phylum Campylobacterota; class Campylobacteria; order Campylobacterales; family Helicobacteraceae; genus NHYM01. The sequence goes on along the minus strand of NZ_NHYM01000007.1, from coordinate 23,169 downwards.
TTTATTATTAGTTTTGATATTTCATTAACCAATAAAAAGGATTATAGAAGTGGTGTTAATGAATATATAGATTCCCAGCATAGCGATAAATATCTATATAAATCTGGTGAATTTGAGATAAATTTGCTTGGTTCATTGTATAAAAATATATTTTTAGCACACCCGATGGAACCGAAACTTAGGGAAGTTACCGCATCTCTTGGGATAGCACATGTTTTTGCTATTAGTGGATTCCATCTTGGAATCTTAACACTCGCTTTATATATCGTTTTTGCACCAATTTATAGAATCCTACAAAAAAGATATTTTAGTTATAGAAATGAATTTTATGACTTAAATTTTATGATTCTAATTATCGCATTTTTATATCTCATTGTGCTTGATTTTAATCCTAGCTTTTTACGCTCATTTGTGATGTTTGCATTTGGGTTTTTTGTGCTGTATTCTGGGATAAAATTGCTTAGCTTTAAACTACTTTTTATATGTGCTTTGTTTATATTGGCGTTATTTCCTAAAATCTTTTTTTCTATTGGATTCTGGCTTTCTGTTAGCGGTGTATTCTATATTTATCTATATCTTAGGCATATTCCAAAAATCAAAAATTGGCAATTTGTGTTGCTATTAAATTTTATTGTATTTTTAAATATGCTACCCATTGCGCATTATTTTTTCTATGAATTTAGTTTGTATCAATTATTATCACCATTAATAGCGATTGCTTTTGTGGTTTTTTATCCATTAGTGTTATTATTGCATATTATAGGATTTGGGGGAATCTTAGATGAGCCACTCTTTGCTGTTATAAATTATGATTTTTTTAATGTAAAATTACAAACGCCATTTTGGTTTTTTATTATTTTTATAGTTTGTTCGTTGATGGCAATGTTTTCTAAGCGAATCTATTTATTACTTCTTGCTCTATCTGGAATCTATTTTCTATATGGAGTATTACTATTTGTAAAGGACTTTTTATGAATACATTTTTATCATATTTTTTCAAGGGAATCTTAGCCTTACTACCGATAATAATCTTATTATGGCTTATAAAAATCGTATATAATGCAATTAGTGGCATTGTATATTATATATTTTCAAGCACAGCTGGTAGTTTTCTAGCGACGACTATAATTTGTATTTTGGTTATTGTATTTTTCTTTTTATTGGGTTTTGTTGTGGAGAGAAATAGAGATGCCATAATATTAAAAATCACAGAGCTTATAATTGGCAAGATTCCCGTTATAGCATCTATTTACTCTACACTTAAAGAAGCGGTAAATCTATTTTCTGGAAAAAGTGCGGATAATTATTTAGGCGTAGTATATGTAACGATAAATGATTATAAGGTAATGGGCTTTGTAACAAAAGAATTAGAAGATTCATATTGGGTTTTTGTCCCCACTACGCCGAATCCTACTTCTGGATTCTTGCTAAATGCTAAAAAAGATAGTGTTGAGAAAAGCGATTTGAGCGTAGCAAATGGATTTAAGAAATTAGTTTCATTGGGTATAAAATAATGTTTAAAAAACTTAAGATTCTAAGTGAATTAGTTGTATTTCAACATACCATATTTTCATCAGCTTTTATTTTAATTGCTATGGTAGTTGCGGCAAAAGGCTGGTTTGGCTGGGAGATTCTAATGCTTTGTGCCATAGCTTTAATTAGTGCTAGAAATTTCGCGATGGCTTTTAATCGTTTTTGCGATATAGATATAGACAAGGAAAATCCACGAACCAAATATCGCCCAAGTGTTGATGGTAGAATCTCATCTTTTGGGATACTTATTTTTGTTATCATTAATGCAGTTTTATTTATTTTTATATCATATTTAGTAAATGATTTAGCACTTAAATTATCCTTGCCATTTTTATTTATTTTAGCCATTTATTCATATTTCAAACGATTTAGCGTTTTAGCACATTTTATACTTGGATTATCCCTTTCTCTTGCCCCGATAGCTGGAGTTATAGCAGTTTTAGGAAGCATTCCGCTATGGAGCATATGTTTAGCTATTGGCGTTATGTTTTGGGTTGCGGGATTTGATTTATTATATTCTTTACAGGATATTGAGTTTGATAAAGATAATGGGCTATTTTCAATACCTTCTAAATATGGTGTAAAAGCAACATTAATTATTTCTAGGCTTTGCCATATAATGGCTTGTTTGTTTTGGCTTTTATTTGTAATTTATAGTAATGGCGGAATCTTCTCATATTTAGGACTTTTAAGTGCTGTTATAATGTTAGTTTATGAGCATTATTTAGTTAATAAAGATTTTTTAAATATCCCAAAAGCATTTTTTCAAACAAATGGCTATTTGGGATTTGTATTTTTAATATTTATAATATTGGATTATGCTTTATGAATTATTTCGAAACGAGGATTATAAAAGCACCACTTAAGATTGAATTTTCAAAAATAGATAATAATGAAGAAATATTTAAAAATGAATTTGATTTATTATCCGAAAATAATGATGACCCTATTGGCTCGTGGCTTAAAAATATTCGTGCAAGAGGCAAAATAGTAGATGAAAGTGAGCCTATTATACAACTCTTAGTAGAATTACATAGAAAAATAGATGCATTGAGTAATTCCATTAACACAATGAATAGTGAAAAGAAAGAATATATTGCATTAGATTCCACATTATATTTGGATTCCATTGGACATAATTTATTGGTTTTTGCAAATGATGTTTTAGAATCTCACAAAAAATATTATGCTAGATTAGATATTGCTGTTTTTCCTATTAGAAAAATACCTATTTTTTTTGAAGCATTAAAGCCAAAAATCGCTAAAATAATACTAATGCACAATAGAGATGTAGTTGATTTTGATAATTATATAGCCTCAAGGGAGAGAAGTATTATAAGAGAGCTAAAGCAAGGAAATAAAATTTAGGCTAAAATACGAAATTAGAGTTAAATATTTAAAGGAAATTTATGAGCGGAATGCTTATTGTAAATCTTGGAGTGATTATTCTTTTTGTGCTAATCCTTATATTTTTTTATATCAAAGATGGAGAATCTCAAAGGAGATTAAGCCGATATGAAAAATCACTCGACGACCTAAATAAAGAAATTTATAAGATTCAGAAATTCCTAAAAAATAATGAATTAGAAAATGGATATAGTGAAAAATTTCAAAAAAACCTAAAGGAAGATTTTAGAAATAGTATCAACGATATTTATGCAATAATAGAAAAAGACCGCGAATATGTGGATAATAAACTTGCAATTATTGAAGATAAAATAAAAGAATTTAATTACTTTCCAAGTAGTTCAAGCAATGTCGATGATAGAAAAATAATAGCAATGTTTAAAGATGGTTGGAGTGTGGAATCTATCGCAAAAGAATTAATGATAACAAAAAGCGAAGTAGAATTTACACTAAAATTAGCTGATATTCATTAGATGTAAAGGATTATTCTTGTCTTCTAAAATGATTTTTATCACTGCTTTTATTTTTGCATTTATTGTTGTTTTGGCAAATTATAGTGTGCAGTTTAAAATCGGCTCCTCTTACCTTACTTACGGAGCTTTGATATATCCTTTTAGTTTTTTATTCCTCGATATTTTGAGTGAAAAATATAATAAAAAAGATGTGTTAAAAATGCTTCGTTATGGAATCTTATTTGCGTTTTTGCCATCTTTTTTTATCTCGCAACCTTCTGTGGCTATTGCTTCTATTTTCGCATTCTTTATTTCGCAACATCTAGATGTTTATATATTTTTTATGCTGAAAAAACTATTTCCAAAACTATGGTGGCTTAGGAATAATGCCTCCACGATAATCGCACAATTTTTTGATACTATGATTTTTTTCCATATCGCATTTTTGGCTACTTGGGGATTCAAAGCGGTGGTTATTAGTGCATTACTTGATTTTAGTGTGAAAATTATACTAAGTTTGATTAATACGCCATTTTTTTATATTTTTGCAATTAGGGTAAAAAATAAGATTTATTCTTAAAGATTCTGTATTCTTAAAATATATAAAAGTTAGCATAAAATATTAAAAAATAAGCAAGATTATAATCAAGAAAAATATATTTTTTAATGCTAAAATTCATAGTTTATTTTTGTTATTACTTTTTGTAATAAAGTAGTGAAAATAGCAAAATAGATTAGAAATTGTTACTTTTATTTTAGTGTTTTGTATTATTATAGTTTGTAGATTTATTTTAAAGATAAGGAGATTTCATCAATGTTTAAAAAGGATAATCTTGCATATAATGAAGCCTTAAAAAGGCTTGAGGAGTTAGAAAAATTACCAACACGAATTGATAAAAATAGTGGGAATGTCAAAGACATGTTGGATAATAATGGAATTTCAAGACGGGATTTTATGAAATGGGCAGCTGCTATGACTGCTACTCTAGCACTTCCTAGCTCATTTATTCCGCTAACAGCAAAAGCAGCGGAATTAGCTGGACGAATTCCGGTAGTTTGGCTACATATGGCGGAATGCACGGGCTGTAGCGAAAGCTTACTTAGAAGCTCTACACCTAGCATAGATAGCCTAATTTTTGATTATATTAGCTTGGAATATCACGAGACCGTTATGGCTGCCTCTGGGTGGCAAGCAGAAGAGAATATGCAAAATGCTATAAGGGATTATAAAGGGAAATATATCCTTATGGTAGAGGGCGGAATCCCATCTGGTGGAAGTGAGTTTTATCTCACAATTGGGGCTCACGGAGCTACAGGAGCACATAATGCAAGGGAAGCGGCAAAAGACGCTTTAGCGATATTTGCTATTGGAACTTGCTCTAGCTTTGGTGGCGTCCAAGCGGCAAATCCAAATCCAACAAATGCAATGCCACTTAGCAAAATCACAAATAAGCCTGTGATAAATGTCCCCGGCTGTCCGCCAAGTGAGAAAAATATCGTAGGAAGCGTATTGCATTTTATTTTATTTGGCACACTTCCAGCAATCGATGCGTATAATCGCCCAACTTGGGCTTACGGACATAGAATCCACGATTTATGCGAGAGAAGAGGACATTTTGATGCTGGAGAATTCGTCCAAAGCTTCGGTGATGAGGGAGCACAAAATGGATATTGCTTGTATAAAGTGGGTTGTAAAGGTCCATATACATTTAATAACTGCTCTAGACTTGGGTTTAACGACCACACAAGTTGGCCTGTAAGAGCTGGGCACGGATGTATCGGTTGTAGTGAGCCGAATTTCTGGGATACTATGAGTCCATTTGAAGAGCCACTTGCAAATAAACTATATGCAACAAAATTTGATGGCTTGGGTGCAGACAAGACTGCTGATACTATTGGCATTGTGCTATTGAGTGCTACTGCAATTGGTATTGCTGCACATGCTGCTATTTCTGCTGTAACAAAAAGTAAAGATTAAGGGGAGTTAAAATGACAAAAAGAATCGTAGTTGACCCGATAACAAGAATTGAAGGGCATTTAAGAATTGAGGTTGTAGTAGATGAAAATAATGTGATACAGGACGCATTTTCATCTTCTACACTTTGGAGAGGTTTAGAGCGAATAGTGCAAAATAGAGACCCAAGAGATGCTGGATTTATGATGCAGAGAATCTGCGGTGTTTGCACTTATTCTCACTATAAGGCTGGAATCTCGGCGGTTGAAAATGCACTAGGTATAATCCCGCCAAAAAATGCCGAATTAGTCCGCTCATTGATGAATATTTCGCTTGTATTACACGACCACACAGTGCATTTTTACACATTGCACGGATTGGATTGGTGTGATGTAGTATCTGCGCTTAGCGCTTCACCTGCAAAGGCTTCAAAACTCGCATTTAATTATGCCGATTTTCCTATGAATACAGGTGAAGATGAGCTAAAGGCAGTTCAAACTAGGGTTGCGGATTTCGTAAAAAAAGGAGCTTTAGGACCATTTGCAAATGCTTATTGGGGACATAAAACATATAGATTTAGCCCAGAGCAGAATCTAATCGTTTTATCGCATTATCTAAAATTACTTGAGGTTCAGCGAGTTGCCGCACAAATGATGGCGATTTTTGGCTCTAAGCAGCCACATCCACAAAGCCTAACTGTTGGTGGTGTTACTTCTGTTATGGATATTTTAGACCCAAGTCGTTTGGGTGATTGGCTTTTAAAATATAAATATGTTAAGGATTTCGTGGATAGAGCATATTATCCGGATATTTTGATGGCAGCTGAGGTTTATAAAAATGAGCCAAGTGTCCTTAAAGGCTCTGGGGTTAAGAATTTCCTTTGTTTTGAGGAGATTCCAATTGGCAATGGCGAATATCTATATAGCACGGGAATTGTAAAAGATTATGATATAACAAAACTTCATCCAATTGATGAAAATCTAATCACAGAGGATGCTACGCATTCTTGGTATAAGGACAATGGACCGCTTCAACCATATGATGGCAAAACAAATCCTAATTATACAGGGTTTAAAGATGGCACTAGTATTGGGGTGGATTCAAAAGAAGTTAGTAGCAAACTATTAGATACAGATGGTAAGTATAGTTGGATTAAATCGCCAAGATACGATGGAGAGCCGATGGAAGTTGGACCTTTGGCGGCGATTGTTGTGGGACTAGCTGCTAAGAATCCTAGAATTACCACTATTGCTACAAAGTTTTTAAAAGATACAGGATTGCCTGTTAGTGCGGTATTTAGCACATTAGGTAGGACTGCGGCTAGGGCGTTGGAATGTAAATTATCTGCGGATTATGGTATTGAAGTGTTTAATTCATTAATAGAAAATATCAAAACAGATAAAACGACTTGCGCCCCATATGTAATCGATAAAAACAAGGAATATAAAGGGCGATATATCGGTAATGTTCCTAGAGGAACTTTGAGCCACTGGGTTAGAATCAAAAATGGTGTTATTGAAAATTATCAAGCAGTCGTTCCATCCACTTGGAATGCAGGACCTAGAGATGCAAAAGGTCAAAAAGGACCTTATGAAGCTAGTTTGATAGGAATTAAAGTTCAAAATATAACCCAACCATTAGAGATTATTAGAACTATACATTCATTTGACCCTTGTATTGCTTGTTCAGTGCATATGATAGATGTCAAAGGTAATAAAATAGGTGAATATAAAGTGAATCCTGCGACTTTACGCGCATAAGGAGAAGTTATGATAACAAAAGAAAAATTTTTTAAAAGAACTTTGACTTTCACGCCCGGTGTTAGATTTTTTCACTGGGTGAGAGCGTTTTCGATATTCTTTTTAATTTTTAGTGGATTCTATATCGCATATCCATTTTTGACTCCAAATCCAAATCCAGAGCCTACCGGCTTTTTGATTGCGACTTTTAGGAGTTTTCATGTTATAGCTGGATTTTTGCTTATATCAGTTTCGATTTTTAGATTGTATTTATTCTTAAGCACGACTAGAAAAACAAATGAGAAAGTTTATGCAAGTGATTTATTTAGTGCTAAAATGTGGATAGGGCAGATAAAAAACTATCTTTTTATGGGTGCTCATCCGCATGTAAAGGGAGTTTATAACCCAATACAATTTTTTGCATATTTGATTTTGGCGATTTTGGTGCTTATTATTTCCCTAAGTGGCGTGATTTTGTATTATAATGTATATCATAATGGCTTAGGAGCGATATTAGAACCTTGCTTTAAATGGCTTGAAGTTGCTGTTGGTGGATTAGCAAATGTTAGAAAGATACACCATATTACTACTTGGGCGATTATCATTTTTATCCCTGTGCATGTTTATATGGTCGTTTGGAATGCAGTAAAACACCCAGATGGCGGGGCAGATTCTATCGTTGGTGGGTATCGCTACCAAGAAGTTGCAAAAGAGAATTGATATTGTTAAATGAATTAGAATCTTATATAAATTAAAGCGAGAGATAGAGAATGATATTTAATTTAGGTTTGTGGTATTTATGAAGATTCTAATTCTTGGCATTGGTAATATTTTATTTGGAGATGAGGGCATTGGCGTTCATCTATCCAATCTTCTTAAGGTGAATTATAAATTCACCTCTAGTGAGCATAGTCTTGATATTATTGATGGTGGGACTTTAGCTCAAAGTTTGATTCCCCTTATAACCTCTTATGATAGTGTTTTGATTTTGGATTGCATTAATGCTGATGATGGAAATATTGGAGATGTATTCTTTTTTGATTTTAATAATATTCCAAATAACCTAAATTGGCAGGGCACGGCACACGAAGTCGAAATGTTGCAAACATTAAAGATGATTGAAATACTAGGTGATTTACCACAAATCAAGATAATAGCGACGATTCCAGAAATATTAAATGATGATACAGCTTTTAATCTATCACCGAAAATCAAAGATTCTTGTATAGTGATGCGTGATATTGCATTAAAATATCTAAAAGAACTTGGTTTTAGTATAGATGAGGTTGATAATAGGGATATTCAAGAAATAGCTAATAATTCATTTAAAGGCTATTAATGATTCTTAAATTTATTTTTTTATATAAACATTCAAATAAAGATTATTTCCTAAAAATTATGCGAAAAACTGCTACTGGGCTTGATTTAAAGCATTATGATATGATTTTAGGTAATGAGTTATTATTTTTTGTTAATGGAGATGATGAGAATCTAAGTAATTTCGCCACTCAAATATCCTATAAAATCCCGCTTTCATTATATTTTATACTAAAAAGTGTTGAGGTTTCTAAGGAGATGATGAAGGGTTATTCTTCTACTATCGATGAGCAGAGTTGCACATTTGACTTTGATTTAAGTGAAACTATTAATATTAAGGATATTAATGGAGAGCAATTTTGTGATATTTTCACATATCCAAATAGTAAAATAAATATAGATATATTATTTGATAATAAAAGCATTACTACAAAAGATAAATTAAAAGATTCTCTAAATAGCATTACTAAGATGTTGCAAAATGGGGAATCTGTGCGATTTCAAACGATAAAAGGAGAGATTATTTTATCGCTCAATAATAGGGATTTTGACTTTATTTTATCAAATGATATATCAACGATAAATCTTTATACAAGAGCCACTCAAAATGAATTAGATGCGTTGGCGACATTTGAAAAACCTTATATAAATCTATATATCAAAGAAGTTTTTGTGAATGAATTGGGTTTTAAAAACGCTTTATTTATTTTGCCTTATGACCCTATTCTATGTGCATTATCAAGTATTTTGATAGATTTAGAAATACCATTTTTATTTGCAAATTATGATAATGGGGAATACAAAAAACATAAGATAAAAAATGGGATAGATTATATAAATCCTTTTAAAGAGCGATTTTTTGAGATTGTTATGGGTGAAAATGGATATTTTATAGAAAATAAATTTTTAGATTCTACTAAGGATTCTAATATAACAAAATATGGCTTAATTCCTTTTATCCAATCAAATTTTGATACTAATACGCCTTTATTTGTCGCATATATTAGCACATACCATCAAACAATATTTAAGATTCTAGATTCTAATGCTAATATAATAAATATTCATTTTGATATGAATCCAAAAAATATCTTAAAGCAGCTTTCACTTCGACCAAATGGTAAAAAGCTTTTGGAGAATTACGAAAAGTCATTCCCAGATAGAATCCATTTTATTAATAGCTTTAGTGATGAAGAAATATGGAGTGATAATATTTTAGATATTTTTAGTTCTATTTGCGTTATTTTGGGCTTTAGCAAGATTTTAGAAAAAGATAGGATTTTTGAATATGCAAGTTTATCATTACGCGATATTGGTCCTAGAATCGACTTTAAAATAATAAATAGCGATGGAGAAGCAAACTACGATTATTTAGCTTCTGTTAGCTCATCTATTAGTTTTACTCTAGCTGGAATTGACAATGAAACCCTATGCTACGGAATCCTAGATAGTTTGGCAGATTTTGTTATTAATGTATTTCGCGATGCAAATACTAATTATGGTATTAAAGATATAGGCATAATTGGCGATTTGTTTGTCAATAGAATTTTTTTTAGTAAAATTACAAAAAAGTTTCCACAAGATTTGATTTTGCATTTTCCAGATTATATAGACCAAATGTAGATATAGTTTTAGATATAATTCTCAATTATTTTTATTTAATAAAAATAAATTTGATAATATATGAGATTGGAGGGCGTGATTTGTATGATATAAAGGCTAACTTTAAAGTATTTTTATTTATTCCAGTATTTATATTTTTGTTAATAAATACAGGTTATATAATATGTGGAATGCTATTTTTAACGCTTATTGAAGAAACATCAAGCAGTTTAGCCTTTTTTGCAAGTTTTATTGGGATTCTCATTGCTATAAATATAACTTTTTTTTACTTATCATACATTTTTCAAATAAATTTCTTAGGGATAATATATTAAATTCGCTCAATATTTTTTATGAAGATATGCAAAATTTTTATAAAACAAATAAAACCCACTTTACGAATTGGTCGCAAAAGATTATTACTTCACCAAAGGAAGTGGCTGAAATATCAAGATATTTTCATAATAATATCGCAAAACAAATATATGACTTAAATACTTGCATAAACTGCGACCCATTAACGGGATTAAAAACAAATATTGTGCTTAGACAAGATTTAGAAGAGTATTCAAATCATGTGATAGCCGTTTTAAACATAAGCAATTTTAAGGAAATAAATAGTTTTTATGGTGTGGAGTTGGCAGACCAAATTCTATGCTCTGTGGCAAATATCCTAAAAAATTATTTTAAAGATGAAAACTATTTATTATATAGAATCCATGGTGATGATTTTGCTATCCTTTGGCCTAATTGTATAGATAGAAGTATGTTTATACATAAATTAGAGAATTTTTTAAATTATCTAGGTAAGAAAGAAATCCTAATTGATGGTTATACATATATTAATCTAACTGCGACTATTGGCATTGCATTTTCTTATGATAGTGCTAAATATAGTATGGTAAATGCTCAAATGGCACTTCATCACGCGAAAGAATATAAAAATCCAATTGTAATTTATAACAGAAATCTGCCTATTTTAAACACATTAAAAAATAATATCCAATATACTGAAATCATATATCAAGCACTAAAAAGTCAAGAAGTTGTGCCTTTTTACCAAAAAATAGAGGGTATTCAAGGATACCACGACACAAAAGATAAAGAAAAATATGAAGCCCTTATGCGTATTAAGGATAAAGAGGGACATATTATCCCGCCGGGATTATTTTTAGAGATTTCCAAGCGTTCAAGTGCGTATTCAAAGCTTTCAAAACTTATGATAGAAAAATCTTTTGCATATTTATCGACTAGGAAGAATCTTACTTTTTCTGTGAATCTTGCATTAGAAGATATGTTATCTTCGGATTTTTCAATATGGTTTATGGATAGAATCGTGCATTATAATCTAGAGGGCAGGGTAGTTGTTGAGATAACAGAGCAAGAGAGTATTGAGGATTTTGATAGTGTTAGTAATTTTATTACAAATATTAAGGAATTGGGCGTCCAAATCGCTTTAGATGACTTTGGTAGCGGATATTCTAACTTTTCTATTTTGATGCAGTTACAAATAGATTTCTTAAAGATTGATGGCTCCCTAATTAAAAATATAGATAAAGATAAAAATGCAAAGATTATAGTTGAGACGATTGTTCGCTTTGCTAAATTACTTAAAATCTACACAATAGCAGAATTTGTAAGCTCAAAAGAAGTTTATGATGTTGTTAAAGAAATGGGAATGGACTACGCACAGGGATATTATATAAGCAAACCATTACAAGATATAAATCCGCCAAAAGATAATTAATATTTTTTATTCTCGTATCTGCCCATCGCCATAGATTTGGTATTTATATGTTGTAAGACTTTCAATTCCCATCGGTCCCCTTGCGTGTATCTTAGAAGTTGAGATTCCAATCTCCGCCCCAAAGCCAAATTCCCCTCCATCGCTGAATCTTGTGCTTGCATTTACATACACACAAGCAGAATCTACCTCATTTAAAAATCGCTGTGCTACGCTGTAATCCTCTGTTATAATGCTATCAGAATGGCTTGAGCCATATTTTTGTATGTGCTCTATTGCTTCATTGGTGTTTTTGACTATTTTTAGATTTAGTATATTATCGCCATATTCATTGTAAAAATCACTCTCCACAGCAATATCTAAATTAAATCTATCTGCAAGATTCTTACAAGCTTTTATTTTAATATTATTTTTCTTTAAGGTTTCTATTAGCTCTGCTAAGATGTTAGAATCCTCGTGGATTAAAATCGTTTCAATACTATTGCAAACTGCTGGTTTTGAGCTTTTTGCGTTTATTGCTATATTTAGTGCTTTCTTTTTATCGCAATATTTATGTATGTATAAATGACATACGCCCTTATCGTGTTTGATAACAGGAATGGTGGAATTTGTTGTTACAAATTTAATGAGATTTTCCCCACCTCGTGGAATAACTAAATCTATATATTTATATTCTTTTAATAGAGATTCCATAGAATCTCTAGAATCTACAAAGCTAATTGCAGCCTTTGGGATATTGTAGGATTCTAAGCTTTTATGTAAAATCTCCAAAATAGCTTTATTTGAGTTTATGGATTCTTTCCCGCCTTTTAGAATACAAACATTACCGCTTTTAAAGCATAATGCCGAAGTATCGCTTGTAACATTTGGACGCGATTCGTAAATCACAGCAATAATACCAATTGGGACAGATACCTTTTGTATTTTTAATCCCTTGTAGTTTTCAAATCCATCTAGGATTCTGCCTATTGGACTTTTTAAATCTGCGATTTCATTTAGGGATTTTGCCATAGAATCTATTTTTTTGGAATCTAGTTTTAATCGCTCCAACATAGCATTTGATAGGGAATCTTGTGCGTTTTTTATATCGATTTTATTTGCATTTAGAATAGAATCTTTGTTTTTAATAAGATTTTCTGCCATTTTGTTTAATATGTCATTTCTCACATTATCTTTTAGATTCGCAATTATTTTTTTTGCTTCCTGTGCTTTTTTAAGCATATTTTCCATTATTTTTCCTGTAATAAATTAATTGATACTTTTTATCATATAGCCTTCATCTTGAATATTAATTATAATATTTTTATCTTGAAGTTGATTTTTAAGCCTAACTACAACCATTCTTAAATTATAAACAGAGCTTTCTTTTTCCCCATAAAGATAATCTTGTAAAATATCATAACTCATAACTCGATTTATATTATTAATTAGTAGCCAGAAAAAATTATTTCCTAAGCCATTTAGTATTAGTGGTTTATTGTCTAGGAAAATCTCTTTTTTTGTTTTATTTACATAGATTCTATCGCTAAGTTGGATAATAATGTCATCTTGTGGTTTTTTAGCCAAGATTGCAAGATGTGTTTGTAAATCTGGTATATTTATTGGTTTGCGTAAAAACAAACAAACATTATTTATTTTAAAGCTATGTTGTAGATTACTATCTGTTGGGTATGAAGTCATTATAATAGTTTTTTGATTTGGATTGATTTTTATTATACGCTCTAGCATTTCAAAGGCATTAAGTTCAGGTAGATTTATATCTGTAACCACAATATCTATATTATTGCTATTTTTTCTATAGATTTCAAATGCACTCAATCCATCTTGTGCTTCAAAAACATTTTTACAATATGGTAATAATGCCTGTTTTAGTCCAAATAATGCCACTTCGTCATCTTCTACGATTAATACACTTATATTATTTAATAGATTTAAGAAGTTATTCCCCATTTAAAACCTTTAGCTCTTATTTACATCGTAAATTCATATGATATATTACAATATATCTAATATTCATTCGTTTAAATTATTTATTTATATCTTTTAACTCTTTCTTGATTTTTAAAACAAATATTGTTGGATTCTCATAGCTAGTTATATATAAATCTCCTTGTAGTTTATCGTTTGCAAGTTTCTTAGCAAAATATAATCCAATTCCCACGCCTTTTGCTTTTGTTGTTTTGATTTCATTAAATAAATCATTTCTTAAATTTTTATCTATGCCGATTCCATAATCTGTTACACTAATTATTATATTATCTTGTTGTTGTGCAAACTCTATAAGTATGGTTTTATTTTGTTTATTTTGCACAGCGTCATTTGCATTTGAGAGTAGTATCAATATGATTTGGCTAATGATATTTTCTAATGAGTATAACATCAATGTTTTATTTCCGTGTATTTTTATATCTTTCTTATATCCACCAATATTTTTAGTTATATTTATGATATTTATAACATTTTCTATGCAATTATAGAGATTAAAATATTTGATATTTATCTGGCTATTGTAATAATTGCTATATAGATTTATCGTATCATCAAGCATCTTAATTCTATCTGTGCAATATTTTAGATTCTGTAATAATAATTCCTTAGTTAGCATATTATTTTTTTCAAAATCTATGATATTTCCAATCAAAATACTAATTCCATTTAATGGTTGTTTTAGTTGATGATTTATCCCACCTACTAATTCTCCCATCTCAATCATTTTTGCTTGATGCATAAGAATATATTCGTTTTTTTGCTTTTCTTTTTTTAGATTCTCTTTTTCTGTTATATCTTCTATAGATATAATTCCCCCTTGAAAATATCCATATTGATAAAGTGGAATCTTATTGATAATCCACGATTTATTTTTATATGTAACCATTTCGCTACCCTCTTGCAAAAATGTAAAAATATCATTGATATTTAAAATAGAGAGAATTTTTTTTGCTATTTTATTGATGAATGTTATTTGATAGTTTTTATCTAAAAGAATTAAACCTTGCTCTTTTTTATCAAGATAAATATCTGTTAATTGCTTTGTGTTTAATAATCTTTTATTTATGTAAAAACTATATAGTTTGTGTAAAAAACCTATAATCCCAAGTATGACAATAAAAAACAGCATAAGAAAAACTTCTTGTGTAAAAAGCTTGTTTAGATAATTTGCCGTTCCTTCATTATTGATATAGAATCCTATTTTTCCAATATCAAAATCTAGGTTACTAGTAAAAAAATAATCACTCTTAATATCCGGATTGAGAATATATGTTGTTATTGCGTCTTTTATCTTTGGGTTTATTTTATTAGGAAATATAATGTTATTGTTCTTAATGATAAACATATGTATATTATCATTGAATGCAAGATTATTTGAGAATTTTTCTAGAAAATCATCAATAACTATTACACCAGCCAACACCCCTATAAATTTATCATTATAGATAATTGGGACAGAAATATTCATCGTTGTTTTATGCAATCGCCCGTGTTGTTCAACTATATAGATATTTGGTTTTAGTGTATTTTTAGTCTTTTTATACCAATCTAAATTATATGGATTTATATCATTTGTTATTTTATTAGCATCTATATAGAAAAGTTTAGCATTATGATATATATAAAAATGTTTATCCTCATATAGAATCTGTAAAATATCAAAGCTATCATCAAAATAAAATGTAGATTCCATAAAATTCTTAATATTATTAATATTTTTGCTATCTTGGATATTTTTTAGAGTGGGTGCTACATTCAATAGATTTATTTTTTCATTTATCCAAAAGCTCATATTTTTATTAATATTCTCAATATTTTGTTTGCTATTTTTTATATCAATTAATAAAATATCTTCTTTTATATTTTTAAATAGTAATGCAGAAATAGTAACAAACGCAACACCAAGCAATAAAATTATAAGTGCTATTATTGTTATTGATTTATTTTTTTTGATTTTCAATGATAACCTCTTTCTATAGGTTTATATATTATTACATAATTTAATTATTTAGTGTAATATACTTTAGTCAATAATTAAGAGGTTTGCTATGATTTCAAAAGATAAAAATGCTAGTTTGCTAGATTGTGGTGATGTCGTTGTTGCTCGATATAGCGATAATTGCAATAAAAACTATCATATATCCAACTCCCAAAATAGCATTATTTTTATAAATAAAGGTCAAAAGATTCTACATTTTAATAATAATTCCTATGTTATCAATGAAGGAGAGATAGTATTTCTAAAGGCTGGAAAATTTGTTATGAGTGATATAGTATCGCTTAAAGATGGGGTTTATCAATCATATTTTCTATCATTTTCTAATATGATGCTTTTGAAGTTTATAAATAGGCATAAATATCTATTGGATAGGGTAGAGCCTAAGTCTAAAGATAGGGAGATTTTTAAAATTACAACAGATGTTTTTTTGGTGGAGCAGATTAAATCTATAAATGTATTTTTAGATAATAAAAATCAGCTTGTAACAAACACTCATAAGGAGATTTTAAAGCTAAAAATTGAAGCATTATTGCTACTTTTAATGAATAGAGAAGATAGGGTTTTTAGTGAATTTATCCAAAATATTGCAAATTCCTTTCCTTTTGATTTTCATTCAATGCTATTAAGGGGAAATTCGAAATTCGCTAGTGTAAAAGAAATGGCAGATACTTTTAATATGGATATTGCACTATTTAGTAAGAGATTTAAAAATTCTTTTGGAATATCACCAAAAGAATGGCTGGATAATAAACGATTTGAGAGAGCAAAATTATTTATAGAGTTTAGCAATAAGAATATTACTGAAATATGCCAAGAATTTAATTTTAATAGTGTGTCGTGGTTTATAAAACGATTTAGATTGCGATATGGTAAAACACCAAAGCAACTACAAAAAGCGAATAATTCTTATTATGATTAAAATATGAATCTTGATAGAAAAGTATCATAGAATCTATAAATATCAAAATTTATATTAAAAATAGTAAAGCTACCATTCCATTTACACTAAGCTTTTATTTGAATCCTAAAATATATGATGAAAAATTACTTTTTTATATATTTTCATAAAAATGGATAAGGAATGGTTTATCAAAACTTAAAGATAAACTTTAGGTTTCGATATTATATAAATACTCAATTGATTCAACTAGCTCCAAAGCAATACTTCGCATAAATGACAAATCATTTAGCATTGAAGTTCCCTCTGAAATACTTATTGATTTATTGGATACAAGATTATCTATTTTATTAAGAATATCAAGGTCATCGTATTTAAACGAAGATTTATATTTACTGATTTTTTTCACTATAGGTGCATTTTCATCAGCTGGAGTAATACGCAACTCCTCAATACTTCTAAGTAAATATGCCATTGTGCTTCTCATATTATCATATTCATTGCTTAAAGCTTGATGCTCTGATAGTGAATATTTTTGTAGATTTTTCTGCACCAAACGCATATGTTTTGTAGCCTCAACAATATCTTTTGCTGCCATTTGTAGCTTAAAGACTTCTTTCATTTGCTCTTCTTTGCCCATATGTGTTTTTGCTTTTGCGGTAAATTCCATAATGGCATTAGATAGAGATTTGATTTTTGTTTCATATAGATTATCTATATCAATATCATCTTTTAATAGAATCTTATTTTTAGCTAGATTTTCTATCGGTTCAAATGAGCGAATCCCACTTCTATCAAATCCAATACTATGGACTATAATACTTAGGGCATTATCATATAAATGTTTTGTTTCGTTTCTTATGGCTTCTAACGAAGCATTTGCATAATCAATCTTAGAATTATCTAAATATATAGGGTCATTTAAGCTATCGTGTTTTCTTTGACGAATAAATTTAGTTAAATAATATACAAATTTCGTTTTAACAGGTAGTATGAGGGCGATACCTATAATATTAAATAATGTATGAAAAATAGCTAATTGAAGATTCAAATCCGTAATACCCAAAAATTGGGCTATAAGAGTAACTACAAAAATGATAGGCTTTGAGAATATCACTGCTACTAATGCTGTAATGACATTGAATACTATATGTGCAATTGCTAATCTTTTACCATCGATATTTGCACTTATAGCACCTAATCCAGTTGTTATACTGCTTCCTAATTGTGCGCCGATTGTGAGTGCTATTGCATTATCAAAAGTGATTTGATTAGCAGATAATGCCGACATAATTAAAAATAAAGTAGCGTGAGTTGATTGCGTAAGTAGAGTGATAAATAATCCAATTAAGGCAAATATAGCCATTCCCTTAATGCCACTGATGCTATATTGTGCTAAGTTTAGGGTATCTTGATAATTATCAAAACCTGTTTTTATATAAAACATTCCAAGAAAAATAAATCCAATACCCGCTAGGACATATCCAGCACCTTTGACTGCTTTTATTTTTTGAAATAGAAATATAACCCCAAAAGCAATAATCGGTAAAGCTAGGGCAGATATATTTGCTTTCATACCAACAGTTGCTATAAACCAAGCTCCTGTGCTATTTCCAAGATTAGAGCCAAATATAATTCCAACACCTTGTGTTAGGGTAATAATACCTGCGGATACAAATGATATGGAAAAAAGTGCAACCAAAGTGCTAGACTGCATAACAGCAGTAGATATTGTCCCAAATGCTATACTTTTAGCGGTGTTCCCTGCAACTTTTTTCATTGTCTTTTCTAGGAATCCACCACTAAGCATTTTAAGCCCATCTTGCATAACAAACATTCCAAAAAGGAAAATAGCAAGACCTGAGATTATATCAATACTATCTCTAAATTTATAAAATATAACACATAAAGCTATTACTGCTATAGGAATTAAAAATTTCTGCATCAACCCCAAACCTTTTTAGATTTTAATATATTATTATTCTATCCAAGAATAAATTTTTTTATATAATTGTGCCTTTAGTCTATTTATAGCAATTGCTATGGATTTATCCTTAACATCTTGCACAACTTCTAATGTAGTGTTAAAAACAACATTATCATTGCAATCTTTAATGCTAGAATCAAGTGCTATCGTTACTTGTGTATTTGTTTTATGAATATCATATCTATTCTCAATGTAATAAATATCAGAATCTTTTGAACTAATGCTAAAAAACTTATTATATTCATTCATTAAGGCATTATCAACAAGTTTATAATCATTGCTATTCCCACCTTTTGCAAATGAAATATAATAAGCTCTTGGAGGGTGTAAAAGCATATTTGCTACATTATCTAATAATTGCTTTTGCCTAACAACACCATTTAAGGAACTTATTTGCTGACTTTTATAATCGCTCAAAGCAAGTAATTCCAAAAGTTTTTCTCTATGTTTTGGCGACATAGTGCTACATTTTGAATTTTTAATATCACTTAAAATACTATTTATTTTGATTGCACTAGAATCTATATCGCTATTTAATTTATTTATAATTTTTACTTTCTCAACCCTTGCTTGGACGAAAAATAATCCGTCAATTTCCTCTATAATTGGGTGTTCAACACTATCTAATTCAATATCACTTACATTAATACCCACATTATTATTAATCTTACTTGTTACCTTAGAATCAATTTGCTCTTTTTGGATATTTATATTGGATTCTATATTTAGTGATATTTTTGATGCTAAATCATTCAATGCCGCCAACTTCGCATCTTGCAAACTATCTGCCTCACCAACGCCATATAAATATCTAGAATCAGATTGGCTTTTTAAATACCAATCTGGATAAGATATAGTTCCACTACAAGCAATAAAAAAGCAACTAGCTATAACACATATAATAATTAAAAAATATCTCATATAGCCAAACTTATATTATTTATTTTCATAAATTATTACCTTAGGATTTATTACTTTAGTTCTCATAATCTAATAATCTTATAAATCATTTCCCAATGCTTGGTCTAGTGCATCTAAGAATTTATCTTTTTCTAATGGTATGCTATTATCCTTAGACAAATTTTGCATTATACTTTTCTTCGCTTTATCTGCTAGATTCGAATCTAACTCAACTAAAACATAAATTTGTTTTCCATTAGAGGTAATCCAAGTATCTTTTTGTTTTGTGCCAACCATAGTTTGGGATACTATTTGTCTAGTTACTTGCTCTCCGTATTTTTCCACATTACTATCATAGGCATTATCACCAATAGTTTGCTGCACTGCATTATTAACCAAACCCTCAACCTTAACAGATATCATTCTTGCTAATTCATCTCTCGCCATAGCTAGAGCTTCATTTCTTGCAAATTGCAAACCAGCCTTTGTTATCTCAGCAGAGCCAATAGCACTTAATCCCGTGCCACCACCATTTAAAACCCAAGATGGTGCATTTGCTAAATTATTCGCCTCTAATGCAGATTCCTCTATGCTACTTGCACCCTCGCCAAGCTCATATTTTGAAGAGCATCCCGCAATAATAAATATAAATCCTAAAAAAAGAACTATGAATTTCATTACTCTCATCTTACTATCCTCTTACATTTTATAAAATTATATCAAATCTAATTTTATACTAAAATATATAAAAATGCCTAAAATTAAATATTAAAAGCCAAATGGAGCTAAATATAGATTCTAGAATCTTTAAATAAAAAATTAGATTTACAATCTAAAGAAAATTTGGAATCCCTAAATAAAAATCTAGATTCCAAACTAAAAGAATCTAATAAAAATTATAAATAACCTACTTGATGGATTTTCAAAAGAATTACTAGAGAAGCTAAAAGATTCCACTTCAAGCGTAGAATCCCTAAAATCCCAAATCACCAAAATATGCAGATTCTAGAATCTTAATTATTTAATACTTTTGAAGTCAATCTTAAATATATTTTTATCAAAAACAACGATATGAAATACTGCATCAAAGATTTTGATATTGTATAAAAAGCCCTCCACCACGACTTCCCTTTTCTTTAAATCGCTTTGTAATGCTTTTGCTTTAAAGATTATCTCGCTATTTAATTCCACAGGAGATAGGAATTTAGTTTCTGCGTAAATAATCATAGAATTTGGGTGATTTACCGCAGCCATCGCACAAAACGACGCCGAAGAGAATATAAAGCCATAATGGATTAGCATACTATCATCAACTACCATTTTTTCTGTTGGGATAAACTTCACCATCGCTTCATTTTTGGATAGTTTTATAATCTCGCCACATAAATCCTTATTTATTTTTTTATAGATTCTAATGTCATCGAGATTTTCGTCTAATATTTCTTCATCTTCCATATTATTTTCCTTTAGCTTTTATATAGATTCTAATTGGTGCTTGAAAGCCCTCAATCGTTTTTGAGCTATCGTTTGGGTCTAAGAAATCCTCTAAACTTTCCCCATTTATCCACTTTGTTTTTCTTTGCTCTATTGTATCAGTTTTTTTCTTTGCAATTATTTCTATATGCTTGAATCCAGCACGGAATAGCCAATTTTTAATAGCTCCAATACTTGGAATAAAATATACATTTTTCATTTTAGCATATCTTAATGGGCTAAGGACTATTGGCTCATCTGTATCTAAAATTAAGCAATCAATAATAATCTCTCCGCCACTATTGAGTGAATTTTTCAAAAGTTTTAGGGAATCTATAGGGTTTGTTCTATGATATAAAACACCAAGACAAATAATAACATCAAATGTTCTATCATAATGTGATAAATCCTCGATACCTAGCAATTCAAATTGTATATTACTTTGAATAAATCTATTGATAAAATCAAATTGACATTTACACAATGCACTAGGGTCAAAGCCAATTATAGATTTTGGAAGTAACTCTAGCATTCTAAACATATAATATCCATTATTACAGCCTATATCCGCAATATTTTTATTTTTTATATGCAAATGATTTTTAATAATATTATATTTGATTGAGCTATCCCATTCGCTTTCAATGGTATTTCCTAAGATTCTAAATGGACCTTTTCTCCAAGGTTTTAGTGCAGTTATAGCCTCAAGTATGGAATCTTTTTTGTCGCTTTCTATGCATTCTATTTCTATAATGTCATTAAGATTTATATGTGAGATTTGTATTTGTGGTAGAGAAGCAATCATATCGCATAATGGAGCGATATTTTTTGCTTCTAATTTTTGTTTTAATAACCTACTATTTTTTTGGATATACAAAAATACTCTCTTTGGTGATATGTATATTTTCATCATCAGTAGCATATGCTTGGATTAAGATAGGCACAATAGTATCATCACTAGAATCTGTGCTTAAATCCTTTGTTGTGTATAAAAATACTCTTTTTCGCACTTTTTTACCCGGCTTAATCTCAAAGGATTCTGTAGGCTGTTTGATTTGTATGTCATTATTATTTAATATCCTAAAATAGTATGTATGCGGTTTGTTATCGGTATTTTGAAATAGCATTGTATAGTGATTTTCAACAATACCATTTTCTAGAATCTTGTAGGATTCTGTTGTTCTATTAATATTTAATAGCATATTTGATTTTGTTTGCGATAGGAAAATAGCCACACCCAAAGCTATTAAAATAACAATAATATATCCAATAGTTTTACCTCTAAAATATTTTACCCCTTTATTAGTTTGCATATCATTTGTGCTACTCCATCTAACCAAAGATATTTTGCCTAATTTGCCCATCACACTGCTACACGCATCGGCACATTCAAGGCAGTTTATACACTCTAATTGAAGACCTTTTCGTATATCAATATGAGTTGGACATACACGAACGCATTTAAGGCAGCTTATACATTCTCCATTAACATCTTTTTTATCTAAAGCTACTCCATTATCATCATAAACTAATGAGCCTCTTTCGGTGTCATAAATAACGGTTTTTGTGTCATTATCATATAGCACAGATTGAACCCTACAATAAGGACATATATAAATACAGAAATTTTCTTGCACAAATACTATTTCTAATGTCAAAAACATCGTAATTATTGCTAGAAATACAAGCAAAACCATATGATTTTGATAATCACCAAGATAAGTAAAAAAATCACTTGGAGGAACAAAATATAATAAGAAATTGGATGCTGCAATGAGTGATAGAATAAACCATATAAAAATAGCTAGTATTTTTTTGGCTTTATTTTTTGCGATGCTTAAGTCTGGTTGTGTTTGTTTATTATCAATGGAGCGACGAAGTTTTAGTAGTTTTGTTTCGATTATATCTCTATAAATTACCCTAAAAATCGTATGCGGACAAGCCCAGCCACACCAAGCACGACCAGCTAAAGTCGTCAATAAAAATATTCCAACAAATAGCATAATGAGTAAAAATGGCATTAGATATAATTCCTGCATATCAAAAACCATTCCAAGTAAATGCAATTGCTTTTTATCAAATGATAGTAGAAATATTTGATTTCCATTAATCTTAATAAATGGAATAATCATAATTACAAATGTTGTAATTGCATACATAATGTAACGCTTGTTC
>NZ_NHYM01000006.1 GCF_003288815.1 Helicobacter sp. 16-1353 | reverse complement strand
GTAGAATCTAGTGGATTAGATTCCAAATCCTACTTTGCTGGGGCTAATTACTTAGGAAGTTTTACAAATATATTCTATGCTGATTTGGGTGTGAATTATGGTGTTAAGTTTAATGATAATATTGGATTAGATTCTATTCTTGGACTTAAATACGCACTAAATAATCCACAAGGTAAAGTAGAGATTCTAAATGCTGTAGTGCAGAAATATGACATTGGAATAGATAGATTCATCGCTTACTTTGGACTTGGAGTAAACTATGCCGTAACTTCAAATATCGAACTAGGTCTAAACTATCTAGGAAACTTTGGAGATGAAACTATACAAAATAGTGGGTTTTTTAATGTTAAGGTTGGGTGGTAAATGGAAATAGGAAATTCATAATATTTAATGCGTGATATGGAATCTGTGAGAATCTAGGAATTTTTTAGATTCTACATTTATTTAATGCTATATTTAATTATTAATCATTCAAAAAATCGTAAGTTATTTATATTAGAAAGTTTGGTGAGAAGGCGAGAGAATCGAACTCCCCAGTAGCTAAACACTTAGCCACCCAGCAGATTTGAAGTCTGTGGCAATCACCAGATTTGCAAGCCTTCCAAAAGAAATAGCAGATGTTACAAAAATGACATTCTAGCATAACTAATAAGCTATTTGTTTTATAGTTTAATAAATTAAATGAAAACTATGTAAATAATTACTACAATACACTTTAAATTATTATAAAAGGTATCAATGCATAACAATAAACAAAAAGAGCAATTAAGGCAGATTCCACAGGTAGAAAAGATTCTTCAAAATCCTATATTTACAAACGCCAATAAAGATATTTTAAAAAATATCATAACAAAAAAGATAAACGAGATAAAAAATCTTATATTAAGCGATAATTTTTCTATTAAAGATGATTTGAGTAAGTATATTATTGATGAGATAAATAAGGAATACATAAAAATAACTTCATATACACTAAAGCCGCTTATAAATGCAACAGGTGTTGTTTTGCAAACAAATCTAGGTAGAAGTATATTTCATAATAATTTATTTAATGAGATATTTCCACTTTTAAGCCACTATAATAATCTTGAATATGACTTAGATAAGGCTAAGAGAGGAGAGCGATATAGCCATATTACAAATATGTTATGTGGTATTTTTAATACACAAAGTGCTTTAATCGTTAATAACAATGCTGCGGCTGTTTTTTTAATACTAAATACCTTTGCAAAAAATAAAGAAGCTATTATTTCTCGTGGTGAGTTAATTGAGATTGGCGGAAGTTTTAGGATTCCAGATATTATGAATAATGCAGGAGTTAGATTAGTAGAGGTTGGCACAACAAATAAAACAAGATTAGAGGATTATAAAAACGCAATTAGTGAAGATTCTAGGATAATTATGAAAGCACATAAATCAAACTTTGAGATTCTAGGATTTACCCAAGAAACTAGTATGCAGGATATTAGCACACTTTGCAATTATCATAATATTATCGATTATTATGATTTAGGTAGCGGGTATTTTAAAGGCATTATTTGTAATGAGCCATCACTTGTGGATATTTGCAAAAATCCACCATCATTACTTAGCTTTAGTGGTGATAAGCTATTTGGTTCTATCCAAGCTGGAATAATACTTGGTAGAAAAGATTTAATAGAACAATTAAAACAAAATCCGCTTCTTCGTGCATTACGCGTAGATAAGATTACTATTTTAATACTACAAGCGACATTAAAGCGATATATAGAAAATAATCTAGATGAGATTCCCACAATAAAAATGCTATCTTTAAATAAAGATGAATTACATAAAAAGGCTATATATTTGTCAAAACATATTGATAAATTTTTTAATCCAAATATTATTCCTTTAGATAGTCTTGCTGGTGGTGGGAGCTTACCAAATCAAATATTTGAATCTTATGGCATTAGCTTGGAAATAGCTGGAATGCGAGCTGTGGAATTAGAAAAAATATTAAGAAAATATCTCCTTATAGCTAGGATTGTGGATAATAAAGTAGCTCTTGATGTCCGCACTATACAAGATGATGAAATGAATATTATTATAGATATTTTAGAGAAAATAGCAAATGGAGATAAAGGTGAATAATATTATAGTTGGTCTTTCTGGGCATATTGACCACGGCAAAACATCGTTTATTAAGGCGATAAATCATTATGATGGTGATGAGCGAAGCGATGAAAAAGAGCGAGGAATGACTATTGATATTAGCTTTTCACATATTATTTTAGGTAATAATAATATTTCTTTTATTGATGTGCCCGGACACGAAAAATTAGTAAAAAATATGATTTCAGGTGCATTTGGGGTTGATGTTTTAGCGTTGATTGTGGCGGGAGATGATGGCATTATGCCACAAAGTATAGAGCATTTACATATTGCAAAATTATTAGGAATTACTAGAATCCTAGTATTTATTACAAAATGTGATTTAATATCAAAAGATAGAATCCTAGAAGTCAAAAAACAAGTAAAAACATTATTAGATGAATTAAAACTTGATTTGATAGAAATGAGCGAGTTTTCTATCTATGATGAAGATTCCATAAACAAAGCAAAAAAGATTCTATCTAATCTAACAGCAATGCAAAAACAAACAAGTAGTTTTTTTAGATATTACTGCGATAGAGTTTTTAGTAAGAAAGGTTTTGGGACGATTGTTACAGGGACTATTCTAAGCGGTGAGATTAAGAAAAATGATAAAGTAATAATCTGTGAGTTAAACAAAGAAGCTACAATCAAGCATATACATAATCACGATAAGGAAGTGGAATCTACTCAAATTGCACAAAGAATCGCTTTTAATCTTTCTATTTCTCACGAAATGATAAAAAAAGGAATGCTCCTAAGTAAAAAGGGGATTCTAAGAGGATTTAATAAGATTGATTGTGTTGTTTTTCCACTACAAAAGATTATAAATGGACAGCATATTTCTTTTTTCATTGGTTCTAAACGAATGAATGCGAGTATAAATATCTTAGAAAAATGCGATGATAAACTATTTGCAACATTAAATCTAGAAGAACCTATTTTTGGTATTTTTAAAGAGCGATTTATTTTAAGGGATAATGCCAAAACAATAGGTGGTGGAATGATTCTTAATCCAATAACTGACCCAATGAAAAAAGCCCAAAAATTAGAATATTTATATTATTTATTTGATGATAATTTTATAGATGCTTTTAAGATTCTAGTAAATGCCCATAAATGCGGATTCGGGCTGATACAATCCCTCCAAAGATTTAATCTCACTCATAAAGAAAGTATAGAGATTGCCAAAAAAATAAATGATATTTTTGTTGATGAAAATGCTTTTGTGGTGTATAGTTTAGAGGTAAGAAATATAATAAAAGAAACCATTTTAAATCTTATTAAAAAAAATAAAAATGCTATTTTTAGTGCAACTAGTATTAATAATCAAATCAAATGGAGTTCATTATCTTTCACTCAATCACTAATAGATGAATTAGAGCAAAATGCTGTGATTCAAAAAAGTAATGAGAATCTTTATATAAGCTCTAAAAGCGATATTGGCGATATTTTTACCTATGCAAAAGATTCCATTATAAAAGAATTAGAATTAGGCAATATAACGCCAGAAGCACCATATAATATCTATAATAAATTATGTATTGATAGAAAATTAGGAGATAGTGTTTTAAAGTATTTAACCAAGAGTAGAAAGGTGATTCGCTTGAATCATAATTTTTTTATACTAACCAATATATTAAATAATATGATGGAATCTTTAAGAAAAATTATAAAAAATGAGGGATACATTGACATTCCTATTTTTAAAAAGCATTATAATATTAGTAGAAAATATATTATTTGCTATTTGGATTATTTAGATAATTATGGTGATATTATGAAAATAGACAATAAAAGAATGCTACTTAAAAGCCAATAAAAGTAAAAGAATGAAAGAAATTAGATTAGATTTTTTAGTAAATCCACCACTTAATAAAGAGCTATCATCGTTGCTTATCCCTGATTTTAATTTTAATTCAATTGCCATAAAAGAGCAGGAATTAGAGCTTTCTAGGGATAAGTTAAAACAACGATTTTCTAAGAATTATGCACTACCTTTTAATTTTGCAATAGGTGGATTTTTAGAGCTTTTTATGAATTTTAAAAAGATTTATTATATTGATTCTTTGCATTATGAGATTCGTCGCTCACTTGAGATTATCTCAAATGTTATTGAGATTGAGCGTATAGATATGAAGAATCTTTATTGCGATTTGATGAAAATTGATGATGAATTATTAGCTAAGGATTCTACATTGATTATATTGCCTTTAATTAATGAAGATATTTTTAGTATCAATAAGATTCCAAATATCAAAAATGCAACCCTAGCACTTGATATAAGCTATGCAAGTAGGCTTGGAATGGATATTGGTATGAGTGATATTGCATTGATAAATGGAGCTACTTTTGGTCTCCCAAGTGGATTTGGCTTAATATTAAGTGATAAAATATACACTTCTACATTGTATAAAAAAGGTGTTAGTGAAGCTTTTTGTAGGGCATTAGATGAGCAGATTATTACAGATTCCACTAATATGGATTTATTTGCAAAACTAAAAGAATTGCTAGAAAATGACATTGATTTATTTGCACAAGATTTCGCACCAAACACACTTCCACTTCGTTTTAGGCATATAAATACTAGGAATCTCATACAGCATTTATATCTAGATAATATTTTTTTATCTGGCTCTCAAGATTGCTATCTTGGGTTTATTAAGCCATCTCATACATTAACTTCATTAGGATTCGGGCAGTTGGCAGCAAGAGAGCTTTGTGCTATTTCGTTTGATAAAATCGATGATATTTCTCTTATTGCCTCTAAAATGGCAGAGAGCTATAAAATGATAAGATTAATGGAATTTTAATAAGGAGACTTTATGCTTAATTTAGATGAATTTTTTGATTTTTTATATAAATTACAGGTTAAAACAAAGGGTTGCAAAGAGATTGGTTTGGATTCTGCTTTACATAGAATCTTATATGAAGATATTATTTGTAAATATAATGTTCCTAGATTTGATAATTCTGCGATGGACGGCTATGCTTTGAGAATCGGGCATAAAAGCTATGTAATAAAAGATAGTATATTTGCAGGAAATAAAGTAAAAATTAATCTTAAAAATAATGAAGCAGTGAAAATTATGACAGGAGCTAGGATTCCCAAAGGGGCACAAGCAGTTATTCAAAAAGAATTAACTACATTAAAAGATAATAATCTTTTTTTAGATTCTACTCCACAATTAAATCAAAGCATAAAGTTAAAAGGTGAAGATTTTAAAAAAGGCGAGATTCTACTAAAAAAAGGAGCTTTAATCGATGCACAAAGCATTGGGATTCTAGCTTCTCAAGGAATCGATAAAGTAAAAGTTGCAAAAAAGGTAAAAATTATTATTTTTGGTAGTGGAAATGAGATTGCAAGGTTGGATTCTAAGCTCAATGAAAATCAAATCTATGATATTAATTCATATTTTTTAAAGTCCATATTAAGTCCGCTAAATTGTTCCATCAAATATGGCGGAATCTTAGATGATAATGTAGATAGCATATCAAAATCTTTACAAAAAGCACTAAAGAAATATGATATTGTTATAACAAGTGGTGGCGTTAGCGTTGGCGATAAAGATTATATTCATAAGGTTTTAGAAAAAATAGATGCAAAAATCCTAGTAGATTCTATTAATATCAAGCCCGGAAGACCTATGATATTTTCAAATAAAGATAGTAAATTTATTTTATCATTGCCGGGGAATCCTATAGGGGCATTTTTTCATTGTATGTTTTGTATGTCAATATTGATTCAAAAAATGAGTTTATCTAAGGATTTGTATTTTAAAGAAATAAATGCAATCAACAAAACAGATTTTTTCGTTACCAATAAAACATCTCATATTGTATTAGGAAACTTTGAAAATGGCTATTTTAGTGCATATAATAATGCGAAATATCAAGGAGCACAAATAGCACCACTTATGAAAAGTAATTCTTTGGCAATATTTAATAATAAAGATATGGTGAAAAAAGATTCTATTATTAAAATCATTTTGTATAAGCCAGAATTTTTTGATAGAATAAAAAACATTTTTAATTAATTATAGAAAGGGATTTATTATGAAACATATTTTATTTGGTGTAAGCGACACAAAAGAGTGTAGAAAAGCCGTAAGTTGTTTAGTTAATCTTTTTAGTGGAGTTAGTGAATTTGATATTACGCTATTACATGTTATATCCGAAGTGATGGTTTATGCAGAAAGCGGAATCTACGACTATAAACATATTTTCTCTGCACAAGATATAGAATCTGACGATTTATTAAAAGAATTTGAAGAGGAGTTTTTAAAACATAATATCAAAGTGAATAAGATTATTAAAAAAGGTAATGCTGGAGATGTTTTACTAGAGCTTGCAAATGACCACGATTTGCTTGTGATTGGTGAGAGCGAATCCTCTCTTTTACATAGAATCTTTAATTCACATCAAGATTTATTTATCACTGCTTCTCCAATTCCGGTGCTTATTGCAAAATAGTTTTAAGGATTTAAGAATTGAAAAAGTTTATTTATTCTTTATTTATTTGTTCTAGTGCTTTTGTAGGTAGCTTAAATGCCTTAGAATTTGGTTATATGGGAAATCAAGCTTTTGGTATGGGTGGAAGTGGCGTAGGGGTTGCACATTCGCCTTTTAGTGCGTATTATAATCCAGCATTACAAAGTGTAGATAAAGGCTTTAAAATAGGATATTCACTAGGGGTTAGGCTAAAGGAAAATAATTTATCTGAATTATCCAAAATACCACTATCTAGTATCGCAGATATTAATGCTTTAAATAATATTCTACAAGATAATAGTATGACTATGACTTCTGAGAATGGAGTAGCTTTGCAAATCCCTATTTTCCTAGGTCCATCTCTATCTTCATCAATTGGAATTGGTCTTTTCTATACAAAACGCGGAAGTGTTAATTTCACCGGAAATATTACCTCAGGCACTGATATTAATAGTGCAACTAACGCCTATATTATTACAAATGGACTTGATATTGTTGAACTTCCATTAAGCTATGCAATAAGGATTTCTAGTGCTGTTGGGCATTTTCATATAGGAGCTAGTGCGAAATATATATTTGCACAACATAGTTTGGTAAGTGAGAAATTTAGCGATAATACAGTTATTTCAGATTCTATTACTAAGGCTTTTTCGGCTTCTGGTGGTGTATCTACTAATACTTATGGCATTGATATTGGTTTGGCTTATTCTTTACCACTTGATGTATTTGTTATTGGTGTTGTTGGCAAGAATCTAAATTCTCCAGATATTAATACAAGCGGAATCGATGGCTTAAAGTTGGATTCACAATATAGGCTTGGTATATCAACTAAGGTTATACCAATGACTACTATTGCCCTTGATGTTGATTTAAAACCAAATATTGAATTTAAAGGTTTGGGCAATGGTATGCCAAAGGATAAGGTTCAGTATGTATCTCTTGGGGGAATGT
Organism: Helicobacter sp. 16-1353; assembly: GCF_003288815.1. Taxonomy (GTDB): domain Bacteria; phylum Campylobacterota; class Campylobacteria; order Campylobacterales; family Helicobacteraceae; genus NHYM01. The sequence goes on along the minus strand of NZ_NHYM01000006.1, from coordinate 132,659 downwards.
TTAATGCAGGTATATTTGACTTTAGACTTGGTGTAGCGAAAAATATACTAAAGGGTGATGAGGGTTGGCTTATATCTGGAGGACTTGGGTTTACTTTTATAGATATATCAATATTTTCTAATACAAATCTAGTTAAAATAAATAATGTAAAAATGCCATCTGAATTTGGTGTTAAAATTGGAGGAGGCTTTAGCTTTTAAAAAGGGTTTTTTATGAAATGGTTGGGCTTGTTGATTTTTATAGGATTTCATTTTTGCATAGCATTAGAATTTGGTTCTATGGGAAACACTCCTGCAAGTGTGGGTGGAGCAGGGGTAGCCTATAAGAAAAATAGTTGGGCACTTTTTTATAATCCTGCCATATTAGGGGTAAATAGAAAATATAATATCGCTTATAGTTTTGGTGTTGGTTATGGAGAAAATAATCTAGCACAACTTGCGGATATTGATTATAAAAATATACAGAATCTCCCTGATACGGTGGCAAAATTAGCAGAAAGTAAATCCATATTAAGAGCTGCTTCATCTGTTTCTAGTAGAAATTATAGCGATTTGGGTTTAATAAGCGATGTTTTAAAGAATGTTACAAACTCTACTTTTACTTCTGGAATTACTGATACATCTAGTTTAAAGAGCTATATTGATACTATAACAGGGCAGAGCGGAAGCGATATTGATGATTCAATAAATAAATTAAAAAACCTAAGTGCTGATGAAAAACTTAGTAAATTTACGCAAATAAAAAATGATTTAAGTTCTGCGATAGATAAAGTTGGTGCAAGTGGTAGTGATGTTGGAATCCTAAAAAGCATTATTGATAATCTTGATACTAATAAGATTGATGGCTTAGTAGAATCAATAAAAAATGGCTCAAGTATTAATATCTCTAATCTACTCAATGCTATTGGCGGTATTACTATTAATCGCGGTGCAAATAACTCTATCGATAGACTTTTAGATGATTATATTATCATCGATAAATCATTACAAAGTAATAGCCTAAAGATTCATAGCAATAATGGCTTTGTATTCCACATTGGCGGAAACAAAGAAAGGGGTGCTATTGGCTTTGGGGTTTTGGCAAGTGTGTATGGATTTATGAATCTTGAAATGGATAAAACCCATAATAGAATCATAGTAAACTCTTCTAATAACTATTATGAAATTGGTATTAATGATAATGATATATCACTTTATAGCTCGACTGCTGATAGTTACAATAACTATTCTATTTTAAGTCCAAATGCCAAACATACATTATATTCAAATAATATTGCATTGATAGAAGTTCCTATTGCCTATGGACATACTATACCATTTGTTGCAGGAGATTTTCATATAGGAGCTACATTAAAATATATCCACGCTATTAGTGCGTATAGTAACCAAACACTTAATCTAGAGAATCTAAAATTTAATTTTGATTTAAAAGATAAGATAAAGCAAACTAACACATTCGGTATTGATATTGGCGGTCTCTATACTATAGATTGGTTTTCACTTGGATTTGTAGGTAAGAATCTAAATGCTCCAAAGATTAAAACTTCAAGTGGTAAAATGAGGTTGGATAGTCAATTTCGCACTGGAGTTGGATTTGAGATTTGGAGATTTACCATATTAGCAGATATAGATATATTGCCAAATAGCACTTTAGACCCAAATAAGAAAAATCAAATGGTGGGCGGTGGCGTTATATTCGATGCTTCGTGGTTGGATTTTAGGCTTGGGGCTATGGGGGATTTGAGAGCGAATCCTTATGGGACGATAATAACAGCTGGTATGAATATAGTTAATTTTATAGATATATCTGTTCAATCTAGTCTTATTACTAAAGATATTGAAAATTATAAACTTCCAAATTATCTTGATATTAGGATTGGCGGAAGATTCTTGTTTTAGAGGATATTAAAATGAAATTATTAAGGTTTAAGGGATTTTATTGAGATTCTGCATTTAGATTCTGCAAAGTTTATTGTGAAATTTAATCTTTAGTTACTCTAAAGCAACTAAAGATTTTAAGTAAATTAATCGTCGTATTTTTGTCCTAGTAAGTTACCATTTATATCTAGGTAGATTTTCAACATATTTGCCATTTTTACTTCAAATCCATTCCATTCTTTATCCACTTTTACAATGGCTATATTTGGATATGTTTTTGCTATTGTTTGTGCGACAGGGGCAGGTAATATGCTCGGGTTTATACCACCATAGCTTTCTATATCTTTCCAAGTCCCATCTCTATAAAAATCTATTTTGACGCCATTTGATAATCTTACTTCAAAATCATTATAATCTTGCTCAACATAGACAATATTTGCACCCTGAAAATTGCTACTAATAAATGCTTGTGCATTTTGAGGTAATGCAGTTGCAGGAACAACCATATCGGCAAATAATGCACTTGAGAATATAACGCCCATAGCAATAAATTTAACAAATAACTTTATCATTTATTCCTCTCTTTTAATTTGAAATTTTAAAACGAATTATTATAACAAAAATTGTTTAAAATTACTATTTTAAGATTCCTAAGCATTGCTAACTATTGGTAATTTTTTATATTCTAATATTTGCATACCAAAATGAATTTTAATTATTTTTATGATAGTATTTTTAAGGATTACATTAAGGGATAATATGCCAAACTATAGAGTTACCAAAACTTCATACATAGAGAATCTAAGTATAAAAATACTTAATGAACTAGGGATTTTTACAAAGAGAAATAATACTGCAAATACTACAGCTGTAGATTTAGTTACTGATATAAATAGTATCAAAATCGATGTTCAATATTCTCAAAATTTTGCACAATGGGGAGATTTAAGATATGACTTTGTTTCTGCATATTCAAAAGGAATTAGAGGCAAAGAATACTCATCAATTGATATTTTTAAAAAGTTCGAATCAATATATGGTTTAAAGGTAGATAAGGTTGGCAAATATTATCAAAAAGATTATCTAGATGCAATAATAGTTCTTTTTTACAATCAAACATTAGAAATTATAAATCCCACAAAAGATTATATGCCAGATAAGATTCTTTTAGTTACAAAAGATGAGATTGTAAGATATGTTGATAATAACTTAAATGAACTATTAGAAAAAACCAAACTAAATAATAAAGAGGGATTGGGAGATTTACATGGCTCTGCATTTTTGCCTATTAAGGTTTCAAAACTAATAGAATCTACAAATTGCTATTTTGATACAATTGAAAACCTAAAAAATAAATCTAATGAAATCAAAAAATACTTAGGCTACAAAAAGATATAGAATCTTTATAGATTTCTTTCTTTTACAGCAATTGAGAAATATTCTTTATTTATCTCAAAACCTAGATATTTTCTATTTAATTTTTTTGCCACAAATAAATGTGAGCCACTTCCAAAACAAGGGTCGAATACCAAATCATTTTCATTGCTATTATCTAAAATTAAATGTTTTAATAATTCATGATTTTTTTCTGTGGGGTGTAGCTTACTTCTTCCATTTGGATACTTAAATACTGTATTTTTACAATAAGCATTAAAAGTTTTAGCACCACTTTTTTTAAACCACACAGCCATTTCTACACCACTTAGATATATATGTTGTCCATTCATAGGGTTGGGATTTGATTTTTCCCAAATAATAGGTCTTACTGTTCCTTTTTTGGATGCAAAATACTCGTAAATATTGCTAAATTGTTCTTTTCCACAAAATATTACAACGCTATTTGATGTAATTCTGTATATTTCTTCTAAAAATTTATTTAAGTCAAATGTGATAATATCTGCATATTTTTTATCTAAATTTCTTAGTCCATTGCTACTTCTATTTACAGCATCATAAGGAATATCTGTTAATATAAAAGGTATAGAACTATCTTTAATTTTTTTCATTGCTATCATACAATCTTCATTATAAACTTTGTTAATCTCTAAACCATATTTTGATTTATCTTGAATATAAGATAGTGCTACCATAGTATTTCCTTTAAAAATATTTGAACAATATCAAGCTTTATAATATTTCTTAAAATTTTACAATATTAAATTTATAGATTTAGATTTTTATCTAACTAGCTTTAATGAGATTTAGATTCTAATACAAATTTTTTCTTATATAAATACTATACAATAATATCTTAGAAATGAGTTAGAAGTGAGATGAAAGTTTATAAATGGAGATAAGAAATAACTCTTGGATGCCCAAGAGTTAAATTTAAACTTTAAATTCTGCTTTTTGCTTCATTTACTCTTAAGCTTCTGCCTAAAAAATCAGCATTATTCAAATTTTCAATAGCCTTTAACGCATCATTGTCTTCCATTTCTACAAAACAAAAACCTTTTGGTTTTCTTGTTTCCCTGTCAATAATGATTTTAACTGATTTAACTTCGCCATAATTTCCAAATAGCTCTTTTAACTGCTCTTCATTAGCGTTATAAGGCATATTTCCTACATAAATGCTCTTCAAAATACTCTCCAAAATAAATTTTTAGGATAAAATCCTAATATTAAAGTATTAACCTTTAGTTATATACGATAATATCGTAATATCTTAAGCAAGATAAGCTTAAAAGGAGTTTATAATTTTAATTATTTTAAGGAATATTTTTGCAAACTTGTAAAATAAATATATATGGAATAGTTCAAGGTGTGGGATTTCGCCCATTTATATATAATCTAGCTAATGAATTTGCCCTAAAAGGCTATGTGAAAAATGTGGGAAGTGGTGTTGAGATAGTAATCCAAGATAAATTAGAGAAAAATATTACATATTTTATTAAAGCCATTCCATTGAGAATCCCACAAAATGCAATTATTAGTAATATATTTATAAAAAAAATAAAATCAAAAATCATCTACAAAGATTTTACTATCAAAAAAAGCACATTAGAGATTGGAAATCTAATATATTCTGCTATTCCGCAAGATTTGGCGATTTGCAATGATTGTTTAAGAGAGTTCAACTCCACTTCAAATAGAAGGCATCTTTATGCCTTTATAAATTGCATTAATTGTGGTCCTAGATATAGCATAATAAAATCTCTTCCCTATGATAGAAAAAATACAGCAATGAGCAATTTTGTAATGTGTGAGATTTGCAATAATGAATATAATAATACTATGGATAGGAGATTCCACGCACAGCCTAATTCTTGCCATAAATGCGGTATTAGCTTAAGTATATTTGATAAAAATGCTAAGGATTGTAATGAGAATCTAGATTCTAGTAATAAATCTAAAAAAATACCAAATGTAGAATCTCCAAAAGATAGAAATATTTGTGTTATTAAACAAGCCCAGAATCTCATTTATAAAAATAAGATTCTGGCTATTAAAGGTATTGGTGGATTTAATTTTGTTTGCAAGATTGATTTTAATGTTATAGATAGATTAAGAATACTAAAAAATCGCCCAAGCAAACCTTTTGCGATTATGTTTCGAGATTTAGCACATTTGAAGCGGTATTTTCATATAAGTGATATGGAAGAAAAAACCCTAAATAATCCAATCTCCCCCATTCTATTACTCAAAAATCCAAAAATAACATTTCCATCAAATCTAGCACCAAACTTAGACACGATAGGCGTTATTATCGCTTATAGTCCATTGCATAAACTGCTTTTTAGAAATCAAAAAAAACCATTAATATTTACTTCTGCTAATCTCTCAGGAGAGCCTTTGGTTACCACAAAAGATGAAGCTTTTAAAAAGATTGCCAATGTTTTTGATTATTTGGTTGATTACAATAGAGATATTATAAATCCAATTGATGATAGTGTGAATATTATTTTAGAAAATAAAAAGCGAATCTTACTACGAGCAGCTAGAGGATATTATCCGCTTAGTGTTAAAATTGATTTTTATACTTCTAGCGTTATTTTAGCACTTGGTGCAAATCAAAAAAACCAAATTGCCATATTTTATAAAAATTTTGTGATTATATCGCCATTTATCGGTGATTTGGAGAGCGTAGATTCTATAAATTTATTTCAACAAACAATTAATCTTTTTTTGGATATTTATAAACTCAAACCAGCAATTATACTTTGTGATGCACATTCGCAGTATCAATCTAGTAAAATCGCTTTGTCTCTTAGCTCTAAATTTAATGCCAAACTTTTTAGAATCTACCATCACAGAGCACATTTCTATAGCGTTTTATTTGATAATAATATTTATAAAAAAGATAGAATCTTAGGCATTATTTTTGATGGAACGGGCTTTGGAGAAGATAATAATATTTGGGGCGGTGTATTTTTTATAAAAGAAAAAAATACACTAAAAAGAATCTTGCATTTTAAATATTTCCCTATTATAGGTGATAATAACTATATAAGAGATAATAAAAAAATAGTAGCTGGCATTCTTTTTAGTATTTTTGGAAATAAGATATTAGATGAGTTACCAATAGAAAATATCAATATTTATTATCAAATCTATAAGCAGAATCTAAATTGTTTTTTAACATCATCAGTGGGCAGAATCTTTGATTTTGTCGCATTTTTTTGTGGTGTAGAAAAGCAGAGTTATGAGGGCGAGAGTGGAATGATTATAGAATCTTTATATGATAAAAATATCACAGAATCTTATAAATATGAAATAATCCATAATGAGATTATTTTAGATTCTATGTTTAGGGAGATTCTACAAGATTATAAATATGGGGAAAAAGTGAAAATAGCATCAAAGTTTATTAATACACTAGTTGCAATAGTAGTAGATGTAATAGTTAGAGAAAATGCTATAGTGGTTTTTAGTGGTGGCGTTTTTCAAAATAAGATTCTTTGTGATAGGCTCATTTGTGAGCTTAATAAAAGAAAAATAATCTATTATATGCACGATAAGATTCCGCCAAATGATGGTGGAATAGCATTTGGGCAAATTGCTGCTTATTTATCAAATGATTATTTAAGATAGAATCCTTGAGATTTAATGATTTAATCAAAGATTAAGATTTATTTTAGCGATTTCCCTTTTCTTCACTTTCTTTTTTTAGCTCATCTACGAGTAATTGAAATGGTGAAAATATCCGTTTTATAATATTTACAGGTGCTTTTGCTGTATCTTCTAATAATGATAATTCCATTTTTGGGTCTTCAATTTTCCCTGAAACTTTAACTTCTGTTGTGATTTTTCCATCATCTCCAAGTAAAACATATCCTATTATGGGAATCTTATTTAAAATAGAACTTAAACTCTTCATTGTTGATAAGCTTAAATCAATATTCAATTCCTTTGTTTTTAGGTCGATAACGCCCTCACCGTCAATATCAACTGAGCTACCATTTATATTGATATTTTCTAATGCAATAAATTCATTATTTATTCCTATGCGAATTGTTGCATTATCTACTTCATATCCACTTGTGCTAAATCCCGGAAGCTTAAAAACCACAAGTGAAGGTATCGCATCAATAAATGAAAGCATATTTTGCAACGAAGCCATATTTTTTATGCTAGTATTTGCCATAGTTATATCGCCTAAGAATTTACTATCTTTGTAGATTCCAACTAGTCCAAATGTCCCTCCTGCAACAATCTCGTTGTTAAACATTTTATTTACAAATTCATCATTAAAATTATTTGCATCAATATCCATTACGCCATTATCTAAAATGAGATTTGCTATGCCATTTTTATTTTTACCATTGCTAATAAATCCATTTTGTGTGGTTTTTAGCATTCCGTCATCTAAATGTATGTTGTAACCAAAAAGCTTTATTATGATATTAGTGCCATTTATCAATATATTTGTATATGATTTTGTTTCATTGTCATTACTATCATTTGTCATATTTGCAAATATTGGAATCTTAGAATCTAATATCTCATTTATATCCACCGCTACATTATGTGCTTTTAGCTCTATATCTCCGCTATTTATATCTATTGAAGATTCTATTTGGTGATTTGAATCATTTAATGAAATGGTATCTTTTGTGATGCTTCCATTAATATTTATAGCAGTAATCTTACTTCCATCTAATCTATAAATTGGATAATTTAGATTCTCTATAGTTGCTCTTAGATTGATGTTTTCAATATCTTTTATGCTTAATTTTATATTACCACTATTTATATCAAGTAGTTTTAAGATTGGCGAATATGGGAGAATCTTGCTTATATTATTAATATCTACATTAATAGAATCATTTGCTTTGATATGTATATCATAGTTTGCAAAATCAACTAAAAAATCATCACCACTAAAATCCATTTTGGCATTTATCGTTTGATTGCTAAAATCTAATATATCTGCTGTTTTTTCATCGCTTAATTTAAAATAACTAGGATTTGCCACTAAATCGATTTTTTTATTTAGTGTATCAACCATAATATCTACTTTTGTATCTAAAATATCCTTAAATCGTGCATACGAATCCACTATCAACACAGAATCTTCTTCTATATAGATATTTGCATCTTTTACAAATAAATCCACCCCGCTAACTTTTATATTGGAATCTACAACTTTGAAGAATCCATTTGGTTTAACTACTACTCCCAATTCATGCGTTGGCAATAAAATATCAAGATTAATAAAACCATCTCCAAAACCATCTTTTTGCGTTACGGGAATATTTATCCCATAATAATTTAAGATTCCAAGTATTCTTTCATCTAATATGGCGTGTTTTGCGGTAAGATTTAGCTCTAATAATAGTTGTTTTTCTACGAAATTAGAAATATCTACTTGTCCGCTATCTACTATAACTCCATCATAAGAAGCATTATGTGTTTTAAAACTCAATTTCCCTTTATCGAATATTATAGCGACTTGTTTTGTTACTATTGGGGATAGCTCATCTTCTATTTTTAAACTTACATTTTCGACTAATCCGCTTGCATATAGATTATCTATAATTTTTTTCCCAATATCATTTGATTGTATATTTTTTATATCTAGGTATGCACGATTTATCGTTACACTATCAAATTTAGCTTTTTTGTAAATCCATTCATAAACATTAGTATCCAATACCTTAATATAAGGTGCTAAAACATCGATAGAATTTAACATTGTAGAATCTAATACAATATTTAGATGTTTGAAATCAGTTTGTCCTTGAAATGTTATTGTATTGTCCAATCGATTGTTTATATAGCTTTCTAGGTCAAATGCAAAGATATTGCCCTTTTTGAGATATAAGATTCTGCCTTTTATGTCTAATTCCTCTTTTTTGACCTTAAGTGTGTCAATATCTAAAAATATATCATCACCATCATTTTTTAATTTGAAAGCCGCTAGGACATATGGGATATTTATTTTATATTGATTTCCATCGAAGTAGATTGATGAGCTTTCATTTGCATATTGTATATTTGATATATCCAAATGCTCAAAAAATGAAGTTACCCAAATAGCCCTTCGCACAATATTTGCTATATCTGCTATACTTGGAGGGGCAGAATCTTTGGCTATTTGTATTACTCCTAAGTCTATATTATCAATATCTAATACTAACTTTTTGTCTAATTTTAGATATAATCCGTCAATCTTAATTCCTGCAATGGATAAACTATTTATTCTAATGCCATCGCTTAGGGTTTTAAAAATCAATAAAAAAAGTAGAATAATAATGAGTAGAACGGCAATTTTGCTATATGTTTTTCTAAATGTAGCCTTATTTTTTATCATATCTATTTTCTATTATTTAAGTTTGAGTGCTTCTTATCCCAGTGTTATTAATGTTCCAAAAGGGAGTATTGGCGGAATTATAACACATTTAGAAAAAAATAATTTAGATGTTAATAAATTAGATTTATTTTTATTGCGTTTCATTGGTTCTCCTCAAAGTGGTTGGATAGAGATTCATCCTACAAATGCAATAAATCAAGAAACCTCGAAAGGTAGTTTTTTATATCAGCTTACAAATTCTAAAGCTGCATTAAAGGAATTAAAGCTAATTCCGGGTGAAACTATGTATTTTTTCATAGAAGATATTAGCGCTACCTTAGGATTAGATAAACAGGAACTTTGGGATGCATATTATGAAAATACTTCTTATCCAGATGGTGTGATTTATCCAGATACTTATAAAGTTCCAATAGATATAGGTCCTAGATATTTGATGGGTTATTTAATCGGGCAGTCGATGAAACAGCACAAAAAGAATGCAATTAAGATTCTCGGGCGATATGATGAAAAACAATGGTTTAATTATGTAACAATTGCTTCAATTGTGCAAAAAGAAGCTGCAAATATCGCTGAAATGCCAATTATTGCGGCTGTAATATACAATCGATTAAAACTAAAAATGCCACTTCAAATGGACGGCTCTCTTAATTATGGTGAATATTCTCATCAAAAAATTACTCCACAAAGAATTAGAAATGATAAAAGCGTTTATAATACCTACAAATATAAAGGGATTCCGCCCTATCCAGTAGGAAGTGCTAGTATGGATGCTATTATTGCTACGATTCGCCCTGCAAAAGTTGATTATTTATATTTTGTAAAAAATTCTTCAGGAACTCATAGCTTTTCAAATAACTACGAAAAACATTTAGAAAATATTAAATAGCCTATTTCATAATACTATAGGCTATATTAATAATTTAATTAATCATTACTCTATGCAAAAATGTTACAATTTTTTTAAAAATACTGCAAAAAAATGTTTGGAATGGATAAAAATTCTTTATTAGTAATTACAATTAAGTTGTATAATTTATATAAAACAAAGGTTAGTCAATTAAGGAGTAAAAATGAGCAGTTTGCAGACACCAGTAAATGTTCCTGTGTGGGTTGATTATGATAGATGTAAGGCTTGTGATATTTGTGTTGATGTATGTCCAAGTGGAACTCTTGCTATGAGATTTGATAAAAGCTCTATAAATGGCAAGATTATTGATATTATAAACCCAAATAGTTGTATAGGTTGTAATAATTGTGAGCTATCTTGTCCAGATTTTGCCATACATGTGGCAGATAGGAAAGAATTTAAATTCGCAAAACTTACTAAAGAGGCAAAGGAAATGGCGGCAAAAATCAAAGAAAATAAATATATGGTATTATAAGGAAAATAGATATGAGAGATATTGTTTCAGAGGGAAATGAATTAGTAGCAATTGCAGCTATTGATGCTGGTTGTAAGTTTTTTGGCGGATATCCAATAACTCCATCAAGTGAAGTTGCACACACTATGAGTGTTCTTTTACCAAAAAATGATGGTGTTTTTATACAAATGGAAGATGAAATAGCTGGTATTTCTGTAGCTATTGGTGCTTCAATGGGCGGAGCAAAATCACTAACAGCTAGTTCTGGTCCCGGCATTTCATTGAAAGCAGAGCAGATTGGATATGCTTTTATGGCAGAAATTCCATTGGTTATTGTTAATGTTATGCGTGGTGGTCCATCAACAGGGCTTCCTACGAGAGTATCACAAGGTGATATAAATCAAGCTAAATCTCCAACACATGGTGATTATTGTTCTATTGCACTTTGCCCGGGAAGTTTAAGTGAGACTTATACACAAACTATTAGGGCATTTAATCTAGCAGAAGAGTTAATGACCCCTGTTTTTTTATTGCTTGATGAAACATTGGGACATATGCATGGAAAAGCTTTTTTACCAGAACTCGATGAGGTGCAAAAAAGCCTTATAAGTAGACGAAAATTCGATGGCGACCCAAAAGATTATAAGCCATATCAAGTTCCAAATGATGAAAGTGCGATTTTAAATCCATTTTTTACCGGATATAAATATCACATTACAGGGCTTACTCACGGATATACAGGATTCCCAACAGAAGATGAAAAATTAAGTAGTGAATTAATTGCTAGATTATTTAATAAAATAAATTCAAAAGCTTCTAAGATTGAAGAATATGAAGAATATATGCTTGAAGATGCAGAGATTCTACTTATTGCCTATGGCTCTGCTTCATTATCTGCAAAAGAGGCGATAAATGAATTACGAAAAAATAATATAAAAATTGGACTTTTTAGACCTATTACAATTTGGCCATCTCCAGAAAAAAAGATAGCAGAAATTGGAGCTAGATTTAAAAAGATTCTGGTAGTTGAATTGAATTTAGGTCAATATGTAAAAGAAATTGAACGAATAATGAAAAAAGAGGTCAAATTTTATGGAAAAGCAAATGGTAGAGCTATCTCTCCTAATGAAATTATAAATGAAGTAAAAGGGTTGTAAAATGGCATATAATTATGATACATATCTAAGAATGGATAAAATGCCTACACTTTGGTGTTGGGGTTGTGGTGATGGAGTAATCTTAAAAACTGTTATTAGAGCAATAGAAAATATTGGTTGGGATATGAATGATGTTTGCGTTGTAAGTGGGATTGGCTGTAGCGGGAGATTCTCATCATATTTGAATTGTAATACCGTTCACACCACACACGGGCGGACTTTGGCATATGCCACAGGTATCAAGCTAACAAATCCAAAAAAACATGTTATTGTTATTTCTGGTGATGGTGATGGAATGGCAATCGGTGGAAATCATACAATTCACGCCTGTAGACGAAATATTGATATAAATTTTATTTTAATTAATAATTTTATTTATGGTTTGACAAACTCTCAAACTTCACCAACTACGCCTAGGGATTTTTGGACGGTTACTGCACAATATGGAAATATTGATTACACATTTGACCCTTGTAAATTGGCAGATGCTGCGGGGGCTTCGTTTGTGGCTAGAGGTGGTGTTACAAAACCACAGAAATTAGAGAGCATCCTTGCTTCCGGTTTTAAGCACGAAGGATTTAGCTTTTTTGATATTCATAGTAATTGTCATGTTAATTTAGGTAGAAAAAATAAGATGATTGAGGCTGTAGATATGCTTAATTGGATAGATTCTAGATTGGTTTCTAAGATGGAGTATGAAAAACTAAGCCCAGAAGAACAAGAAAATAAATTTGTAACTGGAATCTTAAAAAATGACACAAGCAAAGAAGAATATTGCAATGCGTATTTTAATAAAGTTGTAGCAAAGGCTAAAGGAGGCAAGAAATGACAGAGCTTCGCTTTACAGGTGTTGGGGGACAGGGTGTTTTATTAGCTGGGGAGATTCTAGCAGAAGCGAAAATCAAGGATAAAGGCTATGGAGTGAAAGCAGCGACTTATACGAGCCAAGTTCGTGGCGGTCCTACTAAGGTTGATATTTTACTTGATAATAATGAGATTCTATATCCATATGCACAATCAATCGATTTTATGCTTTCAACGGCACAAATCAGCTACAATCAATTCAAGGTTGATTTGAAAGACAATGCAATAGTTGTAGTTGAAAGTAATCTAGTAAATCCTGCAAAAGAGGATTATGAAAAATATAGAATCTACAAGATTCCTATTATAACTATCGCAAAAGAGGAAGTAGGCAATGCCGTAACGCAATCTGTTGTTGCACTTGCAATCACAGTTACACTTACTAAATGTGTTGATAGAGATATTGTTTATGAAACTATGCTTTCAAAAGTTCCTGCTAAGGTTGCAGATGTAAATAAGAAAGCTTTTGAGCTTGGTGAATTATACGCAAATCGTGCTCTTGTAGGCTAAAATCAAATCTAAGTCCAATTTTTATTGGCTTAGATTATAAAATCTTACTAAATTTTAGCGACGCTTTCATAAGATATTAGTATTGTTTTTAATATTTTTTAAATAATAATTTTTATTTTTTAATAATTTTTAATATTTAATGTTGTATAATCAAATCTCAATTTTGAAAAAGGAGAATTTTTATGAAAAATTTAAAAATGACGACAGCGACGGGAACCCCGGTAGATAATAATCAAAACTCCCTAACAATGGGACCAAGAGGACCAATGCTATTGCAAAATGTGTGGTTTTTAGAGAAACTAGCACATTTCGATAGAGAGAGAATCCCAGAGCGTGTGGTTCACGCCAAGGGAAGTGGGGCATATGGTAAGCTAACTATCACCCACGATATTACGAAATACACAAAAGCCAAAGTTTTCAACAAAATCGGCAAGGAAACTCCAGTATTCTTGCGATTTTCAACCGTGGCAGGTGAGCGAGGTGCAGCAGACGCGGAGCGAGATGTAAGAGGATTCGCCCTAAAGGTTTATACAGAGGAAGGGAATTGGGATTTAGTTGGTAATAATACTCCAGTATTTTTTATCCGCGATGCGTTGAAATTCCCAGATTTTATCCACACTCAAAAACGAGACCCAAAGACAAACTTGCGAAGTGCAACTGCGGCGTGGGACTTTTGGAGCCTGCACCCTGAATCTTTACACCAAGTAACAATCCTGATGAGCGATAGAGGACTACCAAAGAATTTCCGCCAAATGCACGGATTTGGAAGCCACACTTATAGCTTTATCAATGCGAAAAATGAGCGATTCTGGGTGAAATTCCACTTTAAATCCATGCAAGGAATCGAAAACTACACAGACGAGGAAGCAGCCGAAGTCGTGGGTAAATGCCGAGAATCCGCACAGCGAGATTTATATGAAAATATCGAAAAGGGCAATTTCCCAAAATGGAGATTCTGCATTCAAATTATGCCAGAGGCAGAGGCGAAAACTTGCGGATTCCACCCATTTGACTTGACTAAAACTTGGTCGCATAAGCAATATCCACTAATTGAAGTGGGAATCTTGGAGCTAAATAAAAATCCGGAAAACTACTTCGCAGAAGTCGAGCAAAGTGCCTTCAACCCAGCAAACATCGTGCCGGGCATTAGCTTTAGCCCGGATAGAATGCTACAAGGGCGACTTTTCAGCTATGGCGACACACAACGATATAGACTTGGTGTAAATCACACTCAGCTTCCAGTAAATGCGCCAAAATGCCCGTATCACAACACAAGCCGAGATGGCTTTATGCAAAATGGCAACTACGGCGGACTTATCAACTACAATCCAAGTTCGTTACCGGGCTATGAGGAAGAAAGTGGTGTAGAGGAGCCGAACTTTGATGCAAGTAAAATCCAAGATGACGCACACATCGCGGGGCATTTTGACTTTAGGGATTATGATGATGATTACTACACACAGCCGGGCGATTTGTATCGATTGATGAGTGATGCGCAAAAAGAGGTGCTTTGCCAAAATATCAAACGAGCAATGGAAGGTGTGCCAGTAGAGATTAAGAAAAAGCAAATCGAGCATTTCAAAAAAGCCGACTTAGCTTATGGCAAGAGAGTAGAGGAATTGGTATTATAAATCATTTAAGATTCTATAATTAAAACATATAACAATATTGTTATATGTTATTCATGCTTTGTTTAACTCCTTTTGTGAGGCATATAGCCTCACAAATTTCTTAAATATTATTCCCTTAATTAGATAAAAATTGATGACTATATTTTTATAATTTTATCAACCATAGATAATACAAAAGAAGCACTTTTTATAGCAGAAGTTGATAGAAATTCATCAAAATTTATATCTGCATTATCATCTGCACTATCACTAATAGAGCGAATTACACAAAATGGAATATTTAATAAATTTGATACAACAGCTATACTAGCACCTTCCATTTCTACAGCACAAGCATTAAAGTTCTCAATAATCCATTGTTTTTTATCTCTATTAGATACAAAGGTATCGCCAGATGCGATTATGCCGTCTTTGAGTGGTATATTTTTATCTTTCGCTACTTGTTTTGCTATATCATTTAGTATTTTATTCGTATTAATATAAACACTACTTTCTGGAATAAAACCAAGTGGATGTCCAAAAGCGGTAATATCAACATCATATTGGCAAAGTGAGGTTGCAAGAACTATATCTCCAATCTTTAAATCACTACTTAATCCACCCGCAACGCCTGTGAATATAATGTAATCAGCATTAAAACATAAAATCATACTAGAGCAGGTTAAAGCAGCGTGAATCTTACCTATCTTGCTATATGCTATTATGATTTTATAGTTTTTGTAATTTGCTATATAGTATGAATTGCCACCAATATTTTTTGTATCATAGTCTTTAAAATATGCCAAAAGCGGAGTAATCTCCTCTTGCATTGCACCAATTATTGCTATTGTTTTCATTATTGTCCTATTTATTTATCTCATTTAATGTAGATTCAAGGCTAGAAATATTTGAAACACAATATGTCGGTTTGCTTCCTAATCGCTTATTTAAGCCTTTTAATACATTGCCATATCCAAACTCTATGAAGCAATCGATTCTATCTTGATTTGCTTGAATGGATTGTTTGTAAAAAACAGGTTTTGTAAGCTGCATAGTGAGAAGTTCTAATGCTTTGGCTTTACTTTTATAGGATTCCATCGTTGCATTTGATATGACTTCAGAGGTAAAATTATCCACTAAAGCATTATCTAAAATATTTTTAAATTCATCACACATACTATTTAAAAGCGGACAATGACTAGCAACAGACATAGGAAGCATTAAGAATCTTTTTGCTCCAAGATTTTTTATCTCATTTTCTGCTTTCAATAGCTCTTTTTTTAATCCAGCCAATACATTTTGTCCATCACTATTATAGTTAGCACACCAAATATTTTCTTTTTGCTTACAGAAATCTTCTAAAATATTATCATCTAGCCCCATTACAACAGCCATTCCAGCTTCTAAGCCATCACAAGCTTTTTGCATTAACTCACCTCTTTTATAAACTAGGCTTATCGCATTTTCAAAAGAGATTCCATTAACCACTACATTTGCTGTAATCTCGCCTAATGAATGTCCTAAAGTGAATATAGGCATACTTTTATTTTGCTTGTTAAATAATATATATGATATATAACTTACTAATAAGATTGCTGGTTGTGTAAATTGTGTTTTATTGATATTGTCATTATCTTCAAAAAGGAGATTTTTCATATCAATTTTTAATATATCACTTGCAGTATCAAATAATTCTTTTGCAATGCTGTAATTCTCATAAAATTCTTTCCCCATTCCAATAGCTTGACTTCCTTGTCCGGGAAAAATAAAAGCAAGTTTCATCAAATAACCTTTGTAGATTGATTTTAAAACATTGATATTTGATTAATGTTTGCCACAGCAACTTTCACCATCTTTATGATGAGAGCCACCACAGCATTCACCAGAACTATGACCACAACCACAAGATGAAGATGTTAATTCTAGTATTTCTTCTTGGGTTGGTTCTTTGCTAGATAATACTTCTACATCAAATAATAATGTTTTTCCAGCTAGTGGGTGATTATAATCCACCATAATAGAATCTTCACCAATCTCATCAACAATAACTTGAATAGTTTGTCCATCTTCACTTTGACCAAAAAGTGTCATTCCTTTTACTAATTCAATTCCGCTAAATTGGTCTTTTGGCACTTCTTGTAAGAAATCAGGGTTTTTTATTCCATATGCATCTTCAGGTTTAATTTCAACTTTAAAATTACTTCCTACAGCTTTTCCTATTAAGGCATTTTCTAAACCTATAATAACTTGATTTTGTCCAAGCAAAAAGGTAAAAGGTTGCTCTTCGTCTTTATTGGAATCTAATATCTCGCCACTGCTCTTATCTGTAACTGTATAGTTTATGGCTACTAGATGATTTTTTTCAATTTTGCTCATAATATTCCTTTATTTTAATTTATCTAATTGACTTTTTGCTTCTTTTGCCTCATTGCTATTAGGGAATAATGACAATAATGAATTATAAAAGTTTTTTGCATTATCTATGTCTTTTAAAACTCTAAAAGAATTTGCACTATTTAAAAGTAAGCGAGGCATATAGGTGGCTTTATCATCTAAAATAGCACTCTCTTTATAATAATAAATCGCATCATTATAGCGATTTTGTTCATATGCGATATTGCCTAACATATAATTAGATTCTGCTTTTTTATAATCAATTTCAATAAACCATTTATATCTAGCAATTGCTTCATTGAATTTTTTTGCATAAGTTAAGCTTCTAGCTTCTTTAAAAATATCACCTCTTCTTGTTGTATCTTTGTCAAAATCTATATTGCTAGAATCCTTTATAGATTCTGTGCTAACTTTAGGATTTGTAGTATTATTGTCATTTATCCTATTAGTATTAATTGGTTTTGTAGCATTATCATTTTGTTTTTCTATTTCAGCAGATAATATTTCTTGAATTTGGTTGATAGCATTATTGATACTATCTAAACTATTTTTTAGCAATTGTATATTGTTTGTGTTGTTTAGCACTTGTTCTTGTAGATTTTGAATATCATTTTTTTGAATATTAGTATTATCATTTGTATTAATCTTATCGTTTATTTCTTTTATGTTTAAAGCATATCCTTCATAAATACTTTTTAAACCCTCTAAAGAAGTTTCTAGTTGTTTAACACGATTATCTAATTCAAATATTTTATTGGATTGTTGTTCACTCTTATTTTTAATACTTTGTATTTCTTTTTTTGTGTTACCATTTTGTAGCTCAAAAGCAGATGGTTCTTTAGCCCATACAAGGCTAAAGAATAATATAAAAATTAATATAGCTTTCACAAATATTAACTTAAAATATAAAAATTTTCTATATTATTGAGCATTTGGAATTAAAACAAAATCAACTCTTCTATTTTCTCTCCAGCATTCTTTTGTTTTTTCTGTGCATCTAGGTTTGCTCTCACCATAGCTTACAAGCTTAATTTTATTAACAGGGACATCATTATTTACAAGTGCATCTTTAACAGAAGAGGCTCTTTTTAATCCAAGTGCATAATTATATTCATCACTTCCCCATTCATCGGTATTTCCTTCTACTCTTACTTCATAAACGCTATCTGTGATTAATTTCGAATTAGTTTTAATTGTTTGAATATTTCTATCACCTTCTATATTGAATTTATCAAATGCAAAATATACTGAATGTAATTCATTACCACTTACATTACCACCCATTGCGTTATCTGAATCTGATGATGAACCAGTCATCACTCCATCTCCACTAGTGCTAGTTGTTGTAGTAGTGCCATCTGATGATACTTGTGTAGTAGTTCCATCTACTTCTACATCTGCTTTTTCTGAGCACCCAGCAATTACAAAAGCTATGACTAATGAACCAATGATTAATATTTTTTTCACTTTTCGTTTCTCCTCTTTTTTGTGAATTAAGTGAATATTCTAGCTAAATTATAATATTATTGTCAATAATTTTTTACCAATCTATCGCTTGTATTTTTTCATTTGCTAAAGGAAATAGATAGCTTTTATTATAGTTTAATCTAATGATACCAAGTGAGCTTTCTGTATCTGTATTTTTTATAAACATAATACTCCCGCCATCTCTTGAAAATCTTGGCATTTGATTTACACCATTTGCAGTTAATCGTCTTATATAATCACTTTTTATTGAAATTAAATAAAGGTTAAATAAATTATTCCCAAATTCATTTTCACTTTCTCTACTTGAATAAACAATATATTCATTATGTGCACTCGCAGAGCTATTATTTCTTCCGTGATATACAAGTTGATTGATTAATTTTGTTGATAAATCTAATGAGAAAATATTTGGATACCCCATTCTATCGGATATAAACATAATGCCTTTTTCATTATCTATGAAATTTCCACCAACATCAATACCGCTATAATTCGTGAGCCTTTGAGTAGATTTTTTGTTAGTATCATATAAGTAAATATCTGGTTGTCCATTAGGTGCCATACTAAGTAATACTTTACTTCCATCTAAACTTACATCGGAGGTTATAAGTAATCCATCACTAGATAGAAGTTGCTCCATTTTACCAGTATAAATATTGTATTTTATGAGAGTTGGAGAATCTAGATATTTTGTAAAATATATGCTATCTTGTTCGCTATTTGCCCATTTTGGAAAAATATTTAAACCATTTCTAATGATTGTATTTTGAAATGTAAGAGTGTAATCTGCAACCACAATATGGCTTTCTTCTGGTTTTGTATATTTTGAAAATACTACAAATCTATTCATCCAATCAATCGATGGTGCTTTTATATAATTATTTATATCAATAGCCATTTTATGTGCCAAAAAAGGATACCTAGAATCTTGATTTACGGTATATTGCTTGGATAATACTACTTGTTTGATATTTATATCATAAACAACAAGATTTGTTATAATTTCATTTTTACTTACACTACTTTCTAATTTTGCAACCAAATTTATATTATTTGCTGCTTGTGTGGCATAATCAATATTATTATTGCCATTATTATTTTCTAAAACATTGAAGTGTCCGCTAACTTTTAGGTCTGCTATAAGCATCTTATATATTTTATTAGCAGTTAATGCACTATTTTTATTACTATTTAGATTCTCCACCATAATATTTGGCAATTTTGTTGTATCTTTTATTATCTCAATAGTTGCATCAAATGCAAATGCATTAACGATAAAAATAAAAAAAACAAGAATCTTTTTTATCATTTAATCTCCTTTTTTATTTCTAAATATTACTTCTAATCTATCTATATCGACATCATCTAATGTTGGAAATGTTGTATTTTTAAGTTTTTCTAAGGATTCTTCTAAATCATTATCGAAATTGTCGTTACCAGATTTTTTTTTGATAGTATAGCTAAAAATTCCATCTTTACTAATTCTAATTATCACAGTTGATGATAATGTCGTATCAAAACTACTTTTAATATTCCAATTTGAATACAATAATTCTGCTAATTTATTGCAATAATCACTATATTTATCACAAAATTTACTAGTAGCAGAATCCGATATTGAGATATTCTCATTTAGATTCTGTAAAGTTTGCATTATATTTTGTGTTTTTTGCAGAATCTCATTTAATTTTTCATTTTTTATAGCATCATTATCATCTGTTTTTTGTTTATTTAATGCAATTTTATCTCTATTATCCGCAAGAGGTAAATCCTCTTTTGTTGGTTTTAGATTTTTCGTATCTATTTTTTCAAATAAATCACTAGCCCCGAATCCTGCAATAGGAGTTTTAGAACCGCTTTCTTTAGTTTTAGCTTTACCTTTATTTGTATTTTGTGGAGATGGCTTTTTAGGAATATTTTGTGGAATTTGCTCAATAACTTCATCTACTAAACTTACATTTATACTACTAATCTTACTTGGGTTGTTAATCGATATTTTAATATGGTTATTACTATTTAATATAAAAGCGATAAAAAAAAGCAATAAAATATATAAAAATACTGCAAAAATGCCACTAAGTGCAAAGTATAGATTATCTACATTATTAGTTTTAGCCATTTGTTATTAAAGATGCCTTTAAAAAACCTGCTTCCTTGATAGTTTTTAATACAAATATAACATCACCATATACAATATCTTTGTCTGCTCTTATTCTCACTTCTGTGTCTTTATTGTAAGTTGATGAAAATAGAATAAAACTATCAGTAAAATTTTTATAAGAAAATACAGAATCTTTTATATAGATATTTTTATTTTTATCTATTCTAATCTCTATAATAGGGTCGTCTATAACTTTTTGTGTTTTAGAACCTTTTGCTAATACAATATCTTCTTTATAAACAATGGTTGGTGTTGTTACCATAAGAATTGCAAGTAAAACAAGCATAATATCCACCAAAGGTGTAATGTTTAAGTCTGGCAGTTCGTCCCAATTAAAATCACCATTATTTCCCAAAACAATTCCTTATAAGATATTATTTTAATGTGATTTTAGGATTAATATCTTTTGTGGCACTTAAAATAATATTAATTTGCATATCTAGATAGGTTGTGGCTTCGTAAGCTTTTCTTTTTAAAAGCACATAAAATGAATATGCTGGAATAGCTGTTAATATTCCAAATGCAGTAGCAATTAATGCTTTTGATATGATTGGAGCTATAATATCAAATGATACTTTTCCCTCGCCACCTAAGTAATAAAATGCTTCCAATATCTCAACTACCGTTCCAAATAATCCAATAAATGGTGCAGTTGATGAGATAATACTAAGCATAGATAAACCAGTAGTAAGTTGCTTTATAGCTTTTATTTTATACATATTAAGCGTTTCTGCATCGATTTTTTTATTACTATTTAAGATATTAGAAAATACAGATTCTTTTATTGGTAGCATATTATTATTAAGTAATTCCAATGTTCCTTTTTCTGCATTTAAAATATCGCTTAACTTTAAAAATCTCCATATAAAAATCCAAATGTTTGCTATAAAATAGATTGATAGCCAAGCTAAAACAAACCAAGTAATAGCTCCCATATCAGAAAAAAAACTACTCAAAAATAATACTCCTTAATATGCTACTATACAATTTGTTTAGCATTAGTCTCTATTTTATGTAATACTGATGAAAGCAATACTTTATCAGAAGCGGCATCTTCAAGTAGGCTTTTTGCATTATCTATTGCTTTAGATATTTCACTATCAGAATTACCAGTAATCGCAACAGCACCATTTGCTAGAATATCAACATTTGTTGTATTTACTTTAGCATATCCCCAATTTATGGCGATTAATTCTTTTTTACCATCTTTCATATCTATATCAATAACCCCAGCTTTTAGCAAAGATAAAAAATCGCAATGTCCGGGAAGAACACCAAATTCACCCTCTTCTCCGGGTAGATTTACGGCTTTTACTTCACCATCAAATATCATTCCATAAGGGGTTACTATAGATAATTTTATATTGTTATTTTCCATAATTTATATAAACCTTAAATTTAGTTTAACTTAAAATAATTAAGCTTTAAGTTTTTCTGCTTTATCTAATACTTCTTGTATATTGCCAACCATATAAAACGCTGCTTCAGGAATATCATCATATTTACCATCCAAGATTCCACTAAATCCTTCAAGCGTGTCTTCTAAAGCGACATATTTACCCGGACTACCTGTGAAGACTTCCGCTACGAAGAATGGTTGTGATAGGAATCGCTCAATTTTTCTTGCTCTTCCAACTGTTCGCTTATCTTCCTCTGATAATTCGTCCATTCCAAGCAATGCGATAATATCTTGTAAATCCTTATATTTTTGCAATACTTGCTGAACGCCTATTGCAATCTTATGGTGTTTTTCGCCGACTATATGCGGGTCTAGGATTCTAGAAGTAGAGCCCAATGGGTCAACTGCTGGATAAATTGCCTTTTCTGCAATCTTTCTATCTAAAACTGTTGTTGCATCTAAGTGAGCAAAGACTGATGCGGGAGCTGGGTCAGTCAAGTCGTCCGCTGGGACATAAACAGCTTGAACCGAAGTAATAGAGCCTTTTTTGGTAGAAGTAATTCGCTCTTGTAATTTACCCATTTCAGTAGCAAGGGTAGGTTGATAACCAACGGCTGATGGAATCCTACCAAGTAATGCGGACATTTCAGCTCCAGATTGTGCGTATCTAAAGATGTTATCTATAAACATTAGCACATCAAGCCCTTTTTCATCTCTAAAATACTCTGCCATTGTAAGACCTGTAAATGCTATTCTATTTCTAGCTCCAGGTGGTTCATTCATTTGACCATAGCATAATGCAACCTTATCTAATACACCACTTTCTTTCATTTCATTATAAAGGTCATTCCCTTCTCTTGTTCGCTCTCCAACTCCAGCAAAGATTGAATATCCACTATGTTTATAGGCGACATTGTGTATTAATTCCATAATAATAACTGTTTTGCCAACCCCAGCACCACCAAATAATCCAACTTTACCACCTTTTGAATAAGGGGCTAATAAATCTACAACCTTAATACCTGTTTCAAACATTTCTGTTTTTGTGCTTTGGTCTTCAAACACTGGAGCGGAACGATGTATAGGTAGCTTTATTTTTCCTTTTAATGGTGCACCCTCATCTATAACATCACCGATAACATTTAGGATTCTTCCTAAAACTTCTTCGCCAACAGGCACTTCTATCATAGCACCTCTTGCTTTAACTTCCTGACCTCTTTTAAGACCTTCTGTCATATCCATAGCAATTGTTCTAACTCTATTATCTCCTAAATGGGAAGCGACTTCTAATACTAGCTTTTTGTTTTCCCCATTCATTGAATAATCAACATCGATTGCTTCATAAATTTTTGGCAAATATCCATCAAAATCAATATCAACGACAGGACCCATTATTTGCGAAATTATTCCTTTTGTATTCATCTATTTACTCCTATTTATTTTTATTTCATTGCTTCTACACCAGCATTTATTTCTACCAATTCAGTAGTAATCGCTGCTTGTCTAGATTTATTAAGTTTAATTGTTAAATCTTTTACTAATTCAGATGCATTTTTAGTAGCAGTATCCATAGCTTGCATTCTTGAGCTAAGCTCTGCAGCTAGAGAATCTATCAAGGCATAAAACATATTGTAATTTATATATTGTTTTGCTAATTCCTCTAGAATCATTTTTTCGTTGTCTGTAGGCTCTATTAGCATTTCACCATCATTTTGAACTTCTTTTGTGATACTATCTAAATCTATACAAAATGGCATAATCTCTGTTATCTGTATTTCTTGAGATAACATATTTTTAAATCCATTATGAACTATTATAACTTTATCTGTAACGCCATTTATATAATCATTCACAGCTTTCATAATAAATTCAGATGCACCTTCATCACTAGGATTCGATGATAAAGTTGTAGATTGGTCGTATAACTCTATTTCATTAAAATGAAAATATCTAATCCCCGTTTTACCAATACCTCTTAATCGAATCTTAATTCCATTATTTTTATATTCATTCATAAGATGGACAACTGCTTTGATGGTATTTGAGTTAAAAGCTCCACATAAGCCCTTATCAGAAGTTACAAAAATAATATCCACCATTTTTACTTGTCGTGTTTTATCTACAAATAAAATATCATTTTTTTCAAACATATTCCCCGATAAAGTTTTTTGGATAATTTCATTAAAAACTTCATTTAGCTTAGCAGAATAAATCTTACTTCGTTTGGCTGCTTCTACTGCTTTTTTAAGCTTAGAATTTGCCACAAGTTTCATTGCCCTTGTAGTTTTTTGAATATTTTTTATACTTGAGATTTCTTTTCTAATATCTTTTAAACTATTCCCCATATTTCAACCTTATTTATATTGAAAAAGTATTTTTAAATTCTTCTAGAGCTTGTTTTAATAATGTTTCTAAATCAGAATCTATTGTTTTTTTGCTGATTAAAACCTCAAATATTTTAGGATATTTAGCCTCTATAAAAGGATAAAGGTCAGATTCAAACTTTGTGATTTTATTAACTGGGATACTATCTAAATAGCCTCTTGCTCCTGCGAAAATAATAACAATTTGTCTCTCAACAGATAGTGGAGAATATGGAGGTTGTTTTAATATTTCTACCATTCTTTGACCTCTATCAAGCTGTTTTCTACTGCCTTCATCTAAATCTGATGCAAATTGTGAAAACGCTTGTAACTCCCTATATTGTGCTAAGTCTAATCGCAAAGTCCCAGATACTTGTTTCATTGCCTTTACTTGTGCAGCTCCACCAACTCTTGATACAGATAAGCCCACATTTATTGCAGGTCTTATACCAGAATAGAATAAATCTGTTTCTAGGAATATTTGTCCATCTGTAATTGATATAACATTTGTTGGGATATATGCTGCCACATCGCCCGCTTGTGTTTCAATGATAGGTAAAGCAGTAAGCGAACCAGCACCTAGCTCATCACTTAATTTCGCAGCTCTTTCTAGTAGTCTTGAATGTAGATAAAATACATCTCCGGGAAATGCTTCACGACCCGGTGGTCTTCTTAGGATTAATGACATTTCTCGATATGAAACAGCGTGCTTACTCAAATCATCATAAATAATTAATGCATGTCTTGAATTATCTCTAAAATATTCACCCATTGTTACACCTGCATATGGTGCTAAAAACTGCATAGTAGCAGAATCCGAAGCCGAAGCATTGACTATTATTGTGTATTCCATCGCGCCGTGTTCTTCTAATTTTCTAACTACTTGCGCGACTGTGGATTCTTTTTGTCCAATGGCTACATATATACAAATTACATCTTGTCCTTTTTGGTTTATAATAGTATCTACCGCAACAGTTGTTTTACCTGTTTGTCTATCACCTATTATAAGCTCTCTTTGTCCTCTACCAATTGGCACAAGTGCATCAATCGCTTTGATTCCTGTTTGTAGTGGCTCATGAACGGACTTTCTAGCCATAATTCCGGGTGCTTTTATCTCGATAAATCTTTGTTCTTTTGCTTCAATACTTCCTTTTCCATCTATTGGCTCACCTAAAGTATTTACAACTCTTCCTACAACAGCATCTCCAACAGGCACACTCATAAGAGTTCCAAGTCTTTTAACAGAAACTCCCTCTTTTATATCCTTTCCAATTCCAAGTATAACAACACCTACGCTATTATCTTCGAGATTTAAGGCTAATCCTTTATCTCCAGTGTCAAATTCTACCATTTCATAATACATAACATTTTTTAATCCATAGACTCTAGCAACACCATCAGCATAGCTAATAACTGTCCCAACTTCATCTATATCAATTTTTAACTCAAAATCATCTATTCTTTGCTTTATGATTGAGCTTATTTCATCTACTTGAATCTTATTTGACATTTTTACTCCTTCTTAAATTTAAAATGCTTTTAAAATATAATTTCTTAAACTATTAGAAAATCCATTTTTTAAAAATGAAGTTTCAACACTAATACCATCTACAAACAATCTTACCCCCTCCGTATCCATTGGTTTTTCTGTAGCATATAATGATACTCCTAGTCTTTTACCCATCTCTTTTTTGATATGCTCTAAGTCTTTAGAATCCAACTTAAATGATGAATAAACTATAAGTTCATATTCATTATTACTAGAGTTAATATATCTTTTTAATTCATCACATATTAGCGGAATCTCGCTCAATCTATTTTTTTGATTGAGAATTTTTATGAAGTTTATTATTTTTTTATCTTTTATTTCAACAACTGATAAAATCAAAGATTCTTTTTTAGATTTTGATACTGTTGGAGAATTAACAATAGCACTAAATTTGGCATCACTAAAACAATTAGATATTAAATATAAAGTATCTAATGCTTTAGAAGCCCCTTTTATGCCTATCGCTGATACTAATGCTTTTGTATATTTTTTTGATACTAGCGAATTCATTATGCAACCCTTTTTAAAAGTATATCTATGTAATCGTTTTTATCAAGCTTTACATCATTTTTGATTAAAAGCTCATCTAAAATATCATCAATAACAGCTTTTTTCATTCGTTTTTGTTCAAAACTTAGCAATTCTTGATGATTTTTATTTAGAATCTCAATATCATTTTTGCATTGTTCTTCTATATTTTGGGTAATAATAAAAGCCTCTTTTTTAGCATTAGCTACTATTTCTTCTGCTTTTTGTTTGGATTGTTCTAGGGATTTTAACATATCTTCTTTTTTGGCTTTAGATTGAGCTAATTTATCTTGGACTGCATTCAATTGACTAGAGATTCCATCTTGTCTTGCCTTTAGGGCAGATTTTATTCTATTTGCTAGTAAATACCAAAGAATTGCAACAAATATAGCAAAATTTATTGTTCGCTCTATAATATCACTATTTGCTATATCAACATCTGCTGCAAATGCAAATACTGGCAATAATATAAATAATATTTTATGCATTACATACCTCTCCTTAAATTACATTTCTTTTAATTTTGCATTTAAACTTTTCTTAAAATCTGGCATTTTAGTAAGAAGTGATTTTTTTAGCTCTTCTTTCTCTTTTTTGATAGATTCCATAAAGTTTGCTAAATCTTTTTCATTAGAATTTTTTATTTCTTGAATATTTTTGTCATAGTTTAATTTTGCCTGTTCGTATGCCCTTTCTCTTAATGAAGTTGCTTCCTTTTTGGCATTTTCTAAGATATTGTTAATCTTAGTTTGTATTTCTTCTATCTCACTATCATTGCTACTTGCATTCTCTAAATCATTTTTAATCATATTATCTCTAGAATCCATAAATTCTAAAATTGGCTTATAAAGCCATTTATTCAATAGAATCATACATAGAATGAATAAGAAAAATACAAGTAACATTAACTCCGGATTTAAACTTATACCCATTACCTCTCCTCTTTAGCAAAGTAGCTAACTTTAGTTATTTAAAATAAATGACATAATATTAACAAATTAGTTATTATTTTTTGTTATAAATTATTCAAATTACTTAAAATTTTTATTAACCTATTTACTTTTTCCTTAGTTTTAAATTTTAAAATTAATGAATTATTACTAATTTTTGTATCAATATCAATAGATTGGAATATATTTGATAGCTTTGATAAATCATCTTTAAATTCAATGATTTGCTTTTTATTATGATTTTTAGGAGCAGTCTTAATATTCTTAACTAAATTTTCCGTTTCCCTTACTGAAAGCTTTTGACCAATTATCGAGTTTAACGCCAAAGTGAAATCATCATTACTAAGATTTACTAAAACCTTTGCATGTCCTTGTGAGATTCTACCTTCGATTAATAGCTTTTGTGCGTCTTTTGGCAAACGCAATAAAGCAAGTGTATTTGTAATTTGCGTTCTACTTTTTTGTAGCTTTGATGCAAGCTCATCTTGCGTAATATTATAATCTTTTATCAACGCGTCATAGGAAAGTGCCAAATCGATAGGATTCAAATCCTCTCTTTGTATATTTTCTATTAAGGCTAATTCTCTAAGTTTTTCTAATTTAATATCTACAACAATAGCTCTAATCGTTTGAAGATTGGCGATTTTAGAAGCTTTTAATCTTCTTTCACCTGCTATTAAAAAATATTCATTATTATCTTCATATATTAATATGGGTTGCAGAATCCCGTGCTCTTTGATTGAATTTGACAGCTCAATCAAAGAAGATTCGTTAAATGTTTTTCTTGGTTGCAATGGATTTGGTTTTATTAAATCAATATCAATCTCAACAACCAAAGCAGAATTATCGTTTAAATTATTCTCATAAGCTTGTTCTACTTCACCGATTAATGCACTTAATCCGCGACCAAGTGCTTTTTTCTTTGCCATTATACTCCTTGCAATATTGCTTCAGCTAGATTTTGATAGGCAATACTTCCATTTGAACGCATATCATAAAGCAGTATTGGCTTACCAAAACTAGGAGATTCCGCTAATTTCACACTTCTTGGAATGGTTAAATTTTGAGAATTAATATCCTTAAACATATATTTATCAAAATGTTGCGATAAATCATAAATAACTTGTTTTGCAAGATTATTTTGAGATGCATACATTGTAGGTAAAAAACCTTTAATGCTTAGATTTGGGTTGATTTGCTCTTTTAGCATTTTAATCGTGCTTAGTAGCTGTGCTAAACCCTCTAATGCAAAAAATTCACATTGTATTGGTATTAAAACAGAATCTGATGCACTCAAAGCATTCATTGTAAGTGGTCCTAATGCTGGAGGAGAATCTAATATAATAAAATCATAATCTTCGGTTACTTCGGCTATTTTTTTCTTTAATATTAATTCCCTACCTTGAGTTCTTTTATTATAAAATTCTTTTTCAAAACCAACTAATCCAATATTTGAAGGTGCTAAAAATAGATTCTTAGTATCAGTTTTTTTAATAATTTGAGATAATTTCTTAGAATCAGTAAGAACATGATAAAGATAAAATTCCACATCATTTCTATAAATACCTAAGCTTGTAGTTGCATTTGACTGCGGGTCAGCATCAATCAATAATACTTTTTTACCTTTATATGCTAACGAAGCAGATAAATTCACTGCTGTAGTAGTTTTACCTACACCGCCTTTTTGGTTTGCAATGGTTATTATCTCGCACTTATTCATTATATTAGCCCTTAATAATTGTTATTTTGAAATATTTATTTGTGAAAAGCTCTAACTTCCTAAATCTTAGTTTAACTCTCTAAAACTAGATTAGGTATTGTAACTTTTTTTATATAAATTAAATCTTACTATATTATAAAAAATAGTTTAATTTTACTTTTATTCGATTATCATTTATCTTATAGAATAGATAATATCATTATTGATTTTTATCGCACCGTCTGGGAGTAATTTAGCATTTTTAAAGGATAGAATCTTATTTTTATAATGAAAAGAAAACCGCTCATTTTGATGAAATTCTTGGCTATATTTGGTAAAAACCTTATTCCAACTATAATTATCTATACTGCTAAAATATGTTTCTAAAAAATCATCATAATCCACAATAAGTCCATTATCAATAGTGGCGAAGTTTTTAGATTCTATGTTTAAACCAATGCCACAAACAACAAAGCCATTTACTATATTGCAGATTATCCCACCAATCTTATTCTGCTCTACATATAAATCATTAGGATATTTTAGCCAGACTTTAGAGCCGATATTTGCTAGATTCTGCTTAAAAATAAATCCAAAAAAAATCGACATAGATTCTAATTTTAAATCATTTGGTAGGCTAATTAAAGGCATACAAAATGAAAAATACAAACCCTTTTCAACTTCTACCCATTTATTGCCCCTTGAGCCGATACCAGAATCTTGCTTATTTGCTACAATGCAAGTAGGTTGCTTTATTTTATTATCCTTAATTAATGTTATTAAATATTGTTGTGTTGATGGTAGTGTTTTAAATGTTACTATTTTCATATTATTAATCTATAAGCAAACTACCTATTTTTAATCTTTTTCCTCTTAGATACGATACAGAATCAACCTTATTTTTCCCTACATCTTGCAATATTTTAATGCTTAAACTTCCTTTTTTGCAACCAATGATAATAGAATCTTTATTGATAGCTAGAATCTCCCCTTCTTTATTCTTAGAATCTATATCATTTATCTTAATATCAAAAAGCTTTGTGCCATTTTTTAGATATATATTTGGCCAAATTTTATATGCTAAATATTTTAAATAAATCTTATTTGCATTATCAAACATAACTAACCCATCAATTTTTTCAATTTTTTTGCAATAACTAGAATCTACATGTATTTGTGGTAAAGGCTTTATAGAATCTAGAATCTTTAGTATTTTTATAATTAATTTTGCACTATTTTGGGCTAGAATCTTGGTTGTATATTCAATATCTAATTGTTTATTTATCATATATCTTATTCCTAGTATATCGCCACTATCAAGGTTTTCACTCATTTTTATAATACTTGTTCCAATAAGATTTTGATTTTTTAAAATCATATCTTGTATAGGACTAGCTCCGCGACTTTTTGGCAAAATAGAGCCATGAATATTAATACAATAAAAATTATTAATAATTTCTTTTGGTATGATTTTCCCGTAAGCTACGACCAAAATAATATCTGGTTTTAAATCATATATAAATCTTAAATCATTAAGATTTTTTGGCTGATAGATTGGAATATTGCTTTTAATAGATTGCAAGAATTCCTTTGTTTGTGGTGCTTTTAGCTCCATCTTTCTGCCAAATGGTTTATCTATTTGTGTTACAAGCCCAATTATCTTAAAATAATCATCATTAATCAAAGATTCTAGAATTATCCTTGCAAATAATGGCGTCCCAAAAAATAAAATATTCAAATCCTAATACCTTTTTAATAAAATTTCTAAGTTTGTATTCTAAAATAAAAATTCCAAATTTCCACTTTAACACTTACTTTTATATATTATTAATATCAATGTTTTAGAGAATCTTAATCTTGTAGTTTGAAATACCTAAATCGTTGCATAAATTTATTTATACTATCTATATTTATTATATTATTATTGCTTGATATGCCGATAAATCTTCCATTTTTATCAAAGTATGGGAATCCTTGCTCATAAATAATTGTTTTTTTGTAGTTTTGTATTAAAAACGGACTATTGTCGCTTATCGTTTCTATTTCCTTAGATTTATAATTGTTGCGGAAATTTATTTTTTGATTATTTATTAATTCTTGGTGATATAGCTTTTTATTAGAATAATTACAATAATCATCTGTATAATGAGTGATTTTTAACATCGCCAAAGCAGTATTTTCATCACTTACCACTAATCTTGCTTTTGCAATGCAGATTATTAAATCAACTTTGCTATCTTTTATTTTTACATTTATATCACTTGGGAATCCTATATTTGTTATAGCGGAGCTTGTAATTATCGTATTATCATCTAAAAAGATTCCAAATTTACTTCCAAATGCACCATTGGCGAAATTTATATCAAGTTTTATAGCACCTGCAATCCAATCATTTTTATCTATTATCATATATTCTTTTGAGTAGATAAAAGTGCTTAAAAGAATACATAATATTATTTTTAAGAACAAACGATTACTCCAAATATCTAAAACTTCACAAAAATATCGGTAAAATTGCAATCAAATTAATTATGATAAGGAAATATAAATGGAAGATTTAAAAATATTTGATATAGATGAAACATTATTAGAAAATAGCAAATATGCAACTATATGCACTTCTAAAGGCAAAATCAAGCTAAAGCTTTATGGAGATTCAGCACCACAGGCGGTTACTAATTTTGTTGTTTTGGCAAATAGCGGATTCTATAAAGGTTTAACATTTCATAGAGTGATAAAAGGATTTATGGCACAGGGCGGTTGTCCTTTTAGTAAAAGTAATCCAAAGTTAGCTGGTATGGGTGGTCCGGGATATAGAATCAAATGCGAAGTGGAAAACAATCCAAAACTACATATAAAAGGGGCTTTAAGTATGGCACATGCAGGAAAAGATACAGGCGGAAGCCAATTTTTTATATGTTTTGTGCCTTGTCCACATCTAGATGGAGTGCATACCGTATTTGGCGGAATCCAAAGAAATGACGAAAAAAGTTTTGAAGTGCTTGATAAAATAGAGCAGGGCGATATTATAGAGGATATTATAATTAGCAAAGATTAATTTTTTTTGCATATAAGGATAATTATGAATAATGTTGAACGAAAAAAGATTCTTGCTTGGTTTTTTCTACTACTAGCAATTATTACAGAAGTAGTTTCAGCTGGATTCTTGAAAGTTGGAGATGGTAGATTATTTGGCTACATTTTTATGGTAGTTTTTATAACACTTTCATATTATCTATTAGCACTAGCACTTACAAAGATTAAAGTAGGTATAGCCTATGCCATATGGGAGGTTTTAGGCTCTAGTTTGATTGTTTTAATGTCATTATTTATATTTGATGAGATTGTAACAACTAAACAAGCTATAGGGATAATACTTGCTATTACAGGGATTGTATTAATTAATATCGGTGAGGCAAAAGAAAAATGAGTGTATATTTATTGATTATTATCGCTTCCGCTTTTCTTGATATATGTGCTAATTTATTATTAAAAAAATCTAATGGTTTTAAACATAAAATATTCGGTTTTGGTGCGGTTTTCTTAGTCATTGTAGCATTTATTTTACTATCTTTTACATTGGAATATTTTCCTTTAAGCGTGGCTTATTCTACTTGGGGAGCGGTTGGGATATTAGGCACTTGCATTGGCGGATATTTGCTTTATAACGAAAAATTAAATGCCATTAGCATTTTGGGAATTGTTGTAGTTATTTTTGCAGTAATTTTGCTGAATTTTTAATCCAACTATACAACATTGTGGCATAAACTTTTAACTTTTTACGATAAAATTTAAACGCATTCAACTTTAAAGGAGGAGATAGAAAGAGATGAAAGCGTATTTTTTTGCTACTTGTCTTGGGGGAATAGCGTATTCTAATACTTGTTTAAATGCAATCAAATTACTACAACAGCAAGGCGTTGAGGTAATTTTCAAAAAAGACCAAACTTGTTGCGGTCAGCCGAGTTATAATTCTGGATTCTACGAATACACGAAAAAAATCGCAATGCATAATATCGCATTATTTGACAAACCATATCCCATAATCGTGCCATCTGGCTCATGTGCTGGGGTGATGAAGGTCGATTATTTGGAGCTTTTCGCCGATGACGGGGATTATAGTGTGGTAAAAGAGTTCTGCTCTAGAATTTATGAGCTAAGCGACTTTTTACTAAAAGAATTAAAAGTAAAATACGAGGATAAGGGCGAAAAGGTCAAGGTTACTTGGCATTCAAACTGCCATGCTTTGCGGGTCGCAAAAAGTATAGAATCTTCAAAAGCATTAATCCGCCAATTAAATAATGTGGAATTAGTGGAGCTAGAGAGGGAAGAGGAATGTTGTGGATTCGGCGGGACATTCTCCATAAAAGAGCCGGAGATTTCAAAAGCGATGGTGGAAGAGAAAATTGCAGATATTAAAAGTAGGGGCGTTGATTATCTCGTGTCTGGTGATGCGGGGTGCTTGATGAATATCACTGGGGCAATGGAAAAGAGCGGGGCTGGGGTAAAAAGCGTGCATTTATACGACTTCATCGCCCAGCGCATAAATCTATAAGGGGGACATTATGAGCGAAAATCATTCACAAAATTTTCATTCCGGAGAGCAATACGAGGAAATTGTCCATAATAAATTAAACGATAAGCAAATGCGGAAGAACTTAAAATCTGCAATGGGAATCTTAAAGAAAAATCGAAAAAATACCATTGCCAATCGCTATACAAACTGGGAGGAGTTGCGTGAGCTAGGGCGAAAAGTCAAGCAAAATGCTTTGGCGAACCTGCCAACTTTGCTAGAAAACTTCGAGCGAAACGCTACTAAAAATGGCTTTAAAGTCCATTGGGCGAAAGATTCTAAAGAGGCGAATGAAATCATTCTCTCGCTTATGCAAAAAAATAATGCCAATGTGATTTTAAAAGGGAAATCAATGGCAAGCGAGGAGATTGGGCTAAATCATTATTTGAAAGATAATGGTATAAACGCCATTGAGACGGACTTAGGTGAGCTTATAATCCAGCTAATCGATGAGCCACCAGTGCATATCGTAGCTCCCGCCATTCATAAAAATCGCTATGAGATTGGCGAAATCTTTAAAGATAAGCTAAATGCACCGCTTGAAAGTGAGCCAGAAAAGCTAAATAACATCGCAAGGACGCACTTAAGAAAGGAATTTAAGGATTTTAGAATAGGTCTTTCTGGCGTGAATTTTGCTATCGCAAATGAGGGCGCGATATGGCTTATTGAAAATGAGGGCAATGGGCGTATGAGCACGACTGCGTGTGATATACATATCGCAATTTGCGGGATTGAGAAGATTGTGGAGAGCTTTGAAGATGCGAGTATTTTAGACTTGCTCCTTGTGCCAAGTGCCACTGGGGCAAATATCAGCTGCTATAATAATATCATCGCCTCCCCACGCCAAGAGGGCGAGTTAGATGGACCAAAAGAAGTGCATATAATCTTGCTTGATAATAATCGCTCCAAGATTCTAGCTGATAGCCACTATTATCGAGCTTTGAGCTGTATCCGCTGTGGCACTTGTCTAAATCACTGCCCAGTGTATGATAAAATCGGCGGACACTCCTATCTATCGACCTACCCGGGACCAATCGGCGAGGTCATATCGCCACAGATTTTTGGGCTAAATAACTGTGCCCCAATGCTAAACTTCTGCTCCCTTTGTGAGCGATGTAGCGAGGTTTGCCCAGTTAAGATTCCACTTGCTAGTTTAATTAGAGATTTGCGAAGTGAGAAGGCTGGAGAGGGCAGAGGGGGCGTTGTGGGCTATAAAGAGACGCATAGAAGTTCGCTAGAAAAAAATAGCTTTGCGGTTTTCACTAGCTTTGCGACCAGTGGCTTTAAGTGGCGATTGCTAATTACGCAAGTGCGGATTTTTGGAGGGCTTGGGAAAGCCTTTGGCGGGATTATCCCGGGGCTAAAGCAGTGGCTAAGCTGTAGGAGCTATCCAGCCCTAGATGCGAGTTTGCACTCTAAGGTAAAAAATCTTAAAGGGGTGATTTATGAGTAAAGAAGCCATTTTACTAAGTGCGAAAAACGCACTGAAACAAAATAAATTAAGAGGCGTGAAAAAAGATTACAAGAATCTAATCAAAGATTCTGGGAATTTAGAGGGCGATTATGTCGCTATGCAGAGTGCAAATAAGGCGATTATCGTGGAATCTAGTGCAGATTCCAAAGCGATTGTGGCAAAAATCGGCGAGATTCTAAAAGAAATTGAGGCAAAAAATGTGATTTATAACTTGGAATTAAGCGAATTAGACTTTTCGGCATTGAGCGGCTTTAATATCAAGCCATATGAAAAAAGCGTGGATAATGCCAGAGATGAGCTTTTTGGCGTGGATACTTCGATAGTGTATGCGAAATGCGGTATCGCTGATGTGGGGATTTTTGGACTTGCGTCTTCGCCAAAACACCCGCGCTTGGCTTCGCTAATTACAAAAAATTGCATTGTGATTTTGGAGCGGAAAAATATCGTTAAATCGCTCCCGGAGGGATTGGAGCTACTTCGCGGTGGCGTTAAATCAGCAGAATCTGGGGAATCTGCGAAATCCGTGGAATCTGGGGAATCTGGGGAATCTGCCAAATCCGTGGAATCTAGCGAGAAACTCCCTAGCAATCTAATATTAATCGCTGGACCAAGCCGAACTGCGGACATTGAGCTTCAAACCGTCTTTGGAGTGCACGGACCACAGCAGGTTTATATTATCTTGGTGTGAAAAATAGCGTGATTGGCATCAAAAATAGCGTGGAATCTAGCGTGAAAGTCGGCATAAACCGCATAAAAAACGGCGTGAAATCCAGTGCAAATCGCACAGAATCTAGCATAAAAATTAGCGTAGAATCTAGCGAAAAAAATAACGCCAAATCCCGCCCCCAAACAAGCTTTAAATATAGGCTCTAAATGAAAGATTTAAAGATTTT
The DNA here is from genome assembly GCF_003288815.1 of Helicobacter sp. 16-1353. Taxonomy (GTDB): domain Bacteria; phylum Campylobacterota; class Campylobacteria; order Campylobacterales; family Helicobacteraceae; genus NHYM01. The sequence continues at coordinate 96,059 of NZ_NHYM01000006.1, read as the reverse complement.
ATTTAGCCCAAGCGAGGATAAGAATTTTATCTACAAGGGGAGCTCAAATCCCAAATTTGGCTTTTTAGATTCCTTGCTTTTTGGGGAGGATTTACGCACAAATCGTATGCGGATTTTGGAATCTTATTTGGAAGTCTTGCGTAAATCTCCAAGTAGCGAAGTTGCACGGATTTTTGGCGCTAAAAAGTTAGTCGGCAAAATTGGCATAGATACGCTAAATGCCTGTAGCAATCTAGATTCCGCTAATACCATAGAATCTATTTTTCTTTATAGCGGCGTGGCGTTTAAGGCACTTGATGTAGCCTCGCTAGATACAACAAGCGTGGAGTTTTTGCGTAAAAATGTGGTTATTTTTAGCAATCTTTTTGGGGCGATTTTAGGGGGCGATAAGATTCCATATTATAAGCTAAAGCAGGGCGAAAAGTTCGCAAATATCGATATTGTAGCGATTTATAAAGATTTTAAAACGCATTTAGATTCTCTCCTTAAGTCTAGCGAAGTCCTAGATTTAAGGGCGGAATTTTACACAAAAGCCTATAAGCTTACTTTCCCACACACTAAAATTGAGTTTTTTAAAAATGGCAAGGAAAATGGCAAGGAAAATAGTAGGAAAAGCACACATTTTTCCAAGCATTATCGTGGTCTAACCCTCCGCCATATCGCACAAAATAGGGCATTTGAAGTGCCATTTAAGTTGATAGATACAAAACAAAGCGGATTTGCTAGAATCTTGCAATATGAGGTTTGAAGATTCTATAATTAGGGAAAATTTTTGGGGAAAATTATGAAAAAAATACTCTTAATCTTTACATTTTTTTATCTTTTGAATGCACAAGATAAGATTACTCAAGCACCATTAATCGTAGAATTTCCTGTTTTTAAAGAAGCAGAAAAATTATGCAATGGTAGCGATTATACAAAGATTGCTTGTTTAGTTGAGATACTAAAAAATTATAATAATAGAATCTACACTAAAGTAAGTGGTCAAAATGGTAAAATCAATGTTTTATTTTATGCATTAGATGCCAATGGTAGGATTACCTATCCACAAAATATTAATTCAAAATATTGTGAATTTATCGATACATTTGGCAGAAAAAGTGTTTCAAAGCTTAGCGGTAATGGATTTAGTTATGTGCTAAATTATAATTTTGCTTATTCTTCATCATTTAATAAAGCTTATGTTTCTTGTCATTTTATGCAAAATAATACAATAGTATCGCAAACAACTCAGCCTATAACTGTTGTGCCAAATGATTTTGATATAAACCTAACAATAAAAACTGCCCAAGATTCTATATTTAGTCTAAATACACAAGGGATTCCATCGTCAAATATATCTCAACTCTCAACGCAAAATAATGTTGATTTGATTTTAAAGTCGCAAACATATCCTATAAATATTAATGCAAATGCGACAGCTAGAACGATAAATGGTGAGATTGATGAGGGTTTTAGTGATGTTTTATTGCCACTTTCTATTAGATTTAATCGTGATAATGGTCTTTGTAACCCAATAGGGGAAAGTATAAATGGTAGTTTTGTGTTTAAAAATGGTAGATATATACAAAATAACATTAATATAGATTTTTTAGATGTGGCAAGTGGTGAGCTAGAGATTATCTTAGGGCATAGATTAGATAGTGATGATAGAATGTCTGGAAAATGTCTAAGTGAGATTCCAAGAGATATTAATATCGCAAATGTCGGCAAAATCCCTTGCCAAAAGCCAATTATTATTAAAAAGCGAGTGGAGATTCTGCCATATTCGTTTTTTATTGATTATGAAAATATCGGCAAACAGCTCTATTACAATCAGCACACTTTTATCCCAGCGATTCCCTTTCTCCCCACTGCTAGGCTTAGCATAAATGCGATAAATGATAAAAATGAGCTTTTGCGGAATTTTACTAAAGACTGCTTTGCTAGGGATATTAGCCTAAAGCTAGAAGATAATAAAAATAATTTTTTGCTTATTAGTGAGAATATTCCAGATTCCATAATACCAAAAGATACTTTCGTGGAAAACTCGCAGTCTAGGGTGGTTCGTCGTCTCTCAAGCTCTGGGATAAAAGATAGAAATCTAACGCCACTTGATGTTTTTCATTCAAATATTATCAATCTAAATGATACTTATTTTAGAATCGAGTTTTATAATGAGAATGAAAAATATCCTGTGTATTTTATAAAGCCAAAGATTAGGAGTGATTGGCGTATCGCCCTAATGCGTGGGAGAATCTCACTTGTAGAAAATGCAAATAAAAACACCGCTCTAGTGGCAAATCCAAAAATCCAATATGAGTTTTTTTGTAAATCACCAGTGTGTAAGGTCGTGGATTTTGAAAGCGTTCTTTCGCCAAATAGCCGCTTTCCAAAGTCTCAAACGCAAGATTGGTATATCAACACTGCCCACCCAAGTAATCTAAAAGTGCTAGAAAATAATCTTATTTTGCCAGAAAATATTAGCATTTATTCAATTGGAAATATCGTCTATGGAGTGCAAACACTAGCATTGCAATCGAGCATTCCGGGGGATTTTAATGTGAAAGTTCGGCAGGGAAGTGGATATGACGACTTTGCATTATTTTTATATTTTTCACCAAGTTATATTAATATCCGTGAGAATCTAGGCGTAGAAACAAAGGTTCATTTTAGCTATGGAGAGGAATAGCTTTTGTAGTTAATGTAAAATTGTGATTTCTAAAAACAGGGGTTGACGATGAAAAAACTAGTAATGTTATTAGGATTAGTGATTTTATCGTGGGGAGATGATTTTACTTTAGGATTTGAAATGTTTCTAAAAGGTGATTATCAAAAAGCAGTTGAGTATTATAACAAAGCTTGTGATGGTAAAATTATACAGGCATGCACTGAACTTGGTTTTATGTATGCATATGGACTAGGCATTAAACAAGATTATTTAAAAGCAATTGAATATTTTCAAATATCCTGTGATAGTAAGGAAGTAGCTGGTTGTTTTGAACTTGGGTATACATATAGTCGTATGTATTACAGCGGAAAAGGAGTTAAACAAGATTATTTTAAAGCAATTAAATATTTTGAAAAAGCTTGTGATGGTGGTTATGCCTTAGGTTGCTTTGAACTTAGTGGCATATATGAAGGAGTTGAACAGAATTATTTTAAGGCACTTGAATTATATCAAAAAGCCTGTGATGGCGGATTTACAAGTGGTTGTTATAATCTTGGGATGATGTTTTACAAAGGACAAGGAGTTAAACAAAATTACTTTAAGGCAGTTGTGCTTTTTGAAATAGCCTGTGATGATGGAAATGCGAGTGGTTGTGATAATCTTGGACTTATGTTTCATAAAGGAGAAGCTATCAAACAAGATTTTTTAAAAGCAAAAGAATTTTATGGCAAAGCCTGTGATTTAGGAAGTCAATCCGGCTGTGATGGCTATAGAATGCTAAATAATTAAAACCTAGCTTTATAAATAATGAGAATAAAAAATATAATATTGGTTTATAAAAAAGTTTATAGAATAGTAATAAAAAAAGAAATAATGAAAATAAATTTTTTATATAATTTCAGCAGTGGAAGCTACATAAATCCAAACAACCTTAAATAAAAGGAGATTTAGAATTACTATAGCAGGAAACTTGCTAAAGATATGATTTCCTAATAATTGGGGCAGTTATTAATTGCCAATCAAGCTATTATAATTCAAAATTCTATAATTTTGTAAAAGAGTCCTAAGCTAGAGTGGCTTATCCAAATCTATAAAATCTTAGATTCTAAGGATTCGTAAGAATTGTAAGAATTTTATAAGATTCTAGATTCCCATTATGTGAGATTAAAATAAGCTAAATCTAATTCTTATATTTATATAACTGCAAAATAGGAATTTAATTAAATATTCAATCCTTTAGATTCTTAAGATTGCAAAACTCTAATTGCAAGATTTATGAGATTTAATATTTTAAGGATTTGTTTCTACACATCGTAAAAAGTAAATTTCTACCCGACATTTGCGAGTGATGCGATGATTTTATAGAGGATAAACTAAAAGACTTAAATCTAAGGTTTTCTAAAATCGCACAAGTTGTGCCAATAGGCATAGGGCTAGATAATATCGATAAACTCTCCCTTACTCGTGCTTTGGAATCTAAACTTAAGATTCTATATTAAAATGCAATCTATAAGATTATTGAGATTTTAAACTTTTAAGATTCTCATTGAGTTTAGTAATGCTAAAAGTGCTACACCAACATCGCCAAATACCGCTTCCCACATCGTAGCTACGCCAAATAATCCAAGTATGATAAACAATACTTTTACACCAAGTGCAAATGCGATATTCTGCCAGATTATTATTTTTGTTTTCTTTGCGATTTGAATCACTTTTACTAAACTTGAAATCTTATCATTGATGATTAAAACATCTGCACTCTCTTTGCTTACATCACTACCAAGACTACCCATACTAACGCCCACATCTGCCATTGCTATACTTGGAGCATCATTTATACCATCTCCAACAAAAATACTTTTACCTTTTGCATTATGTTTAAATTCACTAAAAATCTGTGCTTTTTCTTCTGGCAAAAGATTATATCTCACCTCATCAAACCCTAATTCTGTGGCTATTTCTTTTGAAGCAAATTCATTATCTCCTGTTAGCATAGCGATTTTTTCTACTCCTAATTTTCGTAAATTCTCTATTGCTTCCTTTGTGTCATCTTTCAACTCATCAGCTATTAAAATATATCCTGCATAAGTATCGCCTATAGCTATATGTGCGACAGTTCCATTGATATTGCAAGTATCGTGCTTTATATTGTGTATGTGTAGGATTTTATCATTTCCAACTAATATATTTTGATAATTACAAGTCGCTTTTATACCTAATCCACTTATTTGCTCGAATTTTGTATTATGGCATTTGTGATTATTATTTAGCGTATTTTTATATTCTTCTTTTATGGCTAATGCAATAGGGTGGTTTGAGAAATTTTCAGCACAAAAAGCATATTGTAAAACATCATCTTTGCTAAATCCATTTGATGGGATTATTTGCGTTATTTTAAAAACACCTTTTGTAAGTGTCCCTGTTTTATCAAATGCTATATTTGTAACATTACTTAAAGCCTCTAGATAATTTGCACCTTTAATTAAAATAGAATTTTTAGATGCGCTTCCAATACCGCCAAAATAAGCCAATGGAACGCTAATCACAAGTGCACAAGGACAACTTACCATTAGAACTACCAAAGAGCGATAAATCCACATTTGAAAATCACCCATTCCAAATAATGGTGGTAAAATCGCAATAATTAAAGCTATGCAAAATACTATAGGAGTGTAGATTCTAGCAAATTGCGTAATGAAACTCTCTGTTTTTGCTTTATTCATACTTGCATTTTGGACTAAATCTATTATCTTTGATACACTAGAATCGTTATATAATTTTGTTGTTTTGACTTCTAAAATACCATTTAGATTCAATGTTCCGCCTAAAACCTTAGAATCTTTTTTTGCTATCTTTGGTATAGGCTCTCCTGTAAGTGCTTTTGTATCAACACTGCTTTCGCCATTTATCACAATGCCATCAATTGGTATCTTTTCTCCGGGCTTTACTAAAACAATATCATTGATTTTTAATTCCTGTGGTGAAATATCTAAGATATTAGAATCTTGCTTTAAATGTGCTATATTTGGTGCAATCTCAAGCAATGCCTTTATTGAATGTTTAGAATTATGCACTGCCAAATCTTGTAAAAATTCTCCAGTTCTAAAAAAGAGCATAACAGCCACAGCTTCTTCATACGCACCTATGGCAAATGCCGCTAAAGTAGCAATAAACATTAATGAATTTTCATCAAAGAAATTTAATGTTTTAACATTCCTAAAAGCATTTATAAAAATATCTTTTCCAGATATTAGATAAATAGCGACTAAAACGACTATGGCAATATTTGTAAATATTTGATTCTCATTAAAGTGAATGGTAATAAGGCTAAGAAAAAATGCCACTATAAGGCTTCCTAATAATATGAAGTTCTTTTTAGTGTTAAATTCTTCTTCAATTGGCTTATTTTTTTGGAATCTTACATTTGGCTCTATTGATTTTATTGTATTTTCTACAAGATGGATATTATCTGTGTCTATTTCTAATATATTATTATTTATATCAATATTTACATACTTCACAGAATCTAATTTTTCTAATTTATTTTTTATTTTTTCGCCACAAATTACGCAGTTTATATTCATTAAAAAAAATTTTTCTTTCATTGTTTTTCTTTCATAAATTAATATCTTTTAATTTTAGGCTTGGATTATACATAAAAATTAATAAATTAGATTCTTGACAAAAACTATTTTAAGAGTGTAGAATGGCAAACTTTTAATCATTTTTTAATGTTTATTAAAAGTTTTGGGGCTGATTTGGCGTTCGACGAGGATTTAGATAGCAGAGATTGCATACCAGTTTGATTGACACTGTAAAATCATCAAATAAATTTAAACGCAAACAATAATAAACTAGCTCCAGCCTACGCGAGAGCAGCGTAGGTTTAACAACGCTTTTGGAGCGGGATTTTTGTGATTCTAACTAAACATTTATTCTTAAACCTAAGTTAGATGCGTTATTTCTAATGGCGAAAATAGAAAATAACAAAGTGCAAAATCGCCACTTGCATATTTTTGAAGTGTAATATGCAAAAGATTTAGCTTCATTTCTTCTTAAGTATGTCGAGGTCTTTGTTAGGCTAGTTTTCGGACTGGAGTTCAATTCTCCACAGCTCCACCAAATCTAAATCTTTCATCTCTTTATAATCAAAGCTAGATTTTAAAATATAAAATTTATAATATTGACTTTAAAAATAAAAAGGGTTTATTATGATAAATGAGCTATTGCAAGACTTGAAAAAACGATTTGAAACATTATCTTTCGTGCGGAATCTAGCACAAAAATACGATAAAGAATTATTAGAATATTTGTTAAATGAAAGTAAATTTTCACAAGAATTTAAGAATAGATTTTTTATAAAAATTAATGATATTTTATTGTTTAAACAAAGCGATTTTTTAACTTTTTTAGATTTTAAAATGTTAAATGGTAGCTATAGTGCATTTTCAAGTAAGATTGGACTTGGCAATAAAAACAAAGCATTTTTAAAAACAAATTATGAAGTGGTGCTTAACTTTGCCTTTAAAGATTGCGTTTTGAAGGGAGGACAGAGCAAGGATAGCCAAAAGCAAAATGAGATTTTCTTTAACGAAGTCCTTGCATTTGATGAAATCGATGTGCTTTTTAAACCGAAAGTTCTTTGTAATTTTGAACTCATTAGTTTGACTTCGCGAAGTGGCGAAACTACTCCTTGCGACGAAAGGCTTCGCCCCCTTGACCACCCAAAACAAGCGGAGCGAAGTTTCCTTGCCAAAGATTCAGGGACTGACGCCCCGAGAAGCGAAAGTTTTACTTTCGCCGTTAGTGGTGATTCACTAAAAGATTCTGTATGTATGGGGGGGGGGCTTAAAGGCTTAGAATCTAATCTTGAGAAATCTTTAAGCTTAGATTTCGCGAATCCGGATTCTAACGATTTAGATTCTACAAATTCCGCAGATTCTGCGGACGATTCCAAGAATACAGATTCCAAAAATGTCAAAAATCCGGATTTTAAAGATTCTAAGAATCCGGATTCTAAAAGCACGGATTCCGCAGATTCTAAAGATTCTTTAAATTTAGACTCTGCGAATGTGGATTCCAAAAATGCAGATTCCAAAGATTCAGATTCCCAAGATTCCAAAACCCCCAAAAATACAGATTCTAGCGATTTAGATTCTCTAATTTCCGCCCTTAAAGATTCTCCAAACTTGCTTATAAAGGGCAATAATCTCCTAGCACTTCACTCCATAAAGAAAAAATTCGCAAAGCAAGTAAAGCTAATCTATATCGACCCGCCTTATAACACGGGCAATGATAGCTTTAATTATAATGATAGATTTTCCCACTCCACTTGGCTTGTGTTTATGAAAAATCGCCTTGAAGTAGCAAGGGAGTTTTTACGAGATGACGGCGTGATATTTATCCAATGCGACGACAACGAACAGGCATATTTAAAAGTGCTATGCGATGAGATTTTTGGACGGGAAAATTTTGTGGCTAATATTACTTGGCACAGAAAAAGGGGTAAAGACAATTCGGCAAAATTTTTAAGTAGGGTAGGTGAATATATTTTAGTTTACGCCAAAAGTATACAAAACTTGGCATTTTCAAAAATTGAATTGGAGCAACAAACATTAGAGCAATATCAGAATCCAGATAACGATTCGCGTGGAAAATATAGAAAATTGGCATTGTGGAGAAGAAGGGGGCAAGGTGGAAGTAGAGCTTATTCTTATACTACAAATAGCGGAGTTTTCATAGATTCTAAAGAGTGGCTTGTTTCACAACAAACAATGCAAGAATTAGACAATGCAAATAAATTGATTGTAATAAATAACAATCTTTATAGAAAATTATTTTTGAATGAACATGACGGCAGTATACCTGAAACAATTTGGATAAATCTATCGAATACAGCAAATGCAAAAGATGAAATCAAAGCCCTATTTTTAGATTCTCAAAATGAGCGAAGTATTTTTGATGATAAATTGGGGTTGTGTAGCCTTGAGCAAGGAAATAAGACTTGGGCGTCTATTGACGAAGCGAAAGGCAAACTCCCCGATTTATCGCAAAAAGACAAGCTTTTTAGCACTCCAAAGCCAGAAGCACTCCTAAAAAGAATAATCGAAATCTCCACACAAGAAAACGACCTTGTTATGGACTTTTTCGCCGGCAGTGGCACCACACTTGCCGTCGCTCACAAGATGAATCGCCGCTATATCGGTATCGAGCAAATGGACTATATAGAATCTATCACAAAAGAGCGACTTAAAAAAGTAGTAAATGGCGAACAAGGGGGAATCTCCAAGGCGGTTGGTTGGAATCCTAAGAATCCGGATTTAGATAAAAACGATAAATATTACGCTAAAAATTCCTTTATCTATATGGAGCTAATGCCGTTAAATGTGGCATATAAGGAAAAGATAGAGAATCTAAATGATGAATCTAATCTTACAAAAATCTATGATGAGCTAAAAACTAAGGCGTTTATAGACTATCGCGTGGATATAAGGGAAATGCTGAAAGATGGGGAGTTTGAGAGCTTGGAGTTAGAATCTAAAAAGAAAATATTGCACTTAATACTAGATTCTAATATGGACTATGTGCTCTATGGGGACATTAAAGATGGGGATTACAATATCGATGAATTGACTAAAAAGCTAAATGATATTTTCTATAAGAATGCCGAAAATGGGGGCGAAAATGAGTAAGCTATATGAAAATATTCTAATTGAAATCGGCAAACAGACATTTAATAAAATGGAGATTCCAAGCCATATTAGGGATAATCTAAGCAAGGAATTAAGGGAATATCAACAAGAAGCCTTAAAATTCTATATGGCAAATAATGATACATTTAAGAAAAATCACCTAATGTTTAATATGGCGACTGGTAGTGGGAAAACGGTAGTAATGGCGGCATTAATGCTGGATTGCTATAAAAGGGGATATAGGGATTTTGTGTTTTTCGTTAATTCACATTCAATTTTAGAGAAAACAAAAGAAAATTTTGTAAATAAATATTCTAATAAATATTTATTTAATGAAAATATATTAATAAAAAGTGAAAATATAGAGATTAATACAATTAATAATCTTGATGAAAGCAAGGAAAATGCTATAAATATATATTTTACTACTATTCAATCTTTATTTTCTCTTTTTAAATATGAGAGAGAAAATGCTTTAACTCTGCAAGATTTGGAAAACAAAAAGCTTGTATTTCTAGCCGATGAAGCACATCATCTAAACTCAAACACTAAAAAGCTAAATAAAACAGAACAAGAAAATATTGATGATTGGGAGACTATCATCAATAAAGCTTTTAATACAAATGATGAAAATCTACTACTTGAATTTAGTGCGACTATACCTAAGGATAAAAATGTAGCAGAAAAATACCAAGATAAAATAATCTATGAATATGATTTAAAAAAATTTTGTGGAGATGGATATGCCAAGAGAATCCTTCTTTTTAAATATGAAAGTGATGACTTAAATGATAGATTTTTAGGAGCATTGCTTATGAGTTTATATAGAGAGCTTGTGGCAAATAAAAAAGGTGAAAAGCTAAAGCCTGTCATTTTATTTAAAAGCGAAAATATTGCCACTTCAAAAGAAAATCAATGTAAATTTATCGATTTCCTAGATAATATAGATGGGTTTGTTATAGAGGATTTTTATAAAAATATTAATTTTGAAAATAATGAGATATTAAAACAACATTTTGATTTTTATAAAACAGAGTTTAAAGAGGCAATGTTTGGGACATTGGCAAGATTTTTAAAAAATAATTTTAAGAAAGAATATATTTTAAATACAAATGATGATAAAGAAGTAGAGCAAAACCAACTTTTATTAAACTCATTAGAGGATAGAGATAATCTTATAAGGATAATTTTTGCAGTTGATAAGCTTAATGAAGGCTGGGATGTTTTAAATCTATTTGATATAGTTCGCTTAGGCAAAGGCTCAAAAAAAAGTTATACAACAAAAGAAGCTCAATTAATAGGGCGGGGTGCGAGATATTGCCCTTTTTTGATAAATGAATTTGATGACGAATTACGATATAAAAGAAAATTTGACAATGATTTGAATAATGAATTAAGCATATTAGAAAGATTAACTTACCACACTTTAAATGAAGTTAGTTTTATAGAAGACCTAAATAAATCTATAAGAGAGTATGGATTGCTCCTAGAAGATACTAAAGAAAAAATCCACTTAAAGCCCAATCCAACACTAAAAGAAAAAATCAAAAATGAGAAAATATTCTATGCTAAAAATAATAAGCAAGTAAAAAAAGAATTTAAAATAAATATAGAGGATGTAAAAACGGAAATTAGAAAGATTGAGATTCCATTGATTTCTAAAGATATTTTACTAAACGAAGAGGATTTTAAGGAATCCAAAAAAGATAGTAATGATTTGGTTGCTAAAAATATCAATTCTATTGAGAATCAATATTTTTTAAAGGCTATGAATATTCTACAAATAAGTTTTAATGATATAGAAATATTTAATTGTTCTAGCAAGAAGGATTTTATTGAAAACTACTTAGGGAAAATATCTATTTTATTTCATAAAAAACAATCATTTACTACAGAAAATAAACTAGAAATTGCTAAATTCATACTTGAGAGTTTTAAAACCATCAAGGAAAAAATGAAACAAGAATATGAGATTAGCGATTTTAAAGTATATGAATTTGAGATGAAAGAGAGAATCATATTTACCACTAAACACAAAGATGATTTAAACTACGAATGGCTTTATTATAAAACCATATTAAAAGATAGTCAATTAGAGATTGATTTTTTAAATTTTATAGATAGCAGAAAAAATGAAATTGATAATATTTTTTCAAAATGGTTTGTTGTGAGAAATGAGGGATTTGAAGAATTCAAGCTATATGATGACCGCAAAGACAAAGAAAGCTATTTAGTGGGATTTGAGCCAGATTTTATATTTTTTGGAAAAAAGAAAAATAAGGATTTTTTTAGTATAGAATGTTTTATTGAAGCAAAAGGTAAGCATTTGGAGGGAAATGATTCTTGGAAAGAGGAATTTTTAGCATACCTAAAATACAAAAATCCAGATATTAGGATAAATCATAAGCTAAATTTATATGGATTGCCATTTTTTAGACAAGTCAATGATGAACGATTTATCAATGCTTATAATGAATTTTTAGCAAAAGATTAGATTAATCTAGCTATTTTTCATTGATATATGGGAGAAAAATAAATTTATGCTCTTCTGGCAATGCCTCATATATGCTTAATGCCAAATGTCGAATCTCTCTTAATGCACTCTTAGAGCTACGAAGCATTAGAAAATTTTGCAAACTTCGTGCATTTATACTCCAAGTCAATTCTGTTTTATAGGATTCTATTAAAGCGTATTTTGCAATATCTAAGCTGGTATTTTCTAATAAAATCAATCGTAAATTTTCTAGTGCGTGAATCGAGGCAGAATCTACTTTAGCGATTTGTGAATCTAGCTTGGAATCTGCTTTGGATTCTATAGATTCTGCTAGATTTGTGGCGGAATCTATGCTAGATTCTGCGGATTCTACTTTGGATTCCACAATGGAATCTCCACTAGATTCCCCCATTAAAACTACATATTTTTTAGCCCTTTTTATATTTTCCGCATTTATTGGTAGAAAAGATTCTTCGCCCTTTAGCTCTTTTAGTGTGTAGCGAGTGGATTTTACGCTTAGAGAGGCGATTCTATGTCGTGCTAACTCTTGCAAACACGCCCTAGAAATCCCTTGAATGTAAAAATTATAATATAAATGTTCCAAAGTGCTTGCGTGTTTAAATTTATTACCCACTCTATCGATTAGCTCCAAATCCTTTTCGCCACCACAATCGCCTTTAGAAAAACTCTGCCAACAAGTCCTGATTGCGTGAGAACAAATATAAATGGGAGTGTAATGCAAAAGTGTAACTTTCATAATATTTCCTAGATAAATTTATTTTATTGTTTTGCTTATTGAAAGCACCATTCCAATCGCCACACAAGATGCTAAAATAGCACTTCCACCATAGCTTAAAAATGGCACGGCGATACCTTTTATGGGGATTATTCCTGTTATACCAAATGCATTTATCAAAAATGAGAATCCAAGCATAACAGCAATTCCTATGCAAAATAGCGAATAAACATTATTTTTTACACGATTTGCTATCTTAAAGATTCTATGTAGTATCAATGCAAATATTAATACAAAAATACTAAGTCCAAGCAAACCAAGCTCCTCAGTAAGCCCAGCTAAAACAATATCTGTGTGAACCTCACTTAAAAATCCAAGTTTAATAACGCCATTCCCTAACCCTTCGCCCAAGATTCCGCCATTATTCATAGCAACGATGGAATAATATATTTGATATGGTTCAGGCGTATTTTCTATCCTCATTGTTTGTGCGATATTTTCAGGGAATATGGATAAAACTAAATCTTGAATGCTGCCCCACCAAGTTTTTATCCTCATTATTCTATGCGCACTTGTAACTATGGATATAATAGCCAAACTTGAAACCCCGAGAAATAGCATTCCAACCAATTTTAGGCTTCCACCTGCAAAAAGTAGCATAATCCCTAAGATTATCGCCATTAAGACAACTTGTCCTAAGTCGTTTTGCATAACTGCGATAAAAAATATAATAAAAGCAAAAACCACAATATAAGGCAATAATGCTAGAAATTCCGCTCCAATGCTATCTCGCTCTTTGCCTACAAATTTTCTTGAGAAACTCCAAGCTAAAAATACAATAAATCCAATCTTAAAAAACTCTGATGGTGCAAGTGAAAATCCCGGCAATCTAATCCATCTTTTAGCACCACCAGCACTACTTGCAAAGCTATCGGGTAAAAATTGCATTATTATAATAAGAAAAATAGAGAAAAAGAAAATAAAGAATCCAAATTTATTTATAAGCTTTGATGGGTGAATTTGTGAGAATATCCACATAATCAAGATTCCAAGTATAACGGCAAATGATTGTCTTATAAGGAAATGAAATTCATTATAGCCATAGTATTCTATTGCGTAAGCACCGAGTGAATATGCTATTATAACGCTAAAAGATAGTAGGAATACCACATAGAAAAAAAGTTTCTTATCAGCCAATTTCACCCTTATATGCTAGAGATATTTAAAGAGATAATTTTACAATATATTGCTTAAAATATTTGCAAGTAAAGAAAAATTCGTATCTATTTTTGCCTTAGAATCTGCTTTATAAACTCTTTATTAGCTTTGTTTATATTCTCAAATGAACCAAAATAATTTAATAATTTTTTCAATTGTGATGGTGTGTAGGAGAGATTCTTAATGCTATTTGTTTTTTTCTTTCTATGGAAAGCTATAGCATATCTATGTGCTTCATCTCGCAGTTTTTGTAAAAATAATAATCTCTCATCGTTTTTATCAAGGTGAATCTCTAAATTTTTGGAGCGTAAAATATCCTTTGCCCCACCTTTTGCACGATGTGCTTTATAATCTATCTTTTCCTTTGCTATAGCGACTACATCGACATTAGCCCCACTTGAATGTAGAATCTCTAGAGCAATATTTATCTGTCCTTTTCCGCCATCAAGTAGCCATAAATCAGGCGGTGGGACTAGCTCAAAATCTTTTGCTCTCCTAGTTAGCATTTCTTGCATTTGTGAATATTCATCATTTCCTTGAAGTAAATACTTTCTATAGCTATTTTTAACAAAATTATTATCTTCAAAAACAACCATTCCTCCAACGCTATTACTTCCGCTATGATGGCTAGTGTCAAATACCTCAATCCTAAAAGGAATATTTTCCAAAGATAATAGGGATTTGATAGATTCTGCTATTTTATTTTCCTTATTGTTTTCTAGGATATTTTTTGCATTTTTAAGTGCTAAGTCTATAAGATTTTTTTTATCGCCATTTTTTGGTGCTAGAATCTTTATTTTTTTATTAAAATTAAAATAGAGAAAATCCATAATATCTTGCTTAGATTCTAACTCTATTGGCAATAAGATAGAATCCAACTTTAATGGCGGATTATGCTTGTAGTGGCTTATTAATGCTTGGGTGTAGAGATAATCTAGATTAACATCATTATCATTATGATGAATAAAATAATAATCACTAAATGTAATCTTGCCATCTCTCATAAACATCTTAACCAAAACACTTTTATTATCCATTGTCAAAATAGTAAAAATATCAAAATTATATAATTTCGCTAAATCAACCACATTTACATTTGCTATTTGTTTTATCTTTTGGATTCTATGTTTTAGTATATTTGCTTCTTCGAATCGTAAATCTTTTGCTAGGTTTTGCATTTTATCATTTAGCATATGTATTAATTTATTTGGATTTTCTAAAAGATTTATAGCATTTAATAATATTTTTGCATATTCTTCCTTGCTGATTTTTCCAACACAAGGTGCATAACATCGTTTTATTTGATAAAATAAACAAGCCTCTTTGGCATTTATACAACTTTTTTTCTGCACTAATGGAATAAATTCATAAATACTATCAATAATATCTTTTATCCCGCTTGAATAAGGTCCAAAATATAGAAAATTTTTATTATTATCAATCTTTCTTACAATCTCTAATCGTGGGAAATCAACTTCTTTATCGATTAAGATATATGGATATGTTTTATCATCACGAAGTAAAATATTATATTTTGGTTTTAATTGCTTTATGAGCGAATTTTCTAATATCAATGCATCGTGTTCATTATTAACAAGAATAGTTTTTATATCATCTATTTTTTGCACCATATTTGAGATTCTGGGGCTTAGATTCTGTGCGGGTAAAACAATATTATCTTTTATATTAAAATAGCTTTTTACTCGTTTTTTTAGATTCTTAGCTTTGCCAATATATAGAATCTTAGATTGTGCATCGAAATATTGATAGATTCCACTATTTGGTGGCATTTGCTTAATTTTATCTACTAATGTCATTGATTATTTTTTATGATTGATTGTATTTCCTTAAAGTGATTATAAAATGGACTATCTTTGGAGATATAAAAACTACCATTTGCACGCTCTTTGTAGTATTCAATCATAGCATTTTCAGTTATATTTTCCATTCCGGGCATATCAAAATTATTTAAAATATTTCTAGGCAAATAGGCTTTTATCGTTTTAATATCCTTTATTTCATCAAAATATTTGGTATCTTTATATAGAATCTTTAATTGCTCTAATATATCTAACATAATTTTTTGTTTATAATTATTAAATTCGCTCACACTTGTTGGGTGATTAAATGCGATTAGAAGCATTTCACCTTTTATGCTAGAATAAAGAGCGGATTTTCTTAGATTATATGGTAATGTGGCTATTAGTTTGTTTATAATTTTAAATCTATTTAAAGGTTTAAATTGACTTTGTTTTGTAATATTGGAGATGATAGATTGAATATTTTTCATAGAGTAATTGTAGCATATTTTATTTGTTTTATTTTAGCTGGTTGTGGTTATAAGGCAGACCCATTTTATTCAAATGATTCCACAGAATCCCAAGAAACAACGTCAAAAACAATAGAAGAAAGATAAATAATGAAATACGATGTTATAATCATTGGAGCAGGGGTTGCAGGGCTATATTGTGCTAGGCATTTGCCACAGAATCTTAAGGTTTTGATATTATGCAAAGCTCAACCTTGGGAATGCAATACATTCTATGCACAAGGTGGAATCACTATTGCAAATGGCAAAGATGATATTCCTTTACATATCAAAGATACACTTGATGCAGGAAGTAATCTAAACAATAAAAATGCTCTCAAGCTTTTAAGTGAAGGTAGTTTGGAAGTTTTAGATGAATTAATAAAAGAAGATTTTAATATTGATAGAGATTCTAATAATAATATCTTATTTGCCAAAGAGGGCGGACATAGCATATCGCGGATAATTCATAGCAATGGAGATGGCACAGGGCGAATGCTACATACTCATTTAATCAAGAATCTTAAACATACATTGTGGAAGAATGCTACTATTATAGACTTATTAATAGAGGATAAAAAAGTATATGGTGTTTGTGTTAGGACACTAAAAGGGATTCTAAATATATATGCTAATAATGTTGTGATAGCCAGTGGCGGAGTAGGTGGATTATTCAAGTATCATACAAATGCATATACAATAAGCAGTGATTTACACGGGATTATGCTAGAACATAATTTGGAATTAAGAGATATGGAGATGTTACAATTTCACCCAACCGTTTATGTGGAATCTCCACACGCCAGAAAACAACTAATTAGCGAGGCAGTTAGAGGCGATGGAGGAATGATAGTAGATGGAAATAATAAGAGATTTTTATTTGATTATGATAAAAGGGGTGAATTAGCACCAAGAGATATTGTATCAAGGGCTATTTTTGATTATTGTATGAAGAATAAGCAACAAGCATATATGGATTTAAGTAATTTTAGCGAAGATGGTTTTAAGAGTAGATTTCCAAATATCTATCGTCAGCTTACTTCTTATGGGCTTAGGATTCCGCAAGATAGAATCCCTATTTCACCAGCATTTCATTACTCTATGGGCGGAATCGCCACAGATGTAGATGCTAGGGTAATAAATATGGAAAATCTTTATGCAATAGGTGAATGTGCGAATAACGGCACACACGGAGCAAATAGACTTGCTTCAAATTCGCTTTTAGAGGGACTTGTATTTGGCAAAATCGCTGCAAATAATATCATAGATTCCACAATTAGCACAGGAGAACGACACTTTCCATTAAATAATGAAATCTTAGAAAAAGATGGCGATGAGCGATTAAAAAATATTTTACGAGAAATTATGTGGAATAAAGTCGGCATAGCAAGAACGCAAAGTGGTTTGGATTCTGCACTTGGTGGGATTGAAGTGATGCTTCTTAGTGAGATTGGGAGATTATTAAAACTAAGACTTTTAGTCGCCAAACAAATAATCACCCAAGCATTAAATCGAAAAGAAAGCCTTGGGGCTCACTATCGTATAGATTGACAATGTTTATAAATATCTCAAAGGCAAACTATGATAAATTTTAATTTATTAGACGATATGGGGGGGGGATTAAGGAAGATTCCATTAGGGAATTTATCATTATGCCACTCTTGCAACACTGCGATTTTACCGCAAAAGATTCTAAAAATCCAAAGCCATTAGAATTAGCTCTCTCGCTAAAAATCACAAGCCAAACCATACTCGGCTCAAATCAAAAAATCACATTAACGAGATTCCCAGATTATGTGCTTTATGTGGATTCTAAGCCACATTGTGTATTAGATGCAAAAGCACCAAATATAAATATAAACTTAGGCTCTAAAGCCGAGCGACAAGCATTTTATTACGCTATCAATCCAGATATTAAATCCCCTTATTATGCCCTTTGCAATGGATATTATTTTATGCTTTTTGAGACATTAGGGCAGAATCTATTGCTAGAGATTAATCTAAGAGATGAATTTCAAGCTAAATTTCCACTCTTAAAGCAATATCTCACAACTCCATTGCAATCACTAAAACAACTAACGCCCAACCTAAAAAGCCCTAAAAAAGACGATGAATGGTATCTTTCTCGCCCTTTGCCAAAAACAATTGATAATCCAAAAAAACAAGCAAAAGCGAGATATTTTGGTTGCACGGCGTATTTTACAAGGCAGAGTTGGGATATAGTGGCTTTAAATATTAAGAATTTTACTGATGAAGGAGATGTTGTTTTCGACCCATTTGGCGGTAGTGGCGTAACTGCTATAGAAGCGATGATGAATAATCGACTTGGAATCCACACAGACTTAAATCCACTTTCGATTTTTCTAACAAAAGCTTTGAGTGCGAAAGTGAATCTAGGCGAATTTTATGATTTAAGCGAAGAGATTATAAGTGAATTGGAAACATTAAAGCCAAAAGATAAAAATCAAGCAAAAGAGATTCTAAAAAATGCAACATATTATCCAAATGCCATAGACAAGGAGTTTGGTGAAACTGCTAGTATTAAAAAACAAGAAGATTTACTGTGGATTCCAAAAGATGAGATATTGCCAAAAGGTAGCGATGTGGATTCGCTTTTAAAGCTATTTAGCCCTATGCAATTAGCAGAACTTGCAATATTGCGAAAAATTATTTTTAAAAAAACCATTCCAAGTGGCAATAAAGAATCTAGAATCCATAAAAGAAATCTTAGATATAGCCTATTATTGGCGTTTTATAATACGGTTACCTTGATTAATTTAACATATCATAATACCCCAAAAGGGGGTCCAGCATCTGCAATAAGTCGCTATTATCGTTATAGAATAGCACCAAAACCGGATTTTCTTAATATAGATGATGTTTTTAGAGGCAAAATTAAACGAGTTATAAAAGGTAAAGAGGAGTTAGAAAACTACCCCATATTTTATAAACTCTACTCCCATTCAATGCAAGATATTATTAAAGATTTTCAAGGCTCTACGCTAAAGAATAGGGAATCAAATAAAAGCAATTCATCTATAGAAAATACTGAAAAAATCTTTCAAGCAGACGCAACAAATCTAAAAGAAATAGAATCTAAAAGCATTGATTATATTTATACAGACCCACCTTATGGAGCTAAGATTCCCTACCTTGATTTAAGCACAATGTGGAATGCTTGGCTTGATTTTGAAGTGGATAAAAATTTAAGAGAAAAAGAATGTATAGAAAAAGGTAGCTTAGAAAAAAGTAGGGCACAATACCACGAACTAATGATAAAAAGCCTACAAGAAATGTATAGGGTATTAAAATATAATCGATGGTTAAGCTTTGTTTTTCAACACCAAGACCCGCAGTTATGGCAGATTCTAGTAGAAGAGGCAGAAAAAATCGGCTTTGAATATATTGGAAGTGTTAGGCAAAATAATGGGCAAACAACCTTTAAAAAACGACAAAATCCTTTCACCGTGCTAAGCGGACAGCTTATAATGCATTTCAAAAAAATAGACAAGCCAAAAGCAAGAACCCAAGAGCAGTTTGGCGATATTTTGGGCTTGGTTATGAATAATATTGAAGCAATTATTGCAAAAGATAATGGGGCGAGTTTAGAGGAAATCTATGGTGAGCTTACTATAAAAGGCTTGGAGCTTGGATTTTTACACGAACTAGGAAAAATGTTTGAGAATCTAACGCCAATTATAAATCAGCATTTTGATTACGATGAGACGAGTAAAAAATACCATATCAAAAAAGGTGAAAAATTCAAAAATCATACTATAGATATTAGAGATAGGACTAAATATTTTATTATTTCATTTTTACGAAGTTGCGAACGACAGAGAAAAAAAGTGAGTTTTGATGATATTTGCTTGGAGGTTATCCCGCTACTTAAAAATGGCATAATCCCAAGCAAGGATTTAATCCGCGATACATTAGAGGAAATCGCATCTATAGATTCTGGATTCTATCGACTTAAGGGTGTGGAGCGAAGTTTATTTGATTAATAATCATTATTTTTCATTTTCTATAAATCAATTATCTTTAACCACCACAATTCCGCCATTAAAGCTTTTTATCTTGTATGAGCTAATATTGTGTTGCTTTAAGGTTTCAATCGTGGATTTAAAATCACTAGAGTTATCCACACCAAAGAAAATCAAATCACAATTTTCTTGCAAAATAGGCTTTTCTATAATCTCATATTCTGGCAAATACCTAGCATAGGCAATCCAACCAATCGGTAATTTGCAATTTTTTGGATTAAATTCTCCCCTTACATACTCACTTGCAGCCCTAATATCTTCTTTTTTATAAATATGGCTTAAATAAATCGAATGCAAGATAAGTGCAGATAATAAAATAATTGGAACTAGATTCTTAAAATATATGCTAAAAACAATTGCTATAAAAAGATAAATAAATGGATAAAGCATCACAAAATATCTAGTTGTCATTGTCTTTGTCCCAAAATGATATATAAGGCTAATAATCCCAAGCTCTAAGATAATAATCAAGATAAAAGGCAAGTAATCTGCTACTATCTTTATAAACTCCAGCTTATATTTCACTACTAAATAAATGCAAGATATAATAAAAATCCCCCAGCCATATTTCCCCAAACTAGCTAATATAATAGAAAATATTAATGAGAATAGATTCCCATCATGAACCCAAGTAAGCCCCTTGTGAGAATCTAGAATCTTATCTAATAAGCCACCAATTTCTATATGCACACCAAGCCATATTATCCCAACTAGTCCAATAAAAATAAATGTTAGCAATGTTTGTTTTATAAATCTTTTTTGCTTTAGACTAAGGCAAATCATAATAATCCCACTTGAGAATATAAAAATATATGCATAATAATGCGTTAAAACCAAGCTTACACCAAGCAATGCTAGGGCGATGTAGAATCTATTGGCATATTTTCTGTCTATTTTCCCTTGCATTATTTTATAAACAATAAAGCAAATAACGCAAAATATACTTGAGTTTCCAAGTAGCATTGCATAGTTTCTTAGCTCTTGGGCGTAATAAATAGTATTTGGATTTAGCATAAAAATAGCAAGAAATATTAAGGCAGTTTTAAAATTTATAAACCTAAGTAGCAAGATATAGCTTATAAAAGCACAAGAAATAATCCAAATGCTACTAAAAAATCTTAAAATAAAGTCGCTATTGCCAAAGATTTTCGAATAGAAAAGAAGTAAAAGATTATATAAAAATGGATGGACATCGTAGAATATTATCTCCCAAAATTGACTTAGATTCCATTTGGGATTCCCCCCCCCCTATTGTCATAACGCTAAAGGCTTCATCTCCCCAAAGTGATTCTCTATTGATATTAAAAAGCACAATAGCCAAAAATGGCACTAAAACCATACAAAAATAAAAAATATGTTTTATCTGCAATCTCTGCATTTCTTTCCCTTTAAGCATAAAATTAAAAGCCTAGAGTATAGCAGAATTTATAAACTTTCTCCTAGCCTTATAAGATTCTTAAATAAGCTCTACAATTCTTGCAAAATATGAAATCCAAACTTTAGCCAAAATCCACAAAATCACCGCATTTAAAAACTCCGCCAAATCCGCAATATAAATAATAAAAACTGCTCTGTTGCTAGATTGTAACACTTATGCCTTATTACTACGCAATCTAAAGTAGAGATAGCCTAATTTATCTAGCTTGGATTCTAGAATCTTGGCGTTTTTTATTTATATTGCGATTTTTGGGCGATTTGGGGTTGCTAGAATCTAAAGAATTTAGTGTGGATGCTGTAGATTCTATGCTAGATTCTGTAGCGGATTATTCCAATGTGGATTCCATAGAATCTACGCTGGATTCTATGGCGGATTCTGCAATGGCTTTTTTCTCATTTTCTTCGCTAGATTCCACATATTTGCCAACATTGGCAGAAATAATCGCAAAATTAAAATTATTATAGATAATATGCTTTGTGAAATAAAATCTAATAAAATCCTTAAAATACGAGCTTTAAGCCAAATAGAAAATTAATTTATGTAGCAAAAATATAGCATTTTTTTAAAAATACATATTAAGATTTAATAATTTCTGCTATAATCCCAATATTTTTTATAAGAATTTATGGGCAATTTAACCTAAAAATAAATCTATTTTTATCCCAAAATAGGGAATTCAATAAATAATTAGGAGATTTTCAATAGTTAAGCTAAATAATATTAATAAAATCTATCCAAATGGATTCCATGCTTTAAAAAATATCAATTTAGAGGTAGAAAATGGCGATATTTACGGCGTTATCGGCTTTAGCGGGGCGGGGAAATCTACGCTTATTAGGATTATAAACTTGCTAGAGACGCCTAGTAGCGGCGAGGTTATCGTAAATGGCAAGGATTTAAGTAAGCTAAATCCAAGCGAATTACGACTAGCCAGACAAAAAATAGGTATGATTTTCCAGCATTTTAATTTGCTTAGCTCTAGGAATGTGTTTGGAAATGTGGCATTTGCCCTAGAGATTGCAAAATGGGAAAAATCCAAGATAAAATCCCGTGTTTATGAACTTTTAGAGGTAGTTGGACTAAGTGATAAGGTGGATTATTACCCAAGCCAATTAAGTGGCGGACAGAAGCAGAGAGTAGCGATTGCAAGGGCGTTGGCAAATAGTCCAGATTTGCTACTTTGCGATGAGGCGACTTCGGCACTAGATTCTAAGACTACGAAGTCAATTTTGCATTTGTTGCAGAAGATTCAAAGCGATTTTGGCTTGAGCGTGGTGCTAATCACACATCAAATCGAGGTTGTAAAAGAGGTCTGCAATAAAATGTGTGTAATTAATAATGGCGAGATTATCGAGAGAGGCGAGGTAGAAGAGGTTTTCATCAATCCAAAAGAAGCAGTTACAAAAGAGCTAATCTCCTATCTACCGCCACTAAGTGAGAAAAATATCATCGATAAACTAAGCGATAAAAGCAATGTTTATAAGGTCATTTTCACAGGTCCAAACGCCTCTAGTCCGCTTATTAGCCAAATGATTAAGAAATTTAATATTGATGTAAATATCTTAAGTGGTAGTATCGAGGAGTTTCAAAGTGCGGAAGTGGGGCATTTGGTGGTAAAATTTTTAGGGAATGATTTTATAGTAGATGAATGTCTAAAATGGCTAAAAGGGCAGGGCATTACGATACAAAATCTAAAAGTGGAATCTAAAGAAGATTCTACTATAAGGGAATGCTAAATGATATTTGATAGTATTTTACAAGCATTATTAGAAACGCTTTATATGGTATCAGTTTCTTGCATTTTATCGGTGATTTTTGGACTTCCGCTTGGTGTATTTCTATGTATTACAAAGAAAAATTCCATTCTACCAATGCCTAAGATAAATAAGATTCTAGGTGGGATTGTCAATATTGTCCGCTCATTCCCATTTATTATTTTAATCATATTACTTTTACCTCTCTCAAGATTGATTGTTGGGACGAGTGTGGGAAGCACAACAGCGATAATTCCGCTTACCATTTCAGCTACACCATTTATAGCTAGGCTTTTTGAGGGGGCATTTGATGAGATTGATAAAGGTTTGATAGAAGCTACAAAAAGTATGGGTGCAACAAAATTCATCATTGTAAAGATGATGATTCTTGAATCTTTGCCCTCGATAATCAATGCAATAGTCATAACAATAATAAGTTTAATTGGTTATTCGGCTATGGCAGGAGCAGTTGGAGCGGGTGGATTGGGAGATTTGGCGATAAGAATTGGCTATCAAACATATCGCCCAGATGTGCTTATGTATTCCGTTGTTACGATTATAATCTTAGTGCAAATCATTCAAACAAGCGGGGATTTGGTAGTGAAATTTTTAAGAAAATATAGGTAAAATAAGGGTTTTTAGATTCTAGAATCTAAGATTATTGATTTTATGTGGAGTAATAAAAAGCTTTGCTAGGTGGCTAAAATGCATTTTTTACCAACCGCCTTTTTTCGAGATTCTTAAAAATTACTTTGCAATTTTTAGATTAGCTTAGATTCTGGGCGAAGCATAACACCGCAAGAAGCGTCGTTGGGGTTTGACAAAGAAATTAGCTAAAGCCAATATTACACGAAGCTATGCTTAAGGAAGCTACACTTTGGGTTTTAAAGGGCTAAGTCCTTAGCTAAAAAACTAGTGATTCCACTATTGCCGGCGAAACTAGGTTTCGCCTCTCCCACCTTTGGTGGATAGCTTTGACAGGAAACTTCGGCTAAAGCCTTGTTTTGGGGTTTTGAAAGCGTCGTAAAGTCTAGTAGTGCTAGAATACGAAATAAAAACCTTAGCTTTCTCGAATTTTTTGCTTTAGCAAAAATATTCGTAGCTTTAGGGGTTTCGAAAGGGTGAAGCCCTTCGTCGCAAGGAGGAACTTAGTTCCTCCGCGAAGTCAAAATAAAAAGGAGAAAATATGAAAAAAATCGCATTTGTTTTATTAGTCTTTTTAACTAGCTTAATGGCAGAAAATGGCAAGTTAGTTGATGTGAAAGTCGGTGCTACGCCTGTTCCAGCAGCAGAGATTTTAGAGTTTGCAAAACCACTTTTGGCAAAACAGGGGATTAATCTAATCGTGCAGAGTTTCACCGACTATGTTACGCCAAATATCGCCCTAAATGATGGCTCAAGCGACGCAAATATGTATCAGCATAAGCCTTATTTAGAGAAAACAAATAAAGATAGAGGTTTTGATTTAATAGCTTTAGAGCCTGTGTATGTCGTGCCTCTTGGCTTTTATTCTAAAAAATATAAAAGTGTAGATTCTATAAAAAAAGGCTCTACAATCGCACTTCCAAACGACCCTACGAATTACTCTCGCGCACTCATTTTACTCCATGATAATGGCGTAATTAAGCTAAAAGATGGGAATAATTTGGATTCTACCGAGTTTGATATAATCGAAAATCCTAAGAAATTCAAATTTCACCAAGTCGAAGCGGCGATGTTACCAAAAATTGTTGATGGTGTTGATGCGGCGGTGATTAACGCAAACTACGCACTTCAAGCGGGTATGAGTATCAAAGAGGCATTTTTCCACGAGAATGATAAAAGTTCGTATGTGAATGTTTTTGCCACTAAAAAAGGCAATGAAAATAATCTAAATATTTTAAAAGTCCAAGAAGTGTTGTTGGGTAAGGAAGTAAAGGAATTTATCTTGCAAAAATATAAGGGCGAAATCGTGCCTGTAACAAAAAATTAAGGTAGAATCTTTGGCGAAACTCATACAAATAATTTTTAGGGAAGCAATAAAGTGAGTTTCTATTGGCAGATAGAGTTGGTGTGAGAGCTATTTTCTCGCTCTCCCGCAAAAACTTTGTGGGTAGCTGAGAAATTATCCCTTGTCGTAAAGTCTAGTAGTGCCAGAATACGAAATAAAAACCTTAACCTTTCTCGTTTTTTAGGCGAAGCCTAAATAAATGAAGCTTTAGGGGGTTTAAAGGGGCAAAGCCCCTTATCTAAAAAAACCAGTGATTCCGCTAATGTCGGCGAAACCTAAGTTTTGCCTCTCCCACTATTGGTGGGTAGCTTTAGGGGGTTTAAAGGGGCAAAGCCCCTTATCGCAAGGACTAGCTTGGCTAGTCCGCGAAGTCAAATTAATAAAAAGGAGAAAATATGAAATTTATAAAATATGTTTTTGTGGCGTTAGTTGGAGTTTTCTTTGTGGCTTGTGGTGGGGAATCTAGCACAGAATCTAATGTAGAATCTAATGAAATATTAGAAACTATAAAAATTGGAGCAACCCCGAATCCACACGCAAGAATCTTAGAAAATATAAAAGAAGATTTAAAAAATGATGGAATAGATTTAGAGATTGTAGAATTTAGTGATTATGTGTTACCGAATCTCTCCCTTGATGATGGCTCAATCGATGCGAATTTCTATCAGCATCAACCTTATTTAGATAAAATGGTTGAAGATAAGAATCTAAAAATTGAATCCATTGCAAAAGTCCATATTGAGCCACTTGGATTTTATTCTAAAAAAATAACAAATATTGATGAGCTAAAACCAGAATCTCAAATAGTCATTCCAAATGACCCAAGTAATGGTGGGAGGGCATTGATTTTATTACATAATAATGGGCTTATAAAGCTAAAAGACCCTACAAACTTATATGCCACTGAACTTGATATTATAGAAAATCCAAAAAATCTAAAAATAAAACAGCTAGAAGCTGCGATGTTACCAAAAGTATTGGCTGATGTTGATGGAGCAGTGATTAATGGCAATTTCGCATTGCAGGCAAATCTAAGCAGTAAAGATGCGTTATTTTTGGAAGATTCTCGCTCACCTTATGCAAATATTTTGGTTGTTAGGAGTGTTGATGTAAATAATCCAAAATTACTAAAATTAAAAGATGCTCTTTTAAGTCCTAAAACAAAAGAATTTATAGAGCAAAATTATAAAGGTGAGATTGTAAGTGTATTTTAATTAAAAGTTATAAAAATATGAATGACAAAAACTTTTGATGAATATTTTTGATAAAATTCCCTAATTATTATTTTAGGTGATTAATGGAAAATAGGCATTTTCGTAATGGCGATAATATTAAATCGATTCTAAAGCAATTTGCTTTAGAATACAAGATTAATGAATTATTGCTTGATTATTCTTTGTCATCATATAAAACTTTCTTATTAAAGGATTCTATTGATACAAATGCTAGAACCTTAATTGATAATGCTGAGATTAATTCACATATAGATACAACATACAAAATAATACAAAGCTACACAATAGAGATTCTTAAACGACAAAGTTCGTTTTATCCTATTTTAATCCAACTTCAAAGCAATGAGAATGATACGACATTAAAAGCTTTGATATACACACAAAGAATCCCACAAACTAACAATATAGAAAAGCTGATAAAACAAACTATATTAAATATATGTGCGTATAGGGGGATTATAATTGGGCTTGGATGGAATAATATAAATCCAGATATTATTGATATAGCTTCTAAACTTCGTAGTAATGAAAGTCATCCTGAATACTATGCGATAAATATCTCCCAACTCCTAGAGCCAAAAATAAAAAGTCTTGCCGTTAAGTTAATAATCTCAAAAAGTAATAAAATCACCATTTTATCCCACGATAGCCTTTTATTAAATGGAGGATTTTTTAAGGTTAGCGAGGGAGAGGTTTTGCTTGATTATACAAAACCTATTTATGATTCTCCTTGGAGGGATATTTATGGAAATATTTATGGTATAGGAAAAGCTTATCCTATAGGGATTGAAGCGGGTTATGGCATTAGAGTAGAGGAGAGGGATAATAAGATTCTATATATAGCAGATACAAATGGCTATGTATCGATTGTCGGTAAGGTTATGCTAATCTCAAATACTGTTACACTTGATAATATTAATTCCAAAAATATCATTAATATCCAAGAGCAAGAAATCGATTCTCTAGTAGTGAAAAATGATAATCTCACAAAAGATATAATTAGCTCCGGACTTAGTCTAAATATCGATAAACTAAAAATTATTGGGAATATTGGGGCTGTGAATATTATCTCCAAAGATTTATTTATAAATGGGCAAGTTCATATAAAAAGTAATATCGAAACGCAAAAAGCTTCGATACTGCACTTTAAAGGCAAGTTAAAAGCAAAGAATGCGGAAATAAGATATTGCGAAAATAGCTTTATTGAATGTGATGATTTGCTTATAAATTATGTAAATGGCTCTAAATTATATTTTTCACGAGGTAAAATATCGCGGATTCAATCAAACAATACTTTATTTATTCAAGAATCTTTAGTCGTGGGAAATGTGGTTGGCAAAAATAATGAATTTATTCTAAATCCCTGCCTCTATGGAGAAGCTAAGGAGGAGTTAATTTCCCTTAAAAATAAGATTTTTAATCTTAATAAATTAAAGGGAATCTTTTTAAGTGGTAATAAATTGCAATACGAACATACTAAAAATCAATTTTTATATGAGCAATTAAAGGCAAAACATACAGATTTAATTGATAGCGATTTATATGATTGGAATAAAAATATATTAAACAAACAAATGCAAAGACTAGAAAATAGTAGCAAGCTTTTAAATGAATACAATGCTCTAATGGAAAGCTTTGATAAAAATAATACTATAATTAACGAAACAATAAGGAAAAAATTAGAAAAGATGTTTGATATACAAATCATATTTGAAAATAAATGTATGGTTGATTTTTATATTAGATTTATTAATTTCTATGGTGTTGAACATAGATTCCACATTAATGCAAGTGCCAATAATGCCATCAAAAGAGTAACACTATCGCAAGGTAAAGAAGTGGATTCTATAAAAATACTTGCCATAAAGAACGATAATGATTGAGCCGGTATTTAATATATCAAATGAGTTTAGTGCAGATTCTATAAATCTTTTTCAAAATTCCATTTTTGCATTTGACTTTAAAGAAGAAGTTTATTGGATTAGCGATATTTTAGATAATAATAGCAGTAAAACAATATCGATTAATATAGCAAAGAATTCATTTAATTCTTACAAGATTTCTATATGTAAATCCTTACCACTTTTTGCATATATAGACACAAGCGAATCAAATGCCATAGTTGTAGATACACAGCAAGCAAAGGCTATTCGCTCATTTAAGATTCAAGATTCTAAGATTGAGAGTATTTCAATAAGTGATAATGGCGATACTATTCTAATAGGTGGCAAAAATGGGCTTTTGAGCCGATGGAATATCTATAATGGCAAATTGCTTGATATACCAAATAGACATAAAGATTTTATTTTATTTGCCAAAGAAAGCCCCAATAAAAGATTTGTCGTTTCTGTGGGATATGATAGAAGTGTTATTTTATTTGATAAATACAAGGATAAAGTAGGCGTTCTTATTTGTGTGGCAAACTCGACTATTAAATGTGCTAGATTTTTTGATGATTGTAAGTTTTTGGCACTTGGTGATACAAATGGAGTGCTTTATATTATAAATACAGATACAAAATTTATCGTGCATAAATTTCAAGCCACTTTCGCACAAATTATTGATATATATTATTATAAAGATTCGTATATTTTCTATCTCAATGATAATGGAGTGATAGGCATAGTGAATTTTTCTAAAGAGGAAAAAATCTTAGATAGCTTTATGCCAAATAAAAAATATAAATCTTTTATTATTGATAATGATTTAGTTGTGTTGGCAAGTGTGGATAAAAATGTTTGTGCCTACAATCTGCATTCTTTTGTTGAATATGGCATATCACTATTACAAAATAATAATGTAGCGGATGCTTATGAATTTGTCGCACAAAATAAATTTTTACAAAATGAGGATTTTTATCTGCAATTAGAAGCAAAATTTGAGGCTGATATTTTAGAGGCAAAAGCCTTAGCTTGTAGTAAAAATCAACTTATGGCATTAGACATATTAAATAAATATTTAGACATTCCAGATAAACACAATCAAATATCAACCCTAATAGCAAATATTAAAGCAATTGATGAATTTCAACAATTAATGAATAATAATATGGAGATTCGTGCTATTCCTATGGTAGCAAAAAATCCAATACTTAGAGAGCTAAAAAGCTATATTGATTTTAAAAATAGATTTGGAAAAGTGCTAATTTTAGCTAAGGAATTAGTAAAAAAAGGTAAAAAAACCGACGCAAATACCGTAATGATGCATTATAAAAAGATTCCATCAAAGATTCGCACAATACAAGAAGTCATATCCTATCCGCAAAAGGTAGATGAAGCTCTACAAGCAATTAAAAACAAGGATTATAAAACATTTTTTAGATTAAAAAAAGATTTTCAATTTGTGGGCTTTTTGCAAGAAAGTAAAAATATGATGGAAGATGGAGAAAAGTATTATTATAAATTATTACAAGCTTTTTATGAAATGGATTTGAAAAATTGCAAATATTGCATTGGTATTTTAAAGAATTTTAAAGAATACAAAGAGTTGGCATTAGAGTTAGAATTTAAAATAGATGAGATTGCAAATTTATTAAATAAGATTAAAATAGATTCCATTACTCCAAAATAGATTTAAAAGATAATAGATGAGTATAGCTGAATATGATAATTTTATTGATTTCTGTGTTAATAAAAACTTCTATAATTGCTTATGTGGGGTGGAAAACCTAGTATTGAGATTAATCTCCCTGAACTAGATGAAGTCATCATACAAGACCATTGTGATGACTATAAAAATGAGAGCTTAGGGGAATTCCTTACTCGTAGGGGTGTTTTTGATGAATTTAAAAAGCTGATGGGTTAATATGAAGCCACTGAAACATCATCACTTACTTAGAGATAAAGGATATGCTTATCTTGCTGGTAAGCCTAGAAGTGGTAAGACACTCACTCAATACTAGTAGCTGAACTAGAATCTTTAGCTACACCCAAACTTATATTAGTTTAATTTTTTTTAATTATCGCTGCTTAAAAACTAGAGTTAAAATATAGAGATTCCATCTAAAATCCCTATATTTTTGATTATTATTTGTTTGTAAATTGACGAACAGCTTCCACCATATTTTTTAATGCAGGTTTGACTTCCTCCCATTTTCGCGTTTTCAATCCACAATCTGGATTAATCCAAAGTTGCTCTTTTGGTAACACTTCTAGAAGTAATTTAATTTGCTCTACCATCTCATCAACACTTGGAATCCTAGGACTATGTATATCATAAACGCCCGGACCAATCTCATGCGTATATCCAATATCTTTAAATATTTTCAATAGAGAATTTCCGCTTCTAGCACATTCTATACTTATTACATCGGCATCCATATCCTCAATGGTTTTTATAATATCATTGAATTCGCTATAACACATATGTGTATGAATCTGCGTATTTGGCTTTGCTATTGAAGTGGATAGCTTAAAGCATTCTAGTGCCCAAGTTTCATACTCCTTGATATTCTCCGCTCGTAATGGATAGCCCTCTTTAAATGCTGCTTCATCAACTTGAATTATCTTTATCCCACCATTTTGTAAATCATTAATCTCATCACGAATAGCAAATGCAATCTGCTTGCAAACTTCCTTTCGCTCCACATCATCTCTAACAAACGACCAATTTAGTATCGTAACTGGACCTGTTAGCATTCCTTTCATAATCTTATTAGTTAAACTTTGAGCATATTTTGACCACTCTAAGGTCATGGGTTTAGGACGAGAAACATCTCCATAGATAATAGGTGGCTTCACACATCGACTTCCATAGCTTTGCACCCACGCATTTTGGCTAAATACAAAGCCCTCCATTTGCTCCCCGAAATACTCCACCATATCATTTCGCTCAGGCTCTCCATGCACTAGAATATCAAGCCCAATTTCTTCTTGGAATCTTACGCAATCCTTAATATACTCTTTAATCCCATTATCATAATCATCTTTTGAGATTTCATTTTTCTTGTATTTTGACCTTAATGCCCTAAGCTCCGGAGTTTGTGGAAATGAACCAATTGTAGTTGTAGCAAGACTTTCATAGCCTAATTCTTCTTTTTGGATAGCGATTCTATCTACAAACTCTTCACTTCTATTTATATTAATATTTTCTTTTAATCTATTTTGAACATCTTTTTTATGAATCTTAGATGAATGTTTTCTATGGTGATTTATATTTTTAGATTCTTCCCATTTTTCTTCATTTGCTTCTGTAATTCCATTTTTAAATACAGATTCTAGTAATAAAATCTCATCAACCTTTTCTACTGCATAGCATTGCCAAGAAAGTATTTCTTTATCCATTTTTACTTCACTTTCCTTGCTAAATGGCGAATGAAGCAACGAGCAACTAGAGCTAATAAAAAGCCTTTCTTTTGGAATCTTATGTGCGATTTTATTGCAAATCTCAAGCTTAGTTTCTAAATCACTTCGCCAGATATTCCTACCATCGATTATTCCAATATAGAGAATCTTATTAGTTTTTGCAATTTTCTCAATGGAATCTATATTTTTTTTACCATAAACAAAGTCAAGCCCAAGCCCATAAATATCTGTTTTTAATAGAATCTCTGTTAATTCCGTGCTATGTTCGAAAAATGTAGTAACTATCGTTTTTACTTTTTTTGATAAATGATTATAGATACATTCAATAGCTGGAATCTCATAAATACATTGTAAATCACCTAGTTTTTTATCTATGCCACAAGCAAAAATAGGCTCACTAAACTCTATAACAATATTAGAATCTAATTTTTCTAATTCTTCGATAAGCTCAAAATACGCACTTTTAACCTTTCTAAATACATCTTTTGGATTACCCTTAACAATCTTACTTAGAGCGAAAAATGTAAAAAGCCCGATAAGATTTATTTTTGGCTTATAGCCTAATTCTTTTGCTTCGTTGTATTGTGCTATTATCCAACTAGCATCAATCTTATATTCATCATCAATGCTTAATTCTGGCACAACATAATGATAATTTGTATTAAACCATTTTGTCATCTCACAGGCAATTGCATCGTTTGTTCCCCTTGCCATTCCAAAATATAACTCCAAATCTTTATATGGTTTGAATCTCTCTGGAATTGCCCCTAGTGAATAAGCCAAATCAAGCATATTATCATAATAACTAAAGTCATTTACACTTACAAATTCTAGATTTTTTTGAATCTCCCAATGTGCTTTTCTAAGCTCTTTTGCCACATTATGTAGGGCTGTTTCATCGATTTTTTTTGCCCAAAAACCCTCTAATGCTTTCTTTAACTCCCTATTTTTACCAATTCTAGGAAATCCTGTAATGATAGCCATAAATATCCTTTCTTACTCTATTATTGTTGAAATTAAAAATAGCAAAATTTTATAATATCATATTGTTTTTGTCAAATATTGCAAATATTGTTATTGTAACATTGATTCTTATTTATAACTTTATTGCTAATTTTTATAAAACTTTTTAAAAAAATATCATCTATAATAAGCAAATATTTTGATTAATGATTTTAAGGGTAAATATGGATTTATTGATTGATTCTTTTAGGGATAAAGATAAGATTCTAGGAATCTTAAAAAACATACAATTGGAAGCAAAAAAGCTTAATTCCAAAGTGAATATTATGGAGGTTTGTGGCGGTCATACTCATAGTATTATGAAATATGGTTTAAATAAGATTCTGCCAGAAAATATTGATTTTATACACGGACCGGGTTGCCCTGTATGTGTAATGCCAAAAAATAGAATCAATCAAGCATATAAAATAGCCCAGCAAAAAGATACAATCCTGCTAACTTTAGGCGATATGATTAGGATTCCCGGAAGCAATGGAAGTCTGCAAAAAGCACGAAGTGAAGGTTGTGATGTAAGATTTGTATATTCTCCATTAGAATCCTTAAAGATAGCAAAAGAAAATAAAAATAAAAAGATTGTATTTTTTGCAATAGGGTTTGAAACTACGACGCCAATGACTGCTGCATTAATAGATAAAACATTAGAGCAGGGCGTAGATAATCTTTTTTTTCATATTAATCACCTCTTAGTTCCTCCGCCGTTGAGGGTTATTTTGCATTCTAAACCTTGTAATATTAATGCCCTAATAGCACCATCTCATGTAAGTGTCATTACGGGAGCAAAAATCTATCTACCGCTTTTAACATATAATATTCCAATTGTGGTTGGTGGATTTGAGCCATTTGATATTATGGATTCTGTATTTAGAATAATAAAGCAAATAAATGCAAATCAAGCAAAACTTGACATACAATACAATAGAGTTGTTACAATGGAGGGGAATCTTAGAGCACAGGAATTGATTAATAAGTATTTTGTTACGAGAGAGGATTTTGAGTGGAGAGGTTTGGGAAATATTAAAGATTCCACTTTAAGATTAAGAGATGAATATAGTAGAATAGATGCTGAGGTAATATTTGATAATATCTTACCTAAAGAGCACATTAGTGATAATAAACTTTGTATTTGTGGTGATATATTGCGAGGGATTGCAAAGCCAACTGATTGCAAGGTATTTAGCAAGGTTTGCACACCGCAGAATCCCATTGGTAGCTGTATGGTGAGCAATGAGGGAGCTTGTGCGGCATACTACAAATACAAAGATGTTATTTAAACTTAAATTAAGGAGATTAAAATGTTTAATATGGATAGAAAAAAATCGCTTTTATTGGTAATTGACATTCAAGATAGATTGGCTCAGGGTATGCAAAAAGAGGAATTTGCTGTTTTTCTAGCTAAGAATAAGATTCTAATTAATGGTTGTAATATATTGGGTTTGCCAATTTTGCAATCCTTACAATATAAAAAAGGTTTGGGCGAGAGTGTAGAGGGATTATTTGGAGAAAATATTAAGAAAATAGATTTTGAAAAAAGAGTTTTTAGCTGTTGCTATGAAAATAGTGAATTATTGGACTTTTTAGCCAAAAATCCACATATAAGGCAAGTAATTATATCTGGAATGGAAGCCCATGTTTGTGTATTACAAACTGCTAGAGATTTAAAACAAGCTGGGTTTGATGTAATCGTGCCACAAGATTGCGTTATCTCAAGGGATATATCTAATAAGCAAAATGCATTAAATTTGATGTGTAATCTTAATGTAAATGTAGCAAATATGGAAAGTATATTATTTGATTTACTTAAAACTTCTACTGCAGAAGAGTTTAAGACGATTTCTAATATAGTTAAATAATTTTAGAGTAGAGTGGCTCTATATGTGGAATCTTATTTTATCAATAGTATTTTAAATAAATTTACTTAAATCAATATGGCAATATCCACTTGGATTTTTTCTTAAATATTGTTGGTGATAAGATTCTGCTTTATAATAATTTTCTAATCTGCTAACTTCTGTAACAATTTGTTTTGTGTAATTTGGGGCTATTTTGATAATAAAATCTTTAATAATTTGTTCATCATTGGGATTTACAAAATAGATTCCACTGCGATATTGTGTGCCTATATCATTGCCTTGTTTGTTTATCGTTGTTGGGTCAATAATACTAAAAAATTCGCCTAGAATCTGCTCTAATGTAATAATATTAGCATCATAAACCAATCTAACGCATTCTGTAGCTCCTGTTTGTCCGGAACAAACCATCTCATAGCTTGGATTAGGTATTTTGCTATTAGCATAACCTACATCTGTTTCTTTAATGCCTTTTATATATCCAAAATAAGCCTCGATTCCCCAAAAGCACCCACCAGCTAGATAAATTTCCATAGAATTTTCCTTTAATAAAATATTTGCTTATAAAATATCTATAAAGATTCTACATTCTTTTCTTTTTATTATTCATCATATAATTAACACTTCCGGTATATTTTACTTGCTCTATTGGGATACTATCATCATTTAAAATATGTGTAAATTCATCATTCATATTTTTTATTTCCTCTTTTAGCTCATCTTCAAAATATGTATAATGCATTGAAGCGGCAATAACCCCATCTGTTGCTTCTATTTTCTTAAATATCTCTATTTCTTCATTAGTGCTTGGTGCTTCTATAGTTACAATAATAGTAGAATCTTGACTTAAAGCCACTTCTACGCCATCAATTTTTGAGAGATTATCTGCACATTTCTCTCTATTTTTTACTAATGTTTTAATGATTATGCTTGAAATATTCATTTTTTATCTCCTATTTTCCAAAATAAAATACTCTTACTATCAAATCCACTAATTATATTTTCATTATCAATAAATATTATCGTGTTTGGCAGAGCATTTCCGCCTTTTAAAATATCAATTCTACTTAAAGTTGTTGTATTAAAAATCAAAATATCATTATTTTCGTTTAAGCTAACAGCTCCAAGTGTGGAATCTTTTGAGATTCCAACAGCATAGGATAAAAAATCTGTTTCTAATCGCTTAAAATTGCCACTTACCTTATCATAGATTCCACAAGTTTTATCTCTACCAGCACTTAAAATAATATTTTTAGCACTTGCTAACATATAAACATTATCAAAATTTGCACCCTCTAAACTTTTAATGATATTGCCATTTTCTAAATCAATCAAATATATAATGCCACCTTCAGTCGTAGAAATGGCAGTATTTTCATCAAAAATCAAATCCGAAAAAACAGCTTCACTTGGTTGTATATGCCAAATCATCTTTTTTTGACTTAAGCTATAAAGAGATATTTCATTACTTAAAGAACCAAATAATATTTTATCGCTATCAATAAAATATGCTTTACTTATCATTGATGTTTGATTATTTGGTTTGACTTCATACATTTTTTTATTATTATAGATAGATATTTTTGAGCCACTATTATTGTCTTGGCTAACTATTAATATATTTTTACCATCTAATGTATGTGTATGAAAAACTTTTGGCAATAATTTATTACCAAAATAATCATTTATACTATCTAATTTTATACTTCCTATTTTTTTATTTGTATTGGTATTGTAGATTTCCACCTCGCCTTTATCGGTTGACACATATAATGTATTTTTATATAAATCTAGAGAAGTTATAAAATTGTTTGTAGTGATTTTTTTATATGGCTGATTCGCAGATAGTATCAAACTAAACAATAAAAGATAAAAAAATATTTTCTTCATTAGCACACCTTAATCTTAAGATTTTAATATGATTGCATCAACGGGGCAAACGCTCTTACACATTCCACATTTAGTGCAAGATTCTCCAACTTCAGGATATAAGCTACCTATAAATTTTATACTTTTATTATCGCATACATCAAGACAATAAGAACATAGTGTTTTTTGCCATGCTAGACATTTAGATTGATTGATTTGAATAGTAGCAACGATTTTATCGCCTAAAGTCAAATCAAGCAAACCAAATGAATTTTCCATACAAGCAATGGCACATTTTTTACAAAAACTACAACCACTTTCTTTAAAATCTAAATAGATTCCATTACTATCTTTTTTGATAATATTTTCTTCACAAACTCCAATACAAGGAGAATCTAAACATTTATTGCAGGATTCTAATATCTTAGAATCACTGCAATATGGAGGTAATACATTGCTATATTTTTTAAATATATGTCTCAATATTTATCCACCTACAATCACAATATAATCTCTCAATTTACACCCTCATCAAGAATATCTAAAAGATTAGATTTTCTCTTATCAGATTCGTTTCTAAAATCTGGTTTAAAAGTATTGCCAACTATAGGTGCTATATTTGCCTGTGGAGAATGGCATAATGTGCAATTATACCTACTATCTGCAATGCCATCTATTTTTTTATCATTAAATGTGTCATAGGTATGAGATGCTGGAACGGATATTATATTTATCGCAGCAGCATTTTCTGGTGCATGGCAACTAATACACGCGTTAAAATCTTTTGTAATATCCATCATACCTGTAACATCGTGTGAAATCATCGGTGGTGCATTCTCAAATGACCTATCCACCACTTTTCCCTCACCTGCTGGAGTTGAGATATAAGCAAAATCTTTCAACCTCACATCTTCGCTAGTTAGCGGAGTATTCCTAAGCCCAATATCATCTTCATCTAAAGCAATATTGCTTTGTGTATCACCCGCACAACCAATAAATAATACAACACAAACCATTGCTAAAGCTAATTTTATATATTTCATTTCTTTCTCCCTATTTTAAAATCAAAAATTCCATATTTTAGTGCGTCATCATCGCATACTTCTATGCATCTAGCACATTTCATACAATCAATTTTGTTGATTGTTCCGCTTCTATTACCAATTAAATCTAAAACTTGTGGCTCTGGGCAAACTACGATACATTTCATACATTTAGTGCATTTATCTTTATCGTGTTTTACTCTAAGTAAGCTATATTTCCCAATTAGTGAATAAGTCGCTCCAAGCGGACAAATATAGCCACAGAAACCATTTTTTATAAAAAATAAATCAAATAAAAATACCGCTAAAACACCAAAGATTCCAGCTCCCATTCCAAAGATAATGCCTCGATGAAGCATAGAAATTGGGCTTATCAAATCAAATGCTGGAATAGCAAACATAAAACTTAATAATAAAGATAGAGCCAAAACACCATATTTTATTCTTCTAGTGATATTTAGCTTTTTTTGCATCATATCAATTTTTAGGATTCTCCTTAAGAAATTCGCCAAATCTGTTACCATATTCATAGGACACACAAAGGCACAATATCCGCGCCCCATAATAATCCCATAGATTAGCAAAACTATAATCAATCCCAAAACTGCCTCGAATCCTACGATTCCACCAGATATAAAAATCTGTGCGATAGATAAAGGGTCGCTCATAGGGATAATCCAAAATACTTTTGATGAGTTTAGATTCCCTTGGAAAAACTCATATGTAAAGTAGCTACACACCGCAAATGCTACTAGGATTCCTATTTGAATAATTCGTCTTAGAATTAAAAATCTATATTTTTTCATTAAAATTCCTCACTATTCAAATAATCCATAACCCCGTCATTGCTTTTTGAAGCTTTTGGAATCTTAGATTCTCTCGTATCTAGCTCCTCTAATCGCTTTTCATCTTCCTTATCCCAACCTTTTATATAGTTTGTCCCAACACTACCTAAAACTCTATCTCTAGGTAATATAATAATGGCTGGTTTTTCCGTGATACACGCTCTCTCACATAATCCACAGCCCGTGCAGACATCGCTATCAACTACTGGCAAAAGAAAAGAGTGCTTATTAGTCCTATCGTTTTGCTTGTATTCTAGCTTGATTGCCTCATCAAGCAAAGGACAGGCTCTATAACAAGCATCACATTGAATCCCCCAATATGCGACACAAGATTTTTGGTCTACTATCGCAACGCCCATTTGTGCTTTTCGTATATCCATCATAGATTTTCCATTCTCTATAATCGATATAGATTCCTCATCAAGGGCTTTTGTAGGACATACAGGCACACAAGGGACATCTACACACATATAACAAGGAATCTCCCTAGGTATAAAAAACGGCGTCCCAGTTGGGACATCATCTTGTGGCTGTGCTAGTTTAAGCGTATTAAACGGGCAGAAAGTTACACATCTACCACATTTAATACATAGCTTTAAAAATTCACTCTCATTCCTTGCTCCCGGCGGTCGAAGTGAGAATGTAGAAGCTTTCGCTTTACTTACATATGCACCCCAAATCAACCCACTAAAAGCAAAGATTCCAGCTCCTTGCACAGCTTTCAAAATTACATTTCGCCTATCTTTATTTACATTCTGCATTACGCCCTACTTAAGCCTTATAGATTTTTACTGCACATTTTTTGAAATCTGTTTCTTTTGATAAAGGACAGGTTGCATCTAAGCAGACCTTATTGATTAATACATTTTCATCAAACCAAGGCACATAAATCAATCCCTTAGGCGGTCGATTTCGCCCTCTAGTATCAATTTTTGCTTTTACTTTTGACCTTCTGCTTTCAATCCAAATAGTATCACCTTGCTTTAGATTATTTGCAGCTGCATCTTCATTATGCATATAGCACAATGCCTCCGGCACGGCTCTATAAAGCTCTGGCACTCTCATAGTCATTGTTCCACTATGCCAATGCTCCAAAACCCTACCTGTGCATAGCCACAATGGATAGTTAGAATCTGGCATTTCTGCTGGGTCCATATAAGGTCTTAGGAATATCTTTGCTTTATTATTAATATTTACCTTTTTATCGCCCGGCTTTGCTAGATTCCCACTTGGGATAGATTTGCCTTTATTTCCATAGAATGCAAACTCTTTGCCCTCATTATTCTTAGCATATGAATCATATCTAGCATTAAATCTCCATTGGGTTTCTTTGCCATCAACAACAGGCCATCTAAGCCCTCGAATCTTATGATATGTATCAAAATCCGCTAAATCATGAGCATGTCCTAAGCCAAATTGTCTATATTCTTCCCATAGATATTTTTGAATGAAGAATCCATATCCTTTGAATGCCATTCCATCGCTTCCAACGACATTTCTACTATCGCCTAAAACTTCGGTATTATCAACGCCTCTTAGCATAGCGTCATTTGTAGTAAATTTCTTTGCGTCATTATTTGCATATAGTAGCTCAAAAAGTGTGGTATTGTCATTATATCCCATTGCTCTAGCTGCTGCTAA
Source organism: Helicobacter sp. 16-1353 (assembly GCF_003288815.1). Lineage (GTDB taxonomy): Bacteria > Campylobacterota > Campylobacteria > Campylobacterales > Helicobacteraceae > NHYM01. Next base: position 55,930 of record NZ_NHYM01000006.1, on the reverse strand, counting down.
AACAGGTTTTAATGCCAATCCCGGATATTCCTTATCCCAAACTTCTTTAAGCGTGAATCTTTTTGAAAATTCCATCATCTGCCAAGTATCGCTCATCGCACTTCCTTGCGGTAGAACCTGCTGTTTCCAATGCTGGGTTCGTCGCTCGGCATTCCCATAAGCGCCCCATTTTTCATAAATCATCGCTGTTGGCAAAATCAAATCCGCTACTTTTGCGGAGACTCCCGGATAGCATTCGCTAACTACGATGAAGTTATCCAAATCCCTAGCCGCATTTATCCAATGCTCGGCATTTGCGGAGTTATGCCAAGGGTTATTTACATGCACCCAAATCCACTTAATCTTAGAATCTTCCAAATCACGCATAATTTTCATATAATGCGCTCCAACCTTGCCATTTAGTGTGCCGGGTGGTAATTTCCATAGCTTTTCTGTCATTTCTCTATGTTTTGCATTTCCTACAACCATATCCGCTGGAAGTCTATGTGAAAATGTCCCAACCTCTCTAGCTGTTCCACAAGCTGATGGCTGTCCAGTTAGGGAGAATGCACCATTTCCGGGTAGAGCTTGTTTTCCAAGTAGTAAATGCACCATATAACTTTGCTCATTTACCCAAGTTCCCCTTTGATGTTGGTTCATTCCCATCGTCCAAAAGCTTACAATCTTGCGATTTTTATCAATATAATAATCTGCCAAAGTTTTTAATTTAGTTTTAAAAGATTCTAGGCTCTCACTATCATCACCCTTTGCTAATTTTGCAACAAAATCAAGTGTATATGGAGCTAAACCTTTTTTGAAATCCTCAAAGCTTATTTCCCAGTGATTTCCGCCATTATTTGCGTTATCATTTTTCATAACACTTCCGGCTTTTATCCCTAAATATTGCAATGTAGTGCCCTCATTATCACTAACGACCTTTGATACTTCTTTTGCAACAGTATCTTTTTCGCTTGGTTTGAATTTCGGGTGATTTGGGTTATTCCTCATACCATAGCCGATATTTACAAATCCCGTTGTAAATATACAATGGTCTTTAACGAATTTTGTATTTACCGCATTTCTATTGATTATCTCTCTTGCAATATAATTCCAAATAGCCAAATCTGTATGCGGTTTAAAAACAATCTCAATATCCGCTAAATCTGAGGTTCTATTAGTGTAAGTGCTTAGATTTATAATCTTAACATTTGGATTTGAAAGCTTTCGGTTACTCACACGACTCCAAAGAACTGGGTGCATTTCTGCCATATTCGCTCCCCAAGTAACAATCGTATCAGTTAACTCTATATCATCATAGCAACCAGCTGGCTCATCAATACCAAAAGTCTCCATAAACGCAACAACCGCACTCGCCATACAATGTCTTGCATTTGGGTCAATATTATTACTTCTAAAGCCACCTTTGATAAGCTTAACAGCAGCATAGCCCTCTTGGATTGTATATTGTCCTGAGCCAAATACTCCAATTCCAGTTGGACCTAATTCATTATAAGTTTTTTTGAATTGTTTTTCCATCTCATCAAAAGCTCTTTTCCAGCTAACAGGCTTGAATTTACCTTTTTTATCAAACTCACCTTTATCGTTTAATCGCAGTAAAGGCTCTGTTATTCTATCGTTTCCATACATTATCTTTGCACAAAAATATCCTTTTATGCAATTCAAACCTCTATTCACTGGTGCTTCTGGGTCTCCTTTAACAGCAACTATTTGTTTATTTTTAGTTGCTACCATAATTCCGCAGCCAGTTCCACAGAATCTACACACAGCTTTATCCCATTTCCAACCACCTTCAACATTTTGTTGTTGTGCACTTAAGACACTTGGTATTGAAATTCCAGCAGTAGCTGCCGCAGAAGCAACAGCTGCACTTTTTAAAAAGTCTCTTCGTAACATAATTCCTCCCACATAATTTTGTGTATTTTCAAAGCATAGCTTTAAAACGAAAAAAATAGTAACTCAAAAGTAACGGGATAGGTTTGCCTTATGTCAAGGAACATTATATACTTTTTTATATAAAGAATATTTTTCTACTTATCAAATTAATTTATATTATAATTCTTTGGTAATTTTTATGACTTAAATTAAGGATTAATATGAAAAAAGCACTTATTACAGGTGTTACAGGACAAGATGGAGCATATTTATCAGAATATTTGTTAAATAAAGGCTATGAGGTGCATGGAATTAAGCGACGAAGCTCTTTATTTAATACCGATAGAATAGACCATTTATATAAGGATTTGCATGAAAATGATGTTAGATTTCGTCTTCATTATGGGGATTTAGTAGATTCTACAAATCTAATTCGAATAGTCCAAGAAGTCCAACCCGATGAGATTTATAATCTAGCTGCAATGAGTCATGTGCAAGTGAGCTTTGAAACACCGGAATACACTGCAAATGCCGATGGATTAGGCACTTTGCGATTGCTAGAGGCAATTAGGATTCTAGGGCTTACTAAATCCACAAAGATTTATCAAGCCTCCACAAGTGAGCTTTATGGATTAGTGCAAGAAGTCCCACAAAGCGAGAAAACCCCATTTTACCCACGAAGCCCATATGCGGTAGCGAAATTATATGCTTATTGGATAAGTGTAAATTATAGAGAGGCTTATGGCATTTTTGCAAGTAATGGAATCTTATTTAATCACGAAAGCCCGATAAGAGGAGAGACTTTCGTTACACGGAAAATAACTCGCTCTGTATGTAAAATTGCATTAGGGTTGCAAAATAAACTTTATTTAGGGAATCTCAGTGCAAAAAGAGATTGGGGACACGCAAAAGATTATGTGGAAGCGATGTATTTGATTTTACAACAGGATAAACCAGATGATTTTGTGATTGCCACAGGGGTTACAACTTCTGTGCGTGAATTTGTAGAACTTGCGTTTAAAAAACTTGGTATTGAGATAGAATGGAAGGGCAGTGGAGTAGAGGAGAGGGGTTATGTTTCAAAATGTAACGGTGAATATAAACTTAAAGAAGGTAGTGAAATCGTAAGCGTTGACCCTAGATATTTTCGCCCAACGGAGGTTGATTTGTTGATTGGAGATTCTACAAAAGCAAAAGAGATTCTAAAGTGGAAACCAAAATATGACCTTAATAGCTTGATTGATGATATGGTTAAATCTGATTTAAAATTAGTCGAAAAAGATAAATATCTAAATAGTGGTGGATATAATATTATGCGTTACTTTGAATAAATTTATCTGTATAATGAAAAGCTTTATTTTGTAGAGTTTGTAATGGAGGATAAAAAGCGTTTATGATATTAGAATTTATTAAAAATGGGACTTCGAAATTTTTTATGGAGGGCGATTTGGTAACATCATTAGAAAATACAAAGAGAATTCAAAGTTGGGGGGGGGTGGAGTGTAATATTAATTTACAAGCCCCAAACTACGGGACAACGCGTATATAAATTAATATTAAATATAAAGGAAAATTATTATGTATAAAATTAGGCATTGTCCTTTAAGTTGCTCTGTTGATTTAAAGTTGGTTTTAGAAAATATGGACGATTTTAAAAATATTAAACCAGCAACTTTTGAAGAAATAATAAATATCTCACATATTAAAGAATATCAAAAAGATTCTATTCTTTATTATGAGAATGATATTGTGGATAATGTCCATTATCTATTTCACGGATTAGTTAAAGTTTATAAAATCAATAAATTTGATAATGAAGTGATAGTTAATCTACTTCATAATTATTGTGCCAATGAAAGTAATCCGCCACTTATTGATTACCATACTTTTTTAAGCAATAATTCTTTTTTCAATATTCTTTGCTTAGAAAACTGCAAAATACTAAGTATCAATGTAGAATCCTTTAAGGAAATCATAAAAAGCGACCCCGCATTATCCCTTAATATGCTAAATAGGGCAAATAAAATCATTGAGGAACAAGAATATATAATCAATATTAATATGATTTATGATACAAAAAGTAAATTAGCCTCACTTTTGAATAAAAACTATGATGTTTTTAATATGCTAAGTAAAAAAGTCGTATCTCAAATGCTAAATATTTCTCAAGAAACACTATCAAGAAGTATAAAAAAATTAAAAGATGAAAATATAATTGGATTCGATAATAATAAAAAAATTATTATTGTAGATGAGCAAAAACTGCGTTCCATTTTATAAATATAAAAGAATTAAACTTTTTTGGAATCTTAATTTTGGCAATTTAAAAAACTTTAAAATTTTCTTAAGCATCTTTGTATATTTAAGATTCTATTAAGATTTAAGTTTATTTTAATATTTGGTATTTATTTATATATTTTAGTATTGAAAACTGCAATTTTCAAACTTTTATTAAGAGATTACATTTATAATCACTAAATCTAGCAAAATCCATAATCATTTTATCAATATGTGGAAAATTTAGCCATAACTTCTATCATTTTTTCTATTTACGCAAAATTAATAAAGTATTAAAACTAAGTTGTATCTGCGTTTGGAAGATTCCAAATATCCAAATAATAGCAAAAATACCTAATATTAGAATCCGTTCTATTTTCTTTAACAAATAGCTTTAAATTAACATTTCTTAAAAAAGCTCATAAACCACTCTACCCCAATCTTTTTTAAATCAAATAGATTTATGCCCTACTCTATTTAGATTTATAGCTACAAATTAGAGTTTATCTTTAAAACTCTTTTCTTGGGTCCATAGAGCCATAAAAAATATTATCATCTATAAGTATTGCATTTACATCGCCCATTACAGGTTTTGTAACGATTGTATATCCTAATTTTTCTAGATTATCCATAACATCTTTAGGCATACCAAACTCTTCAATTCTTATCTCATCTGGCAACCATTGCATATGAAACCTAGGAGCACTCACTGCTTGAGAAATATCCATTTTATGGTCTATTACATTGCTTATGACTTGTAAAACTGTAGTGATTATCCTAGCACCTCCCGGGCTTCCAACTACCATAAATAATTTTCCATCTTTTAATATTATCGTAGGCGACATTGAGCTAAGTGGTCGTTTATTTGCTTCTATGGCATTTGCTTCACCACCAATTAATCCATATATATTTGGCACGCCGGGTTTGATTGAAAAATCATCCATTTCATTATTTAGCAAGAATCCTGCTCCATCTATAGCAGCTGCACTTCCATAAGAAGCGTTTATTGTATAGGTTAAAGAAACTGCATTTCCCCATTTATCGGCTATGGAATAATGCGTTGTATTATCGCTTTCTTTGATATTTAATCCCGGTCGAATATCACTGCTAGAAGTCGCCTTATTTGGATTAATCTTATTATAAATCTTTTTTGCATAGGATTTATCTATTAGTTTTTGTGTAGGCACTTTTACAAAATCAGGGTCTCCTAAATATTGACTTCTATCTGCATAGGCTTGTCGCATTGCCTCGCTCATTAGTGCAACACTCTTAGATGAGCCAAATCCAAGTTCTCCTATATTAGCATTTTCTATAATATTTAGAATCTCTATGATATGTATACCACCGGAACTAGGTGCTCCCATAGATACTATCTCATATCCGCGATAATTTCCAATAACAGGCTTTCTCCAAATAGGCTTATAATTTTTCAAATCCTCTTTTGTGATTATTCCGCCATTTTTTTGCATATCTTTGACAATTAAATCAGCGATTCTACCCTCATAAAATGCTTTTTTACCCTCTTTTTGTATGGCTTTTAATGTTTTTGCTAAATCTTTTTGGACTAGAATCTCTCCTTCTTTATAAGTGCTTCCATCTTTCTTTAAAAAATATTTTTTTGATGAATTAAATTTAACAAATTCATCTTTTACCTCAAGCATAGTTTGAGCCTGTCTATTCGTCAAAGCAAAGCCATTTTCAGCTAAATCTATAGCAGGTTGTATTAAATAAGATAATTCCTTAGTGCCATATTTTTCTAGCATTTCGCTCATTCCTGCTACAGTTCCGGGAACCCCAGCTGCAAGATAACCAATCACACTAGAATCTTTTATAACCTCTCCATTTTCATCTAAATACATATCTCTAGTCGCCTTTAGTGGGGCTTTTTCTCGAAAATCTAAAGTTATATTTTCTCCATTTGCAAGATGAATAACAGCAAACCCACCGCCACCAATATTTCCTGCTGCTGGATGAACTACTGCTAATGCATATCCTACTGCCACAGCTGCATCGATAGCATTTCCACCATTCTCTAAGACGCTCTGCCCTACTTCATTTGCCAATATATTGCTAGAGATTGCCAAACCATCTTTCGATTTTATTGGCGGATAACTAGCTCCAAAAGATACGCCTAAAGAAAAAATTAGTATTGTGATTATTTTAATGATTGATTTCAATATTTATCTCCATTTAATTTTAGTTTCTTTATATGACTAAAATAAACATTTTATGTAGCTTAAATTACCTATAAATTATATAAGGCTGTGTAAATTTTAAGCACATAGAATTTATTAATAATGGAATCTAAAAAGTAAAATAGATGTCTACTTGGGTGATTAAATAATTTGTTAAAAAATATTCTTTATGTCGCTTGATTTTAAGATTAGGCTACTTGTATTTTTTAAAATAAAATCTTAAAAGTTATTAGCTAAAAATAATAATCTAAGATTTAATTATAAAATATGTCCTAATTTTGTCTTTTTAATCTGTAGATAATGTTTATTATATTCATTTGGGGTAGCTAGGATGCTATCTCGCTCTACATTGACAAATCTTGAAATCTCCTCCACTTTACGCGGATTATTGGTAAGTAATCGTATTTTTTCAATATTAAAATATTTCAAAATCTTACCAACTATCGTATAATCCCTATTATCGCTTTTAAATCCTAATGCTTCATTTGCTTCTACTGTATCATAGCCTTTATCTTGCAAATTATATGCATTGATTTTATTAAAAAGCCCGATTCCACGACCTTCTTGCCGCAAATAAATAATCATTCCACCTTCTTTTGAGATTCTTTTCATTGCTATTTGTAGCTCATCACCACAATCACATTTCATACTACTAAAAACATCGCCCGTTAGACATTCCGAATGCACACGCACAAGCGGAATTGCTCCAAGTTCTTTTGTCATAACAACCAAATGTTCAACATCACAGCTACAGCCGTCATTTTTGGCAACAGATTCTCTAAATGATTGAATGATGAAATTGCCAAATTTTGTCGGCAGATTTGCTTGATTTGATATATCCATAAAAATTCCTATAATGATTAAATTAAAAATGTTGATTTGAAAGATTATCTAAAAATAATGTGGTGCGGGAAAGAGGACTTGAACCTCCACACCTTGCGGCGCCAGATCCTAAGTCTGGTGCGTCTACCATTCCGCCATTCCCGCAATAAAGTAGAATGCAAATTCTACATTTTTTATTTTTAAAATAATATAAAATCAAACCACAAATTTTACATCTTCTATTTTTGTTAGAATCTTAAAAATATCATCTCTTTCTTTTTGACTTATAACTTGAATTGTAAAAGTAAAGCTTGCATATCTTCCATTTTTGCTCTCTTTGGAGGGATTGAGAGTATAATCCAACATTTCAAATTTTTCTTTTATTGCAAATTCAAGGGTTTCTTTATTGTTTGTGATGATTAGATATTCCCATAAAGTTGGATATTCTATCTTAGAATCTTTAACATTTTGCATTGTATTTCTCCAAAATATAGCGAATTTTGTCTGGAATCCTTACTATTTTTTTCGTTTTTATATCTATACAGGCAAGTTTTACATCTGCGCTAAATATAATCTTATCCCTTAAATAAATATCTTGTTTAAATATAACACTACTTTTTCCAAGTTTTGTAATGCTATTTTTCACGATGAGTAAATCACCCAATCTAGCGGAATCCAAAAAATCAGCCGTAATATGCCTAACCACAAGCCCAATAGAATCTGTATTTGGCATAGAATCCTTGCTAAAAAACAATTCGCTTCTCGCACGTTCACAATATTTCAAATAATTCGTATGATATACAATCCCGCCACAATCAGTATCTTCATAATAAACCCTAATCTGCATTGAAACTCCTTTATTTATATTGGAATCTTAATTGAAATTAAGCGGTTTGCTTAGATATTGTTTATATAGATAAAAAATCCCAAAAATACCTATTATCCCAACAATATATCCAGCAATGATGTTATTAAAGATTCCAGAAAATATAAAGCTAATAAGCGAGATAATAGCAACAGTTAAAACATATGGCAATTGTGTAATAAAGTGGCTTTGCACAGAGCAACCCGCACCTGTGGCAGATAATATCGTAGTATCCGAAATCGGGGAGCTATGGTCGCCAAAAACTGCTCCAGAAAGGATTGCAGAGATTCCCAACATTGCATTACCACCACTAGCCTCAATAATACCAACACCAATAGGTATCATAATCGCAAATGTCCCCCAACTCGTGCCTGTAGCAAAAGCTATAAATGATGATATTAGAAATAATACAGCAGGGATAAATGAAACAACATTATTGGATAATAATTCCCTACTTACATTTGCTAGATAAATACCTGTTTGCATATCATCGCGAATAACAGGACCAATCGCCCAAGCTAAGATTAAAATCACAATTGCCGGAAGCATACTAAGAAAACCTTTTCTTAGAATCTCATAAGAATACGAAAGTCTAAGATGTTTCATTGAGATAATAATACTCACAAAAATAGTAATTAATCCTCCAGCAAATAGCGAAAATGAAGTATTTGTATTTGCTAAAATATCTATCAAACTATGATTTTCACTAGCAGTATATCCAGTCCAAAAAAACATAAAAAATATAGAAATCATTAATGTCAATATTGGGATAATAAGCAACCAAATAGAACTTTCTTTATCATCAAAATGTCTTTTTTGTAATAAATCCTTAACCTCTATATTTACATTTTTTTGCATTGCAGGAAGATTCACCTGCCACAATATAGTAAGAAATACAGCCAATAACGCAAACCAAGCGTAATAATTACTCCAAATGCTTTCTATTAATACAAGTAATCCATCACCAAAATCCTTTGGGATATTTGTATCCATAACGCCGATTATATACGCACCCCAGCTACTTATCGGCATTATAATACAAATCGGTGCAGAAGTGGAATCTATCACATAAGCCAATCGCTCTCTGCTGGATTTATTAGCATCATTTAGTGATTTGCTTATTTGTCCAACTGTTAGGGCATTAAAATAATCATCAACGAAAATTATAATCCCAGCGATAAATGCGATAAACTCCGAGCCTTTGGCACTTTTTACTCTTTTGTGTGCCCAATTTACAAATGAATTTATAGCACCGGAATATAATATGATTTGCGTTAAGATTCCAAGTAAAATCAAGAATCCAAATATATAAACGCTACTAAAACTAATAATAAGCTTGTCGTTTTCATCGAATGTGTAGAATACAGATGAGATATTTTTATAAACATAAACGGGAATATTTATTATGTCGTTATAAAACATCATAATCCCGCCAAGTAGGATTCCAACCAATAAAGAAAGTGCCACTCTACGCGTAACAAAAACCATAACGATAACAACAATAGGAACGAGTAAAGAAAGTATAGAATTTGAATAATCCATCATAATAAATCCATTAATCTTAATAAAAAAGATTCTACATCTAAGATAGTTAAAAATATATTATAGATTGGCATTTGGAATCTTTTGTGCGATAATAAGACTACATAAATTAGCAATATACCGCTTTTTAACACTAATATTAAATCCTAGATTTTTAAGCTTAGATTCCAATTCTTCTAGTGTTAAGAAGTCATTTACAGAATTTGGAAGATATTTATATGCTTTATAGTTTTTAGATATTAAACCGCCAAGCAACGGCAGAATCTTTCTTGTATAAAATGATGCAATAATATCAATAATATTTTGTTTGTCTTTTTTTGTAAATTCTAAAATGACTAATACCCCGCCATTTTTCAATACTCTTGTAAATTCATTTAATGCCATATCCATATCAACGACATTTCTTAATCCATATGCAATAGAAAGTAAATCGATACTTTTACTTGGTATGTCTAATTTCTTTGCTTCTCCTTTAATTAGCATTATGTCTTTTGGGAGCTTTTCTTTAGCGATATTGAGCATATTTATTGATGGGTCAATACCTGTAATATTTGCATTATTTGTATATCTAAGCCAATTTAAAATCATATCTCCCGTGCCACAGGCTACATCTACTATTTGCAAATTAGATTCTGCTTTATGTTGTAATAATTTAATAGCTTTACTACAAGCTTCTTTTCGCCATCTTGTATCAACACCTAAGCTTAAGATTCTATTTGCAATATCATAATTTTTAGCAATATCATCAAACATACTAACGATATTATCTTGCTTGTTTGAATCGTTACTCATTTATCCACTTTAATAAATATTCAATTTGCGTTTTAACCTGACTTTGTGATGTTCCACCAAATGAATTGCGAGAATTTAGAGAATGGGATAAATCTAAAACCTCTTTTGCATCAATTGTTATTCTATTATCTTGATTTTGAAGTTCTTCTATGCTTAATTCGCTTATATCGCAATTTTTACTTTCCGCAAATGCCACGATTTTACCTACTATATGATGAGATTCTCTAAAACTAATACCTTTTTTCTGCACTAAAAAATCAGCCAAATCAGTAGCAGTAATATGCCCCATTCTAGCTTTTTGTAGCATCATATCTTTATTTATAGAAATCTCTTTTAGCATTTCGTTTAAAACCCTTAGACATAATAAAATATTCTCAACACTATCAAAAATAGCCTCTTTATCTTCTTGCATATCTTTATTATAGGCTAAAGGTAATGCTTTTAGAGTTGTCAAAAGGGATATAAGATTCCCATAGATTCTGCCTGTTTTTCCGCGTAAAAGCTCGGCTACATCTGGATTTTTCTTATTTGGCATAATAGAACTTCCAGTGGAAAATGAATCACTAATAGTTATAAATCTAAATTCAAAGCTACTCCATAAAATAAGCTCTTCAGCAAATCGTGAAGTATGCATAGCAATCATCGCAATTCCATATAGCAAATCTAATGCAAAATCCCTATCGCTAACGCCATCGGTAGCATTTTGACAAGGGGCATTAAATCCTAATTGTTTAGCACTAAAATCCCTATCAATATTATAAGGAGTCCCAGCAAATGCAGCAGAACCAAGCGGAGAATAATTATTGCGTTTATAATCATCTACAAGTCGCTCAAAATCCCTTTTATACATAAAACAATAAGCCAATAAATGGAAAGCGAAGCTTACAGGCTGTGCGTGTTGGAGGTGCGTCATTCCGGGCATAATTGTATCTGTGTGATTCCTAGCAATTTCTACTAAAGTAGTAATTAATTTCTTTAATAAATCTTGTATATCTTTGTTTTTATTCCTACAATAAAGCCTTAAATCAAGTGCGACTTGGTCATTTCTACTTCGTGCAGTATGGAGCTTTTTAGCAGTGTCGCCTATAAGTTGTGTTAGCCTTTTTTCAACTGCCATATGAATATCTTCATCTTGAATCTTAAAGTCAAAATCGCCATCTTCAATCTCTTGATATGCTCTATTTAATCCGCTTATTATGTTATTTTTCTCTTCTTGGGTTAAAACACCAATTTTATAAAGCATTTCAGCGTGAATCTTAGAGCCTAAAATATCTTCTTTATATAATTTTTTATCAAAATTAATAGAAGCATTAAACTCTTCCAATAATCTAGAAGAATCTTGTTTAAATCTACCACCCCAAAGTTTGTCCATTAGATAATACCAAAAATTAGAATTTTAATATTGCGGAGAACGCAATCACAAATAAAATAATAGTAGGAATCTCATTGTAAAATCGATAGAATTTACCAGATTTTATATAAATATCATTTTTTAATTGCTTCAATCGCCTACCACAATCCAAGTGATAAATAATCAAAAATACCGCAAATAGGAGTTTTACATGCATCCAACCGCCTGTTTTAAACATTCCGGGATTTAGGATTATCATAATAAGTCCAGTTATTATTGTAACTAAGATTGCTGGAGTGCCGATAAAATAATATAATTTATCCTCTTGAATCTTTACAACCTTAACAAAATCCTTATTCTCTTTATTTTCAGTATGATAAACAAAAAGTCGTGGCAAATAAAACAAAACAGCCATCCAAGCAACAAAAGCAATTACATGAAGGGCTTTAATATACAAATAATATTCCATTTAGTTCCTTTATTTTTGTAGATTCAATGCACTTATAAATTTGTCAATCTTAGTAGCATTAGTTTCAATGTGAATTATTGCAAAATTTTGCGTAAAATCAAAATGTATAACATCAATTTCTAGCTTTTTAGATAAATATTTTGCCATTTCTATTTTATGCAATGGTAATTCTAAGGTATAAGTTGTGATTTGCTCGAATTTTAATAATGTGGAATGTTTAATAACATTTAATGAAGCATTTGTATAAGCCCTAACCAAACCACCAACGCCAAGCAATTTCCCACCAAAATACCGCACCACGATAATCCCGCAATCAACTAGCTCATTCCCACGCATCACATTTAGCACAGGCACGCCGGAGCTTCCCTTCGGCTCGCCGTCATCGCTGGAATGCTCTATGATTTGGGAGTATTCGTTATAGATTCTAGTGGCACGAACGAAATGGGCGGCTTTTTTATGCTCTTTTTGTAAATAAATAAGATGTGAATGATAATCTTTTATAGGTAGTAAATATGCTAAGAATGTGGATTTTTCCTTAGTATATTTAGCCTCAAAAATCTCATTTACTATAAACATAGGTATTATTTATTTAGATTTGATATATATTCTCCCAAAGCTTCCATATCATCATTGCTAAGATTCGCTGTTTGTAGATACATAATCGCTGCAGTCCCGCCTTTATCAAGCGTTCTGGCTTTGTATCCTTTGAGACTTTCTATAATTTCATTCTTAGATAAATCGTAAATTAATACATCTCCAACACTGCCCGGAGCTATTTTATCACCTTTTACCCCATGACAAGCTATACACTTTTTATACAAATCACTAGCATTACTTGTAATAGTTGTTGCAAGTTGTGATGGTGAAGTTGCTTGATTGTCTTCTGTTGGTGTTATATCCTGCATTACATCTAAAGTAGATTTTTCTACGATATTATTGGAATCCTCTATATTAGATTCTATAGTAGCGTTATTTTGAGATTCTATTATAGTAGTAGATTCACTGGTATTTATATCTTGCGAATTTTCATCTTTTTTTTCGCCACAAGCAACTAAAACGACGCTAAATAACAATATAGAAATAAATAAACCAAATGTTTTTATCATTTTTTTCCTTTATCTTATTTAATTATAAAATATTATCAAACTTAAAATTTTACTAAAAGATTTGATATTTTTTCCACAATTCCTCATCTCTCTCCAAAATACCACGCTCTACTAAGCCCTCCACAATCGCCCTCGTGCAAACCACATCTTTGGGCCACTCGCGTAAATGCCCCTCCAACTCGCCTTTTTTAGTCGCATCGATTAGGGCGATACCATTTTTTATCCCTATATCACGGCTCGCATCGATATTATTTACAATCCGCCAAAGTAGCATATATAAATTTTCAAGGTCGTTATTCTCGCTATCAAGGGCAAAAACGATTTTACAATGCCTTGGATTAAAGGCGTCGATGTGGTCTAAAACTCGCGTTTTTTTATCAATTAAAATTATAGTTAGCGGATTTTTCGTATGTGTGAAATACTGGCGTAAATCCGCCACTTCGCTATAATCTCGCTTGATTTTTGCTAATAATTCTAGGTCGCTTAAAATCTCTAAATTAGTAGAATCTAGATTCTTAAAATCCACAGATTCCGCCTTGAGTTCCGCGGATTCCCCTTTAGATTCCGCGGATTCCGCCGAATCTCTCAAATTTTTAGGATTTCCCCCCGCACATTCAGAGCCAAATTCCGCCAAAGTGCAGTCAATCCCAAGCTTCCCGCCTTGTGCGTAATGTGGCGATGAGTGGTCTAGGGCATCGCAGATTCCAAAGGAAATTAGCAAGTCATTTATATCCAAATGATTTAAAATATACTCGGTAATTGCGAGATTGTCGCTTAATTCCGGAGCGGATTTGGGGACGAAAATGGCGTGTTTGACAAAACTCATCTGCCCTACTCCCCAAAATCCATGCATAATCTGCTTTGCGTGGGCGGGGTATTTTGGGTCGATTTTCGCCAAGATTAGATTGTGGAAAACGCCATTTTCAGGCATATAATAATCAACTAACGCCGGGGTCGTGGTTTTCAAAAGTGGCAAGAAAATCCGCTCGGTCATATAACCCATATATTTATCCTCTAGCGGGGGTTTACCGACCACGGTGGCAAGATAAATGGGCTTTTTTATCGTGCGAATTGCCGTAACTTCCATAACTGGATACGGCTCGATTGGCGTATAAAAGCCCGTGTGGTCGCCAAAAGGACCCTCGAGCACGAACTTTTCTGTATCCACAAATCCCTCTAAGACAATATCGCAGTCATACGGCACGAAAAGGTCGTTGGTTAGGCACTTGGCGACCTTTGGGCGGGATTTACGAAATAAGCCATAAAGCATTAGCTCATACATTCCATAGGGCATTGGAGCCTGTCCGCACCAAGTGTAAAGTGGGTCGCCACCGATAGCAATGCTAACTGGCATTTTCCGCCCCGCCCGTTTATACTCGCTAAAAAAGTTCGTGGAATCTTTATGAATCTGCCAGTGCATTCCCAAGTGATTTTTATCAAAAACTTGAAGGCGATACATTCCTAGATTCTTAATTTTCCCGTCCAAACTTTGCGTATAAACCTGCCCCATAGTGATAAACGCCCCACCATCGCTCTCCCAAGTTTTTAAAATAGGAAGACTTTCCAAATCCACATTTTCGCCCAAATGCACCACTTCTTGCAGATTTTTTTTAACTTTTTTAGGGAAAATATGGCGGAAATTTAAAATATTTTTTAGCTTAGATAGGGAATCTTTAAACCCGCTTGGAGCGGTGAATTTTAAAAGTTTTTCAATATCTCCAGCGATATTTTGATGATTTGGGAAAAGCAAATCTAGGCGATTAAAAGAGCCAAAAAGATTCATCAAAACGGGCATTTCATACTTTTTATTTAGGCGTTTTGAGATTGGATTAGTAAATAAAAGTGCCTTAGAATCGGGCTTTTTCACCTCGATATAAGCGATGTGGGGAATCTCTAGCTCAATATCTAACTCATCATCTATAATCCTAATTTCATTATGTGTTTTTAAAAATTCGATTATATTTTGCACGAATACCTCATATACTTATGTCAAATTAGCAAATAAATATTAAATAAATTTGTTATAATTATAGTATAAATTAATATTTGGTGAGGTAGCAAATGAGTAATTTAGGAAAAATAGTTGTGGTTGGGGTAGTTGGTGTAGTATGTTACTACTCGTTTGTGGAAAAAAGAAATCCTTTAGCAGATTGGTGGGAAAATCCAATAGAAGAAGCAAATAAAGATTATGTCGAGCATAGAATAAAAACAGAAAAAGAACTTGCTGAGAAAAATGCAACAGTTCTACAAGATACTGGAGCAGAACGAGCCATAACAAAAAATCAATAAATTTATTTGTGGTGTGGTCGACAATAGAATCTTTGTCTGCCATTCAATATTTTTGCAAGTTTTGTAATCTTAACCCTATGTTTATTTGCAATAATTTGAAGCTTTCTTGTGTGCTTAATTGATACAGAAAATAAAAGTTCATATTCTTCTCCACTTAAAGCCATATATTTGTTTATTTTTTTATAAAACTTAAATCTAACATTATTTAGCTTGGAGATTCTATTTAATTCATAAAATAATCCATCAGAAATATCCATTCCACCTTTGATAAATGGCAAAATATCATAAATAAATTCTTCTTTTAATTCTGGTAAGTAGAATTTTGATTTTTTAGCAAGTTTTCTTCCATTATATAAAAACTTCATATCCTTTAAGACATTTCCCAAAGTCCCTGTAAAAAAAACTACATCATTTGCTTTAAAATTTTTTCTTTGAATGATGTAGCGATTTTTTTTACCAAACATTGTAATTGCGATATTTAACTTATCGTCTTTTATCGTATCGCCACCAATAATCTTAATATTATATTGTTTGCAAATATCCACTATGCCTTGTTGAAATTGACTAATATCTTTTGGTTTCATAATATCATTAAATGAGATTCCAAGCATCGCATATTGTGGTTTTACTCCCATCGCAAGAATGTCGGAGATATTTACCAACATCGCCTTTGTTGCGATTTGATAATAGCTAAAATGCTCTTTTGTAAAATGCACATTTTCGCAGAATAAATCCATAGCATAGACATATTTATCAATTAGGATTCCATCATCATCTAGCTTTAGAGTAACACCTGAATCCTGTAATTTAGAAATAAAAAAAGATTCTCTATCCATTGATTTATCCTTTATTTACTTAATTGGGCAAATAAAATTTTCCTAAAATAAAGGGCTTCACCCTTTCAACGTCTAAGCTATAAAAGCATTATATTCTAAAACGAGAGATAGCGAAATTTTATCAAAATCTAAGAATCTTAAAAAAGTTAAGTTTAGAATCTAAAACTTTGCTATCATTCGTTTTACTCCCCTATCAAGCTAAGTAAACTTGCCTTTTCAATCCATTCTCATCGATAAATCTACCCAAACTGCGTGATGAATGAGGCTTCCCACACTTATTGCATCAACGCCACTTTTGGCGATTTCTACGATATTATTTTCACTCACATTCCCACTTGCCTCGATTAGAATCCCACTAGAAAGATTATTTCGATATTCCACGACTTTTGCAATCTCACTTGGCTTCATATTATCACACATCACTATATCACAGCCACTCTCCATTGCCCTTTTTGTCGCCTTAAAATCCTCGCATTCAACCTCGATTTTACAGCTCCACGGGATTTTTGCCCTAGCTATTTTTATAAATTCTGCCAAATCTTTAATATGCCTTAAATGCGTATCTTTTAGCATTAGGCACTCATCTAGCCCAAAGCGGTGATTCCTCCCGCCACCATTTAAAACAGAATATTTCTCAAACGCCCTAAGCAATGGACGAGTTTTCCTCGTATCCAAAAGGGTCGTATTTAGGTCATTTTCCCTTAAGACATTCACATATTTTGCGGTGTTTGTGGCGATTCCACTGCTGTGCTGGAGGATATTTAACGCTGTTCGCTCGACTTTTAAAATATCTACATAAGCCCCCTTAATCTCGCATAAAATCGCCCCTTTTACAAACTCCGCTCCGTCCTTAAGGTGGAATCTAGATTCTATACTAAAAAGCCCAAAAAGCTCCTCCACATAGGCTCTCCCGGATAAGATTCCGTCCTCTTTGGCTAGAATCTTGGCGGTTACTTTTTTATTTCTTAAGCCATTTATTGAGTCGTTTTCAATCTCATTTGCCCCATTTCGCACAAAATTCGCTAAATCTAGCCCATTTTGCAACCCACTCCCCAAAGCAGATTCGCCCAAAACCCGCTCGAATAAATCGCCCCGCCCCAAATCCTCCCTTAGAGCATTTTCCACAAACTCTCTCACGATAGCTCCAGCATTTTATTTAACGCCCTTGCTCCGTATTCTATAACATCGCTCTCCACCTCGACCTCATTATAGGGCATATCCTCTTTAAATGAAAGCATTACATTATACAAATCCTCTAACGAAGTTTCATTCATCGTAGGGCATTCTGGCTTGGTGGAGGACAGCACGAATATATTTTCCTTATTCCCGTTTTGCTTAGTTAGGCGATTTACAAGGTTAAACTCCGTGCCAACGGCGACTTTTGCATTCTCTGGGAGATTTGCAACAAAAGAAATAATTTGACTAGTAGAGCCGGAAAAGTCCGCTTTATCCACGACTTTTGGGTCGCACTCGGGGTGGACTACGATAATAATATCGCTATATTTTTCGCGGTAAAATTCAATATCACTCACGCTAAAAAGCTGATGAATGGAACAGAATCCATCATAGCAAATAACCTCACTTTCTTTTATCGTCTTATCGCTAGAAAGCCCTAAAATAGAGCTTTTCTTGTGATTTTTATTCGCCAGATTCACGCCCAAACAGCGGTCTGGCATAAAAAAGATTTTTTTATTTAGGCTCAATGCGTAATCAAAAATTTTCGCGGCATTTGAGCTAGTGCATACGACCCCATTCATCTTGCCTACTTTTGCCTTTACATCGGCATTTGAATTGATATAAGTCATTGGGAAAATCTCGCTCTGCTCTATGCCTAAGGATTCCAGCTTCGCAATACTTTTATCAAAATAGCTGGAATCTATCATTCGAGCCATCGAGCAACACGCAAGACGAGGCATAATCACGCGCTTTTTTGGCGAGAGTAGCTTTACACTCTGCCCCATAAAGCTAACGCCACAAAATACAATCAGCTCATTATCCGCACTGCTCGCCCTTTTTGCTAACTCCAAGCTATCGCCACAGAAGTCAGCAAGCTCTACAATCTCATCTCGCTGATAATAATGAGCCACAATTAGGGCGTTTAAATCCTTTTTCAATGATTTTATTTTATCTTTTAAATCTAACAAAAATTATCCTTTATATATCTTTTTGCTCTATATGTTTAAATAAACTCTCACCAAATGAAATATCGCAATCACTTTTTAGAATCTCCACTTGTGAAGCCAATAAAACGATAGTAGAGCCCATCTTAAACATTCCTATTTCTTCGCCTTTTTTAATGAATTTTGGATTTTTATAATGAAAACTTTTTTTATATGAACTATGTTTATTTTGGATTCTAGGCTCAATATAAAAAATTATCCCACCAACATTAAGTGCTCCCACAGCAACAAAATAAAGTATATTACCAAATTTATCTCTCGCTTTTAATACAACTCTTTCATTTCGCACAAAAAGATTGCGATTTTTCCTTAGCGACTTCATATGCACGGGCAATAATGCCCCATTAAAATGGCTTATAGATTCCACCCACATATCGCAAGGTGCGTGATAGCGGTGATAATTGCTTGGGCTTAGATATAAATTTGCATATCTCAAGGTGGAATCCACATTCTCACCAACAAGCCTTTCTACTGAATAACTAAAGCCTTTTATTTGCAATGCCTTATCATTTTCTACTTTTCCTGTTTGCATTACTTTGCCATCAATAGGTGAGATAAAAATCTCATCACTTTTATCAAACTCCCTATTAACCCGCAATCCACGCGTAAAAAGCTCATTCAAACTTTTATAATAATAATATGGTTGAAATTCCCTCAAATCTATTTTAAAGATTCGAATATATTGCTTATTAATAAAGTGTTGGATTGGCGGAAAGAATTTAATATTTGCAATCACACCAAAACAGCGAGAAATAATCTTTGTAAAACTCATAATTTTCCTTTACTAAATTTATTCATATGATTTCCAAATTGGCATTTCATAGATTTTTGGACGATTTACTAAAATTTCAAAAGGTTTAAATCGCTCTTTATAGCCCAAAGAATGATGATTTTTAATCCAATATCCGGGATAAAAATATTTTAAATTAAGCATTTTAGCAATTTCTAATTGTTTTAGAATAGAAAAAGTCCCTAAAGATAAATGACTATAATCGTGGTCGTAAAAGAAATATATCGCACTCATTGCCCTTTTCACTTTCAATATATC
The DNA here is from genome assembly GCF_003288815.1 of Helicobacter sp. 16-1353. Lineage (GTDB taxonomy): Bacteria > Campylobacterota > Campylobacteria > Campylobacterales > Helicobacteraceae > NHYM01. The sequence goes on along the minus strand of NZ_NHYM01000006.1, from coordinate 36,286 downwards.
TACAAAAGCAACACCTATTAATTTATCATCAATATAATAATCTATTTCTTTACCAAAATTTTGTTTTCCATCTATAAACATATGAATATACTTATCTCTATCAATTTGATTATACTCCCATTTTTTTTTAATATTCATATTAGTGTGATATTTATTATAAAGTTCAACTTTTTCTAGGCTATATGTAGGAATCTCGATATTGATATTAATGATTTTATTTTTATTTATAATCTTTTTATGATTTTTAGACAAGGTAAAATCATCAACAATTTGCCTAATAGAAATACATTTTTGACAATAATCACAAAACGGAGCGAAAAATATCTCACCAAATCGCCTCCAACCCCGCTCTAAAAGTGCATTATAAAAATCCTCCGAACAGGATTCTATAGAAGCATAATGAAACATCGCATCATTGCCACAAATATAAGCACAATCACTAAATGAGTAATAAAATATAGCATTTTTATAACAAAATCTATTCAAAATACACCTTTATAGAAAATCTATCATTTCAAAAGCTTTTTTTAAAAGCTCTTTTACACCTTTTTTTTCGACCTTTTGAAATAATTTTAAAGCTAGATTCTCCGCCCTACCCCCAATAATAGAATCTTTAATTATCTCCGCACCATTTGGAAGCCCAATTACGGCATTTAGCTCGATTTTATCGCCATTATAGTTCGCATGGACGCCGATTGGCACTTGACAGCCACCATCAAGCAACCGCACAAACTCCCGTTCCAAGCCACATTCGATACTTGCAACCTCATCATTTAGCTTTTGCAAAACTTCCAAAATCGCACAATCCGCCCTACATTCAATCCCAAGCGCCCCCTGCCCCATCGCTGGAATCATAGATTCCACCCCAATTGGCGTGATAAAACGCACATCACTCTCGCTAATCCCAAGTCGATTTACCCCAGCTTTCGCTAAGATTATGGCGTCAAACTCGCCCAAATGGAGCTTTTTAAGCCTAGTTTGCACATTCCCCCTTAGGCTAATAGTTTCCAAATCACTTCGCATATATTTTAGCTGCATTGCCCTACGAAGCGAGGTCGTGCCGACTTTCGCGCCCTTTGGCAAAGATTCTATATCTTGAAATTTATGACTCAAAAAGCAGTCCCTAACATCTTCTCGCTTCGTAATACTCGCTAGAATTAATCCTTTTGGAAGCACCACCGGCACATCTTTTAGCGAATGCACGGCTAGAGTTATTTCGCGCTTTAGGAGCAACTCCTCCAACTCCTTTGTGAAAAGCCCCTTGCCACCGATTTTTGAGAGCGGTGCATCTAGGATTTTATCGCCTGTGGTTTTTACGATTTTTATCTCGCAAGAAATGCCAAAATCCGCCAATTTATCTTTTATAAAATTCGCCTGCCACAACGCCAAGACACTCCCACGAGAGCCGATTACAACCTTACTCAAATATAATCCTTTAATAAAACTCTTAAAAGCGTATTTTATCAAAACTTTAGAATCTTGGAATTTTCAAAATGCAAAAATCTAGCAATTATTAAACATTTCCCAAAAATATTATCTTTAAGGAAAACTTAAATTAGGGGGGTAAAATACATTTTTTATTTTTTGCAAAAAAGGGAGATTCTATGAAAATGCTAATATTGCTTTTAGTTTGTGTGTGGGGCGTTGTATGGGCGTGCCAGAGTGATTTGGAGTGTGGATTGGGTAAGCATTGCGTTAAAGCCTATATGCAATCTAAGGGCGAGTGCATGAAAACTGTAGATGAAGTGGGAACTCCGCAGTATAGCCCACCAAGAGGGGATAGCTTACTGCCAAATTACGATAGCGATGGGGATTGCAGATACGATTCGGATTGCCCTTATGGATTCCGCTGTCATAGTATTTATAAAACTTGCGTTAAATAAGGGCGAAAATGAGTAATTACAAACTAGAATCTAATAAGATTCTTATAGATTTAGACGCTGATATTTATAGCACTGAAGATGTTATATTGGCACATCACCGCATATCTAACGAGTGCATTTTGCTACTTTCTACAAGCAATAAAATGAGCAATGCCACACTCCATATAGTTTTAGAATGCCACGATAAAATAGATAATATCGCAAAGGATTTTTTCTATTTTCTATCACAACAGCAAACCAAAAGGATACTATCAAAGCAAAATCAAAAAATTAGAGATTTGATTGTAGAACAAGCATTTAAACCGATTGCCGATTTGCAAAGAGTGGTAGATGAGCTATAAGATTCTGCCGTTTAATTTTGATAATTTCGGCGATGAAGTATTATTGACTGGCATGGCTGGGGATTTTTATTTCTTAAAGCAAGATGATTTTAATGCATTGATAAATTACACGCTAGATTCTCGCTCCCAAATATATTTTGATTTGAAAAGCAAGAACTTTATCGCTGATAGTGCAAAAAACTTAAGAGATGCAATCGATATGACAGCTACGCGATATAGGAGTAAAAAGGGATTTTTGCGGGAGTTTACAAATCTGCATATGATGGTAATCACCGTTCGCTGTAATCAAATCTGCACTTATTGCCAAGCATCTTGCGAGGAGGAAAACGCCAAGCAATACGATATGTCGCCACAAACGGCGTTTAAGATAATTGATTTGATATTTAATTCGCCATCGCAAAATATCAAAATCGAATTTCAAGGCGGAGAATCTATGCTAAATTGGCAAACGATAGAATCTAGCATTTTATACGCAGAGGAGAAAAATAAGCAACATAATAAGAATCTGGAATTTGTAATCTGCACGAATCTTACGACAAATATAGCCCATAGATTAGACTTCATAAAAGCACATAATGTTTTATTATCCACTTCGCTAGATGGCAATGAAAGTGTGCATAATCGCTTTAGAATCTACAAAAACAATAAAGGCACTTATGAGACGCTAATACAAAATCTAAAACTAGCAAGAGAGCAGATTGGTAGCGATAAAATCGGGGCTTTGATGACTACTACTTCGTATTCGCTAGATAAAATTAAGCAAATTATCGATGAGTATGTCGAGCAGAAATTCGATGGAATCTTTTTGCGAAGTATAAACCCATATGGTTTTGCGGAGGAAAATAAGGATAAGATTGGCTACCACACGAACAAATTTATAGATATGTATGTGGAGGCGTTGGAATATATATTAGAGTTAAATAAACGCGGAATCCATTTTGTGGAATATTACACAAATCTATTGCTTAGCAGAATCTTAACGCCATTTCCCACTGGATTTGTAGACTTGCAGTCGCCATCTGGAGCGGGAATTAGCGGGGTGATTTATGATTATAATGGCGATGTGTATCCAGCTGATGAGGGCAGAATGTTAGCCAAAATGGGCGATAAATATTTTCTAATGGGAAATGTGTATGAGAACTCATATAGTGAGATTTTTAATAGCAAGATTCTAAAAAACATAGTAAATCAATCTTGCTTGGAGATTCTACCTATTTGTAGTGATTGCGTGTTTTCGCCGTATTGCGGTGCTGACCCTGTTAGAAATTATTTAGAGACAAAAGATATTATGGGCGATAGGATAGATTCTGCATTTTGTCAAAAAAATAAAGCCATTTTTAATATTTTATTTTCTTATCTGCGGAAAAACGACAAAGATATTATGGATATTTTTTATTCTTGGATTACAAGGCGAGATTTAAAGGATATACAAAATGAAAATTATTAATATCGATAGCTCTAATAGCTCTAAAGTTCGTGGGATTTTTAGCGTTACTAAAAAGCGTAGTTTGAATAGAAAAAATAAGATTCTCCTAACGCAGAATATAAAATATAGCGACATTGGCTGGGGTGGGATTATAACCACGCAAAAAACACAAAGGGAAAACGCCATTACAATCTCGCAAGAGAGTTTTGAGAAGTTTGGTGAATATGATATTGTGGATATTTTGTGCGGGGAAATTGTATTTTTATGGGAATATGAGAATGATGATAATTGCTTTTTCCTAACAGATTCTTGCTCTTGTAAATGCGTGATGTGCCCCCAACCGCCAAAAGCACACAATAAAGAGCTAGAAATAAAGAATCTAAAAATACTAGAATTGATACCAAATCACTACAAGAAAAGCATTTGTATTACTGGCGGTGAGCCGACCTTATTGCAAGAATATTACTTACAATTTATGCAAAAAATTAGGGAGAAATTCCCACATAATTTTCTAATCACATTAAGCAATGGCAGGACTTTTAATAATTTAGTATTTTTAAATAAATTTGCCAAGCTAAAAAGCAATTCGCTTGTGGCAATTTCATTTGCAAGTGATATTGACACCTTACACGATGAGATTATGGGGGCTAAAAACAGCTTTCATCAAATGCATAATGGAATCTACAATCTAGCAAAAGCTGGTGAAAAAATCGAACTAAGGATAGTTGTCTCAAGGCTAAATTTTAAGCGACTTCCTACTATTGCGGATTTTATCTATAGGAATTATCCATTTGTATTTCACATCGCAATAATGGGTTTAGAATATACGGGATATGCTATAGATAATTATGAAAAAATCAACATCAATCCAAAGGAGTATGCAAATGAGCTACAAGAAGCCATTTACAAGCTAAATCGCTATGGACTAAATGTCTCAATCTATAATATTCCACTATGTTTGCTTAATAAAAATATAAGGAGATTTGCCACCAAATCCATATCAAAATGGAAAAATGACTACGCCAAAGAGTGCCTAAAATGCGATGTAAAAGATAAATGCTGTGGAATCTTTACCACTTCAAATAAATATCCATATACAAATATCGCTCCCATAAAAGTCGTGTAGTTGGTAGTTGTATGGCTATTTTAAATAGCTATACAAGTGTCAATTGACACTAATTTTTTTCAAAGGAGGTTAAGAATGAAGCTTTTAGGCTCTGTAGTTGCAATTGTGGCGTCGATTTTTGTTGGGGCAAATGCGAACAATATCACAGCTAATGATATAGCAGAAATCAAGGCAGATACTCCGCTTGATTTAAGTCTAAGCACCCAACAAATAGGCGATAATATGGTGGCTTGGCATGGCTCTCACAGCTCTCATAGGTCGCATAGCTCACATTATTCATCACGATGGTAATGTAGCATTTTTATAGATTTATTTTGCGGAACGGATAAGAATCTAAGCTTTTTGGCTTTTATATCGTATCCACTTCGCTATTCTGCTTTTTAAATGCAAATTTCACCCCAAAATTCGTGCAAAATCTGCATAAAACTTTAAGCAGTAATTTTAAATGCAAAAATCCCTGTAGATTTTTTTCAATTGATAAAAAAGCAAGATTCCACTAAACTGCCCTTTTATTTTTTGGTACAAATGGTGTGAAAGCCTAGAATCTTTATTGATGAAATTAGCGTGGGAATTCGTTTCACATAATGCAAAAAAGGATTTTAATGATAAAAAGAGATTTTAAGACCATCAATAATCACAAGGTTTTTGAGGTAGCAGAGAATGAGGGGGATTATAAATTTAGCGGATTTGAGGAGCTTTTTAGGAATGAGGAGCGACACTTTTGGTTTATTATCCGCAAGGAAATCATCAAAAAATATATGAATAAATATGTCGCCAAAACTGCCAAAATCATCGATATTGGGGCTGGGACTGGGAATGTAACGCGATTTTTAATGCAAGATGGCTATGAAAATATCGCAGTTGGCGAAATGCATCTAAATGCCCTTGATTATGCAAAAAGTTATGGGATTAGTAATCGATTTTGCTTTAATCTCTTAGATTCGCCGTTCGAGGACGAGTTTGATTGCGTTTGTGCCTTTGATGTAATCGAGCATATCGAAGATGATAGATTAGCGATTGAGAATATTTGTAAAAGCGTTTTAGATAATAGTAAAGCAAATAAAGTGTGGGAGGGGGGGAAATATAATTATCACTGTCCCAGCCTTTAAATTCCTATGGAATGAGCATGATTTAGACCTAGGACATAAGCGAAGATATACTAAAAAATCAATGCGAAAGCTCCTAGAATCTGCTGGATTTGAGGTTTTAGAGATGAAATACTTTTTTATATCCGTTACGCCACTTTTATTTTTGCGTCGACTTCTCTACCCAGCCAAGCCAAACTACACGCCAAAGGGCGATAATATCCCCAAAATCAACCCAATTATTAACAAGATTCTAATCGCCATTTTAAGGCTTGAAAACAAGCTAATACCATATTTACCAAACTTCATCGGCGGAAGTTTGCTAGTAATCGCAAGAAAATCTAAATATTAGTAGTAGAATCGATAGATTCTCCACTAGATTCCTCTTTAATATTTTTAGATTTTTTTAGCTCTTTTGCTTCATTTTTAGTAGCATAGAATAAGGCTACTATGCCTAGTAAAATAGCTATAGCGGATGCCATAAGGATTGATAGCTTGGCTAGGATTATTTGACCTTCCGTATCATAGGCAAGATTTGCTACAAACATAGACATTGTAAAGCCGATTCCAGCGATTACACCAACAGCAAATATATGTTTATAGCTTAACCCCGGCGGACGAATGGCAATATTTAGCTTTTCACCTAAAAATGCAAAAACCAAAACACCTAGTGGTTTTCCTACAACAAGCCCAAGAATAGTTCCTAGTAAGATTCCATCAATACCAAAATCCACACTAGAATCCAATCTAACCCCAGCATTTAAAAACGCAAAAATAGGCACGATAAAATACGCACAAATCGGCTGTAAAACTATCTCCATTTTTACCAGCGGATTTTGTGCATAGAGCGAGTATTTTGCCATCGTGTCTAGCATATGAACTTGCTTTGAAGTCTCCTCAATGTCGATTTTTTTCTTTTCATCTGGGGCAAAAAATGTGATTATTCCCTGAATTAGGCTCATAAGAAAGTATTTTGGCTTTTCATCTTTTGTGTAAAGATTGCTTTTTTTCTCACTCTCAACGATTTTATTCCACTCTTCGAGCATATTTAGGATATTTATGAAATATTTTTTGCGGATATTTGAGCGCCCCGGAATGGCAAATGCGAGAATAACCCCCGCTATAGTTGCATGCACTCCGCTATTATAAACAGCAATCCAAAGAAAGATTCCAAGTAATAGATAGCTTGAGAGATATTTTGTATCGCGATAATTTAGATAAAATAACGCACAGGTAAGCACACAAGCGATATAAAGCCAAAATAAATCCAGCGTATTTGTGTAAAGAATGGCAATAATCAAAATCGCCCCTAAATCATCAAAAACAGCTAGTGTTACAAGGAAAATCTTTAAAATATGCGGAATTCTTTTTCCAAATATCAATAAAACCCCAAGTGCAAATGCCGTATCCGTGCTCATCGCCACGCCAAATCCATGAGCTGATGGTGTGTCGTGATTAAAATACAAATAAATAATAACAGGGATAACAATCCCCCCAACAGCCCCAAGTATAGAAAAACTAACCTTTTTAAATCCTGCTAATTCCCCATATAGGACTTCCCTCTTCATCTCTAGCCCAACCATTAGGAAAAATAATGCCATCAAAACATCATTTACAAAATGCAAAACATTAATGCTAACAAGCCCAGCCCCGATGAATGCACCAAATTCCAGCTTTAAGAAATTAAAATACAAATCGCCGTATTTTGAGTTTGCCACCACCATCGCCAAAACTACGCAGAAAAAGAGTAGCACACCACCGAAAGATTCGTGATTGATAAAGGTATTTAAACCACTTTGCAATCTATCTTTAACATATTGTGTAGTTCTTAAAGTGTTTTGAAATGAATTAATTTTATTATCGCTTTGATTATTTGTCATACTAAAAAATACCTTAAAAGATTTGTTTGTGTTTAAAAGTTTCGTATTATAGCAAACATAGTGGCAAATCTACTATAAAATAGTTTAGGATTTTATTGTATTTTTAGCAAATTTTATCTAGTGTTACAATTCTCATTTAGAAAATAAAAATAAAAATTATAATAATTTTAAGGATTAAAAATGGAAAAAATAGGAATCTTTTATGGAACAACTACAGGACACACTCAAGAAATCGCTGAAACAATCGCTTCTAAGCTAGAAAATTGCGAGTTAATCGATGTAGCAAGTGCTAGTAAAGAAGATATTGCAAAATATACTAATTTAATACTTGCAGCTTCAACCTATGGAGATGGTGATTTACAAAGTGATTGGGAGGATTTTGCAGGAAATCTTAGCGAAGATGATTTTAGCGGGAAAATTGTAGCAATCGTGGGATTAGGCGACCAAGATGGATATAGCGATTCATTTTGTGATTCAATTGGGATTCTAGCAGAGTTAGCGAAAAAAGCCACGATAATTGGCAAAACAAAGAATGAAAACTATGATTTTCAAGTCTCAAAAGGTTTAGTTGGCGATGAATTCTTAGGATTAGCAATAGATGAGGATAATCAAAGCGATTTAACAGAATCTAGGCTAAATGCGTGGATTACAGATATAAAAACTAAATTCAAATAATTTCTTAAATAAATAATATTTTATAAATTAAGGTGGATAAATCTATCTTAATTTATAATCTACTTAGATTCTAAACCATTTTCAAAGAATTTTTAATTTTGTAAGTTTATATTTCAATACATCAATATTCATTCCTAAGATATTTGCTGTTTGCTCGATATTTCTATTATTTGCTAAATATGCTTCATTAATATATTCTTTTTCAAGTTGCTCAAATTTTGATACTTTTTTATCTCTTGATTCTAGAAATAAATCCTCTTTTGTAATAATCTCGCCCTCGCTTAAAATTGTGGCTCGCTCAATAATGCTTAATAGCTCTCTAATATTTCCGGGCCATCTATACGATAGTAATGTTTCTATAGCTTCACTTGATAATTCTTTTTTGCCACAATTATAAACTTTTGCTACTTCTCTTAAATATTTATTTGATATGGAAATAATCTCATCTCTTCGCTCTCTTAGTGGCGGAATCTTAAGCGGGATTGTTTGCAAACGATAGAATAAATCCTCCCTAAAGGTATTATTTTCAATTTTTTCATAGATATTTGCATTTGTAGCGGATATAAATCTAACATCAATCTTAATACTTTTTGTCCCACCTAATCTCGTGATTTCTTTTTCTTGGATTGCACGAAGTAATTTTGCTTGTAGTGGAAGTGGCATTTCTGCTATCTCATCTAAAAAAATACTACCTTTATTTGCCAACTCAAATAATCCTATCTTAGATTGACTTGCATCAGTAAATGCTCCTTTTTCGTAGCCAAAAAGCTCAGATTCTAGGAGATTTTCCGGTAACGCTGCCATATTTATCGCTATAAATGGAGATTCGCTTCGATTTGAATTATTGTGTATAAACTTTGCAAAAACCTCTTTTCCAACACCACTCTCACCCAAAAGCAATATATTTGCGTCGCTTTTAGCGGACTTTAAGGCGATATTTTTAATAGATATGAGATTCTCTCCGTCCAAATTTATGTCATTATTGATTTTTGTTACTTGGGTTTTAGATTTTATTTTTCGCTCTTTTTGGCTTCTCTTTATAGCCATAACCAATAAATCAATGTCAAGTTCAGCAGTTTTGATAAAAAAATCCTTAACCCCCAATCGCAATGCATCAACTGCAACACCCAAAGAAGCATATCCTGTAATGATTATCGCTTCATATTTACCATCTAATTTTCTTAAAAATTCAATGCCATTTATATCAGGCATATTTATATCAGTAATTATTAAATCACAATTATTTTCATCAATGCCTTTTAATGCATCTTTGGCATTTTTATAACTTTTTATCTTGAATTCACTATATTTGCTTAAAGACATTTCCAGCGATTTACGCATATTTATATCATCATCAACAATAACTATATTCATTTTATTTTCTCTATGATTTGAATATTCATTTTATTTCCATCAAATACCGCTAGAATCCTTTGTGGTTGCAACTCAAATGCGATTTTAGAATGAAGTGCATTATTTATAAATCTTGCATCATCTCGTATTTTTATATGTAGATATTTTTGCAAACAATCAAGCACAATATCCTTATTTTCTTTCAAGATTCTAAATGAGTTTTCATTAGATTCCATATCATTAGTTTTATGAGATTCTGGGATAAAATCACAAATACCAATTACCTTATAATCTTTACTTAAAGATAAAGCCTTTGATACATTGTATTCTTCGCCAATTAATATATGATTTTCTACTAATGCCTTATAAGAGATAATAAACTCATCATTTGCAATTAAGATTCCCATAAATAATGCAAAAACTAAAATTTTCATAATTCATTATTATTTTCACTATCATCCGCCAAGTCCTCTAAATCTTTCTCTTCCTTAGGACATTGCGAGATATGCACCACTTTATCATTCTCATTTAGTGCGACAAACTTCACGCCACTCGTGTTCCTACTCGTATCGCGAATCTTATCTGTATCGACTCTTATCATTTTTCCAGAGCTTGTAAGTAGCATTAGGTCGATGTTTGCGTTATTAAAGTTTAGCGTATTTACCAAATTGCCAGTTTTGGAGGTAAGTCGCATAGCGATTATCCCCTTGCCACCGCGGGTTTGCAAACGATATTCTTTTGCTAGAGTTTGCTTACCTACGCCAAGCTCACTTAGGCTAAAGAGCTTGTCCTCATCGCTCTCTATCATAACCGCACCCACGACAAAATCGCCCTTTAGTTTGAAGCGGATTCCAGTTACGCCCCGACTTACACGCCCAATCTCACGCAGATTATCAAGCGGGAATCGTATCGCAATGCCCTTGTATGTGGCGATAAACACGCTCTGCACGGACGGAGTTGCGATGTGTGCGGTTACTAGCTCATCATCATCGTCCAAGTTTATCGCTCTAACGCCAATGGAGCGGATATTTTTATATTCGCTTAAATTTGTCCGCTTCACAATGCCCTTTTTGGTGAAGAATACCAGCGATTTATCCTCGCTAAAGTCTTTCGTGGTGATTGTAGCCATAATTTTTTCGCCACTATCTTTGTTTATGAGATTCACAACCGCCTTGCCAATCGCCGTTCTACTCGCCTCTGGAATCTTATATACCTTCAGCCAATACAACTGCCCCTTATTTGTGATAAACATAATCGTATCGTGCGTATCAGCCACGAAAAAGCTCTCAATAAAGTCGTCATCGTGCGTATTGCCACTGATTTTGCCCTTGCCACCGCGATTTTGCTTCTCATAGACTTTGAGCTGGACGCGCTTCACATAGCCTCTGTGGCTCATCGTAACCACCACAGGCTCATTTGGTATCAAGTCCTCTGTGTCGATTGCGTCGTAATCATCTTCGATTTGCGTCCTACGCTCGGTGTGGAACTTAGACTTGGTCTCTTGCAACTCCTCTTTAATTATGCCATTTAGCTTCTCTTGGCTTTTTAAGATTCCGCTTAGATATTCGATTAGTTCCAAAAGATCCTTATATTCATTATCGATTTTATCGCGCTCTAGCCCAGTTAGCCGTTGCAATCGCATTTCTAAAATCGCCTTTGCTTGAATCTCACTTAGGGCGAATTGAGAAATTAGCTCATCTCGTGCCACTTGCGTATCTTTTGCGGCACGAATAAGTTTAATAACCGCATCGATATTATCTAGGGCGATTTTTAGCCCCTCTAAGATATGTGCCCTAGCACGAGCCTTTTCTAGCTCAAAAAGGCTTCTGCGGATTACAATCGTCCGCCTATGATTTAGGAATAAATGCAAGAGTTCCATAAGCGTAAAGATTTTTGGCTCTTTGTTGTTAATAGCTAGGAGAATAATCCCAAAGGTCGTCTCCATCGTGGTTGTCTTAAATAAATGATTTAGCACAATCTCATGCATCGCGTCTTTTTTAAGCTCGATTACCACGCGGATTCCATCTCTATCGGATTCATCTCGCACCTCATAAATGCCCTCAATCACCTTCTCCTTAGCCAAGGTGCTTATCTGCTCGACTAATTTTGCCTTATTTACTTGGTATGGGACTTCATCGATGATGATAATATCCCTCTGCTTGGTCTTTTCAATATGTGTTTTGGCTCGAATCTTAATCTTGCCCTTGCCAGTGCTGTAAGCCTCCAAGATTCCATTCTTACCAAAGATAATGCCCCCAGTTGGGAAATCTGGTCCTTTCACAAAGTCCATAATCTCGCTTAAGGTCGCGTCGTTATTATCGATTAGATAAATTAGGGCGTCGATTATCTCATTAATGCTGTGTGGCGGGATATTTGTCGCCATTCCCACCGCAATCCCGCTTGAGCCATTTATTAGCAAGTTTGGAATGCGCGTAGGCATTACATCTGGCTCTTTTAGCGTATCATCGTAGTTTGGGACGAAATCAACCGTATCCTTATCGATATCGCGTAAAATCTCCTCACTCGCCTTTGTCATCTTAGCTTCAGTATATCGCATAGCTGCAGCACTATCGCCATCAATGGAGCCGAAGTTCCCCTGCCCATCGACTAGCTCTAATCGCATGGAGAAGTCCTGTGCCATACGAACGAGCGCGTCATAAACCGCCGTATCGCCGTGCGGGTGGTATTTACCAATGACATCGCCCACGATTCTTGCCGACTTTTTATGAGTGGAGTTTGCAGTTACCCCAAGCTCGTGCATCGCATATAAGATTCTCCTATGGACGGGCTTTAAGCCATCTTTTGCATCGGGCAACGCACGCCCCACAATAACGCTCATAGAATAATCTAAATAACTCTCCGTAATAGAATCCTCAATACTAACATTCACAATATCAGTATTGCTTATTAAATCAGCCATTCATTCCCTCTTGATTGAAATTTGAATCTAGAATTTTATAAAAAATATACTTAAAATTAAGGTATTCTTAATAGAAATTTTAAGATTTGAAATTAGATTCCAAAACTTATTAAAAAATATTTATCTTTTTTATTATTATATGATATTTTGCCATTATGTGCTTGTGCAATCTGCTTACAAAGTGCCAAACCTAAGCCATTTCCCTTAACTTTTGTTGTTCTAAAAGGCTCAAAAAGATTTTCAATATCACTAGCGAGAATCCCATTATCATAAATCTTTAAAAACTGCCAATTATTTTCTATAAAAAATTCGATTTTTATTACACCTTGATTTATATTATCATTTTCTTCAATTGCTTCTATGGCGTTTAAAATAAGATTCTGCAATAATAACTCCAAAAGCTCACAATCGCAAATAATCACATCGCTTTTAATATCATAGATAAAATTAATATTTTTTGTATGCTCGCAATATGCGATAGAATCTTCAACATAATCTTTTATAATAGAGCTATTATGACGTTGTTTTGTGGCTTTTACACCCTTACTAAATAATAAAGTAGCATTTATAAGTCGCTCTACTCTCCATAAAGCTTTTTTCATTTCTAAGATATAGATTTTATTCTTTGTATCGATATTTTTTGATAGGCTTGAGAGCATAAGTGCAATTGCTCCAATTGGATTGCGAATCTCATGTGCAAGATGAGCTGATATTTGCCCCATCGAAGCAAGTCGCTCTTTTCTTTTTTCATTTGTTATGTTTGTGGCGGTAATTAGGGTTTTATTATTCTTACTGCTTCGTTGCATTAAGTAATATTCTTTATCAAATAGAATCTCACATTCATTGAGATTTGGTGGATAATTTTCTAGGATTTTATCTATTTTTTTGGCATAGGAATTGTAGTAAAAATAGCTTTTATCTTCGTTTATAACCCAAATGGGATTTGGCAAGGATTCTAATACTAGACTAAAAACATCTTTTAGGTCATTAAACTCTTTTTCTGCTTTATATGTTTGCTCTATAAACTCATTTAAAATATCTAATGTATGATTCTTTTCATCTTGTGTTTTAATATTTGATGAGATATGTTTAAAAATATCTTCAAAACTATCCACCGCTTAACTCTCTTTTTGTAATTCTTTTAAATAATTAAATAATAAATCACTATATCCAAATGAGCCACTTAGGCTTTGCGATATGCTATCTTTATACATAGATTGATAGATTTCGCTCCCAACTTCTTTTGGATAAAGTGGGTTATCCATATTTAGCGAAGTGTCAAGCAATGTTTTTAGAATCAAGGCTTCAAAAGAATCTGTTTGCTCTCTTAGCTTTATATCATTAGCATTTTTATCTATTGTTTGTAGTGGTTTATTGTATATATGTGGGTTAATCTGCATAAAAATCCTTTTGGAATATTTAAGCCTATAAAGCAAAATATATTCCAAAGGATTCTAGCTACCTACATTTAGATGGCTTTATTTGTCTATTTTCTCTAGCATTTCATTTGCTTTTTGCATATATTGTTCATCTTTTAATGTATTAATCTGCTCCTTACTCAATGCTCCGGGAGTTGCAAAATGCGGGTCTACACTCATTATTTGCTTACCATTTTCATCGAGAATCTGCATAAAACTTCCATTTGTAATATTTTTAATGGGGGCAATTTGGACATTATTATGCTTTGTTAATACCTTTCCATTGCTATCCTTTATATCTATAAAAACCTCTTTTTGTGGATTTCCACCATAGAATCCAAAGCCCATTACTTTATTATTCAAATGACACTCAGCACAATCTCTCGCCTCTAGACTAGAAGTATGTGGATTCATCGGCTGCATATCAATTGCCAATAAGCCATCTTTAGTTTTTGCGACATTATTTTGTAAGATAACATTTCCTTTCTCATCTACAACAGTTCCTACAGTTTGTATCACTCCCACAAGCGGAGTTACCTTTCCCTCGCCATTTATACCAAGCATTGGCTCTTCCCATCTTGCGTGGCTATAATCGCCCTCTATAGAACCTTTTTGCATTATATATTTTTTTGTGGCATCTGCTGTTTTACCATTTTTATCGATAGATTCTGAGGATTCTATCCAATCAATCATTTGCGATTTATTGCTAAAATCAAGCTTATAATCATATCCATAATAGCTTGAAGCCCAAGTGGAATGACAAGTGTAGCACTCCATCTTATCTATATGAGATATTACAGCACTCATAGCAAGGCGACCTTTTGGATTTTTCCAAGTATTATTTTTTTCAATATCTTTTAGAATTGGAACAATTAAATCCTTACCACTAGCACTATGAAGTATGACTTTATCGCCATCTTTTACTACATTATTTAGCGGATTTCCACGAGCTGAGAGTAGGAATCCATCTTTTTTATCATAATTAGAGCCAAAGTTTTGTGCCTCTTCCTCATTTATATTTGACAATCCTCTAGCTTGAGAAAGAGCTTTTGATAGAAAATCTTTTAATGATTTATTGGAGATTTTACTTGTATCTACAAAATCCTCTCCCACACCAATAGGAAGTTCCCAAGGATATTTGGTAGGTGTCCCATGGCAATCTTGGCATTCTATTTCTATATTTCCAAGTGCTACTCCGCCTAGATTCCCATTTCCATGCACATCTGCGGTTGTATGGCAATCTTGACATAACATTCCAGCTTTATAGTGTGCATCCTCTCTTATATGCTTATAAAGATAACTTGCATTAGGTTGTTGCATATGTCCTTTACTATCAAATGGGATATATTGTCCACTTCTATCTACTGGAAATAAACCTTGATATTGGAGGCTCACTCGTCTCCCAGAACTATGACAAGCATTACAAGTAGATATATTTATCCCGCTAAAACTTCCATCATTCACATTTACTGGCGAGTTTCTACCTCCTTGCATACTATGAACTAGGATATGTCCGGGCTTTGTCTTATCTATAGATTTATCTGCCCCCTCATAGAATCCCTCTACCCCATATGGCATATGACAAGCAGAGCAACCCATACCTCGATAATGTCCTCTAACCTGCTTGCCTTTAGTGTGTAGATGACAGGCATTGCAATTTCGTAAATACGCATAAGCAGCAGTGTTTGGATTCTTAGCTAGATTTTCCATATTAGTTTGTGGAATCTTCTTAAATTCATCGGCGAATTGATTTTTATGTTGTTCTATAAGTGAAATCATATATTTTTTATAGATTTCGCTACCATAAATTGGCTCGTTTCCATCGCTATCAATAGTGTGATGATTAGCATATCTATGCACATCATCTTGCGTATCCAAACCCCAACCAAATGTTATAACCTTTATTTTTCCTGCATCTGTGCTCATTATGGATTTTGGCACAGAACTAACTTGATTCATATGGCACAAACCGCAAGTTTTATCAATCTCACTAAGAGCTCCCGGAACTGCTGTAAATTCCTTTAGCATACTGCCAGATGGTGCTCCTAAGTGTGCTTTTAGCTTGTCTTTTGTTTCTTTTGGATTCCCACCGTGGCATAGCACACAGCCATTTGGGTCGCCAAAAGATTCACTCATTATATAGATTTGTTGTGCCATTTGGGAATTATGTGGCTTTATAGGCTCAATATCATTATGACAGGTGAGACAACCTGTATTTGGTGCAGGATAATGCTTAAGATTATCATTTGCGAAAATGAAACAAAATGCAATTAGACATAAAACAACATTTCTCATTTATTCCCCTTTAAAAATAATATGGATAGAACGCCCTAAATAACTCTCTCCCAAAAGTATTTTAAGGCAGAAAATATTATAACTAAAATGTTTATTAAAATTCTAATTTGATATTTCTAAATACTCTTAAATACGATAAAATTTTACTTTTATAAATAATAGATTTTTTAAGGATATAGATGAAAGTTTTAATCTTAGCAGGTGGGTTTGGCACGAGATTAGCCGAAGAGACAGATTTAAAGCCAAAGCCAATGGTAGAAATCGGCGGAAAGGCGATACTTTGGCATATTATGAAAATCTATAGCCATTATGGATTTAATGAATTTATCATTCTAACGGGCTATAAATCGCATGTTATTAAAGACTATTTTATCAATTATTACACTAGGTATTGCGATATTACCGTGGATATGGAGCATAATTCCATTGATATTCACGCCACTAGGCACGAGCCGTGGAAAGTTACTATGCTCTACACGGGGCAAGATACGATGACAGGCGGAAGAATTAAATATGCAAAAGATTATGTAAATAACGAAACCTTTATGCTAACCTATGGCGATGGTGTGGCAGATATAAATCTTAGTGAACTTCTAAGATTCCACAAGCAACACAAAAAAGCCCTAACGATGACTAGTATCCAGCCTGAGGGGCGATTTGGGGCATTAAATATAGATGAAAATAGCAAGGTGCTAAACTTTATAGAAAAACCAAAGGGCGATAGCAATCAATACAATATGGGTTGGATTAATGGGGGATTTTTCGTATGTGAGCCTAAGATATTTGATTATATCAATGAGGATTCTTGCATATTCGAGCAAGAGCCACTTAAGAATCTAGCTAAAGATGGGGAATTATTCAGCTATAAGCATTATGGATTCTGGAAATGTATGGATACACTTAGGGATAAGAATGATTTATGTCAAATGTGGGCGGAAAATAAAGCTCCGTGGGCGATTTGGGATAAATAATATCTATAAAATATTTTATAATCTACAAGTAAGATTCGCTTAAATAAAACTTTTTAAATAAATGGGAGATTCTATAAAAAGCAAGAATCCTAAAATATTTTTATGGATTCTTTTGCTGATTTGGATTTCATCGCTCCACTGCACAAATTCAAATATTTAAGATTTATATTAGAATTTTGCTAAAATCACTTAAAATCAATACAAAGGAAAATAATGGAAACACTAAGAGTTCATATAAATGACAAGATAAAAGATAACTCTATCGAGTTTAAAAGCTTAGTAGATGAAAAGAAATTGGGTAGTTTTCAAATGCAGAATCTAGTAGGATTCAACACACTTGGAAATAAGCGAAAAAAGATAAAAATTGCTAGAGATATGGAATTTATTTTGGAAGATTTTAAGATATTAGAATTTGAAAATGTTTGGGTTAGTAATGGGGGGGGGTATTCACAGATGATAAACTAGTAAAAGAGGCACTTTCCTCCTTTGAATGTGGAATCTTAAATAATCAACTCGAAGATTCTTATAATAACTTCAAAAAATCCAAAACAACACTCAATCTAAACTCCATAAAATGGGCGATAAAAAATATTTTCTATTCCTTTAGTAATAATTCCAAAAGGGCAAAATCCTCCACTCCAAAAATACTATTTTTCTGCCCGTGGTTTGATAACTTCACACATTTCTGCCTTGAGGGCTATCCGCGGCTTTATTTTGCGATTAAAGAATTAAAAGCAAAAAATATGGATTTCTATGTCGTAGTCCCACCAAAAAGGCGAGAGTTTGACACAAAAGCACTTTATGATAGCTTTATAAATCCTATCTTAGAAAGCCTAAATATCGATAAAAGTAGGAGAATCTACACAAATACATACTCAAAGCTATTTTCTCCACCATTTATAAAGTTACATAATGCTTTAATCCCAACACATATTAAATGCAACCCAACATACATCACAGAGGCGATAAACCACTTAAAACAATTTTATTATGATGAGAATTTTAAATGGGAATGGGAAAATGTCTATGTCTCCCGCAAAAAGGCGAATCGCAGGAAAATTGCAAACGAAGATAGTTTGGTAACATTCCTAGCGAAATATAATTTTAAAGAAGTGAGTATGGAAGATTTGAGCTTCAAAGAGCGGATAAATATCCTAATGCGGACAAAAAACCTACTTGGGATTGATGGGACAAATCTAACAGGAATGATTTTTATGCCAAAGGATTCTAATTGCATAGCCCTAAGATGTTACGATATGCAGGAGTTTAATCAATTTAGTGCAAGTATCGCAGGGATAAATTTCTTTTGCATAGTTTGCGAGGTCGATAAATATATCCCAAATCACAATGGAGAATCTTGGTTTTTTAGTGATTTATTAGTCAATATAGATTATTTGGAATCCAAACTAAAGGAGTATGGAATCATATGAAAGGTGTTGTTTTATTTTCAGGGCTGGGCAATCAAATGTTTCAATATGCATTTTATAGGGGTTTAGCGACGAAATATAATGATGTATTTGTGATTACAAATCAAACATTTGGTAAAAATCAGCACAATGGCGAGGAGGTTTGCAAGATTTTTAATCTCAATCCACCGCAAAATAAATGGTTTTACACTAGGAATATTGCTTGTAGAATCTGGCGTAAAATACTCTTAAAGCTAGGATTCTTGCGAATCTATGATTATAATGATAATTTTAATAATATCAATAATGTGCCTTTTGAGGTTTATATTGGTTATTTTATGGATTTAAAATATTTTGATTTTGTGCGAGATGAATTAATAAAAGAGTTTGTGCCACGAGAAAAACTAGATTCTAAAAATCAACTTCTACTTTCCAAAATCAAATCTCACCCATCACTTGGAATCCACATACGAAGGGGAGATTTTCTAAGTTTTCAAGGCGGGATTGCACTTGGGCTAGAATACTACAAAAGAGCATTAAAGCACATCAAATCAAAAGTTAATACACAACTAAATATTTTTATTTTTAGCGATGATTTAGATTTTATAAAAAATAATTTTATTGCTTTATTAAAAGATGTATGGGGGGGGGGATCGCAAGATTCTATAGAAATTTCTACTACATATTTGACAGATTCTACAAATAACATTTCAAATAAAATACAAATTCACATAATAGACTTTAATCGTGGGGCAAGTAGCTATAAGGATTTGGTGCTAATGCAAAATACACATTATTTAATCACTGCAAATTCATCTTTTAGTTGGTGGGCAGCATATCTCAACACAAGGGCAAAGATTATCATCATACCAGAAAATTATCTAGGTAAAATTGGTAAAAATATCGATGCATTTGTGCCAAAGAAATGGATTCGGGTTTGAGAAACTTTTATTCTAAATATCCAAATATAGTAGAATCTAATTTATATTACTAGATAAATATGCTTAAGGTGGCGAAAATGGAAAATGATTTAAAAGGATTAGAAAAAACTACATTTTTTATTATTGTCCCCATTTATAATGTAGAGAAATACCTAAATCAATGTTTGGATTCCGTGCTAAATCAAAGCTATAGGAATTTTAAGGCAATTTTAATAAATGACGGAAGCACAGATAAAAGTGGCGAAATAGCGAAAATCTATGCCAAAAACGACGCTAGATTTACCCTTATAAATCAAGCAAATTATGGCTTTAGTTCAAGGAATGTGGGACTAGAATATGTGGCTAGATTATTTGCAAATAATAAAAAAATGGGGGGGGGTAGAAAATAAACGAGATTCTAAAGATTCTAATATTTCCCAAGATTCTACACTAGATTCCAAAGATTCCAAGCTTAAATCTAAATCGCCACGAGATTCCAGAATCTCAGCAGATTCCCCAAACTCCTATAATTCTATAGATTCCACAGATTCCCAAAACCCACAAGATTCCTATATCGTTTTCCTAGATTCCGATGATTATTTGGAAACTTACGCACTGGAATATATAGCTCAAATTTTAAGCCAAAACAAAGTCGAAATTATCGCCTTTAGCAAATATTATAGCGATATTGATGGCATAAAGCACATAAATCCAGCAATAAAATCGCCCCAAAAATACAAGCAACAGCATTATAAAACACTAGCTTTACTAAGAGATTCGCACTTGGATATTAGCAATGCTATTTGGAACTATATCTATAATGCAGATTTTTTGCTAAATCATAATATTAAATTTATCCCCAAAATCTACCACGAAGATGTGCTATTTAGCAAATATGCTTTTGTGGTCTCTAGCGATATTTTTATCGCTAATAGAATTATTTATAACTACCGCATTCGCTCTGGCTCTATAACTACAACGATAGTTAATGAGCTCTCAATTCCACATATGAAACACTCGCTAAATAGCTATTATTTGATTATTAATTCTCTTATATCTCTAGCTAACACTATGGAAAACCAGCTAAAAAAGGAGTTTTTATTAGATTCAGGCAAAAGCTTTATCCCGCTTCTTTTGAATTATTTGCCATTTGTGGGCTACG
Source organism: Helicobacter sp. 16-1353 (assembly GCF_003288815.1). GTDB lineage: Bacteria > Campylobacterota > Campylobacteria > Campylobacterales > Helicobacteraceae > NHYM01. Next base: position 15,425 of record NZ_NHYM01000006.1, on the reverse strand, counting down.
CTAAAGACTTGGATTTTAATAAAAGCGACCTAAAAAAGCTTCTGCCACATATAAAATTTAGCCATAGATTCTGCGTATATTGCCCTAGAATCGCCATTTTAGACGCATACCCAATATTAAAATCACATCTAAAATGGAAACTTAAGCAATTTTCACCAAGAATCTATGCGATTTTAAAGCAGATAAAAACGCAATTTAAAAAGCTAATAAAAAATTAAGTTAATCGCTAATAAATTCTTTTTAATCTAAAATCTATATAATGTCAAAAAATAAAGGGTAAATACAGCGTGAAAACACTTCTAATAACGGGCATTAGCGGTTTTTTAGGAAGCCATCTAGCACTAAGATTGCAAAGCAAATATTGCATTTTGGGATTGAAACGATTGGGTTCAAATCTATGGCGATTCGATGGTGAAAATAATAATATACAATTCATAAATGATTTAGAGCTACTAAAAAAATATAAAATCGATTATATAATCCACACAGCTACAAACTACGGGCGAAATGGCGAGAGTATATCCCAAATCCTAGAAGCAAATATAATATTTGCATTGCAGATTCTAGAATTCGCCCAAAAGCAAGGTATAAAAACATTTATCAATTGTGATACATTGCAAAATCCACTTGCTAGTCCGTATTGCCTAAGTAAATCGCATTTGAGCGAATATTTTAAATATTTTAAAACAATAAAAATAATCAATGCCAAAATAGAGCATATGTATGGTCCAAAAGATGATGAAAATAAATTTATTTGCTATCTAATCAATAATCTAATGAAAGATAAAAATATCGAGCTTACTAAAGGTGAGCAGATGCGGGATTTTGTGTATATCGATGATGTTATAAGTGCATTTGAGAGTATTATTTACTATGTAGATTCGCTAGATTCTATGGATACATTTGAGATTGGCAGTGGAAAACAAATAAAACTTAGGGATTTTTGTGAAAAAATATTAATAATGTATAATGAGATTATGAAAAAGCCAAGCAATGCAAATCTACTATTTGGACTAAAAGAATATAATGAGTTTGAAAATATGAATATCAAAGCAGATATTAGAGCTTTGAAAAATATGGGCTGGATTCCAAAAACTTCTATTGATGATGGTATAAAACAAACTATTTTATACTATATAAATAATGTAAATAGGGGGGGGGTAGCACAAAAATATAAAATAGCATTTGCTAATATTTCTTTCTTTTATTTGTGGATTTTTACGCAAGATTATCAAAATTCCCCAACATTTTCACAAGATTCTTATCTACGAATCTATCCGCAAATCGCTACAAAAATATTATTTAGAATCTCCCCGCAAATTTCTACTAAATTTGATAAGCAAAATCTAGCTTATCTCCAAAAGGTCGCCTAATGGAGATACTAAAAACAGCATTTCAACATTTATTTATTTTAAAACTAGATGTGTTTAAGGACGAGCGAGGCGAGTTTATAAAGCAATTTAATAGCGATTTTTTCAAGCAAAATGATTTAGATTCTAATTTTATGGAATCTTATTATTCCACTTCAAAAAAAGGTGTCTTGCGGGGAATGCACTTTCAGCTTCCACCAAAAGAGCATACAAAAATTGTATTTGTATCAAGTGGGAAAATCCTAGATGTAGTTGTTGATTTAAGAGTGGATTCGCCGACATTTAGGCAATATTTTAGCATTGTTTTGGATTCTAGCACCTGCCTATATATCCCAAAAGGCTTTGCACACGGCTTTTTAAGCTTAGAAAATGCTACAAAAGTCCATTATATGCAAACTAGCGGATATAGTCAAAATTGCGATTGTGGCATTGCCTATGATAGCTTTGGATTTAATTGGGAGAAAGTCGCTAAAAATCACAATATAGGGGATTTCATTATCTCAAAACGAGATTTAGGATTTGATGGATTAGATGATTTTTTGGCTAATCCACAAATACCAAAATTTGCACTTGAAAGTATTGTAATAACAGGGGCAAGTGGATTTATCGGCAAAAATCTAATTCAAGCATTAAATAAAAAATATAGAATTATCGCTCTTGTTAGGCAAGATTCCAATGTAGAGAATCTAGATGATTGCGAGATTTACCGCTATATTGATACTAAGAATCTAGCGGATTTTCTAGCCACAAAAATGCATATTTTAGGCGTTATCCATCTAGCTACTTTGTATCTTAAAAATCATAATGCAAATGATGTAAAAAATCTAATCGATTCAAATATCACCTTTGGGAGCGAGGTTTGTCAAGCATTAGCGATGATAGAATTTCAAGGATGGTTTATAAATGTCGGCACTTTTTGGCAGTTTTATAAAAATATGCCAAATAATCCGCTAAATCTCTATGCTGCAAGTAAGAGTGCTTTTAATAGCATTATTGATTTTTACGCAAATACTACGAATATCACCTTTACTTCGATGTTTCTAAATGATACCTATGGACCAAATGACACGAGAAATAAGATATTTAATATTTGGATAAATATGAAAGAAGGTGAGATTTTAGAGATGAGCGGAGGAATGCAACTTATAGATTTAATCTATATCGATGATATTATAGATGCATTTAAGGTATTGATAGACTTGCTAGATTCTCCATATAGGAATCTTGCGGAAAACAAGAGATTTGCCCTACATTCAAAAGAGCGAAAAACATTGCGAGAATTAGCAGATATTTTCCAAAAAATCACAAATAAAAAGCTAGATATTCGTTGGGGTGCAAAACCATATATGGAGCGAGAAAATTTTATTCCATTTGAGGGAGGAGATACATTGCCAAATTGGAAAGAAAAAACAAGCTTTGAAATAGGGATTAAAAAGCTAATAGATGAAAATGGGGGGGGGTGGCACAAAAATATAAAATAAGACTTTTAGCATCATTCCGCGAAAAATCTAGATTCCACGCTAGATTCCACACATTCCACCAAATCAATAATATCCACGCAAAAACAGCAGATTCCACATTAAGGATTGCCGTATGAAGTGGGATTCTATGCCAAATGATATGAATGTGGCAGATTTAATCGTGGAATTTCTAATACAAAATGGTATAAAAGATATTTTTGGCTATCCGGGCGGAATGGTTATCCACCTTATAAATGCCCTAGATAAGCGTAAGGATAAGATAACAAATCATATAAATTACCACGAGCAAGGCTCTAGCTTTGCGGCTTGTGGATATAGCCTAGCTAGTAGAAATATCGGTGTTGCCTATGCTACAAGCGGACCGGGTGCTACAAATCTAATCACGGGAATTGCAAATGCATATTTTGATTCAATTCCTTGTTTATTTATAACTGGAAATGTAAATATAGACGAGAGCAAGGGGAATCTGCCAATTAGGCAAAAGGGATTCCAAGAGATGGATATAATCCCGCTACTTAAAAACTGCACAAAATACGCAACATACATCAACGATAAAAATGAGATTCTCTATGAATTACAAAAAAGTTTGCATATAGCCAAAAATGGGCGATGTGGGGCTGTGGTGCTTGATATTCCTATGAATATTTTTAAAGAGAATATAGATTTATCCACACTAAGGCAATATGAATACAAAATAACTAGTAAAAAAGAGATGGATTTTAGCGAGATTCTAGCGATTTTAAAGGATTCTAAGCGACCTTGTATTATCGCTGGAATGGGCGTAAATCCATATAAAAATAATTTTTTACAATTATTAGAATTATTGCAAATCCCCATCATTCTCTCAATGCCAAATATCGACCTACTTCCCACAAAACACCCGCTAAATTTCGGCTTTTTAGGTGCATATGGATTAAGAATGGCAAATTTTATCATACATAAATCTGATGTAATTCTAAGTATCGGCTCAAGGCTTGATATTCGCCAAATTGGTGCAAAAAAGGAGAATTTCGCCCCAAATGCAAAGTTAATACGAATTGATATAGATGAAAATGAATTTATCAATAAAATCAAAGAAAATGAATTACAAATCCATAGTGATTGCGGAGATTTTATCGATAAATTGGCGGTTTGTTTGAGAGATTCTAACGATTTTACAACTAGAAATTATATGTGGCATAAATGGCTAAAAATATGCAAAGAGATTAGACAAACACTAAAAGATAAAGACGCAAGATTTGAAACAAAAGCTATAAATGCTATTAGCAAATATATCCCAAATAATGCGATAATAACCACAGATGTAGGGCAAAATCAAGTTTGGGTGGCACAATGCTTTAATATCAAAGATAAGCAAAGAATCCTTTTTTCATCATCATTTGGGGCGATGGGTTGCTCACTTCCTATGGCAATTGGGGCATATTTTGGCTCTAAAGATTCTAATATTTCCCAAGATTCTATAAATACAAAAATCTATTGTATTTGCGGAGATGGTGGATTCCAAATGAATATCCAAGAATTAGAATTCATACGAAAAGAAAAATTACCCATTAAAATAATCATCATAAATAATAAATCGCTAGGTATGATACGACATTTTCAAGAGATTTATTTTGATAAAAACTATGTTGCAACAACCAAAGATTCTGGCTACTCTACCCCAAATTTTAAAAAAATCACAAAAGCCTATGGATTAAAATATTTTAAGATAATAAAAAAGCAAGATATTAAAAAACATATATTTTCCTACCCAAAAGCCGCCATTATCGAAGTAATATTTGATTTTGATACATATGTATTTCCAAAGCTAGAATTTAACAAGCCAAATTGCGACCAACTTCCGCCCTTAGAGCGAAAACTATATCAATATTTATTAAATCTATAATTATGAAAACCATATTTTTAACTGGCGGAAATGGCTTTATCGGGCGACATATCAAAGAATATTTTATAAATAAATACCATATTTTCGCCCCAAGTAGTAGCGAATTAGACTTAACTAATTCCAATGCCCTAAAAAGCTTTAAGCAAATTAAACATATCGATTTTATAATCCACTCCGCAAGCTATGGCATAACGCAACACACAACAAATATTTGTCAAAAAAATATCCTAATGTATGAGAATCTAAAAAATATAATGAGTAGCGATACGAAAATGATTTCCTTTGGTTCAGGAGCACAATATAATAGAATGCAGAATCTCCATAAAATCAAAGAAAGCGATTTTAGCAAATCTATCCCAAAAGATGAATATGGGCTTAGCAAATACTACATTTTGCGGGATATTATGGATTCTAATAATATTATTAGCTTGAATCTTTTTGGCTGTTTTGGGAAATATGAAATAAAAAAGCGATTTATAAGCTATTGTCTTTTCTGTGCACTTAGTAATAAACCAATAGAAATTAATGAAAATAGCACTTTTAGCTTTTTAGATGTAGAAGATTTATGCGATATTTTGGAGATTTTGTTGGATAATTTTCCAAGCGAAAAATCTATAAATATAACCCCAGATGAAGCCTATAGTATGGAAGAAATTGCCATTAAGATTCAAAAAATACATTATGTGGATTATAGAATCTCCAAAGAGGGCAAAATCTACACGGGCGATAATAGTCTGCTAAAAACGATATTGCCAAATGTTAAATTTAGGGATTTAGAATCTGGGATTAAAAAATTATACAATTACTACAAAATACTATATAATTCCACATTATAAAGCCAAAATCGGGGTATAAGGATATGGAGAAAGCGGAACATCTAAAGCTTGAGATATTGCAAAAAGTAAAAGAATATTATGAACTAGCTCATAAACCAATGCAAGATAAGGATTTTATAGCTGGCGATAGGATTAATTATGCTGGTAGAATCTATGATGAAAAAGAGATGGTAAATCTTGTAGATTCTTCGCTTGATTTTTGGCTCACTGCACATAAATATGCCGCAGAGTTTGAATCTAAACTCGCCAAATATCTAGGAATTAGCTTTGCATTATTGGTGAATTCCGGCTCAAGTGCCAATCTCCTAGCATTTGCCACGTTAACTTCGCCACTTCTAAAAGATAGAGCGATAAAAAAGGGCGATGAGGTTATAACTGTTTCTGCGGGATTTCCCACTACGATTTCACCAATCATTCAATTTGGTGCGATTCCCGTTTTTGTGGATATTGACTTGGATAATGCAAATATCGATATTGAAAATCTAGAATCTAACCTAAAATCCGCCATAAGTCCTAAAACAAAAGCGATTTTTATCGCTCACACTTTGGGGAATCCTTTTAATCTAAAAGCGATAAAAGAATTATGCAATAAATATAATCTCTGGCTTATCGAGGATAATTGCGATGCTTTGGGGGCGAAATATGATGGTAGATTCACAGGCACATTTGGTGATATTGGGACTTCTAGCTTTTATCCAGCACATCACATTACTATGGGCGAGGGAGGAGCGGTATATACGAATAATCCGCTACTTAAGAAAATCGCTCTAAGCATTAGGGATTGGGGGCGAGATTGTTGGTGTGAAGGTGGTAGGGATAATACTTGTGGAGCGAGATTTTCCCAGAGTTTTGGGAGGCTTCCATTTGGATATGACCATAAATATGTATATTCACATTTTGGATACAATCTAAAAGCCACCGAAATGCAAGCAAGTATCGGCGTAGCTCAGCTAGAAAAACTAGAATCTTTCGTTCAAAAACGACAAGAAAATCATTCCCTTTTATTAGATTCCCTAAAGCATTTAAGCGGTATTTTTCATCTACCACAGGCAACAAAAGATTCTACTCCAAGTTGGTTTGGATTCCTACTTATCTTAAGGGATAATGTGGGCTTTAGCAGAAATCAAATCACCGAATTTTTAGAATCTAAAAATATACAAACTAGGAATCTTTTTGGCGGAAATATGCTACTTCACCCAGCATTTGATAGCTTGATAGAGGGCATAGATTATCGTGTGTGCGGGGAGCTTAAGCAAACAAATAAGATTATGAATGATGGATTTTGGATTGGTGTGTATCCGGGTATAAATAAACATAAAATCGCATATATCGCCCAACATATCGATGAATTTGTAAATAAATTTGGCGATAAGAATCTAATAAACAAAAACATAAATGGGGGGGGGAATCTAGATTCTAGATTCTACTACATTGCATTAGATTCTAAGAATCTATGCTCTACACTTCTAGAATCCAATGTAGATTCTAGATTCTATAATCCAAGATTCCGCTATTTTATATTAGATTCTACGCTAGATTCTGCCCTAGATTCACAATTACTAGATTCTCCATTTTTAGATTTGGTGGCGTAAATGGGACGCTTTACATTTCTAAAAACCCCACTAGAAAATCTAAATATCATAATCCCAAAGCAGATTAAAGATACAAGAGGCTATTTTGAGCGATATTTTTGCAGTGATGATTTTAGAGAAATCGGGCTAAATAAGCCTATTTGTCAAATCAATCATTCATTTACAAAGCAAAAAGGCTCACTTCGCGGAATGCACTTTCAGCTTCCGCCACATAGCGAGATAAAAATAATTCGCACTCTAAAGGGTGAAATCTATGATGTGGCGATAGATTTACGAGCGGATTCGCCGACATTTTTGCAATATTTTGGGACGATTCTAAGCAAACGAAATAATAGATATTTATATATTCCAGAGGGTTTTGCACATGGATTCCAAACATTAAGCAATGATGTAGAGGTTTTATATCTTGTTAGCGAATCTTATAATCAAAACGCCGAAGCGATTATAAATCCGCTAGATTCAATGATAAATATCAAGTGGAAGCTTGAAATTAGCGATATTTCTACAAAAGATAAAAATGCTCCATTCCTTAAAAATGCCGAGCTTTTAGAAAATCTTAAAAAATCCTTATGGGGGGGGGGACTAGACTAGAGCATATTTGCTACAGACTAAATCTCATTTGCTACACTTTATATACTCTTCATACATATAATTTCTTTCAACACAAAAACATAATTATTTATTTCAACATTCTATTGGCTCATAATACATATTTTCAATCTTCATTCTTTAGCTTTATATGCTCGCAATCACAAAACAACCAAATCTAAAAAAAGGAATCACAATGAAAATAATAAAACAATGCGAAATTTGTAATAATGATAATTTAATACCCGTTTTAAATCTAGGAAATCACCCATTATGCGATGATTTAGTAAAAATAAATGATAGTAGAATCACAAAAACATATCCCATAGAAATACTATTTTGCCCAAATTGCCTATCTGCTCATCAAAAATATCAAATTCCACGAGAGGAATTATTCCCCAAAGAATATCACTATAGGGCAAAAGAAACGCAAGATGTGCTAGATGGAATGTCTAATCTAGTAAATAGCGTAATAGAATCCTATGGCAATTTAAGCGGGAAAAAGGTGCTTGATATAGGCTGTAATGACGGAAGTCTTTTGAATTTTTTTAAAAATGCAAACGCGCTAACTTTTGGCGTAGAGCCAACTTTAGCCGCACTTGAGGCAAAGCAAAATCATAAGGTTATAAATAAGTATTTTGATATAAATACCGCAAGGGAGCTAGAAAATATCACATTTGATTTTATCACTTTTACAAATGTGTTTGCACATATTGATGATTTAGGACAACTTATAGAATCCTTAAAAATAATTACAAATGAAAATACAAAAATCATCATTGAAAATCACTACTTAGGAGCAGTTTTAAAGAATCTGCAATTTGATACTTTTTACCACGAACACCCAAGAACCTATAGTTTAAAATCATTTGAATTTATAGCAAAAAGGCTGGGTAAAAACATAGAAAAAATAGAATTCCCAAAGCGATATGGCGGAAATATACGAATCTTTATTGGCAACCTAGAAAAAAATATTCCGCAAAATCCCTCACAAATAAATGAAAGTCAATTTTTAAATCAATTTAGCAAAATGGATAAAGATATAAAAATCTGGCAGGAAAATAAAAGCGTAGAATTATTAAAATATATAGAAAAATATGGCAGATTAAGTGCAAAGGCATTTCCGGGTCGAGGGGCGATTCTCCTACAAATGCTTTCCTTAAATGAAAAACATATAAACGCCATCTATGAAAAACCAAATTCTAAAAAGATAGGATTTTATGCTCCGGGAACTAGAATCCCCATATTAAGCGATAATGAACTTTTTAAGACAAATCATCAAATTATCTTAAATATCGCTTGGCATATCAAAGATGAAATAAGGCGGTATCTAGCCCAAAATGCTAAGATTTATAATATCAAAATTGATAAAATCATAGATATTTTAGATGAAAATCTTTAGCATTTTTGGAAGTGGATTTGGGCTATATGGCTATCTACCAGCAATTGCCAAAAGCTATAAAACTATCTTGCCACTAAAAGCAAGGGAAATTATCCTAAAGCGAGATGATATAAGGGATTTGGCGGATTTGGTAGATTTTAGCGATGATTTGGAATATATTTTAAGCACAATAGATTCTTGTGTAATTGCCACAAATCCACTAAAACAAGAGATTTTAATCGATAAGATTCTGCAATTTAAAAACATCAACAATATCTTTTTAGAAAAGCCACTTGCCACAAACCCGCAAAAAGCAATGGAGATTCAAACAAAGCTATTTGCTAATGCGAATCTAAACGCTAGAATCGCCTATTTATTTATATATTGCAATTGGTTTAAAATACTAGAATTAGCAACAAGAGAATCTAGCGTAATATCTATAAATTGGCAGTTTAAAGCACATCATTATAAAAATAATCTACAAACTTGGAAAAGAAATGATAAAGATGGTGGCGGAGCGATAAACTTTTTTGGAATCCACCTAATCGCCCTATGCGCCTATCTTGGATATGAAATAATAGAAAAATCATCATTTAATAAACATCACAATGAAACATATGGCTTTAAGGCTACTTTTAGAAAACATAATAGATTAATTATCTCGCTAGATTCAAATGCCAAAAAAGACATATTTAGCATTATGAAAAATAACGAAGTGTTATACACTCGTCCAAGCCCATTTGAAACACAAAAAATGAATGTGGATTCTAGAATAAATCTATTAGAAAAACACCTACAATCAAATAAAAATAGCAATGATAAATACTATGATTGGTATAGTAAAACGCTGCTTTTATGGCATAAACTTATAGAGCAACAAAGAAAATAAATATATTTTAAAGAAATTATATGCTTTAATTTGCGTTTAAATTTACTTAAAGGTAGAAAATGCAACAAGAAACATTTTGGGAATACATAAATAGAAAGATTAAAAAGCAAAAAGGCGATTATAAAAATAAGATTCTATTCTCCCAAAGGGTGCTATATAATCTTAGGCGACTAAATCCAATTTTAAGAATCCGCGATAAATTTGCCTATTATACCAATCGTTTGGATTTATTACAAAATGCCCTAGCGGATAATGGCTTGGGATTGCTTGAACTGCGACTTCATAACGCACATATTCCAACGCAATATTTTGATATTTTCTATAAACTTCCAACAATCACTAAGAGTAGATTTGACAATATAGATTCTAATAATCTTAAAGCAGATTCTCAAATTGGGGGGGGTTATAAGCATTGATTGCGGGGCTCATGCTGGGCTAGTTACTGATATTTTACTACAATGTGGTAGCAAAGTGGCATTATTTGAACCAAATGAATATCTCCACTCAATCCTAGAAATTAAATACAAAAATAATCCAAATGTGTTATTAAATAAAGTGGCAGTTTCCAATAAAAACGGCACGACAAAATTCCTTAGAAATAGCACTCTCTCGCAAGGCAATCGCATAGATAACGCTGGGGATAATGAGGAAATTTATGATGAGTATTGCGAGGTGAAAGTGGTTGATTTGGTGGAGTATGTGCAAAATGAGATTCTGCCATTTTATAAAAGAATCTATTTTTTAAAGATTGATGTTGAGGGTGCTGAGTTTGACATTATGGATAAAATCATAGAAACAAAGTTGTATGAGAAAATCGACTATATCGCCTGTGAAACGCACGAACGATACTTCAACGACGGAGAAGCAAAAATCGCTAAATTAAGAAATGCCATTAAAGATAATAATATTAAAAATATCTTTTTGGATTGGATATAATTTGCCAAAATAAATATAAGGAGAGCAAATGCAAGAATATTTTGAGGTTAATATCTCAAATCTAATAGATGAAGATTCCAAAGAATATAAAAGCCTAATGGATGAAAACAAACATAGCAGTTTGCAAGATATAAATACAAAATTATTAAATACACGCGGGAGGGCAAATGAGCCTGTGAAGCTATCAAGAAATATGAAATTCAAACTAAGCCCTTTTGATATTTTACATTTTGATAATATTGAGATTGTAACGACAAGCGGAGGGGCATTTAGTAATGGTAAAATAATCCAAGAAAATACAGGTGGATTTGGAAATCACGGATTTGTCAATCATAACTATAATTTTTACAAGAATCTATCGAAGCGATTTTTTATCCCATTAAATGCAGCAGAATGTAAGCAAGTTATTAAGATTCTGCTTAGCTTATTTTTTGGTGGAGAGCAAAGAAAACTAAAAAATAATAAGCCAAAGATTCTATATCATTCGCCAAATTGGGATTGCTTTTCGCATTTTAGTTTTGAGGAATTCCCTAGATTATTAGCCTGTTTAAAAGCTCTATATGCTAAATCAAAAATTATCCATATGGGGGGGGGGAACAAGGAAAGCTCGACGCTAGAAACTCCAGAAATTGATTTTGATAATCTCATTATAATCGCTCCAATACGAAATTCTTGGCAATTCAACCAATACATTTATCCAGCACTTTTAAGCCTCACAAAAGAGCATAACCCAAACTGCCCATTTGCCATAAGACAAGAAAATATCATTTGCGTAAATGACGCTAAAATCCCTAAAAAAATGCTCTCAAAAGCAAATAATGTATTTATCCCCACACAAGTAAAATGTAATAAAAAATACTTAGTTAGTGCAATGAAGTTTTTAAGGGAATTTTATTATGATGAAAATTTTAAGGATATAGGAGAGAGAATCTACATTTCAAGGGCAAAAAGTGCAAAAAGATTCCTAAGCAATGAAGTGGAATTCCGCAATCTCTTAGAAAATAAATATGGTTTTAAAACTATTTATATGGAAGAAATTAGCTTCAAAGATAAGATAAATATCCTTAGCAGAGCAAAGGTTTTACTAAGTATCGATGGAACTTCTATAATGAATTATGGATATATGAAAAGTGGCACAAAAGCCATCGCTCTAAGGGCTTCAAATATGGCTGAATATCCAATAGATTCTATATTTGGCGTGGAGTTTCTACCGATAGTTTGCGAGATTGACAATCCAAAGGATACAGACCATATGGACGGCAATATCGGCACTTGGTGGGCTAGTAATCTAATTGCAGATATTCCATATGTGGAATCAAAACTACAACACTATGGGGTTATGCCTGTATAGATTTAAGATTTATAGCTAGGATTTAAAGCATATGAGTTCATATTGCAGAATCTTGTGGGATTTTTCATCGATAGATTTTAATAGTAGAATTATGAAAGCAGTATCTAAACGATAGAATATAAAGTTAAAGCCCTCTAAGAGATTCTATAAATATTAGATTTATTTTGTAATTTAATTGTAATTATCCAACATTATAATTCTAAAAATTGCAATATTTAGGGGCTAAAATGTTTGAATCTATCTTTAAAAATACCACGAAGTTTTCGGCGTTTGTATGCTTTATGGTGCTACTTGGCATTGGAATCGTGCTTTTTATAAACGCGTTACCTGCTATAAAAGCCTTTGGGCTGGGCTTTATAATTGATACGAGCTGGATTCCAAATAAGGAGATTTTTGGCGGTGGGAGTGCGATTGTTGGCACATTGCTAGGGACTTTTATTGCAATGCTCCTCGCCACTCCACTTGCACTTGGGGCTGGAATCTTCCTAGACCAAAGCTGCCCTAAGAAAATCAAGCAGATTCTAGGCTCTTGCATTGAGCTTTTAGCTGCAATTCCTTCTATCATTTATGGAATGCTTGGGCTATTTTATGTGGTGCCTATAATTGGCTATTTTAGCGGTGGAATCGGGCTTGGGGTGCTAAGTGCTGGGATTGTGCTTAGCATTATGATTTTGCCCTTTATGTGTGCTATTACGCGTGATTGTATGGCTCAAACGCCCGATATTTTAAAGGAATCTGCCTACGCCTTGGGGGCGACAAAATGGGAAGTTATCAAAGATGTAATTATCCCCTATGTGAAAGTTGGCGTGATTGGTGGGGTGATTTTGGCACTTGGTAGGGCGTTGGGCGAGACTATGGCTGTTACTTTTGTAATCGGCAATTCGCATAAGATTAGCTCGCTTGTAAGCCCCGCTACCAATATCCCAGCCACTCTAGCAAATGAATTTGCCGAAGCCGATGGAATCTTGCACCAATCAAGCCTATTTTACCTAGGATTGATATTATTTGCTATTAGCTTTCTTGTAATTTACCTATCAAAAGCAATTCTTTTAAAAAGGATTCAAAATGCCTAAGAATGCACAACATAAACTAAACAGATTAAATACACGAAAAATAATTAGCAAAATCGCCCTAAGTATCTGCCTAATTGCCGCATTAATTGCCATTGTCATCTTACTTGCAATTTTGGGAATTATCGTATTTAAGGGCATTGGAGCGTTAAATCTAAATGTTTTTATAAGCGACACGGCTTCTCCGTGGGATAATGGCGGTCTTAGAAATGCAATCATAGGGCAAGTTATCCTTAGCCTTGGGGCATTTCTCATAGGCACACCTTTTGGAATCTTAGGCGGGACATACTTGAGAGAATACGCTAAGAATGCCAAAATCAAAGCCTTTATCCGCAATGTAAATGATATTATGATGAGTGCACCATCGATTATAATCGCCACTTTCGTATATGCCATAATCGTCGTCCCTAGCGGACATTTTAGCGGTTGGGCTGGGATAGTTGCACTTAGTATTATTATGTTTCCAATCATATTAAAAACCACCGATGATATGCTCTCCCTTGTGCCAGATTCCCTTAGAGAGGCGTCTGCGGCACTTGGGGCACCCAAATATAAAACCACCATTAGCATAGTTTATAAAAGTGCCAAACTAGGAATCCTAACTGGGGTTTTACTCGCATTTTCCCGCATTATGGGCGAGGCTGCACCACTACTTTTCACTTCGCTTAATAATTCATTCTTAAGCCTAAATCTAAATGAGCCTTTTCCATCACTTACAATTACGATGTTTCAATACACTACTTCGCCCTACCCAGAGTGGCAGGAGCTGGGCTTTGCCGCGGCATTTATCTTGGCATTTACCATTCTTAGCATAAATATCACCAGCAAAATTATCTTAAATATAAGCAAAAGGGGGGAAAAATGAAAAATGCACTAGAGATTAAAAAGCTCTCATTCTACTATCCAAACGCAAAAAAGCCGAGTATTAGCGGGGTTAGTATGGAAGTGCCGCATAATAAGGTCTTGGCACTCATTGGTCCAAGTGGTTGCGGGAAAAGCACGCTTTTGCGGTGTCTAAATAAGATTCACAGCCTTTATGATGGCGTGAAATACGAGGGCGAAGTAATATTTAATGGCAAAAATATTTTGAAAAAAAAGATTGACAATATCACGCTTCGCTCTAAAATCGGTATGATTTTTCAAAAGCCCACGCCATTTCCAATGTCGATTTTTGATAATGTAGCGTATGGACTGCGTTTGAAGGGTATAAAAAATAAGAGCGAGTTGGCTCACAGAATAGAATCTGCCCTAAAGGGGGCAAATCTATGGAATGAGGTCAAAGATAGGCTTGAGGTAAGTGGCGATTCGCTATCCGGCGGACAACAGCAGAGGCTCTGTATCGCAAGAGCGATTGCAATCGAGCCTGAGATATTGCTATTTGACGAGCCTACGAGTGCACTAGACCCCATTTCCACACAGGCGATTGAGGAGCTGGTGGTGGAATTGAAGAAAAAAATTAGCATTATAATTGTTACGCACAATATGCAGCAAGCCCACAGAATAAGCGACTACACGGCATTTATGTATCTAGGAAAATTAATCGAGGTCGATAAAACACAAAAGATTTTTGAAAACCCAAAAGAAAAGCTAACAAAGGAATACATCGCTGGGAAATTCGGGTGATTTATTGTGGAATCCTAGATTCCACAGATTCTATATCACGCATTATGAATTTCCTATTTCCATTTACCACCCCACTTTAACATTAAAAAATCCACTATTTTGTATAGATTCATCTCCAAAGTTGCCTAGATAGTTTAGACCTAGTTCGATATTTGAAGTTACGGCATAGTTTACTCCAAGTCCAAAGTAAGCTATAAATCTATCTGCTCCAATATCGTAGCTTTGGATTGTATTTAGAATCTCAACTTTTCCTTGTGGATTATTTAGTGCATATTTAAGTCCAAGAATAGAATCTAATCCAATATTATCATTAAACTTAACACCATAATTCACACCCAAATCAGCATAGAATATATTTGTAAAACTTCCTAAGTAATTAGCCCCAGCAAAGTAGGATTTGGAATCTAATCCACTAGATTCTAG
>NZ_NHYM01000005.1 GCF_003288815.1 Helicobacter sp. 16-1353 | reverse complement strand
TATTTATGTGAATCTTGTGTATTTGATAGATTCAAATCAACTATGGAATCTTGTGTATCATTTGTGTTGTTGTAATAGAATCTATCATTTGATTTAAAGTCTTGGGCGAAGCCGTTATTTAAGTCCTGTGCGTTAGCACCCAAAAAAGGCGTTGTCGGGGGTTTAGGGGTTGGAAGGGGGATAAGGGGAGCGACTTCGCCATTCAAGCCCCCTTGTCCCCCTTGAACTGAATCGCTAGAGAGTTTGGAATCTTGGGAGATTCTAGAATCATTAGAACTTATAGAAATATGAGAGCTTTGAGATTCTATATTCTTATTTAGATTCTTACTTAAAGATTCTCTTAATCTTGCTATTCTTAAAGCTTCTAGATTCTGCAATTTATTAGATTCTAAACTCGCAAGATTCCTAAATCCCCCAAATCCACTTTTAAACACATTTGCTTTTATGTTTGAAGTTAGGATATTTACACTTGATATATTTGATTTATTGACTGCATTTCCAACGGCATTTGTGGCTTTACTAGCTACATTATTCACGCCCACATTAAAATAATTGCCATTCTTGTTTAAATCCAATAGTGAATTATCCACACCATTAATAACTAAATGTGAGAATAAATCGCTCACACTTCCACCATTTGCATAAGTTAGAGTATATTTATTGCCACTTGTATCAGTTACGAGTTTGTTTAAATCATAGTCTTTGCCAAGCTCAAAGGAATCTCCCAAAGCTAAAAGGAATCTAGAATCTGCCCCTAAGAGTTTCACGCCAGTTCCATTAATAACTAAATGCGAAGTATCCTTGCTATTAGCGTCATATGTGTTGAAAGCATTAAATGTATTTGCGTCTTGGTTTATCTCCATTGCGTAGTTTGCGATATTTATCACTCCGCTTCCAGTTGTTTGAAGGTGATGTCCGTTGCCAATAAAAATCTTGCCATAGTTGTTTAGGCTAGAGATTGTGCCACTACTAATTATTGCTCGCATTGTGCCGTTATTTATTATATTAGATATAGTAGCATTATTTGATATAGCAATCCCTTGCGTTGCTTCTATTGTGCCGTTATTTATTATATTAGATATAGTAGCATTATTTAAGATACTCTCGCTATAGACGGTGTGTTGTATTGTGCCGTTATTTATTAGATTGGTGATTGTGCCATAATTCACTATAGTGGAATACGCTTCCGAAGTGATTGTGGCGTTATTGATGAAGTTGGTGATTGCACTATTGTTATAGATGGCGTTGCCCTCTGCATGCTCAATGATATTTGCATTTATGATTACATTTGTGTATGTGCCATCTCGAATTCCGTATTGACTGGTATGCTCGGTATCAATGATAAGATTGGCATGAAGCGCGGTTGAAAGTGCGAGAATGGCGAAAAAAGCTGTGAAAAGCTTAAGTGGATTTGCTAGATTCTGTAAGAATCTATTGGATAAATGCGTAAAGTTTAAGAATTTTAAGCGATTTTTAGGATTTTGGATTCTATCTTGGAATAATCTATATTGTAAGATTCTATAGCGTTGGATTCTGTGCTGGAATAAATGTTTATTCCAAAATACTTGCCGGACCCCCCCCCATATATTTAGCTAGTTTTATAATCATTTTGCCCTCCAAAATTAAAATAAAATTTATGTATTGTAGCTAAAAGTTACAAAAATACAAATTTATTTTAAAATTACCTCGTTTATTACGCCAAAATCACAAGCTTAAAAAGCCAAGAATCCGCCCCATTTATCCATAAAATTCGTTATTTGCACCCAAATCTAGCACATTTATCCGTTAAAATCTTATATTAATTAGAATCTGCCCCATTCATCTCATCATAATTTTTTATATAAACTTCGTGCATTTTATTTCGCAGTTCCTCATACCAATTTGGATTGGAAAAATCTGGCTTATATGCCTCTAGGCATACCATTCTAGCACGACTAGCAAAAATTGCTATTTTTTTATCATCGAATAATTTGCGTGTGTTTATGGCGATAATTGGCTGGATTTTAAGATTATATTTTTCGATTAATATTTTTGCCCCACTTTTAAACTCTAAGAATTCCCTTCCGCCTTTGCTTCGCGTCCCCTCTGGGAAAATGCCTAGGATTCGCCCTTTTTCTATCCTATCTTTTGCCTCTTTTAGTAAGTAGATTAGCGATTTTTTGCTCTCTCTATCGATTAAAATCATTCTAGGACCTTTGAGTGCGTGTCCGTAGATAAATGGCTCTCCTAGCTCCTTTTTTGCCACCCAGCAAATATCCCACGGATAATACGCCTCCAAATACGCAATATCAATAATCCCTTGATGATTTAGCACTAGAATCTGTGCGCTTTTATCAAACTCGCCAATTCTCTCAACGCTAATACCATTTAGCCAAAAAAATACTCGACTAGTCTTGCGAACTGCTCTGTTTATAGGGCGAAAAATATAAATAAAGGCGATAATTATGGGTAAAATCAGCCCCACATTAATCGTCGCCCAAATCCCTCGAATCCTAGCTAATATCATTTGTGTCCTTAAAATATAGGGTTTAATCTACTTCGCTTTTTAATATCCAGCCGATTTTGCCATCACTTGTTGTTATTTTGTAATATTCCCCGTGTGAGCTTAGTATCTCGACTCTTGTATTTGCATTAACCTTTTCGATAATTGTAGAGTTTTTTGTTGGGAGTATGGTTATATTGCTATTGGTTTTTATCAATGCATCTTTTTTTAAGTTTAATGCTATAACCAAATAAAGGAGTAAGCAAATAGCAATAATAAGCCCAGCTAAGCGAAGTTTAAATGGAATCTTTCTTATAAAAAATGCAATTAATAATATAAATATAACTATAAAAATAATGATATTTTGAAAGATTAAAACCTTATTTATTGGATTTATATCTTGATTTACGCTTATTTGCTCTTTATTGATGATATTTTTTATATGTAGCATTTTATAGGATTGTGATGGTAGCTCAAAGTATTCGAACTCAAAATCTATTATATTATTTGGAATGATGATGTAGTAGATTCCGCTTGATTTTGCGATACCAAAACTAGAGCTCTCGAATCCTTGCTCTTTTATGTCCTTTATCTTAAAATTTTCTAAGTTAGAATACTCAGCCCTTAAATCTAGGATTATTATATTATTATTGTTATCATAAAATTTAACACTATAATTATCTATTTGTAGATTTTGTGCGACCACTCCGCTATATTTTGGGTGATTTTCATTTAATGATATAGCACTTCCTCTTAATATCTGGCTCGTTTCTTTTTCTGTAAAATCATTATTATTAGCTATGACTTCCAATGGTGGGATATAGAAATTTGTCGCATTGATTTTAAAGTAGAATGTATTTTCTAAAGACCCATCACTAAGCTCATTCCACGATGAATTAGGATTTTTGAGCGTTACATTTGACCTTGGAGAATCTAAAAAACCAATAGAAACCATAGAAGAGTTTTCTAATACCAAAATATTATATTTGATAGCGATAATTTGTCCTACATAATTTTGTTGCTCTAAATTTGCTTCTTGTTTTATATAAATCAATTTTGCTCGTTCTTCTAATATTTCCTCACTAAATAAGAAGCTAAAAGCAAATAACAACAATAGCAATATTTTATTCACAAATATCCTTTAGCATAGCTAGTCCATTAATGCTTCCTAGTATATCTTCTATAGCTCGTTCAGGGTGTGGCATCATTCCAAAAATATTTTTATCAATATTGCAAACTCCAGCTATTTTATCTATTGAGCCATTTATATCATCTGTGTATCTAAGTAATATTTGGTCATTTTCTTTTAATTGCTCTAATTCATCTTTATTGACATAATAGCTACCATCAGCGTGTGAAATGGGGATTGTTATTTTTTGATTTTGTGTATAGCTTTTTAATAATTTATTTTTATTTGATGATATTTCTAACTCTACCATTTTAGAATTAAATAATATATTTTTATTTCGCATTAAAACGCCCGGAAGTAATTTTGCCTCACTTAATATTTGAAATCCATTGCAGATTCCAAGCACGACTCCGCCATTGTTTGCGTATCTAATAACACTTTTCATAATTGGTGCAAATTTCGCGATAGCACCGCTTCGTAGATAATCCCCATAGCTAAATCCACCGGGTATTACTACTAGATTAGTTTCGCTTGGAAGTTCTTTTTCTTGATGCCATATAATCGCATAATCTTTTTGTAGAATCTTATAAGCATATTCCATATCCGTTTCACAATTAGTGCCTAAAAATTGTAGTATTGCTATCAAGATTCTAACTCTATTTTATAATCTTCAATAACAGGATTTGCAAGTAGCATTTCACTCATTTCTTTTGCTTGAGTTAGAGCTTCTTGGCTGTCATTTGTGGCTAAATCTAAGATAATAGTTTTTCGCATTTCTAAATCCTTTACACAATTAAATCCAAGCGATTCTAAGGCGTGAAATATGGTCTTTGCCTGTGGGTCTAAGATTCCATCTTTGAATGAAATCTCTACTCTAACTTTCATTATAATCCTTTCTAATCTACTTTTTTAGTTGCTCTAAGTAAAATCTCTTTATAAACATCAACTACATTGCCAAGATTCTCTCTAAACACATCTTTATCCATTTTCTTATTGCTTTGTTTATCCCAGAATCTGCAACTATCAGGACTAATTTCATCGGCTAATATGATTTTCCCATTTTCATCTACACCAAATTCTATTTTAAAATCTACTAATTTAATATTTATATCATCGAAAAATTTTAATAGAATCTCATTGATTTTTCTAGCTGTTTCTTTAAGTAGTGCAATTTCTTTATCATCATTTAGTATATTCATAATTTTGCAATGCTCATCATTTATCATTGGGTCATTCAAAGCGTCATTTTTATAATAAAATTCCACTAAAGCAAATGGTAATTTTAACCCATCATCAATACCCAATCTTTTTGAAAGAGAGCCAGTTGCGATGTTTCTAACAACAACTTCTAAAGGTATGATTTTCACTTTTTTACAAAGCATATTTTTAGAATCTAGCTTTTTTATAAAATGACTTTCTATGCCATTTTCTTTTAATAACTCAAATAAAAGTGAGCTAATCTCACAATTTAAGCTCCCTTTGCCCTCTTCATTACCTTTTTTTTGTCCATTAAACGCAGTTAAACTATCTTTAAATTCTGCAATTACTAGATTTTTATCTTTTGTGCTATATAGTTTTTTGCCCTTTCCCTCGTATAATAAATCTATTTTTTCCATATTTACCCTTATTTGCCTATTTATTGGCAATGTTAATCTTAGGCGATGTGTTTATAACAATTAGTATTTTTAACGCATCAATCGCACTTTTTAGCTGTATATCATTATAAATATCATCTGTTGTTATTATGTTTTCTTTTTTGGAATCTACAGGCACTTTTTTAACATTATCTTTTTTATCATCTATTTTTTCAAGCTCACTTTGTAGGTGTTTTTTTAAGTCGGATTCTTTGATATTAAAATCATTTTCATCTTTTGGGACAGCTCCCGGAAAAACAACTATATCTGGAGTTATACCAACAGCTTGGATAGTTCTTCCACTAGGTAGATAATATCTAGCGGTAGTTAATCTTAAAGCTTCGTTATGTTCTAATGGTAAGATTATTTGCACACTACCTTTTCCAAATGTTTTCTCACCAACTATTACAGCTCTTTTGTGGTCTTGCAAAGCACCAGCAACAATCTCACTAGCACTAGCACTTCCACCATTTACAAGAACCACTAAAGGGAGGTTAGGAAAAGGTGCTTTGCCATTTGCGCTAAATTCTTCATTTTCATCTTTTAATCTACCTTTTTGAGAGACAATAACGCCATTTTTTATAAAAATATTGCTTAATTCAACAGCTTGGTTTAAAAGTCCACCCGGATTATTTCTTAAGTCCAAAATCACACCCTTAGGTTTATCTTTTTTTATTAAAGATTCTACTTCTTGCGATACTTTTTTATCAAATGTATTAACACGAATATATAAATAAGGCGTATTTTCTATCTTTTTGGCATAAACAGATTGGACATTTATCGTATCTCGCTCTATTTCAAAAACAAGTGGTTTTAGCTCATTTTTCCTAACGATAGTTAGTTTTACCATAGTTTTCTTTTTTCCACGCATAAGATTAACGGCATCATCTATCGTCATATTTAGTGTGCTTTGGTCGTTGATTTTTAGGATAATATCACCTGATTTTAAACCAGCTTTATCGCCGGGCGTTCCCTCGATTGGAGCGATAATAGTCAATGCACCCTCACGAAGTGAAATCTGGATTCCAATCCCACTAAATTCACCATCAGTTTGCACTTTTAAATCTTGAAAATCTTTTGGGGTAAGATATGCGGAATGTGCGTCTAGATTCGTCAATAAGCCACTTACTGCTTTATCTACAATATCATGTATATCAATCTCATCTACATAATAATCCTCAACTGCAACAATAACTTTTCTTAGTTTATTGTAAGCATCAAGTCTTGATTGATTTGTGTTTGCCGACTCTTCTGCAAATAAATTACTAAATAATAAAGCAACCAATCCAAAAGCAATAAAAAAACCAGCTAATAAAAATTTGTAATATTTCATCATCGTGCCTAAATATGATTTTAAGGGGTAGATTCTATAAAAAAATAGATTATTCGAAGTTTAAATTCGATAAATTTTTACTATTTTTGCGTATTCTATATGGTTAGAGAATCCTAAATTTAGTATTTTTTTAGAATCCTACCACCAGAATCTAGCATTAAAAAATCCACTATTACTCATAGATTTATCGCCAAAACTTCCTAAATAACTTAGATTTAATTCCACTTGTTTATTTATAAAATAGCTAACTCCAGCCCCAGCATATCCTAAGAATCTATCTGCCCCGATGGTGAAATCTGTTTCAATTCCTAATATTGTCATCTTAGCTTTTGCTTCGTTTATTAATGTTTTTATGCCAAGATTTAGGTTAAATCCAAATCCAGAATCAAATACTTTAGTATAGTTTGAACCAACATCAATATATATTAGATTGATTAGTTTTGATTTATATGATTCTTCATTAAAATCTATCTTATCGCTTTGTATTCCTTGATAATTCACTCCAGCCTCTAATCCTAGTTTTCCAAATGTGGAGAAATCAAAATCTTTTCCATAGTATAAACTCCCGCTAAAAGCAAGGTCATTTGGGCTTTGTTTGCTTGATGTGGCAAGTCCCGTTTGATAGTCAATATTATTTAGAAAATAAAATGCATTTCCTATGGCTTTTATATACATATCATAAACTAAATCCAATTTATAGTGAAGTCCTAGCAATAAGCCCATTGTTTTTATATCTGTTTTGGTTAAGTTATTCTCCCCACTTATCCCGCCGTAATTAAATCCCAAATGAACGCCTAAAGTGTTGCTATCTCCTAGCATTCCACTAAAACCACTTATAAATCCATAGTTTAGCCCACTAGCTCCCATTCCATTGCTTTCATTTAATACATTATGAGTAATAAATGGCGTAAAGAAAAAGTGATAATTACTAGCTGTGGCTTTTGTGCTACTACTTTGTCTATCGCCTACAAAGCCTCTTCTTTGCATATTTTGTCGTTGATTTATTAGATTGTTATTACTATAGTAGAATCTCTCATTTTCTCTAATATTGCTTAATCCATAATCATAATTACTAGCGATTCTACTTGTATTTATTGTATTGCTATTGCTTGAAAATATCGTGGAATTACTATGTAATATAAAAGTATTCATTGATTGGATAAGTCCCTTGTAGTGGGTATTTCCCACGCCATTATCTGTATTTGTGGTGATTCTAAAGCTATTGCCATTTTTTGATAGTATAAAAATAGGATTTGTTGTGCTTAGATGTGAGAATAAATCCGTTACATCGCTACCATCATTATATTTTAATGTATATTTACTACCATCAGTTTTTACTACTAGCTTATCTAAACTATAATCCTTATTTAGCTCAAAATTACTACTTATACTTAAAAGGAATCTTGAAGCAGAATCTTTTAGCTTGACATTTGGAGAACTATCACTGCTACCACTTTCATCTATAGCTAGATGTGAGGTGTTATTACTAGGGCTAGTATATCCAGCAAAATTATTAAATGTAGTGGAATCCTCGCTAATATCTAGGTGATAAACACCTATGCCTATATTTATATTATTGCTATTGCTTTCATTTAAGTGTGTGTAATAAGAAGAGTTACTTACAACAGCACTTGTGTATATATAACCATAGTTATTTAGTGTATTTATAGTGCCATTTCCGCCACTAGCTTGGCTTATCCCGCCAGTTATTATCCCATAATTATTTAGGGTAGTAATCTTAGAGTTTCCATCGCTTAGCTCTATTGCTCCTTCTATAATGCCATTATTTATAAAAGTTGTTATAGTGGTTTTTTTCCCGTCCCAAAATATGGCAGTATCAGTCCTACTAGCTTTTATAGTGCCATTATTTATAAATTCATTTATTGTGATTTCAGTAGAGTTGGTAAATTTGATTGCATCGTCTAATTTTTCATCACTAGCATTGCCTAATATGGTTGCATTATTTATTATGGAGGTATAAGCTTGTCCTATTTCTAGGGCAGTTACATCGCTATTTATAGTGCAGGAGGACGACCCCCCCCCCCATTACAAATGGTTTTTATATCTGTTGCAGCCACACTAAGAGTTGGAAATAATGTAATAAAAAAGATGGTTGTATGTTTTATAAGTCCAATTCGCATATCCCCTCCCTTTTTCGTATATGCATATGAAACCTAGATTGCATTGTAGCAAAATCAATATAACCATTTAGGGGAATTTTGATGATGAATATATTTTGTTTTCAATGATGTTACAAAATGTAGTCTTTTAAAATATAGTGATTTTTTAGATTTAAAATACCTACGAATTTTACACTCACCCCAAGTGCTAAAGCAAACCCTGCTTTTATTAAAGCTTTTAGCCACATTTAACGCCTTAGTATTAATTTTATCAATCGCACTTGAACGCATTAAAACTATCGCTTATTCTTATGATTTTTTTGAGCGGAATCTAGTAAATCATTATAAACCCCAAAATAGCTAAGCCCTCATATGGCGACTTTCCCTTGCCAAAGGGTTTTAAAGGCTTAATGTAAATTTCTCTATACAAAAAGCAATCATAAGCAATTCTCTCCCCATATCAAATGAGCCACTCTTACTTAAATTTTGTATTCGTCGAGCAAGTTCGCAGACGCACCATATCAAATGCCAAATAGCCCATTTCGCTTAAATCCATAGCAATTCACTGCCCCAAGTGCTAAAGTAAATCCTGCTTTTATCAAAGCTTTTAGCCACATTTAACGCCTTAGCGTTAATGCTATCAATCGCACTTGAATGCATAAAATTTGGATTATCGCTTATTCTTAGCATTTTTAAGCGGAATCTAGCAAATCATTATAAATGCCAAAATAGCTAAGCCTCGATTACTATGACAATTTTCCCTTGCCAAAAGGTTTTGGTTTAATGCAAATTTCTCTATAAAAATTTTCCCTGTTGCAGTGTATCGATATAAAATCGTGATTATTTAACGCTTGGGTTATTATGCTATTTGTAGCTTTAAGGTGGTAGCCTATTTTGGATTCTATAAAATTATGTTTGGATTCTGTGGGATTGTGTATGGATTTAAAGCTTGGATTCTAGTATGGATTCTGCTGTGGATTTTAGCTTGGATTCCGCGTTAGATTTTAGTGGGGAATCTGCTTTAGATTCCAATTTGGATTTAAAACTAGATTCCATTGCGGATTTATATTTTGGATTTTAGTGCGGATTCTAACCTAGATTCTGCTACGGATTTTAGTGGGGATTTGTGGTTGGATTCTGCGGATTCTAGTGTAGATTTTACTTTAGATTCTAGGCTATAGCTAGATTCTATTTTAGATTCTTGCTCCTGATTTGAGAGATTCGCCCACTCACATTCATCGCTTTTTAGCTCACATTCCGCCCACTCAGTGTATTTCTACGGATAGTAATATGCGAAAATCGGCATTTCACCATCGCCAATCCTTATAAAAGAACACTTTTTCTCGGTGATATATTTGATACTATCCAATGGATTTAGCAAATGATTTTTGGTATTAGCTCCTTTCGCAAGAGTGCCTCCAGCCCATAAATAGAGCTTTTTGCTATCGCATTTGCCCTAATCTCATTAATGATTGGCTTATAGAGCAAACTCAAAAGCGGATAAAAGATTTTCTTAAAGATTTGTTTAAGGAGAATTTTTATTATAGTTGCTTTGCAAAAATTTTATAAAATGCAGAATCTTATAAAATTTATGGGGAAACAAGGAATCTAAAAAGTTTTCTTTGCGTTTTATGGCGGATTCTATGCGGAAGAATCTAGATTCCGCATAGAAGTGGCTTTTGGGAGAATCTTAAAGCGTAAAATTCTCTATTAAGTTAAAGTTAAGATATGAATAGATATTTTCGCTATTTCCTAGCTTTTTATTCATAATTTCCAAGTATTCCTCTTTGCTTGGAATCTTGCCTAATATCGCACACACAGCCGCTAACTCGGCACTTCCTAGATAGACTTGAGCACCTTTCCCCATTCTATTATCAAAATTTCTCGTGCTGGTTGAAAACACTACGGCATTATCTCTAACTCTCGCTTGATTTCCCATACATAGGCTACAGCCCGGAGCTTCTATTCTCGCTCCTCCAGCTCCAAAAATCGCAAAATAGCCCTCTTTTATAAGCTCTTTTTCGTCCATTTTCGTAGGCGGAGCTATCCACACACGAGTTGGCAACTGCCCCTCTTTATTTATAACCTGCCCGAATGCCCTAAACAAGCCGATATTTGTCATACAGCTCCCCAAAAATACTTCGTCGATTTTTTTCGCTCGATTTGGAGAGGCTAAGACCTCGCTAAGCGTGGCAACATCATCTGGGTCATTTGGACATGCTACGATTGGCTCAGTGATTTCGCTCAAATCAATCTCTATAATCTCCTCATACTCGGCATCTTTATCAGCCTCTAAAAGCACTGGATTATCAATCCACTCTTGCATTTTCTCTGCTCTCCGCTTTAGTGTCTCTTTGTGTTCGTAGCCGTCTTTTATCATCGCATTAATTAGGGCGATATTGGACTTTAAATACTCGATAATTGGCTCTTTGTCTAGCTTCACGCTACACCCAGCGGCACTTCGCTCGGCACTTGCGTCAGTTAGCTCGAATGCTTGTTCGACTTTTAGCTTTGGAAGTCCCTCGATTTCTAGGATTCTGCCATTGAAAATATTCTTTTTATTTTTTTTCTCAACAGTTAGCAAACCTCGCTTTATAGCGTAGTATGGAATGGCATTCACCAAATCCCTCAAGGTTATCCCCTTATTCATCGTTCCTTTAAATCGCACTAGCACGGACTTTGGCACATCAAGCGGCATAATGCCATTTACTGCGGCAAACGCCACTAAGCCACTTCCAGCCGGGAAGCTAATGCCAATCGGGAATCTCGTATGCGAATCGCCCCCAGTCCCTAGCGTATCAGGCAATACAAAGCGATTTAGCCATGAGTGAATCACGCCATCTTTTGGGCGGAGAGCCACACCGCCACGAGTGGTGATAAACTCTGGTAAAGTCGCTTGGAGCGAGACATCGGCTGGTTTTGGATAGGCTGCAGTGTGGCAGAAGCTCTGCATAACAAAGTCGCTTGAGAATTTCAACGCCGACATTTCCTTTATCTCATCTCTAGTCATCGCCCCAGTGGTATCTTGGGAGCCGACGGTGGAAGTCTCTGGCTCACAATATTCCCCAGCACGGACGCCATTTTTCCCACAAGCTTTGCCGATGATTTTTTGGGCGAGTGTGTAGCCCTTGTTAGATTCCTTTGGTGGGGTTGGCTTGGCGAAAATCTGCTCCTCACTTAAGCTTAAGAATTTCCTAGCTTTTGCGGTTAGTTTTCTGCCAATTATTAGATTAATTCTCCCGCCGGCTCGCATTTCATCAAATATGGTATTTGGGCTAAGATTGAATTTGGCTATCTCTGTGCCATCTTTTTTTATTACGCCATCATATGGGAAAATGGTGATTTTATCACCCTCTTTCATCTGTGAGACATCGGCTACTATCGGCAGACAGCCACTATCTTGGCAGGTGTTGAAAAATATCGGTGCAATCACGCCGCCAATAACCACGCCTCCGCCCTTTTTATTTGGTATAAATGGCAGTTCATCGCCGAAATGCCACATTATGGAGTTACAAGCCGATTTTCTCGAGCTTCCAGTGCCGACCACATCGCCCACATATGCGACCTTGCCCTTAGATTTTATAGAATCTAGCCTAGCTTGGGCGTTTTCAACCTTATTTTTTAGCATAGCTTGGGCGTGGAGTGGAATGTCGCTTCTAGTAAAGGCATCACTTGCAGGACTTAAATCGTCCGTATTTGTCTCGCCATCGATTTTTAAAACCACGACTTCGATTTCTTTATCTAGTGGCTTTTTGTTTAAAAACCACTCGGCGTTCGCCCAAGATTCCACGACCTCTTTGGCAAATTTATTGCTTTTGCTTAGCTCGGCGATGGTGTTGAAATTATCATACACAAAGATTAGATTTTTTAACGCATTAGCGGAATCTTGTGCGATTTCCTCATCGCTTAATGCCCTAATCAACGGCTCTATATTGTATCCACCGACCATTGTGCCTAGAATCTTAATTGCCTCTTTCTTGGATATAGAATCTACTTTTATCTTAGATTCTAGAATCTCGCCTAAGAATTCCGCCTTGACTTTTGAGCTATCATCGACCCCGGGCGGGATTCTATTGATTAGCAAATCTTTTGCGAACTCAACTTCTGTGTTACTTTTTAGCAACTCAATTACACTTTTTGTATCACTTACATTTAATGGTAATGGAGGCACATTTTCTTTCGCTCTTTGCGATACTTGCTCCATATATCTATCTTTAAAACTCATATTAAATCTCCTTATATTTTTGTGGCAAATTTCTTATAAAAATTCCTTATATGGCTTAATATGATACAATATAAGTTTTTAAATACATATAACTAATGAAAGGATAAATATGAAAATATTTCAAAATGTAACTGAATTGATTGGGCGGACTCCTGTTTTAAAGATAAATAATATCAAAACTCCAGCGAATATATTCGTAAAATGCGAGTTTATGAATCCAGCTAGTTCGATAAAAGATAGGATTTCTTATGCGATGATTAAGGATGCATTAGATTCTGGGGAAATCACCAAAGATACCACGATAATAGAGCCTACAAGTGGGAATACAGGCGTAGGACTAGCAATGGTAACAGCCTCGCTTGGTATGAAGCTAATAATCACAATGCCAGAATCTATGAGTATCGAGCGACGAAGAGTGATGAAATTCTTTGGGGCAACTTTGGAACTAACACCAAAAGAAAAGGGTATGAAAGGTGCGATAGAAAAAGCAAATGAGCTAAAAGAGAGCATTCCAAATTCCATTATTCTAAATCAATTTTCAAATCCTAGCAATCCAAAGATTCACAAAGAAACTACCGCAAAAGAGATTGTGGAATCTTTTGGCGATACAAAAATCGATGTTTTTGTAGCTGGAGTTGGCACAGGTGGAGCGATTAGCGGGATTGGTGAGGTGTTAAAGGCAAAAAATCCAGATATTGAGATTTTTGCAGTTGAGCCTATCGATAGCCCAGTTTTAAGCGGTGGGGCTCCGGGACCACATAAAATTCAAGGGATTGGAGCGGGATTTGTGCCGGATAATCTAAATACGAAAATCTATAAAGAAGTGATTAAAATCAATGTAAATGACGCATTTGAAAGTGCTAGAGAGTTAGCGAAAAAAGAGGGATTATTGGTAGGAATCTCATCTGGTGGGAATTTCTTTGTGGCAAAACAACTAGCAGAAAAATATCCGGGCAAAAATATCCTAACGATTCTAAATGACACAGGTGAGCGATACCTAAGCACAGAGCTATTTGAGGGGATTTAAGGCGATTTATGTAATTTAATAGAATGGAGATTTATATTTATGGATTCTAAGGTTTATAAGGTTTCGCAAAAAATCCTAAGCAAAAACGACATAAAAGCAAATGAAATGCGGGAGATTTACAAAAAAGATAATTTGTATGTGATAAACCTTATGAGCTCCCCCGGGAGCGGTAAAACCACGCTTTTAGAGGCATTTGCCAAAGTGGGGCGAGGCGAGAATCTAGCAGATTCCATAGAATCTAAAACCCTAGCGGATTCTACACGCCAAGCGGATTTTGTGGAATCTAAAATCCCAGAGGATTCTACGAGCTACGCAGATTTAAAAAATACGGATTCTATAGATTCTAGCTTTAGATTCGCCGTAATCGAGGGCGATTTGGAGACAAATAGAGACGCCGAGCGACTACAAAAGCATAACATAAACGCCTATCAAATCACCACTGGAGACGCCTGCCACTTGGAAGCTGCGATGATTGAAAAGGCGTATTTTGAGCTAGATTCAAGCGGGGCGTTTAAAGAAGTGGATTTTTTATTTATCGAAAATGTCGGCAATTTGGTTTGTCCGGCGAGTTATGATTTGGGAGAGCATTTGAATATGGTGCTTTTATCCGCTCCTGAGGGCGATGACAAGGTGCTAAAATATCCTACGATGTTTTTAAAGGCAGATGTTGTGGTTGTTACTAAAAGTGATATTATGGAGTATTTTGACTTTAAAATTGAGAGCGTCAAAAAAGATTTAGAGAAGCTAAATCCAAAGGCAGAGCTTTTTGTAGTAAGCATGAAAGAGCCGCAGAGCGTGAAAAATTTGATAGAATTTATAAAAAAATGTAGCAAAAAATAAAGGAGAATTTATGTGTTTGGCGATACCTTCAAAAGTGGTGAGTGTAGATAAAAGTAACAATACGGCGATGTTGGATACGATGGGAGTTAGGCGGGAGGCGAGCCTTGATTTGATGAGCGAGGAAGTGCATGTGGGCGAGTATGTGCTACTTCATATCGGCTATGTGATGAGTAAAATCGATGAGGAAAGTGCCAAAGAATCGCTAAAAATCTATGATGAGATAGTAAAGGCGATGGAGGAAGAGGAGCGAGAATTAGCAGAGGCGAATAAGGCTTAAAGGACGATTTCGGCGTTTTTTTGGGCTTTTGGTGCTTTGGCTTGGTATTTGGGCGATTGTGTTTTAAATAGCGTAAATTGGGGGATTTAAGGAGGAAATTTGCGGATTTTTATTATTAATTTGGCACATTCAATTGAGCGACGAAAAACGATGATTGAGAAAATCAAAAATCTTGCCAAAAGTGCAAATATTAAGAATGCGGACATAAAAATTAGAATCCTTAATAGTGCCGAATCTAGGGGCGATTCCGCTAACTTCAAAGTTTCTAAAGAATCTATCATTTTTCAAAACTTTAGCGAAAATGGGGAAATTGGCAAATCTAGCGAAGTTGTCAAATCCGGTGAATCCAAAAAAATAGCAGAATCTACAGACTTTAAAACCGCCACAAACCAAGCAGAATCCACAGAATCCAATGCAAATCCCACAGAATCTGCCAAATCCAAAAAATCCCCAAAAGATTCCACAGATTCTATAAACTCCCTTGATTTCATATTTTTTAACGCCACGAATGCAAAGGATATTGAAACTGGAGCTTTTAAAGTCCCATATTATAAGCCAAATCTAGCGAAATTTATTCGTGGGAAACCCCTAAGCTATGCGGAGTTGGCTTGTTTTAGTTCGCATTTTAGGCTTTGGGAGGAGTGCTTAGGTAGCCATTCGCCCCTTGTGGTGCTAGAAGACGACATTAGTTTTAATGAAAATTTTCTAAATGCTTTGGGCGAGATTTGCGGAAGCAATTTTCCCTATGTGCGACTTATGTATCTTTTTGAAAAAGGTGCAAATCGCCATATTTGTGGGAATTTCCACATTCATTTTGGCGCTATTTCTGGCACACAGGGCTATTATCTCACTCCAAGTGGTGCAAAAAAGCTAATTTATGGGGCGAAAAGCTGGTTTCACTGCGTGGATAATTATATGGATATGTTTTTTCTAAATGGGCTGTGGAATATCGCCTACAAGCCCTTTCCAATCAGCGAGGATGTGGAAATATCGCAATATTCCACGATACAAAATCAGGCTTTAGGTTTTGCTTTAGATTCTGCAAAACAGCTAGATTCTGCGAATTTATCGACGGATTCTAAAAATAAGACAGATTCCGCCAGTTTGTCGCAGGATTCCATAAATCAGCCGGATTCCACAAATCAGCCAGATTTCACGAATTTGCCCCCAAATCCCGCGATAAAAACGCAGACTCCAAAGCCAAAATTTATCAATAAATTCACGCGTGAAATCTCGCGAATCTATCTATTTTTTATCCTAAAACCCCTATATTTGGGGCTAAACTCTCATAAAATTAGCCAATTCAAAAAATCAAAAGAATAGCGATGTTTAGGCTTTTTTTTAGGATTTTTCTAAACGCAAATGTATATTTTAAACTCGCATTCAAAGAGCATTTTTTTGGCTCTTTAATCTGCTTAATTGCTGGAATCTGCGGAGTTATAATCAGCCTAAAATTGGGGACATCAAAAGAGGTCGAAAAAATACTATTCTTAAGCCTAATGTTAATCCCAATAAGCCTAAGTCTAGAATCGCTAAAAAATCTAGATTCTACAAAACTCCCTTATTTAGGCAGATTATTCGCTTCCTTAAACGCATTTTTTAAAAAACCAAATCCAGCAAAAATCGCCATATTTTTCGCCCTAATTTTTATTTCTATTCCCATTTATTTCTACATCGTTTTGCCACTAATGGCAAAAGACATAAGGGCGATTTATCAGTTTTTTGCCCTAATTTTCGCATTTTCTAGTATATTTATTGCGTTAAATCTAAGGGATAATTATACAAGTTTTTTGTATAT
The DNA here is from genome assembly GCF_003288815.1 of Helicobacter sp. 16-1353. Taxonomy (GTDB): domain Bacteria; phylum Campylobacterota; class Campylobacteria; order Campylobacterales; family Helicobacteraceae; genus NHYM01. Next base: position 127,235 of record NZ_NHYM01000005.1, on the reverse strand, counting down.
CGTGTTTGCTTGGGTGTTGCTTGGGCTATTTTTTCTATTATTTTTGATTTTATCTGGCATTATGCTTTTATTTATAGAGATGCTTTTTAAGCTGAATTTGACATTTCGCCTTTTTGATATGCGTTTAGCGATACTAAATACGATTTTTGGGATATTTTTTATCGGTTTTATCGCCAATCTCCATACATTTATACATCGCACTCTAATAAATAAAAAAATCGCTCCAAATAACGCACTCAATGTCATTTGCAAGGGTGTTTATGCACTAATACATATTTTTGCATATATCTATATTTTACTCTTACTGATTTATTTTATCTTCGTATGGTTGGGATTTATAAGCGGAGAAATTAGCAATATTGCTCTGTGTGCGTGGTTTTGTGTCTTTGGGCTAATTTTAGTGTGGCTAAATAAGGGGCTTTTTGGTGATTCTATTAAAGTGGAGGATTCTGCTAAAACAATAGATTCTGCTTCCGCAGATTCTACGATTTTTAAGGATTCTACAAAATCGTCAAATTTTATTAAAGATTCTATAGATTCCACGTTCCAAGATTCTGCCTCAAATCTTGCGAAAAATCCTAATAAATGGGGGAGAAACAATAATATTTTGCTAGGATTTTTACTCTTTTTTACGCTCATAATTTTTTATTCAATCATTGTTAGAGTGCTTGAGTATGGGATAACGCCGAGTAGATATATGGTGTTTTTAGGGACTTTTGGCGTCTTTATCGGTATTATCTGCACTTTTATTTTTAAAAAGCCCCTTAAAAATTTGCTTTTTTTCTTTGCATTTCTTAGCATTATCTCCTCATTTGGGGCGTTTAGTGCGATAAATTTAAGTATAAACTCGCAGCTTAGGGAACTACAAAGCTTAGAATTAGTGGAATCTAATGCCAAAAGAATTGCCTCAATCTATCATTTTTTACGCGAATATGGGGCGGAATCTAGCTTAGATTCCAATATAGAATCTTGGCTTAAAAATCGCGGATTTAATACGGAATCTAACATAGATTCTGCTTTGGATTCCACAGATTTTACAGATTCCGCCCAAGATTCCACAAAATCTAATACAAATTCCACAGATTCCGCCCAAGATTCCATAAATGCCACAAATAAGGGCAGTAATGCTAAGTGAGGCTTCAAGTGCTAAGTTTAGGCAGTTTTCATATATTTTTCCAAGAAGATTTGGTGTAAATTTTAGCCAAAGCGGAGGGCGGATTCATCTATTTGGAGCGCCAAAAGTTGGCAAAACTTGCATTGCCCTAAACTATGCAAAAAGCTTCAAAAACCCCTTCTACATTGACTTTTGCGATATTCGCAACTCTATCGATGATATTAAAAACGCTCTCCTAAAAATATCTATGGAAAAAAAGGTTGATATTTTGATTTTGGATAATTTTCCGCTAGATTTTACCTTGCCAAATGTAAGGCAAATAATCACTATTGGTGAGCTTCCAAACCCCGATACAAGCGTTATAAGTCGCCCTATTTTACCACTTAGTTTTGAGGAATTTATAGGCTTTGATAACTCAAATCAAGAGATTACTCAGCTTTTAGATTCTTTCCTAAAGCACGGGAATTTACCCCCTATGCTTTATATCAAAGATTCTTTTAAAATTTCCCATAAGCAAGAAATGCTATTAAATATTTTTAAAGATGAATTGCCACTTTTTTCGCTCATTGCGAGTTTTCAAGGGCGAGCAATTAGCATAAATCAAATCTATTTAAGTGCAAAAAAGAAATGTAAGATTTCAAAAGATAAGCTTTATGGTTTTATAAAAAGCCTTGAAAATCGTGGGATTATTCATCTTGTGCCACATATTGAAACGACGGAAAAAGCTTTGATGAATGTGGAAAATGGGGCGAATCTACTAGAATCTAGCGAGAAAATTAAGCTAAATCTATTAAATATTAAGCCTAAGCTTACACAAAAATCGCTCCCCAAAAAGTTATTTTTATGGGATTTTAGTCTAAAAAACGCCATAAGTTACGAGAAAAATCTAATGGCAGTGCTAGAAAATATGCTATTTTTGGAGCTTTTGGGAGAGAATAAACCTATTTTTTATAGCGATAAAATCAATCTAATTTGTGGTGAAAATGGCTATATTCTAGCACCTTTTAAGACTTTGGAGAGTATTAGGGAAAATCTCCAAGCAATCGCAAAAAGTGATTTGAATTTTTGTGGGCTTAATATCATCGTTATAACATTTGAATTAGAAGGTGAAATCAATATCAATGGCACTAAAATTCTCATAAGAAATTTTATAAATTTTGCATTAGACGAAATCTTTTAAGTTTAATATATCTAGAAAATTCCCCCATTACTAAAGAGCTAATATTAGAGGGAAATTGCTAGATTCTAATAATTATTTATAAAATAGAGCAGTATTATTCATACTCTTTAAGCTCTATATAAGCTATCATATTTTTTATATCCATACTTGAGTATCCCTCAAGAAGTGCTTGTTTAATTGATGTTGTGCTACTTATATTATTATTATCACCAACATCATACATATAATCTTTGATAATAGCATATAAACTTTCTTCATCATATTCTTTTAGGTTTTTTGTAAGATTTTTATCGCCATTCACGCCATGACAATTTTCACAAGCAGCCGTATATACCCTTTTGCCTATTTTAAGATTCATATCTTCTAGGAATCCTTTGCTATAAAAATCTTTGTTTTGCTCTATATGATTTTTTTGTTGTTGGGTTAAATCGTCTGCATATTCATAATATTGTAGATTAGATTCTCCAAAAGCCAAAACACACATAGCAACTATTAATATAATTTTTTTCATTTCTTAACCTTATACATTAAATAAATATCTATATCCTAAAAATATAGTAGTCCCAGATTGAACTTTAGTGTGATAATTAGGCTCTTGCTGGAGTCCTTTTTTTAAATCACTTTCAGCTTTTATGTTATATGGAGCTAGTTTTACACCAAGTTCAATTTGATGATTTTGTATAAAAATGGCTTGAATCCCTATATTATAAATCAAACCATTTCCATTAATATTTTTCAACTTTCCTGCCAATCCCACTGCACCACTGCCATCAGCTATTATATTGATATTAGTATCATTAAATTTACTATATTCATATCCTAATCCAATAAAACCACCAAGTGCAAATATATCATTAAAATCATATTTTAACAACATATCTATATTTGCACCTATATTATAGCCATTATATTTTGTATTGCCTTTTGATACTACATTTCCAATACCACCCGGTTGCGTTATGGTTGTTTCTTTATCCATATTTAGATAATTACCACTTACATATCCTCTAATTCCTATATAATTTAAGAAGTAGTGTTGGTATCCTAGTTTTAAACCAAGAGAAAGATTGTTTTTTGATTTCGTATCCATAGTCCCATTAATTGAAGTTTTAATGAATTCTTGATTATTTAGCGGTATTCCTAAATCAGCACCTATAAAAATGCCATTACTAGCATTAAGATTGGATAACGACAATACAAAAACTACGATTAAAATTAATTTTTTCATAAATATTTCCTTAAATTATATTTTTAGATATGCAAAGTGGGATTATATATAAATATAATAAATTAATGAATAAATTTAAAGATAATTATTTTATAATACCATCGCCTAAGTGGTGCGTGTTTCTGTAAAAAATTGACAAGTCCGATAAAATATATTTTTAGATTCGTGTAGTCGTTTGTATGTGTCGGTGTTTCTGCTATTAAATATTTATGATGTTTAGGATTTGCCGCCTACACAAATGCTTAGAATCTAGGTTTAGTATCTATTAGGGGCTAAACAATTTCAAGTAACGCCCACTTGGGTAAAGATTGCAAATAAGGTTAAGTATTGAATATTTTAATTATTGGAAGTGGTGCTAGGGAGTATAGTATCGCATTAAGTCTTTTAAATGACAGTCGTTTAAGTCATATCTATTTTTGTCCGGGGAATGGAGCTACAAGTGAGCTAGGAGAGAATATTGATATAAAAGATAATAAAGATATAGTTGTTTTTTGTATAAATAATAAAATAGATTTAGTTGTGATTGGTCCTGAGCAGCCATTATGCGATGGTTTAAGTGATGAATTAAGAAATAATAATATAAGAGTATTTGGTCCTAGTAAAAGAGCAGCGATGCTAGAAGGCTCTAAGATTTTTATGAAAAATATACTAAAAAAATATGAGATTCCCACAGCTAGATTTATAGAAGGTAATAATAAGGAGAATCTTTTTAGTTTTATAGATTCTATTGAGAGTTCTAAGATTGTTTTAAAAGCCGATGGGCTTTGTGGCGGAAAAGGTGTAATAATAGCACAAAATAAAGATGAAGCAAAAAGCACATTAAATGATATATTAAATGGAAAACTCTTTGGAGAAGCTGGAAAACAAGTAGTAGTAGAAGAATTTTTAGATGGATATGAATTATCTGTTTTTGCTATATGTGATGGTAGTGATTTTATTATCTTGCCTGTGGCACAAGACCATAAAAGATTGCTTGATAATGATTTAGGTCCAAATACTGGTGGAATGGGAGCATATAGCCCAACTCCATTATGCAATGATAAATTATTGCAAGATATAAAGGATAGCATTATTAAGCCGACATTAGATGCGATGAAAAGTGAAAATGCTGAATTTAGTGGCGTTTTATTCTGTGGGATTATGGTTGTAGATAATAAACCCTTTGTTTTAGAATTTAATGTTCGATTTGGAGACCCCGAATGCGAAGTAATCCTACCACTTTTAAAAACACCTTTGCTTGATATTTTAAATGCAAGTATTGATAAAAAACTAGCAAATTTCACATATGAGATTCTCCAAAAATATTGCGTTGGTGTGGTTGTGGCATCGCAACATTATCCTTTTAAAAGTTCCCCAAAAGAAGAAATCACATATTCTAATATTAATTTCTTAAGTAATCAAATCTCTCATATATCATTTGCTGGAGTTAGTAGGGATAATGATAGATTATACGCAGATGGCGGAAGAGTGTTTGTTGCTATTGGGATAGGGGATTCCCTAAGTGAAGCGAAAAATAATGCATACAATCTAACCAAAAATATTTCTTTTAAAGGTATGATAATGAGAAAAGACATATCGAATAAAGCGTTATAAAGGCAATTTATGGATATTTTAGAAACATTAGATAGAGAAGGTTTGCAAATAGCATCAAATCAAAAGAGAATCTTAGCTTTTATTATTGATGATTTGATTATTTCATTAATAATTTTTATTGCTTTTTATAATCAAATAATGGAACAAAATGGAAATATGGAAGCAATAAATAATTTACTTGCAAATATGATGCTCTATATTATTATTCTTAGAATCGCTTATCAAACATTATTTACCACTTTATATGGTGCAAGTATTGGGAAGATTATTTGTAAGATTAAGATTGTTAGGATTGACACCATCGATAAGCCAAATTTTTTACAATCTCTTGGACGCTCTATAATTAGGACAATTTCGGAGATATTATTTTACATTCCCTTACTTCTTGCCTTTGCAGACCCATTTAAAAGGGCTTTGCACGATATTTTATTAAAAACAATAGTTATTGATGTTAGCTTACCTCAAGATATAGAAGAATCCTAATTTTATATGCGTTATTTTTTATCTTTTATTGCTTTATTGTTTTTTACACAAATTCTTTTTGCACAAGAAGCACAAGATTCAAAAGAAGCAACGCAAGAAAAGCAAGTAGCACTAAAAGAATATGATAATGAAAATAATAAGATTTTTGAACTTTTTGCAGATAATCTAGATTCTATTAATTACACTACTATCATTGCAACTGGAAATGCAGTAATAATTAGCCAAGATATGTATGTTATCGCTGATTATATTAAATACAACACACAAACGCGTGAAGCTGATATATCCGGAAATGTGAAATTTTATCGTGATGGCTCATTATTTTTAAGCACACAAAAAGGTTTTGTAAGATTCGATGAGGATTATTTTGTAGTAGAGCCTTTTTATATGCAGGATTCTAAAAGTGGGGTTTGGATTAGTGCGTCATTTGCAGAAAATAAAGATGATGAATATAATCTAAAAGATATTGTTGTTTCTGGTTGTGATATTGATAGTCCTATTTGGCATATTGAGGGTAGCTCTGGATATTATAATCAAGATAGCTCCATAGCAAGTATTTGGAATCCTAGAATCTATATAAAAAATATACCCATTATGTATTTTCCGTATTTTTTTATATCCACGCAAAATAAACGCACCACAGGGCTTTTATATCCAGAGTTTGCAAGCTCTACGCTTGATGGCTTTGTGTATATTCAACCTTTCTTTTTGGCATTGCAAGATTTTTGGGATATGACTATTAGTCCGCAGGTTAGAACTAGTAGAGGACTTGGCTTTAATACACAAGCAAGAGTTATTGACCCATCTAATAAGATGTTTGAGTTAAATGCTGGAATCTTTTGGAATAATAATAAATACAAGAATCGTTACAATATAGAAAATCAAATTGTTTTTGGGTTTAATTTTAATCACGAAAGGCGGAATCTAATAAATGAATTTATAGATTTTGATGGTGATGGGCTTTATTTAGATTTTAAATATATGAATGATTTGGATTATATACGATTGCAAAGCACAAAAGATACAACGATAGAGGATAGACTCCAAACCTCGAGAGCAAATTATTTTATGAATAAAGATGAGCATTTTTTGGGATTATATTTTAAATATTTCCTAGATTTATCTAAGTTAAGCAATAGCGATACATTTCAAACATTGCCACAATTCCAATATCATCGTTCTTTAGAGCAAACCGAGATTAAAAATATATTATATTCCATTGATGTAAATGCTAAGAATATTACTCGTTCTTCGGGTTTTGGGTATTTTGATAATAGCATACAAGTGCCTTTATATTTCACAACACCAATTTTTGCTGATTACTTAACAATTGGTGCAAATGCAAATTTAAGTGCAAATGTTATTACTTTAAATAATATTGGAAATACAAATATTCAAAATAGAAACAGCACATATTTTGGTGCTACTTATGGGGTTTTTCTTAACTCAAATGTCGCAAAACAATATGATAAAATTTTTCATACAATGAGTTTTAATGCAAGTTTTACAAGCCCACTTTATCAATATTTTGATGATGATAATCAGGTTTTTAGCTCCAATGCTACAAATACAGGATTATTCGGCACTCTCAATAATATCACCACAACACAGCAACAAGTCCAATTGACATTCTCTCAATATTTTTTTGGATTAGGCGGGATTGAGCTTGTTTATCATAGAATGTATCAAGATATTAATCCACAAGATGAGCAAAGTAAATTAGCTAATCTTAGAAATGAAATTGGTTTTTCGCCAATTAGTAATATTGATATAATGACAACTATTTTTTATTCGCATTTTTATAATGATATTGAGGAAGCTTCATTATCATTGAATACAAGATTCGGGTATTTTCAAGGGAATCTTACTTATTTTTTTAAGAAAAAATTTACATTTAACGATGCAAGGATAAAATATACAGAAGAAGCTGCAAACTTTTTACGACTAAGACTTAGCAATGATTTTGGTTATTTTGCACTTTATGGAGATATAGGATATGATTTTAAGTTAAAATATTTGAGAGATTGGAATATTATTATTTCCAAAGATATTCGCTGTTTTGGTATTGGGCTTAGATTTGCAAATGAGATTGTGCCGATACTTACAACAATAGGTAGCCAAACCGTTAGAAATACTTATGTTAGTTTAGAGTTTAGATTCGTTCCAGTTACTGCTACATCTTTTTCATATAGATTTAAAGAAAGCATACAATAAGGTTAAATAATGATAGATAAGTTTTATGAGCCATTTATAGATAGAGAAGATGCACTTAATAAATTACTCGACATCATTCCTAGTAAGTATCTAACTAAAAATAATACTATTTTGATTGCTATGAGCAAAGGAGGATTGTTTCTAGCAAATGAAATATCTAAGAGAATGAATATCCCGCTAGATTTTCTATTTACAGAGCCGATTCTAGCACCTAGGAATCCTGATTGTGAGGTTGCCATTGTAAGCGAGAGTATGGATATTGCAATAAATGAGATTCTAGTAGAATCTTTTGATATATCTTATGATTTTATCTATGGTGAAGCACAGAGAAAATACGAGGAAAAGATTCTGCCAGATATTTATAAATTTAGAAAAGGCGAGGTTATAAGCTCACTTAATAAAAAAAATATATTAATTATTGATGATGGCATAGAAACTGGGCTAACGATGAATGTGGCAATTAAAACTTGTATTAAAAAAGGGGCGATTTCCATCGTGATTGCAACACCAGTTGTAAGTGATGATGTAGCTGATATGCTCGATGAGAGTGCGGATATTATATATAGCGTTTATCGTCCAAAACATTTTGTTAATACAAAATATTATTATAAGAATTTGGCGAATATAGATTCATCTTTTGTTACAGATATTTTAAATAAATCTTTATCTACAAATGTTTCACAAAAATTATAAAAAGGAAAATAATGGAAATTAAAATACAAAATAATGGAGTAGAGGAGTTTTTTTATCTAAATAAAGTAGCCAAAGCCGCAAATGGTTCTGTGCTTTATAAAAAAGGTAAAGCAGTGATTCTTGCTACTATTACCACTGATGAAAATGCAAGTATAGAGGGCGATTTTTTACCACTAACTGTGCAATATATTGAAAAAAGTTATGCAAATGGCAAGTTTCCGGGAGGCTATATCAAGCGAGAGGGCAAACCGAATGAATTTGAGATTCTAACTTCTAGGCTCATTGATAGGAGCATTCGCCCACTTTTTCCTAAAAATTATCGTTATCCTGTGCAAATTAGCATTTTTGTTTTGAGTGTGGATAGGGATTTGGATTTACAAGTTTTAGCACTAAATGCTACTTCTGTGGCACTTTTAACTTCCAACTTACCTATTGATAAGACTATAAACGCTTTGCGTATCGGTAAAATTGATAATGAATTTATAATAAATCCTACGCTAGAGCAGCTTTCAAAATCAAATATTGATTTATATATTTCTGGTGAAAATAATAATATTTTTATGATTGAGTTTAAAAGCAAAGAAGGGCAATTAGATGAAAACGAGTTGCTTTATGCAGTGGAATTAGCACAAAATCATATTAATACAACATCGAATCTTTATTTAGATACATTTAAGCGATATATCAAACCACATATTAATATTAATATTCAGGATTCTAATCTAAATGAGAGTATTTTTACATATATAGAAAATAATTATTCTAAGATTCTGGAATCCTGCTTTACTAATATGGCAAAAAGTGAAAATAATGCGATATTAAATGGGATTATTAAAGAAATTGCGATAAATAATGATTTTAATCAAGTTGAGGTTGAGATTGCTATTTCTAAATTTAAGCGAAATTTTATTAGAAATAAGATTCTCAATGAGGAAAAACGACTTGATGGAAGAGGACTAAATGATATACGAGATATTAGTATAGAGACGAATCTTCTCCCAAGTGCACATGGAAGTGCACTTTTTACAAGAGGGCAGACACAAGTTCTAGCAGTTTGCACGATTGGCAGTGATAGCGATATGCAATCTTATGAGATATTAACTTCTAAAACCCAGCAAAAAAGTAATTTTCTATTTCATTATAATTTTCCAAGTTTCAGCACGGGCGAAGCGTATCCAATCGGCTCTGTAAATAGAAGAGAATTAGGGCATGGGAATCTTGCAAAAAAAGCATTAGAATCTAGCTTAAGGAATGAAAATAGGGCAGTTAGAATCGTAGCAGAAGTCCTAGAATCTAATGGCAGCTCATCAATGGCAAGTGTTTGTGGCGGGTCGCTTAGCCTATGTGCTGCGGGGATAGAGGCGGAGTTTTTAGTGGCTGGAATCGCTATGGGGCTTATAAAAGATGGCGATAAATACAAGATTCTAACGGATATTATGGGGATTGAGGATTATGATGGTGATATGGATTTTAAAGTAGCGGGGAATAGAAGCGGAATAACTGCTCTCCAAATGGATATAAAAATCAATGATATAAATATCTATATCTTGCGTGATGCATTATTAAGGGCAAAAGAAGCCAGACTAAGCATTTTAGATAAAATGGAGATTGCAAAGGAAAATATTATTTTAAATGACAATACGCCTGTATCGCAAGTTTTTAAGATTCCTATTAATAAAATACCTAGCATAATAGGTCAGGGTGGTAAGAATATAAAAGATATTATCGAGAGATTTTGTATTAGTATAGATATAAATAAGGAAAATGGAGAGGTTAGAATAAGTGGCGAGAGTAAAGAAAATGTCCAAAAAGCAAAAGATTTTATACTCTCTAGCGTTTATATTTGTTTGGATTCTTTTAAAGTTGGCGATAGATTTAGCGGTAAGATTAAGCGAATCACAGATTTTGGAATCTTTGTTGAGATAAAAGATGGGATTGATGGCTTATTGCATAATTCAAAATTAATTAAAAATAATATAAATATACGAGATTTTAAAGAGGGCGATAGGATTAATGTAGAAATTGCCGCAATCAATAATGATAAAATCGAGCTTATTATTTCTTAAATCTATATTTGAGATTTTTGTAGAGATTAAATATTAATCTCTTAGAATCTTACTTTACTATCATTTATAAATAAATCGTATAAATTGCGGATTAAAAGATTCTAATGCCATTTTGCGATTTTTGTTTAAATTATTTATTCTTAAAGCAAGAATAGTATTAGTGGGTTTTATTGTAAGTTAAATTTTATATTAAATTAGTAAAATACACACATCAAGGCTATTTATAAGTAGGGGACAGAACCGAACGAAGTTGCTTTGAAATATACAATTTGGAGTTTATGATGAAAAAAATACTATTTGTGTTTTTTGCTTTTATGGGTGTTGCTTTTGCAGCAGATGGCGGACTAAGTGGAATGGATATGATTAAGGCTTATTCAGCAATTGGTGCAGTTGTAGGTCTTGGTATCGCTGCACTTGGTGGTGCGATAGGTATGGGGAATGCAGCTGGAGCAGCAATCTCTGGTATCGCTAGGAATCCGGGCGTTGGTGGTAAATTAACAACTACAATGTTTATTGCAATCGCTCTTATAGAAGCACAGGTTATATACACACTTGTTATAGCACTTATAGTTCTTTATGCAAATCCTCTTTTAGGATAGTTTTTAGAATCTCTTTTAAAGAGATTCTAAGCTATTAAATCTTTCAATATTGCGGTTATGGTGGAATTTGGTAGACACGCCATCTTGAGGGGGTGGTGAGGCGACTCGTGCGAGTTCAAGTCTCGCTAACCGCACCAAAGCTATTAAAATCATTTGGAATTAGATTCTAATATTTTATTCTCACTATCTCTATATTTATTTAAACATTCTTAGAATCTATAAAATCAAAGCAAAATATCATAGGTTTTATCCCATTTTATATCTTTACTTTTATATCTTGGCTTTTATGTTTTATAGATTGGTTTGTATCTAATAAGCTTTTTTATGATTTTTTTAAATTTGAGTTGAGCCTTAAAACAATAAAAATGCATTATGCTAAAAAGCGGGTATTTTCTATTTTCTTTTAATACCCCAAAGAGCCTTTTTCTTGCTTCCACCCACGAAATCGAAGTATCATTTTTCAAGGTTGTATTTTGTATATAGTATAGATTATAGGCATCAAGGCTACTTTGTATCAATAGATTATCATTTATAGATAGCTTTATCTTATCCTCAAAGCATCGTATTTCTGAGGCGAAACTAAATACTTTTTGGGCTTTTTTCTCACCCATTTCAATATAGCTGGAATTATCATTTTGTGTTTTAAATATTAATGGCTTAGAGTTGTATGTATATGCTCCGCCAAACTCCAAACTAAGCCAACCTACCACCCAAAATGGATAATAAAAATATGTCTCTCCATCTACAAATGGGCTTATTCTATGCTGATAGATATATTTTGCAATCTTAGTATTAAAGCAAAAGCCCGATACATAGCTTCGTAGCATTTTATATAGTGGGTGAGATTTGGTTTGATTTGGGGAGAGATGGACGTTTTTATTCTTAGGTGGAGCTACATAATATCTATCTATTTCATCTATATATGCCACACCAGAGATTATCTCTGTGATTGCATTTGGTGTAGATTGTGTTGGTTTGGATTCTTGGGATTCTGGGGTGTTGGATTGTGGTATTTGTGAATCTTTTGTTTTAGATTCTAATGATTTAGATTCTAATGATTTAGATTCTTGTTGCTGCCCCCCCCTATACGCTATATTTTGGCTTTTAATAATATCTAAAATATCATTTAGGGCAGCGTGATTTATCCTATCTTCATCACTTACAATCAATGTAAATTCGCCATTTGCATTCATTATGCATTGCTTAAAATTACCGCAAAAACCTAGATTTTTACCATTGCGATAGTAGGAAAATCGCTTATCGTCGATATTTGCTAGAATCTCTTTTGTGAGATAATCCTCGCTATTATCGCATACTATGACTTCTATGTCTTGCGATTTATTGCTTAGCGTATCGCTTATAGATTCGATTATGCGATGTGGTCTTTTGTATGTAGGAAAGGCTATAGTTAAAAGTGGCATTTTGACCCCCATAAATAAATTTAAAAGCCAAATTATATCATTTATGCATCTCATCTATTTCGTAATCTTTTAATTTTTTTATTAAGTATTCTTTATTTAGATATAGATTATTTTCCGCCCATTGATTTTCATCGCTATTATCGTATATATCACATATTATTGGTAGGTATTCTATATTTTTAAACATTGCAGAAATTATCAATAAATGCTCCGTCATACTATGACTTCGTAAGCCGATTAGCTTTGCGTTTGTGGCATTCATAAATAAGCCATTTATTAGGCTTGTCCCCTCAATGCTAATGATTACTTTTGCACGCATTATGTGGTTTATCTTTTCTTTTAGATTGTAATCCTCCATATATATTTTTTCAAAACCATATTTATGGTGCAATATCTCAAAAATCTCATCTTCATTTACCAAATATCGCCTCGGGGATTTTTTGCGACTTATGTAGATTCGCTCACCTTTTGCTTTAAAATTACTATCATATAGATTATCTTGAAGCTTTTTTATAGCAGGTAGTATATATTTATCATTACATTGTGGATTTGAGCAGAAATATACATTATCAATATGGTAATTTTGATAATCAAGATATAGGATTCTATCCTTTGGTATATTTTCTATATCTAAAATTTGGCTTATAAACCATTGGTGATATTTGCTAAATCCGCGATGTTTTGGTGGTGCTATGATGTAAAAATCCATATTATTTTTTCTTGCCATTTCAAGCAAAATCAACAATCGCCCATAACCCTCAAAAACGAAATGATACATATTTGAAAACCAAGCACAGAAAAATATTATCTTTGGCTTTGTTTTGTCTTTAAAGATTTTTCTATTGTTAAAACTACGAATTGAGATATATCTAAAATAAATCTTTTTTATTAGATTCTTAATATCGCTTTTGCTTTTTATATTGCATATGGATAGATTGGAAATATAGTCAAACTCATCTTGTTGGTATGTGGAATCTGTAGCGGAATTTAGGCTTTGTGAGATAACTTTATCATTGATGAAAATACCGCCATAGGAGCATACTTTTATATTTTGTGGATTCTCGTGCGGATTCTGTGGATTCTCGTGTGGGTTTGGGTTGCTTAAATAATGGTAGATTTTTACTTCATTTATTGGAATATGAAAGATTCTAGCATTTGGATTGGATAATTCGCTCTTTAGGTTATCGAGCTGCCCCCCCCTATTTTCGTTTGTTGCATTTAACCCAAACTTTGTTATTTTATATATACTATGGGGTTTATTGCTATCTAATATGCTTTTATATTCTAAGGAATCCTTTGCTATTTTGCTATCTATTTTTAATTCTAATATATTCATTTTATGCCTTTTGGTGATTTATAGATGTTATTTTATCAAAAGTAAATCTTAATGGTGGGTTTATTAGAAGTTCAATATAATCTTAGTTTTTAGAATCTTAATATTTTTGCATTATATTTTATTTACCACAAAACACTATAAAGCACTACCTATCTATATCAATTTTTTCTATTTTTTGCTCATATGGAATCTTTTTTTTATTCCACTCGCTTATATTACTTTTTTTATGAATCCTATTATTAAATATATTAGATTCTATGTTTTTTAAATCTAATTGATTTTTGATTTGCTCTTGCTCTTGGATAGTTAGATATTTCTTGATAATCTTACCATTTGGAAGCATTTCAAGGACATAATTAATAGTATTTGTTTTAGCATCAATTACTAAAGCTTGATTATTTTTTAGAATCTTACTTGTATCTATTATTTTGTCTTGCGTGTAAAGACTTTGTGTAAATAAAAAGAGCATACATATAAAAGTTTTTGTTTTTATTATATTGACCTTTTTCTAATTTCAAATTTAATTGTTATAATTCTAGCCTAATTTTTAAAAATAAGGATTATATATGAAAATAATATCAACTCCAAAAGCACCACAAGCAATCGGTCCATATTCGCAAGGGATTATCTTTGGAAATCTTATTTTTACCTCAGGGCAGATTCCACTTCAATCAAATGGGGAATTTGTAAAAGGTGATATAAAAGCACAAACAAAGCAGGTTTTAGAGAATCTAAGAGCTGTGTTAAATGACGCAAATAGTGATTTGGATTATGTTATAAAAACTACTGTTTTTTTAGCCGATATGAGCGATTTTACTGCTATGAATGAGGTATATGAAAGCTATTTTAAAGCAAATAAACCAGCTAGAAGCACTGTATCTGTGAAAGAGCTACCAAAAAAAGCATTGGTTGAGATAGAATGCATTGCATTAAAGAAAGATTCTGCTGTTTAATTAGTCAAATTATCATAAACTTAAGTTTAAAATTACAATTTAGATTATATAATTATAACTTTTATATTAAATTTGTAAGGAATTGTTAATGCAAGCTATAATTAAGAATGGAGGCAAACAATACAAGATACAAGCAGGTGATATTATCTTGCTTGATAAAATAAATCTTGAGCCAAAATCAAGCATTGAATTCAATGAGATTCTAGCATTGATAGAAAATGATAGTATTGATGTTGGGACACCATTTGTTGAAAATGCCAAAGTAAAAGCAGAAGTTATAAATCACGGCAGAGCTAGAAAGGTTATCACTTTTAAGAAAAGACGAAGAAAAGATAGTAAAACGAAACGAGGATTTAGACGCGATTTTACTAGAGTTAGAATCCTAGAGATTATAAAATAATTTAATATAAGGACGAAATAATGGCACATAAAAAAGGTCAGGGTAGCACTCAAAATAATAGAGATTCCGCAGGAAGACGATTAGGTGTTAAGAAATTTGGCTCTCAGTTTGTTCGAGCAGGAAATATCATCGTTCGACAAAGAGGCACGAAAATCCACGCTGGAAACAATGTGGGAATCGGCAAAGACCACACGATTTTCGCACTTATTGATGGTGTTGTAAGATTCGAGCGAAAAGATAAATTTCGAAAAAAAGTTTCTGTTATCCAAAAGGCATAGAATCCCAAATCTATGCCAAAACTTCCAAATAACTTTCTACCACTCACAATTACTAGATGAAAAATAATGTTTATAGATAGCGTTGATATTTATATTAGCTCTGGAAAGGGCGGTGCAGGTGCTGTTAGCTTTAGACGCGAAAAGTTTGTAATACAAGGCGGACCTGATGGCGGTGATGGCGGTGATGGCGGTGATGTATTTTTTGAAGTTGATACAAATAATGACACCTTATCAAAGTTTCGTGGCAAAAAGCATTATAATGCTAAAAATGGAAAACAAGGTGAAAGTAAGAATAAAAGCGGGAAAAAAGGCGAAGATATTCTAATCAAAATACCGCTTGGAACGCAAATAATTGATTTTGATACAAATGAATTGCTTTATGATTTTACAAAAAGCGAAAAAATATTATTTCTAAAAGGTGGCAAAGGTGGGGCTGGAAATGCTAGGTTTAAAAACTCTATTAATCAAAAACCCACATACGCACAAAAAGGATTAGAGGGAAAATCCTTACATATACGATTAGAGTTAAAAATAATCGCTGATGTTGGGCTAGTGGGATTTCCAAATGCTGGTAAATCTACGCTTTTATCAGTTATGTCAAATGCTAAACCACAAATCGCTTCTTATGAATTTACCACATTAATCCCGAATCTTGGCGTTGTTGATATTGATGATATACATTCATTTGTTATGGCAGATATTCCGGGGATAATTAATGGTGCAAGTCTTGGAAAAGGCTTGGGATTGGAGTTTTTACGACATATCGAGCGAACAAAAGTTTTTTTATTTATGCTAGATTCTACTAAACCGCTTTTAAGGCAATTTTTAGATTTGACAAATGAAGTAAAAACCTTTAATACAAATTTGGCAAATCGTTCTTTTGGCATAGCTATTACAAAAATAGATAGTATTTCTAGTGATAATTTTAAAGAAAATCTTTTGGATTTATTTTCGCATTTTCATATAAAAGAGCAAGATATATATGTGAGAGAAAAACATTTTATAGATTCCAAGCAAGGGGATTTTAAAGAGCCACTTTTTATTATTCCTATATCATCATTAAATAAAACCAATATTGATAAATTGCGATTTTTATTATTTGAGAATCTAGGATAATAAATGCAAAATGACAATCAATGGCTTTCGATTCGTGCATCAGCAGGAAGTGGAAAGACATTCTCACTAACTTCACGCTATATTTATCTTTTATTATTAGGTGCAAATGCTAATGAGATTTTGACAATCACATTTACTAGAAAAGCACAACAAGAAATGCAAGAGAGAATCTTGCGGACATTACGAGAATTAGCTAGTGATGTTTGCGATTTTAATAATAATCCATATGCCATAGAGTTATCCAAACTAGGGCTAGAATATTCCTATGTGAAAGATAATATTAAGAAAATTTATTATAGATTTAGACGCTCTAATAATCATATTATGACATTTGATGCTTTTTTTAATCTAATCTTAAAGAAATTTAGTTTTTACGCTGGATTGCTTAATAATTACGAGCTTGGAAATGATTTTGGCTATGATAAAGATATACTTCAAAACACATTGGAGAAAATAGAATCTAAACAATTTGATTCATTGGCGTTGTTTTGCTTTCTAAATGAGCTAAAGGCAAATCAAATCTTAGAAATGTTAAAAAATATTAAGATTGATATTGCGACGGATTCTAGTATAGATTCTACTATTTTGGATTGGAGAGATGTTGTAGTTAGTAATTACAATGAATTGCAATCCTATGTCCTAACTCTAATTGATGGTGAAAGTGGATGTAAGAATATAATGGGACGACTAGCGATAAATCTTAATAAGGATTCCACCACAAAAGATATATTGGCATTATTTCATAGTGATAATACATTGATTTTTACGCAAACAATGATTAATAAATTAGAAAAATTGGATTATGATGAATCTTTTTTTAATGCAAAGATAAATCGCATAAAAGAAGCTTTCAAATGGTATTTTGATAATGTGCAAAATCAAGTTTTATCTGTGATTGTAAATCTATATCGAATCTTTCATAATGAAAAACTAAGCATTTTACGCATTAAAAATGTGCTTAACTTTAATGATTTGAATCTTTTTTGCTATGAGTTATTAAATAAACATATTGATAAGGATTTTTTTTATTTTAGATTAGATTCTAGGATTAATCACATTTTAGTTGATGAATTTCAAGATACAAATATAAGGCAATACCAAATACTAAAACCACTTATTGATGAGATTAAAAGTGGCGTGGGTAGGATTGAAAATAGAAGTTTATTTTTCGTGGGTGATGAAAAACAGGCGATTTATCGATTTCGTGGGAGTGATAGCAGACTTTTTGAAGCGATTAATAAAGAGCTTAATATGAATGTTAAATCTCTACCAAAAAATTATAGAAGTGCTAAAAATATCGTAGAGATTGTAAATCAAACATTTAGTGATAGATTTAAACATTATGAAACCCAGATTCCAGATAAAAAAATCAATGGCTATGTAAAGATTCTCACAAAGGAAAAAAGCGAGATTTTAGATTGCATTAAAGAGAGAGTGAATTTTTTATTAAAACATAATAGAAAAGATATTGTGATTCTCACTAGAAACAATGCAACCGCCACAGAAATTAGGGATTTTTTATTAAATGATATGCCACATCTTAAAATCGCACTTCAACTTACAAATGCCAAGAATGATGAATTTTTAGTGCTTTTAAATGTATTAAAATATATTCAAACACATAATAATCTATATATTAAAAATGCTTTAGTATTAAATGGAGGATCTTATTTTACATCTATGCCATTAGATTCTATTTTGCTTGGCAAATTACCTAGTGAGATTGTTTTAAACATTATGAAGATTTTTCATCTTTATGGAAAAGTTGCGATTCTTGTGCTTGAGAAATCACTTGATTATAATGAATTAGATGAGTTTATAGATGAGCTAGAAAATACAACAATAGAGATTGAAGAAGATAGGGAATATGACATTAGAATAAGCAATATACATAAAGCTAAGGGTTTAGAATTTGATGATGTAATATTGAGTGAATTTAATAAAGAAAATAATCGCTCTAGCAGTTTGTATTATGATTATGATGGGCTTAATTTTAAGCAAATCGTTTATCTTAAAAATGCCAAATTTCGCCAGATTGTGGATTTGGAATTTAAGAAAATCTATGATAAACAAAAAGATGAAAAACTATTAGATTCTATTAATCTTTTATATGTCGCCTTTACTAGGGCAAAAGAAAGCCTATATATCATAAAGCCAACTAAGAGTGATTTATTTGATAAATTATCTTTACAAGATATAGAAATGGGCGAAGATATAGATTCTAATATATGTGATTATGTAGAATCTAAAAGTATTTCAAAGCCAATCCAAATAGAGCAAGAATCTTTTGGAAAACAAGATGATTTTATACAAGATACAAAAAAACAATATAATTCTATTTCTAGAATCAAAGGCATAGCTTTACATTTGGCTATGGAATATTCTTTGCGATATAGGGATTCCATAACTATGACAGAAATAAAAAATATTCTATTAAATAGATATGGTTTGATTTTGGATAAAAAGCATATAGAAGATATATTAAGTAGCGTTGAGCGAATCTTAAATAATTCGGTGATTAAAGAAACTCTTTCCTTAAATCCACATATAAAATGTGAAGTTTCGTATCTAAATGATAATAAGATTCTGCGAAGAATCGATTGTATTTTAGAAACAAAAGATAGTGTTTTTATACTTGATTATAAAAGTAGCGATTTAGATTTAGAAACAAAACAACATCAAGTAAGGGAATACCTGCATTTTGCTACAAAATATTTTGTTGATAAAAAAATTGCAGCATATCTTTGTTTTGCTGATGGAAGAATATCACAAGTATAAATATGGATTATAGAATGAATAAAATTTCATTGTTTATGCTAGAATTTGCTATTTAAAAAATCTTACTCAAGGTTATAAATGTTTATTAAAAGTTTTCATAAAATTACAAGTATTTTTTCATCTTTTTTTCACAATGAAGCTGCTGGTGGGATTCTGCTTTTCATATGCGCACTTCTTGCTATGATTATCGCAAATTCCCCGATTTCGCATTATTATTTTGAATTTTGGGAAATGGATTTTGGTATTACCATTGGTGAGAAATTTATCGGTATGAGTTTGCATCATTGGCTAAATGATGTATTTATGTCTATATTTTTTCTTATTGTTGGTTTGGAGATTAAGCGGGAATTTTTATTTGGCGAATTAGTAGGATTTAAAAAAGCTGCATTTCCTGTTTTAGCTGCATTAGGTGGAATGATAGCACCCGGAATAATATATTTTGCTTTAAATATGGGAACTCCATCACAAAATGGATTTGGGATTCCTATGGCGACAGATATTGCCTTTGCATTAGGTGTTATGATGCTACTTGGAAAACGCGTTCCTGTGGCATTAAAAGTATTTTTAGTAACACTCGCTGTGGCTGATGATTTGGGAGCTATCATCGTAATTGGTTTATTCTATACTAGTAATTTTAGTATTATTTGGTTTATTGCCTCGCTTATTGTGCTTGGAATCTTAATTCTTTTAAATAAAAAAGATATTAGGGCGATAGCCCCTTATTTAATACTAGGAGTAATATTGTGGATAACTGTGCATAATACCGGAATCCACGCTACAATAGCCGCTGTCGCATTAGCTTTTACTATCCCTGTTAAGCCAAAATTAGATAGTGAAGAATTTGCTTCTAAGGTTTCCAGTTCATTTGTGCCTTTATTTCTAGCAAAAGATAAAGAAAGAAATAATCTTTTATTAAATAGCTCACAATTAGATATTTTGAATTTCATCATTAAGGGTTCTAAAAATGTCCAAAATCCATTGCTTAGATTAGAGCATACCTTAGCTCCGTGGAGTAGCTTTTTTATTATGCCTTTATTTGGTTTTGCAAATGCTGGAGTTGCCATTGGAGATAATATCAATTTTGCAATCGACCATATTATGCTTGGTATTATTTTAGGGCTTGTTATAGGAAAGCCTATTGGAATCCTAAGCTTTACATTTCTATGCCATAAGCTAAATATCGCACAAAAGCCAGATTCTGTATCTTGGATTAATATTCTTGGAGCTGGAATGCTAGGCGGGATTGGATTTACTATGTCTATTTTTGTGTCAAATCTTGCATTTAGCGACCATTTAAGCACGGATTTAGCAAAATTATCCATACTTATTGCATCGTCTTTAGCTGGAATCTTGGGCTCTTTATTTTTAATTATTGAATATAAGATTGAAAATAAACATAAAGATTCTAAAAAATAAGCACAAAATGATAAAATATAGCTTTACATTATATTTAGGAGTTAGTTATGAATGATATTCTTGCCTCATTGTTACCATTGATTGTTTTATTTGCGATTTTTTATTTTATTATGATTCGTCCGCAGATTAAACAGCAAAAAGCCCATAAGGAAATGCTTAAAAATCTCAAAAAAGGAGATAGAATTGTGATTAATGGTGGGCTTATATGTGAAGTTGTAAAAGTTGAGGATAATTTTTTTACTATTAAAATAAATGATGATACACAGGCGAGATTAGCCAAAGAATTTGTTGCCTATAAATACGAAGAACCAATACAAAAAGATTGATAACCAAATAAGATGAAAAAATTTTTTAATATTAAAACATTAGTATTTATTTTCTTATTTTTATTTGGCTTAATATTCTCCATTCCATCAGTTTTTGGCACGAGTGGTCCTAAGGTAACTTTGGGACTTGATTTGCAAGGTGGATTGAATATACTTCTTGGTGTTGATACAAATGAGGCGATTAAGAGCAAATATTCTCTTATAGCCACTCAAATTAATCACGAAACCCAAACAAAAAAAATATTGATAGATTCCTTAAAACCAAGTGATGATAGCCTTAGTTTTGAGTTAATAGATATATCCGAAAGAAAAGCGATGGACGAGATTCTATCTAAGATTCAGGGTTTGAATATAGATTATACAGATGGAAAATATCATATAAGTTTTACGCCAGATGAGGTTAGATTGATTAAAACATCTTCAGTAGACCAAGCGATAGATACTATTAGAAGTCGACTTGATATATTTGGATTATCCGAGCCAAGCGTTACAAAACAAGGTGAGGATAATGTTTTAGTCCAGCTACCGGGTATTAAAACCGCAGAAGAGGAGCAAAATGCATTAGATTTGATTATTCGTCCTGCACAATTAAAAATGATGGCAGTTGATGAAGATAGAAATATGCGAGTGCTAACTATGAGCGATGAGGAAGCAAGAAGCTTTGGTGATGTGATTTTGCCATTTGTAGATAACCCAGAATCTAAGATTCTATTAAAAGAAATACCAATTTTAGATGGAAGTATGCTAACTGACGCAAGGGTGGCATTCGAACATCAAACTAATCAACCAGTTATTTCTTTTAGTTTAAATAGTGTTGGGGCAAAAATATTTGGTGATTTTTCTGGTAGTAATGTGGGTAAAAGAATGGCAGTAGTTCTTGATAATAAAGTCTATTCTGCCCCAGTTATTAGAGAGAGAATAGGCGGTGGAAGCGGACAAATTAGCGGTGCTTTTACAGCAGAAGAGGCAAAGAATATTGCCATTGCACTTCGTAGTGGGGCATTATCCGCACCATTGGAATTACTAGAGAAACGAAGCATTGGACCAAGCTTAGGAGCTGATAGCATTAAATCATCGTTAATTGCGTTATTTGGTGCGTTTCTCGCGATTATTATTTTTATGATTATGTATTATGGATTTGCTGGAGTTATTGCTGTTATTGCATTATTTGTTAATATTCTTGCCATTATCGCTGTTATGAGTTTATTTGGAGCGACATTAACGCTTCCCGGAATGGCTGGAATCGTCCTAACTGTGGGAATGGCAATCGATGCAAATATTATTATCAATGAGCGGATTAGAGAAGCATTGCGGAATGGCGATAATATTGTTAAATCCATCTCATTTGGGTATATCAATGCCACAAGAGCAATTTTTGATGCAAATAATACAACATTAATCATCGCTATCTTACTTTATGTATATGGAACAGGTCCAATTAAGGGCTTTGCGATTACTATGGGGATTGGTATTATAGCTTCTATCATCACTGCGATTATTGGAACTCACGGGATTTATTTATGGCTTGGCGATAAGATTAATAATTCTACAAGATTAAATTTTTGGTTTGGAATTAGGAATAGAAGAGGAGAAAGTTAGTGGATTTTTTTAGACATAATAAAATTTATGATTTTGTTAAATATAGCAAATATGGGCTAATTGTCTCTGGAATCTTGATTGTTGGAATAATTATTCTATTTTTTACAAAAGGTATAAATCTTGGCATTGATTTTGCTGGTGGAAGTATAGTTCAAATACAATATATTAATAAAGAAGCACCCATTAGCGAGATTAGGGAGATATTAAATAATAGTGAATATTTTAAGAATGCAAATATTACGGAGTTTGGCTCTAAGAATGAGATAATTATTAAATTTCCATTTGTTCAAAGTGATGTAAAGGTTAATATTAGCGAGGAGATAAAATCAATACTTCAGCAAACCGGCGATTTTGAGGTTCGTAGAGTGGATATGGTAGGACCAAAAGCTGGAAGTGAATTAGCACAAAAAGGAATCATTTCTATCGTTTTAGCATTAGTAGCTATGATGATATATGTGTCATTTAGGTATGAGTGGAGATTTGCTCTAGCGAGTATAGTTGCCTTGTTACACGATGTGGTTATTTCAGGGGCTGCTATTATGGTATTTGATATTGATTTAAGTCTTGATGTTATAGCGGCACTTTTAACGCTCATTGGTTATTCTATTAATGATACAATAATTATTTTTGATAGGATTAGAGAGCAAATGCTACTAAAAAAATTTAATGATGTTGAATTTATCATCAATGATGCTGTCTCAAAAACATTATCAAGGACACTTTTAACATCTTTAACGATATTTTTTGTAATACTCATTCTTTTTATTTTTGGTAGTGAGATATTAAAAGGATTTACACTTCCTATGCTTGTTGGTGCTATTGTGGGGACTTATAGTTCAATGTTTGTAGCACCTAAATTAGCAGTTTTATTTGGATTTAATATCCAAGAATATTATGAAAAAGAAGCCAAAAAACAAAAGAAAAAACAAGAAAAAGAGAAAATGCGTCAAATGTATGAAAAAGGCAGAATCTAAAGGAGATTTATATGGATTGGGGGAGAATTTTATTTATATTTTTTACATTAATGAGCCTTACTTCAACTATGGGTTTTTTATTTGACCCAAATATTGTTTTATTGTTTTTAGCAGCTGCTATTAATTTTATTTCTACAACTTTACGAATAGGCACGAAAAAACTACTTTCATCGGAATTATTAGCAAGTTCCATTGTTGCGGATTTTCATCTAATACCTGCGTTTTTGTGGTTTCAAATATTGGGTGATTTAGATGTCGCCTATGCTCTTGCTATCGGTGCATTGGCAGCAAATGTATTTTCTATTATTATTATATTTATTGAGAGTGCAAAAATGCGAGATACTGATTATTAATAAGGTTTAATATGGTCTATAATCCAAAGGAAATTGAGAAAAAGTGGCAGAAAATTTGGAGCGGGGAAAGTGCGGAATCTAGTGCGGTTTTGAGTGCAGATTCTGCTAAATCCGGCGAATCTGGGAATCTAGATTCCAGCTTCGAGCCGAAAAATGATTTTAGTCTCCCAAAAAAATATATCCTAAGTATGCTTCCCTACCCAAGCGGGAATCTGCATATGGGACATGTGCGAAACTACTCCATTGGCGATGCGATAGCGCGGTATTATCGTAAAAATGGCTTTAATGTCTTGCACCCCATCGGCTGGGATTCCTTTGGTATGCCTGCTGAAAATGCCGCAATTAAGCATAACTTGCACCCCAAAACTTGGACTTACGAAAATATCGCAAATATGCAAAAATCCCTAAAAAGCCTTGGATTCTCATTCTCCAAAAATAGAGAGTTTGCCACGAGCGACCCCATTTATACGAAGTGGGAGCAGGAGTTTTTTAACCAAATGTGGGAAAACGACCTAGTTTACCGCAAAAAAGCCTATCTAAATTGGTGTCCAAATGATAAGACGGTTTTGGCAAATGAGCAAGTGGTGGACGGCAAATGTTGGCGTTGCGACGCGGAAGTGGTGCAGAAAGAAATGCATCAATATTATTTGCGGATTACCAAATACGCCGATGAGTTGCTTAGCTGTTTGGAGGACTTGGAGGGGAATTGGTCGAAGCAAGTAATTACTATGCAAAAAAATTGGATTGGCAAGTCGCTTGGGCTGGAGTTTAGCTTTAAGTTAGAGCGACCGATTGGCGAGATTAATGAGATAAGTGTGTTTACTACGAGGGCAGATACGATTTATGGCGTAACTTATTGTGCGATTGCCCCAGAACACGAGCTTGTAAAGCATTTGCTTAAAGAAAATCTGCTTTCAAAAGACAAAGCGGATTTAGTAACTTCTATGCAAAATATGATTTTTAAAGATAGGGTTAGCAAGGAGAAAATTGGCGTTAGCACGGGAATCTACGCGCTTCACCCGCTTACTAAAAAACGGCTTGAGATTTTTGTGGCAAATTTCGTGCTAATGGATTATGGAAGTGGGGCGGTGATGTGCGTGCCGGCTCACGATGAGCGAGATTTCGAGTTTGCCAAAAAGTATAATTTGGAGATAAAGCAAGTCGTTTGCAAAAAGGGCGATTTTAAGGGCGTAGATTCGGCGGATTCGGCTTTAGATTCGCCGGATTTAGCGAATCTAGATTCCGCCGTGGATTCCGCTAAAAATGCCACAGATTCCACAAATCTTAAAAACGCGGATTCTGCTAAAAATTCTGCCTTAGATTCTGCCAAAACCGCCATAGATTCCACAGATTCCACGAATCTAGATTTGCTAGATTCCGCCTTTATCGATGACGGAATCCTTATTGCTAGTGGTGAGTTTAGCGGATTTTCTAGTGAAGAGGGACGAAGTGCGATTATCAAATATTTTGAGAAAAATAAGATTGGCAAAAGCGTTATAAATTTTAAGCTTAGAGATTGGGGAATTTCAAGGCAGAGATACTGGGGGACGCCGATACCGCTAATCCACTGCGAGAAATGCGGCATTGTGAAAGAGACGAATTTGCCAGTTTTATTACCAGATGATATTTCCCTTGATGGCGAGGGAAGCCCACTAGAGAAGCACCCCACTTGGAAATTCACCAAATGCCCTAAGTGCGGAGGTGAGGCGTTAAGAGAGTGCGATACTATGGATACATTTGTGGAATCTAGCTGGTATTTTTTACGCTACACGACCCCGCGGGAATTGTGGGAAAAGAGTGCATTTGATACAAAATCGCTGGAATATTGGCTAAATGTCGATGAGTATATCGGCGGGATTGAACATGCTGTTTTACACTTGCTGTATGCGAGATTCTTCACTAAAGTTTTGCGTGATTTAGGGCATATTAACATTGATGAGCCATTTGCTAGATTGCTTACGCAAGGAATGGTGCTAAAAGACGGCTTTAAGATGAGTAAATCAAAAGGCAATGTGGTCTCTCCAAGCGATATTATCGAAGCCTATGGGGCGGATAGTGCGAGGTTATTCATACTTTTTGCCGCTCCACCAAAAAAGGAGCTAGAGTGGAATGACGACGCGCTAGAGGGGGCATATCGCTTTATAAATAGGATTTTTCTAAACGCCGACAAAGCGAAAATCGAGAATCTTAGCTTTGAAAATCTTGCATTTGAGAATCTAAATAAGGACGAAAAATACGCTAGGAAAAAGGTCTATGAGGCACTATCTAAATATGAAGCGACATTTTCAAATCGCGATTATCCGCTAAATACGCTTATTGCTTCTTGTATGGAGGCGTTTAATGCGCTGAACGCCCAAGAAAACGCTCAAGTTTGGTTTGAGGGATATTATATTTTATTGAATATTTTGGAGCCGATAATCCCGCATACAAGCTATGAGCTAAGCCAAAAGCTATTTAATTTGGAGAATTTGCGAAAAATTGAAATTGATAATGAGGCGTTAAAAAGCGAGAGTATAAATATCGCAATTACTATAAATGGCAAGAAGCGAGGCGAAATCGAAGTGGCGGTTAATACCCCAAATGACGAGCTTTTAGCCCTTGCGAAAAGTGAAGTTTCCAAATGGCTAGAGGAAAAAACGATAATTAAAGAAATAATCGTGCCAAATAAGCTAGTAAATCTCGTGGTAAAATAGATGTTTTTAGATTATTTTAAGTTATTTTTTTGGCGATTCTTTTTGGCGATTCTTTTTAGATTTTTTTCGTGGGTTTGTGGGATTTATAAGCAATTTGCGATTTTTTTTAGATTTTCAAATCATAGATTCTTAGGTTTTGGATTCTCTAGGTTTTTAAATCGCAAATCTTTAAATCTTAGATTCTTAAGATTTTCAAATCGTCCAGATTTTAGTAGAATCCGCAATGTATTTTTTGCTACTTTTTTTCTTATATTTCCCCTTATATTTTTAGCCGGCTGTGGCTACTATCCTATATCTTATTATAGTAAGCAGTCTTTAGGTGAAAATATCTATGTAGAGAGCATAGCAACGCTTTCCGACCCAGAAAACTCAGTAATAGCAAAAGACGCTCTACATCAAGCTATTGTTACTAGATTTCAATCAAATCTAACTAGTAGGGAAAATGCAGATTCTATAATACATATGGAGATTAGTAATATTTATATGTATTCTATCGTTGATAGTCAAAGCGGATTTCCTAGCTTTTATCGTATGCAGGTTAGTATTAAATTTAATTATACGGATAAAAATGGTGATAATAAAAGTTTTACAAATATTGGAATCTATGATTTTTCTGTGGAAGGACTATCGACTGTAACTGATGAAAAACGATTTGCAGCGATAAATCAAGCCTCACTCCAAGCTATTGATAAATTCATCGCTCAAGTTGCTTATAATTGGAGATAGCTTTTGGACGATAAAATAAAACAGATTGTTAAAAATACATTTATATATATAAAAACTAATCATCTAGAGCTTACCCCAGAATCTTACACAAAAGTATTTTGCACCCAAGCGAGATTATTAAATATTGATATTGATGAATGTAATTGGTTTCATCTGTGGATAAATAAATTTGATGCTTCTATAAAAAAAGAGATAAATAATTATCCCATAAAAACCAAAGATGATTTTATAAATGTTTTATCAAATATCTGTAATAATAATACCAAATCCACTAATACTATAAAAACACTAGATAAAGCTTTAAAAATCTTACATAATAATAATATTATAGATATTGATATACATTCTCCCCTTGCACTTATTGATACAAAATTATCAAAGATATTAGAAAATTTAGATAAAAATAAGCTAGATAGCAACAAAATATCTACCAAGTTTAAACCAACATCACTTTTAAGTAAAATGGAATTGCAATTAGCCCTAGAAAAGCGACATAAAGATGATTTTGTTTTAGTTTGTGATATTTGTTGTTTTGATGAAATAAGATTAAGATTTGGTAGCGATGCATTAAATAAACTTTTCGATGCTTTTTATAATATCCTACTCGATAATGCATTAGATGGCGAGATTATTGGAATCTATAATGAGACTTCTATTATTATCGCCCCAATGGAATATAATCTAGCAAAAGCCAAAATCTATGCCGATAAAATTAAAGCGATAATAGATAAAAGTGCATTTATATATAAGAATCAAGATATTAATATAAAAATTGACATTAACATCGTTCAAATCAAAGAATTAAAATAGTGAATGAATTAGATATATATATGCATTCTCTAGGGCGTGAATATAGAGCATTTAACCCAAATAGGGCAAAGGAGATTTATAAGAAATTACTTCCAAATCTACCAAAGATTCCAAAAACTATACAGATAATAGGCACTAATGGCAAAGGCTCTAGTGGGCGATTTTTAAGCCTAGCTTTAATGCAAAATAACTATAAAATACTACATTTCACAAGTCCGCATATTTTTAGCTTTAATGAAAGATTCTATAAAAATGGTCGAACAATAAGTGATTTAGAAATACTAGAAGCCCATAAATTTTTACAATATTTTGATTTTATAAAAGAAGCAAGCTATTTTGAATATGCCACATTTTTGGCATTAGTTTTGTCAAATGATGTTGATTTTCTTATTTTAGAAGCTGGAGTTGGTGGAGAATTTGACTCTACAAGTGCAATTAAGAGAGATTTATGCCTTTTTAGCTTGATTGATTTTGACCACGAAGAGATGTTGGGAGATACCATTGAAAAGATTGCTACAACAAAATTAAATGCGATGGTAAATCCATCAATAATTGGGATTCAAAAACATCGTAGCATAAAAGATATTGCAAAAAAAATAGCATATAAAAAAAATATTAGTGATTTATTTTTTGTAGATTCTATTAATAATGATATTTTATTGTATTTACAAAAATACCATTTGGCTTCATTTCTAGGTGAGAATCTTGCTTTAAGCTTGAAAGCATTAGAAGTTTTATGTATAAACTATGATTTAACATCTCTACCAAATCTTGATTTAATAGGAAGGTTTCAAAAAATAAAAGAAAATATAATAATTGATGTAGGACATAATCAATCCGCAGCCAAAGCATTAAAGGATAATTTAAAAGACAAAAAAATTATATTAGTGTATAATAGCTACTTTCAAAAAAACATAGTAGAGATTCTAGACATATTAAGAGATAATATCCTAAAAGTGGAGATTATAGATATAAAAGATAATGATAGAATCATTAATAAAAATGATTTGATTGCGATTTTAAAGAGATTAGATATAAAATATAGTGATTTTAAGGGAATAGATAATAATGAAAAATATCTTGTATTCGGCTCATTTAGCGTTATTGAGAAGTTTCTATTAAGTCTTAAAGATAATATAAATATGGAAATATGTAGTGAAAAATACTAATATTAGAGATAGGTTTATAATATCTATTATTGATGATAATGGAATTAAGCAATTTAATATACATAGATTGGTTAAAAAGATTATCTTATATATTCTATTATTTATCGTTATATCTGCTATTGTTGTATTCTTTGCTATAAAGATTCTAGCTAGTGAATTAAAAGAAATGCAATCCAAAAAAGATATAACATTAGAAAAATATAGCTATATTTATAACGAGAATGAGAATCTTAAACAACAAGTAGAAATTAGCCAAAATAAACTTAATGAAATCAATCAAACAATGCTTGATTTAGAAGATATAATAAATATAAAAAGTAATAATTTTGATGTTGGCAATATTACTCCATTTGATATAAGAAGTTTGGATAATTCCCAGAAAACAACAATACTCCAACTATTGCCAAACTCTAAGCCATTTGATGGCGAATATAGCTCTTTATCATCTTTAAAATCCGGCATTAATTTTAATATAGCAAAAGATACTCCTATTTATGCTACAGCAGATGGAATAGTTGATTTGACTAGAGATAAAGACACAAAAGGCATTGGTAAATTTGTAAAAATAGTGCATTCCTTTGGTTTTACTTCTATTTATGGACATCTATCAAAGGTGAATGTTAAAAGAGGCGATATTGTAAGAAAAGGTCAGCTTATTGGATATAGTGGTAAAGATTCCAATATCGATAGCTTGTATTATGATATTAGATTCTTAGGCAGTGAAGTCAATGTGGAAGATTTTATAGAATGGGATATTGATAATTTTGATAATATTATGAAAAAAGATAGTATTGTGAATTGGAATAGTTTATTATGGACTTTTGATGATATGATGCAAATCAATAATCATAAGATTTTTATTCAGCACGATAATACCTTAAGTATGAGAGTGGGCGATGAAAACATACGATAGATTAATACTTATGATATCTAGCCCCTATGGGCATAAATATTATAATGTTAGCTTATTTGTTAAGCATATTATTCTATACATTATCACTTTTATTGTTGCTATTGTGTTTTTTGTATTAGTAGTTTTGCATATTTTTGCATCAGAAATAAATGATATTGAAAATAAATATAAATATATTCAGGATAATTATCAAGTATTATTAGATAAATATCTTAGTTTATCCCAGCAAATATCTCTTAAAAAAGAGGAAGTTTTACTAGTAACTGATAAGGTGGAAGATTTAGAGGGCATAATTGGTATTAGTGATAAAAACTCTAATTATGGTTTGCAAAGTAGAGTTGAAATTGCTAGTATTACAGGTTTGCAAAAGTTATTCATTATGAAATTTGTTCCAAATGGCTATCCACTTGATGAATACAAAAGAGTTTCATCTGGATATGGATATAGAATCCACCCGCTAAATCACACTAGAGAATTTCACACAGGAATTGATTTAGCAAGTGCTATGGATACGCCTGTTTATGCCACAGCAGATGGTGTTGTTGATTTTGCAAAAAGTGGTTGGAATGGCGGATATGGGACATTAGTTAAGATAGACCATTCCTTTGGTTTTAAGACTTATTATGCACATCTCAATTCTTTTGTAGTAAATCGAGGCGATTTTGTAAAAAAAGGTCAATTAATCGCATATGTGGGGAATACAGGTGTTAGCACAGGGGCACATTTGCATTATGAAGTGAGATTCTTAGGTAGTCATATGAATCCTAAGAATTTTATGGAATGGAATATGGGTAATTTTGGACAAATTTTTAATAAGGAGAAAAATGTAGCATGGCAATCTTTACTAACGACAATAAACAATTTGATGCAGCAAATACCAATGGAGCAACGATTATCGCTGCTGGAACAAAATTCAAAGGAGAGCTTGAGATAGAATGTCATATTCATATTGATGGAGATTTTGAAGGAAATATTAACTCTAAAAATACCGTTTTGGTTGGTAAAAGTGGCGTTGTAAGCGGAGAGATTAACGCACAAAAGGTTATTGTTGGTGGCACTTTTACAGGCACTGTAGATTCCGAATGTGTAGAAATATTACCCAATGGTAAGATTGATGGCACTATTATTTGTAATGAGTTATATATAGAGAAAAAAGGTATTTTTGTTGGTGAAAGTAAGATTAAATCAAAAGAAGATGTAGAATCTAATTAAGATTTATAGATTATTGGCTTTAAACATTGCAAATCTTTAGTTGAAAATAAGCAAATTTAGGTTTTAGAGGTTTATTGTTTTGTCGAATGCAAACTTTTATAGGATATTGGAATCTAATGTTGATTTCAAAATCTTTATTTTTAAGGATTATAATGAGGCATTAGGTGCATTAGAAGTATGCAAGTATAAAAAATTAAAAGATAGTAATTTTCCAAATTTCCATATTCTAAGTGAATTTAGGGCAAAAAGAGGCGATGATTTACGAAGTTATTCTTTTGAATTTGGCGAATTATGCCTTAGTTTATCAAGGTTTTATAATGACAAGGATTCTATTCTCCTTGCTCCACTTCATTCTATTTTATATCCACTTCCACTAAATGATAAATTAGAATCTCTGCATTTAAAGGTAAATCACAAATATAATTTTTTGGATTTACAAATAAAATTATTTAATTATGGATTTGAAAAACTTGATTTAATCCACGCCCCAAAGGAAGTTGCAATACATGGCGATATAATAGATATTTTTCCACTTAATTATGATAATCCTATTAGAATCTCATTTTTTGATGATGAGATTGAGAGTATTAGATTTTTTGATTCTGTATCTCAAATGTGTTTTGGTGAGGAGCTAAGTGAGGTTTGCATTTTTCCAGCTTTATTTAGTTTAGATTCTGCTACATATAATAATCTTGATAATATAAGCAAAAATAGCCAATATGATGTTTTTATAAAAGATATTATAAGTTTAGGTTTTTGGTTTCTTGATGAACCGCTTATTATTAAAAACTATAAAAGTATATTAAGTCCAAATGCAAAGCTTGAGCTTGATGAATTAAGCCAATTAGAGATATTAAATGATATTGATTTTAAGAGTTTTAAACATTTAGATTGTTTTGAGTTAAAAGATACATATAGCGATATAAGTGTAGAAACAATGGCTATTCCAAAGCTTTTAGCATTACATAGCAACAAAAAACCTACACTTTTTAGTATGAATGAATTATTACTAAACACCTTAGAGATTCCAGATAATGTAGAGATTATCAAAGAAAATATCTGTTTTAATATCATAACTCCTAAGGAAATATTTCTCTCGCTTAATAAAAAGATAAAAGCTAAAAAGAAAGCACAAAAAACAATACGACTAAATGAGCTAAATAAGGGCGATTATGTAGTTCATAATGATTATGGTATTGGGATTTTTAATGGCATTGTGCAGAGGAATATTTTAGGCAATACAAGTGATTTTATTGAGATTTTATATCTAAATAATGATAAACTTCTACTTCCAACACATAATCTCCACTTAGTTAGTAAATATATCGCAAACACCGCTTCAATACCTATTGTTGATAGACTTGGTAAGGGTAATTTTAGTCGAATCAAAGAAAAAGTGCGACCAAAATTATTAGAGATTGCAAAAGAAATTGTAGAGATAGCTGCCACAAGAGAGCTTATCAAAGGAAAATTAATAGACACAACAAAAGTGGAGATTCTGCTTTTTAAAGAAAGTAGCAATTTTGAGCTCACAGACGACCAAGAAAGAAGCATAAAAGAGATTTTTAGCGATTTATCGAGTGGTAAAGTTATGGATAGATTGCTTATTGGAGATGTTGGTTTTGGTAAAACTGAAGTTGCTATGAATGCGATGTTTGCTGTTGTCAAAAGTGCTTATCAATGTGCTTTAATCGTTCCTACCACGCTTTTATCTAATCAACATTTTAATACATTAAAAGATAGGTTTTTAGCATTTGGTATAAAAATCGCAAAACTTGATAGATTTAGTAAGAATAAAAACACCATTCTAAAAGGATTAGAAAGTGGCGAAATAGATGTTGTTGTAGGAACGCATAGTTTATTAAATACCCATTTTAAAAATCTAGGTTTAGTCGTCCTTGATGAGGAGCATAAATTTGGCGTGAAGCAAAAAGAATTACTAAAGAATCTAACAAAAGATGTGCATATTCTCTCGATGTCTGCTACGCCAATTCCTAGAACACTAAATATGGCACTCTCACAAATCAAAACCAAAAGTGAGTTAAATACCCCACCACAATCTAGAATCCCGCCAAAAACATTTGTAAAAAGCTATAGTGATTTATTGCTAAAAGATGCAGTTTTACGAGAACTTAGACGAAGTGGACAGATTTTTTATATACATAATAATATCGCAAGTATTGATAATAAAAAAGATGAAATACTAAAGATTCTGCCAAATCTAAAAATTGCGATTTTGCATTCCAAAACCCCACAAAAGCAAACCGAAGATATTATGATAAAGTTTGCAAATGGTGAATATGATATGCTTCTATCTACTTCTATTATAGAATCTGGAATCCATCTTCCAAATGCAAATACTATTATAGTTAGTGGTGCGGATTGTTTTGGTGTGGCAGATTTGCATCAATTAAGAGGGAGAATTGGCAGAGGCAATAAAGAGGGCTATTGTTACTTTTTTGTAAATGATAAGGAAAATATTACGCCAGAGGCAAAAAAGCGACTTATATCATTAGAATCTAATTCATTTCTAGGTAGTGGCGGAATCTTATCCTATGCAGATTTGGAGATTCGCGGTGGCGGAAATATCTTAGGTGAGGCACAAAGCGGACATATAAAAAATATTGGATATAGCCTATATCTACAAATGCTAGAAGAGTGTATAAATTCTTTAAGCGGTAAGAATATCCAAAATAAGCATAATGTTGATATTAAATTAAATATTAGTGCGTTTTTAAATCCAAGTATTATTCCTTCGGATACAATAAGATTAGATTTATATAGAAGACTTGCAAATGTCCAATCTAAAGATGAGATTTATGATATAGAAAGAGAGATAAATGATAGGTTTGGGAAAATAGATAGCTTTAGTTTGCGATTTTTACAATTGATTTTAATAAAATTTTTGGCAAATACACTAAATATAAAATCTATAATGAATTATAATCAGCATATAAATGTGATATTTGATAATGGGGATAAGACTAGCTTTGATTCTAGCGAGATTGATGATAGTAGCGTCCTTGAGGCAACTTTAGCATATTTAAGACAACTTGATAAAGATAAAAATAAGGGCAAAATTTGAGTGTATTAAAAATTGGCTTAATTGGCGATATCGTAGGCAGAGCAGGGCGAAATATGGTAGTTGATAATCTAAGTGAAATCCGCAAAAAATATAAGCTAGATTTTGTAATCGCAAATGCGGAGAACGCAAGTGGGGGCTTTGGGCTAAATATTAAGAATGCAAATGAGCTGCTTAGTGCTGGAATCGACCTAATCACAGGCGGAAATCACTCATTTGATAAAATGGAAATTACGGCGGTTATGGGCAGAGATTTGGAATCTAGTGTGGATTCTGTGTGTAAAAACGGCTTAGATTCTAGCGTGGAATTCGTCGAATCTAAAGTCAAATCTAGCACAGATTCCGCTAAAATTGCAGAATCTAGCCCAAAATCCCAAGATTCTAGCCCAGATTCCCCCACATTCCAAATGTTTAATTTAAGCCAGAATCTAACCAAAAGTAGCTTTATAATGCCAATCTTGCGTCCGCTAAATTTCCCGCCAAAGACCCCCGGGAGTGGCATTTGCTGTATTAATTTGGGGGGAGAAAAAATCGCAGTTATTAACATAATGGGGCATTATGGCATTAATATGAACTTGGATAATGCCTTTTACAAGCTCCAAAACGCCGTGAGTGCGGTAAAAAAGCTGGGCTTTGATAATATCATCATCGATTTTCACGGCGAGGCGAGTAGCGAGAAAAGGGCGGCTTTTTGTATGCTTAGGGGCGAAATCTCGGCGTTTTTTGGCACTCATACGCATATCGGCAGCGATGATTTGCATATCCAAAATGGTAGCTTTTATGTGAGCGATTTGGGGCTGTGCGGGGCGTTTGACGGCGTGATTGGTATGGATTATAAAGCCCCGCTTCAAAAGGCGATGAGTGGCTTTGGGAAGTCCCGCTACGAGGTCGCAAATAGTAACAACAATATACTACAAATGGTAATTTTAACGCTCGAAAACGCCAAATGTGTTGAGGCTTTTAAGCTAAGAATCCTAAATAATAAAGAACTTGATATTATAAATGCAATTAGGCTCTAAGCCCCCAAAAATCACAAGAATCTAAAATGGAATCTAAAAAAATAAGGAGCAGAAAATGAGGCGAATAAAATTATTAAAAAACGCCCTAAAGGTGAGGGCAAGGGCGATTTTGAAGCCAAGTAAAAAGATGAGTTTGGGCGAGTTTGAAAATGATTGGGAAAAGTATGTGAGGCTAAATAATGATGAGCAATTTAGCGTAAATAAGGGGCATGATTATATCTGCCTAGGCGATAAATACGCAAATAACGGCGAGTTGGATAGTAGCTACTTCGTGCAGGACATTTGGGGTGCTAGGAAGGTGGCGAAAAATGCGCCAAAAGTGCATTATGATGTGGGTAGCTCGGTGGCTGGATTTATCGCGCACTGCCTAAGCTTGGGGCAGAAAATCGTGTTAATTGACATTCGCAAAATGGATAACAAAATGGATACGAAATTCCTAAATAAAAACGGCGATTTTACCTATATCCAAGCTGATGCGACGAACTTGGC
Organism: Helicobacter sp. 16-1353; assembly: GCF_003288815.1. Classification (GTDB taxonomy): domain Bacteria; phylum Campylobacterota; class Campylobacteria; order Campylobacterales; family Helicobacteraceae; genus NHYM01. The sequence continues at coordinate 91,002 of NZ_NHYM01000005.1, read as the reverse complement.
AAATATCGCTTCAAACTCGCTTGAGTCACTTTCAGCCTTGTGTAGCGTGGAGCATTTTGGCTTGGGGCGATATGGCGATGAAGTCGCTCCTAATGCGTGGGCGGAGGCTCTAAGGGCGTTCCAGCGGGTGCTAAAGCCCGGCGGGAAGCTGTATATAAGTGTGCCGGTGGGGCAGATTGACAAGGTCTGCTTTAACGCTCACAGGGTTTATAAGCCACAGACGATAATCGATACGCTTGATAAAATGCGACTTTTGGAGTTTGGCTATATCGATGGATTCGAGGTGAGATATGCGTTGGAAAATGTGGAATCTGGCGTGGATTCCGGTATGGATTCTGGCGTGGAATCTGTGAAATCTCGTAATATGGGGGGGGGATCTAGATTCTGCAGAATCTAGCTCTAAAAATCCGGATTCTGTCGCATTAGATTCCGCAAATTCTTTAGATTCCATAGATTCCGCCGAATCTAATAACTCCGCCACGAATCTAAATGCGAATCCAAATAAAATTCCAAAGCCAATTTTAGATGCCAAAATCCTAGCCCAAATCCCAGAGTATAAAAACTGGGGCGTTACTGGCTTATTTGAGTTTGTGAAAATCTAAAAGTTTGTAAAAATCTAAATCACTTTTGCGATAGAAGTTTAAGTTTTTAATTTTAGTTTAAGGGGGGGGGTTCGTATAATATTCGCTTTTAAAGTCAATTTTTAAGGAGGGATTATGCGATATATCCTAGCGTTATTTTTTCCATTTCTAGTGTTTTTTACCATAGGCAAGCCGTTTCAGGGTATTATTTGCTTGATACTGCAAATCACATTGATAGGTTGGCTACCAGCGACAATTTGGGCGTTTTTTAGCGTTAGCTCACACAACAACCAAAAGGCGATGGATAAGAAATTTGATGAGCTAAAAAACCACTTAGACAACAAATAATTTAAAGATTCTAAATTATTCGTTTCACAGCGGAATCTAGGGAGAAATTTAGCAGAATCTGCCTAGATTCCATTAGTTTCTAATCTGCGATTTAATTTAAAATCTAAGATTCTTAGAATCTAGATTCCGCACAATCTGCCTAATTTCTCAAATCCGCTTTGAGTTTGTAAAAATCTAAATCGCTTTTGCGATAAATTTTAAATTCTAAAAAGCCAAAATGGATTTTTTAGATTCTTGCACGAATCTTTTAAAGATGGCGGAATTAGATTAAAAAAATTTTACGATTTTAGATTCTTTGGTTTTGGATTCTCGTGAATCCCACTCTCCACGCGTTTTTTAAAATCGCATTTTTATAAAAAGATTCTGTGATGGCTTTGCCCTCTTTTTAAATCTAATCCCACTCACCGCCCTATTTTGTCGTGTGAAACTACTCCTTACATATATTTTTTAAAATTACTATGCGATTTAAAAGATTAAATTAATTTCTAACATTTTTATAGGAAACTTCGCTATGCTCGTTTTGTGAGAAAAAAGAATAATTTTAAAGCGTGAATGAGGAAATAAATTTGCTTAGAAATAATTTTTTATATTGATTTTATCTATGATAGGGAAACTTTGTTTTACGAGAAGCTATGCTTTCCCGCCCATTTGCCCTTACGATGGGGAGACTAGTGTATTCTTAACACTCTTATTCACCGCCCTTTTTATGTGAGGCTAACACTTTCCATACATTTTTAGGTTAAAATAGATTTATGCTTTAAAGAGTAGTTTATTTTATATGAATCTCCTAAAAAATAGTGTGATAGAGTAGGGTGGAATTTTTTAGATTCTCGTAGGAAACTAAAAAAAGAGGCGAAAATGAATTTTAGATTTTTATCTCTAAATGAGGGCGAAAAATAGATAATAGGCGGTAGGTAGGAAAGCGTAGCTTCTCGTAAAACAAGCGAAGCGAAGTTTCTTGCTAAGTGTGGCTTCATATAAAATGAAGTTTTCTTTTATAGAAATAGAATCAAAAGCGAAACCTTAAAAATAAGAATTTTTACAAACTTCAAGATTTTATAAGGCTTTAAAATATGGTAGATTCTAAAATTTTTAGAATCTTATAAGATTTTTAACTTTAAAAATTTAGAAATGATTTCATCGAAAAGTATATTAAACATTGATATTTTTATAGTAATTCCCCCATACCTCAAGGCTTTTTAAAACATCTCTCAAACTCTCTCCAAGTGGCGTTAGTGCATACTCTACTTTTGGTGGGACTTGTGCATATACTTTACGCTTTATTAATTTTACTCTTTCTAATTCCCTTAGGTTTTGCGTTAAGACTTTTTGTGAAATATTTTGATTTTTTGTCGCTCCTATAGACTTTTTCAGCTCCCCAAATCGTTTTTTGCTTTCTAATAAATCCCTTATGATGATAAATTTCCATTTATTGCCTATTAGATTTAATGTAGTTTCAATAGGGCATAAAGAGTGATAATTATTCATATTTATCCTTTAAATTTTAAAAAATTATATCAAAATAATTCCTATTTTACACAATAGTATCAAAAATATCACTATAGAATAAAAAAGTATCTACTTGATTTTAGAAACTTTATCATATAGAATCACATTAATCATTTAGCTAAAAGCATAGATGAAATACAAAAAAAGGATTGACAATGAAAGAAATATTACTATTACAGGCAAAATACAATAAATTTGCAAATGAAAATATGTTTTCTACTCTTAAACAAGTAGAAAGAGGATTGCTTGAGAAGAATTGTGGATTGTATTATGGCTCTATTATGCATACAGCGGGGCATCTTGTTGCTGGTGAGATTGGTATTTTTATAAAAGAATTTAGTATGTATTGTGATAAAAAGCCATCTAATCAACTTTTAGAATCTCTAACAAAGCTAGAAGAAATACAAAAAAATGTAGATTCCATAGCATCATTATGTCAAAAGGCAGATAGTGAGATTATAGATATTATCCAAAATACAAATGATTTTAATAAGGTAGAAATTCTCTCATTTCCGGGAATCTCATTTTCAAAAAGTAGGGGATTTTTAATGTTAGCAATACTAAATCACTCCACACATCACAGAGGGCAGATTGCTGCGGCACTAGATAGCTTTAATATTGAAAATGATTTTAATGGAATGCTTGGAATGCCAGAATAAATGAGATAATATAGGGTTATCGCCCTATATTACGAGATAGAATCTCACTTGACCTTATAGATATAATTATTTATTGGCAGTTTGAAAGGATTGCTATTTCCGCTTAATGCATCCTTTGCTAAGGGAGAGTTTCCAAGATTTATCATTAGATATTTTATAATCATTTTTAGGCTGATATAGGGCAGTCCAACGACATTAGTTTTATAAATAAGCTCATATTTTTCTTGCATATTTTGTAAATAAGCGGAATCTATATATTTATTTGAATTTTGATTTAGTATGATTATATCGCCCTTTTTTGGGGTGGATACGCTCGTAGAATTATGGATAGTAAATGGCGAATTTTTGTCATTTTGCCAATGAAGTGGGCTTTGTAAAAGACTAGTGGCGTTTGGCTCTTTTGATAAAACATCAAAGTTAGAGACATTATAGATTTCTTCTAAATATTTTATGAAATAAAACCAAAAGTGGTCGTTATATCCGCTTCCTCTGCCTATGCCATCAAAATAGATTCTTGTTTTATCGCTATTTTGGCTAATGTATTTAGCCATAAAATCCAAGCTTTGGTGGAATGCTACGCCTTGAGATTTTAGCGACATAAAAGTCCAAATGGATTGTGGTAAGACATTAGTAATATATAAAATCATACAAAACCCAAAGATTAGTTTAGCTATTTTATATCTTAGATATTTACCTAAATAATACACCACACTCCCAGCTACGATAAAATATATAGGCACTAAGTAATAGCTAGTAAAAAGTTGCAATTTTATATACACAGCAAAATATAAGATTCCGCCCACTAGTAAGCTATCCCAAAAAATGGCTATAGAATCTAGGCTTTTTGATTTTATAGTAGAGTAGATTCTGCAAAGTGTAATAAATGGCAGTAAGATAACTATAAAAGCGTCATTTAAGATAAAGTTAAATAAGCCTTTTATTAAAAATATGGCGTAATTATAAAAGCTTAGATTTGCCTTGTTAAATGCGACTTCTTCATAGCTAGATTCTACATTTGGCATAACATAAAGAGTGTAAATCACCACAAAAATTAATGCACTAACAAGCAATAAGATGCAATAAATAAAATAGATTCTATTGATTTTTTTACTAGCATACATATAGATTATATTTAAAAATCCAAAAGCCCCAATAGCTAGAAAACTAGGCTCTTTTAGATAAATCGCCATATTTGCCGCTAAAATCCCAAGTATGAAAAAAATCGCTCTATTTTCACTTTTATAAATCTTATAACTCATAAATACAAAAAGCACCAAAGCAAAGCAAAGCGGACTTTCCGGATAGCAAATGCCTACCATAATCGTTACAAAGCCCATATTTAAAAAGCAGATAAAACAAATGATAAATCTAATAAAAGGACTATTTGGAAGTGCATTTTTTAAAAAATTCCAAAACAAAAGAGCGATAAAAAGCGTAATTATTGCGTGATAGCCAAAGAATAAATAAGGCGAATGTGAGATTTGCATTAGCATATTTAGGTCGCTAAAAGCTAGTGGGTAGAATCTGCCTATGCCTAGATTGATACCATTTGTAATTGGGATATTATGATATATATCTAGCCACCAAAGTGCGTCATCTAGGTTAAAAGCATATCTAGAATAAATAACAATGCATAAGCAATAGCTTAAAATAAAAGCATAAAATGCATAATTCCAAAAGCTATTTTTTCGTGTTTTTCGCGGGTTTGGAGTGGAATCTAAGTGATTTGTGGAATCTCGCGTTTGGCTTGGTGTAGAATCTGTATTAGATTCTAGGCTGGAATCTGCGTTGGAATTTCGTTTTTGGCTTGAAGTAGAATCTAAATATTGGGCAGAATCTATAGAATCTGTATTAGATTCTAGGCTGGAATCTGCGTTGAAATCTAATTTGGAATCTAGCTTCCCCCCCCCCATACTAGCAAAATTCATCATTTAACGATTCTCCTTATAGTATTTGATGAAATCTTAGCTTTTTAAGTCTTATAAATATATTTTGTAATTTTCTTGTAATTGATATTATTTATAATCCTAATTATCAAATATAAAAGGATTACAATGAAGATATTAATATCATTAATTTTTATGATTGCAATATTAGGGGCAAATCAAATAAATGGTGCTGGAGCATCTTTCCCAGCAAATGTTTATATGAGTTGGGTTAAAGAGTATCAAAAGGCAACTTCCATAAAGGTTAATTATCAATCCATTGGAAGTGGGGGCGGAGTAAAACAAATAAAAGCAAACACTATTGATTTTGGTGCTACTGATGAGGCATTAGATAAAAAAGAATTACAAGATTCTAATCTAATACAATTTCCTACACTTAGTGGTGCAATAGTAGTGGCTTATAATCTAGATGGAATCAATGATGGGGAATTAAAGCTAAGCAATGAAGCTATAGCTGGAATCTTTCTTGGAAAAATCACAAAATGGAATGACAAAATCATAGCAAAAGATAATCCAAATCTATCTCTACCAGACCTTGAAATATCTATTATACATAGGAGTGATGGAAGCGGAACTACATATAATTTTACATCATATTTATCCCAAATATCAAAAGAATGGAATGATAATATTGGATATGGAAAAGCAATATCTTGGCCAAAAGGTGTTGGTGGAAAAGGCAATGAGGGTGTTTCACATTTAATTAAAAGCATAAAAGGTGCTATTGGATATACGGAGTTATCATATAAAAATAATCTAAAGCTAAGTGCTGCAAAACTCCAAACTAAAAGTGGCAATTGGGTAGAGGCAAATATGCAAACAATAGCAGAAGCAAATAAAAATGCAAAATGGGATAAAGATACATTTTCAGCAAATCTACTCTTAGGAGATGGTGCAAATAGCTATCCAATAGTTAGTGCTACTTATATATTAATCCCAAAAGATTCTAAGATTAAATTAGATATTGTAAAGTTTTTTGAATACTGCTTTGATAATGGTGATAAAAGTGCATTGAGAATGGAGATTGCCCCATTACCAAAGGAAGTAAAAGAGCAGATTAAAATATTTCTACAAACACAATAATTACATTTTGAGATTAAAAATAGATTCTATATAGAATCTATTTTTATTTATAAACTCGTATTTTCTATCACAACGGAATCTGCAGTGATATTCGTCCCATAAACTTCGCTTAAAGTCGCATCATAAGCTTTGTGAATGAAATTTTCTTTTCCAAGTTTTACCAAAATCTCATTTAGCTTATTTAATAATTCCGTATTACCTTTTTTGACTGCAGGAGCGATTACATCATCGTTTCCTAAATGAGTTATGCCAACTTCATATGGTGGATTTGCATTCGCCCACGCAAAAAGCAATAGATTATCGTGTGCCAAAGCCTCGCCTCGATTATCTTTTAATGCTAAAAATGCCTCTGTATTCTGGTCGAATTTCAATATATTCATATCTGGGTAATGTTCGCTAAAATAAAAATCTGCCGTTGTTCCTTTATTTACAATTAAAGTTTTATCTTTTAATTCATCTACATTTTTTATATCTCCATTTTTTGAAACCACACCAAGTGCGACTTTCATATATGGGAGGGCGAAATCTACCACTTCTTCTCTCTCTTTTGTTTTAGTAAAATTTGCAAAAATTATATCAACCTTATTTGATTTCAAAAACTCAACTCTATTTTGTGCCTCCACAAGGACAAATTCTAGTTTGTTTTCATCACCTAAAAGCTCCTTTGCAACCTGTTTTGCGATATAAATATCAAAGCCTTGATTTACCCCATTGCTATCTACATAGCCAAATGGTGGTTTATCGCCGAAAACGCCGATTATAACCTTATCTCGCTCTATTATTTTGCTTAGCGAATCATCAGTTTTTTGTGTAGATTCTGCTTGTGTATTTTCTCCGCACGCTACGAAAAAAACGCCTATAAAAATCATTGTTAATATGCTAAAAAATTTTTTCATTCTATTTCCTAATATTATTTTTAAACTAAGAATTGTTTCAAAAAGAATCTAAAAGATAGCTAAATATCTAAGAAGAAAAGCAATACCAAACGATATTGCTTTTTATTGAGATTATGGGACTAAATTCTCCAAATCTTTTTTTGCTTCCTCTAGCTCACCTTGTAAAACCTTTAGTTTTGCTTCCTCTGCTTTTACTTTTAGTGTTTTACCCTTTGCCTTAGCGGCTTCTATATCGCTTTGTGTTTCTTTAATCTTATTTTCATATTTTGATATTTTGGATTTTAATTCATTAGAAATACTGCCATCTTCGCATTTTGCTTTTACTGCTGCTAATGAATTTTTAAGTCCATCTATTTTGCTACTTTGCCCAAATTGCTCTGCAATCTTGATTTGCTTTTCTATATCATCAATCTTATTTTGACAAGTATCACTTATGCTATTTGCACTAAGTAACCCAAATGCTAAAATTGACATAGTTAGAATCTTATACATAAAAACTCCTTTAAAATGTGAATTAAGTATTATAATCTAAAATCCATAAAAATATAGGAAATATCAATGAGAATATTAATAATAAGTCTTGGCGGAACAATTGGTATGAAAAGGGATAATAAGCTAAATGCTGGGATTCCAGCAAGTGATGCTAATGATTTTATCGCTACATTAAAATCGCATAGTAATATGGATTTGGATATTACAACAAAAAGTTTTTGTAATCTACCTAGCGGTAGTTTGGATTTTGAGATTCTAAGTGAGGTTATTGTATATGCTAAAAAGAGCGTTGATAGTGGGATTAATGCGATTATTATAACACAAGGAACTGATACAATCGAAGAAAGTAGTTTTTTCTTTAATCTTTTTTGGGATAGGGAAGAGACTATAATATTTTGTGGTGCTATGAGAATGGAGGGCGAATTTGCCTATGATGGAATTTGGAATCTTAGCTCAAGTATCGCAGTTGCAAGTAATCTACAATCCAAAAATAGAGGTGTTTTAGTGGTTGTTGGAGATAGAATCTTTTCTGCAAATTGGATTAAAAAAATCCATTCCACTTTTATCGATGCATTTGATGCGATACATTTAGAGGGGATTCTTATAGAAAATAAACCAAGATTTTTTGCCCTACCTTTAAAGCGTATGACCTTTCCACTCCCAAAACAGCATAAAAAAATTATGTTTTTAGAGCAGAATCTAGGCGAAAATAATGAGATATTAGATTTTGTTGATTTATTTGATGGGATTATTATAAATGGCTTTGGTTCAGGGCATATTAGTGCTAAAAGTATGGATAAGATTAAAAGCTTAAATATTCCTATAATAGTTGCCTCTAGAACGGCTTTTGGCTTTAGCACAAAATGGACTTATGGATATAAAGGCAGTGAGATTGATTTGCAAAATAATGGTGCAATTATGAGCGGAATCCTAGATGCAAGACGAGCTAGGATTCTACTATGGTGTATTTTAGGCAATGATTTTGATTTATCAAAATTTAATGAATTTGAGGAGAGCATTGCAATAAGTTAGTTTAAATTTGGTAGAATCTGTGTTTTTTAACATTTGTATATAAATTTATAAAGGCTTACAATGATTTTTATTGATGCTTGCAAGAGAAAAGATACCCCATATACGCCTATATGGCTTATGAGACAAGCAGGTCGATATTTGAGTGAATATAGAGAAGTTAGGGCAAAAGCTGGGAATTTCTTAGATTTATGCAAGAATCCAGCTCTATCTTGTGAGGTTACACTCCAGCCCATTGATATACTTGATTGCGATGCAGCGATACTTTTTAGTGATATTTTAGTTATTCCGCTTGAGATGGGTTTGGGATTAAATTTTTTAAAAAATGAAGGACCAAAGTTTGAAACTTGCATAAGAAATAATAATGATTTGGGTATTTTGCAAACTAATGCATATAAAAAATTAGATTATGTTTATGATACGATTTCCCTAACTAGAGCAAAATTAAGTAAAGATAAAGCTTTGATAGGATTTTGCGGAGCACCTTGGACTTTGGCTACTTATATGATTGAAGGGCAGGGGAGTAAAACCTATACCCATTCTAAGAAAATGCTTTATACAAACCCAAATCTACTTCGCAATATATTAGAGAAACTTACAAATGAATTAAAACTATATCTAGAATCTCAAATAAAAGCTGGAGTAGATGCTATTATGATTTTTGATTCTTGGGCGGGAGCATTGGAAGAAAAAGCCTATATTGAGTTTGGATTTAACTATATTAATGAGATTGCAGATTATATTAAAAAAACATATTCCAATATTCCTATTATTGTTTTTCCAAAAGGAGTTGGCGGATTTTTAGATAGATTTGCTAATTTGAATAGCAATTTTGATGTTTTCGGTATTGATTGGGGGACTTCAATGAAAAATGCTAAACATATATTAGGAGATAAATTTGTCCTACAAGGCAATTTAGAACCTTGCAGAATCTACGATATGGAGGCAATGGAAAGTGGCATAGATGACATAATAAATATTATGGGAAATACAAGCGGACATATATTTAATCTAGGGCATGGAATGTTGCCAGATTTGCCTGTTAGTAATGCGATAAGATTAGTTCAATTAGTAAGAGAAAAAACAAAAAGATAATATTTGGAGTGGAGATAAATGCAAAAAGTTTTCTTAAAAATTTCAAAAATACTAGATTCTATAACAAAATTTTTTTCTTATTTTTGTATCGCTATGCTTTGCATATTAACATTAATTGTATTTCTTAAAGCTGTTTTGTTGCAGTTTGGCATTGCTAGTGCCATCTTTGATGATTTGAGTATGTATTTTTTTAGTGCATTTTTCTTACCTGCTATCTCATATGCCCTTTTATTGGATAAACATGTAAGATTAGATGTTGTATATGTCAAATATTCTAAGAGGCAAAAGCTTTATTTTTGGATTTTTGTTAATCTATTTTTTATTATTCCATTTAGTGCTGTGATTTCTTATTTTGGATTCCATTTTGCATTACAAGGATTTCATATAATGGAATCCTCTCCAAATGGCAGAATCCCATATTATTTTATATTTAAAGGTTTAATTGCATTTGGATTTTTACTTGTGATATTGCAAAGTATAAGTGAGATTCTAAAGTCAATAATGGCATTAAAAGGTGAGAAAGTAGATTTTATCGATGAAGATATAACAAAAGAAGATTTATCGATGATTGGAGTGTAATGTGGAATTGTCATTTTTAATTATCCTATCAATATCACTTTTATTGCTTGGTGTGCCTGTGGCATTTGCATTTGGAGCTAGTGGATTACTCGTCGGGACATATTTAATGGTTTTTAATGGCGATGAATTTGCGTATTTACTTACATTTCTACCGAATAGAATCGATGGCATAATGAGTAATCAAACATTAATTTCCGTTCCACTTTTTATTTTTATGGGAATGATTCTAGAAAAAAGTGGAATTGCCGAGAGACTTATAGAATCCATCGCGAAGCTATTTGGTAGTATATCTGGCGGAATGGCTATCGGTGTTATAGGTGTTGGCGTTTTATTAGCTGCTAGCACAGGGATAGTTGGTGCAACTGTTGTTATGATGAGTGCTATTGCTATTCCTGTTATGATTAAAGCTGGATATAATAAAAAACTTACAGCTGGAGTTGTTGCTGCAAGTGGAACTTTGGGGCAGATTATCCCTCCTTCTATTATTTTGATAATATTAAGCGATGTTTTAAGAATAAGCGTTAGGGATTTATTCACTGCTGCGATTTTGCCTAGTATACTCTTAGTTGGTATGTATATTATATTTATTATCGTAATTGCGATTTTTATGCCACATTTAGCCCCGCCATTAAGAGATGAGAATAAAAATAAAAAAGATATTATTATAGAAGTATTTAAGATGTCCATTCCACCGATAATCTTAATACTACTTGTTTTAGGAAGTATTTTAAATGGTTTTGCAGAGCCTACCGAAGCTGCGGCAGTTGGCGTTTTAGGGGCTGTTATTTTATCTATTTGTTATAAAAGTTTTAGTATTAAATTATTAAAAGAAGCAAGTATCGCAAGTGTGATTTTCTGCGGTATGGTTTTTGCGATATTGATTGGAGCGACTTGCTTTACACTCGTGTTTAATGAGCTTGGTGGCGATAAAGTCGTCCTTGACTTTTTCTCATCTTATTTGGATAGCCCATTATCTTTTATTATTTTTTCTATGCTTATTATTTTCATACTTGGATTTTTCATTGATTTTTTTGAGATATGTTATATTGTTTTGCCGATTTTATCCGGTATCGCAATGCATTATCAAGTAGATATGCTTTGGTTTGGGATATTGATAGCAGTAAATTTACAAACTAGTTTTTTAACGCCACCATTTGGATTCTCCATATTTTTCTTAAAGTCAGCAATTGGCGATTTAATAAGCATTGTCGATATTTATAAAGGCGTTATTCCCTTTATTGCATTGCAACTTTTAGTTTTAATTTTATTGTTTTTATTTCCGGATTTAATTATCTCAAGCGATGATTTTGAGAGAATATTTGGCTTTTAGATTATCCTTTAAGCCTTTTTATCTCCTCATAAATCAAAGGCAGTGCGACTGAAGCGTTTCTGTAATACACGCTATCAAAGATATTTTCATCGATGCTTGGGCACTTCTCCAAATTATTTAGTATTTTATACCCCTTATTTAGAAGATAGCAGATATTGACGACCTCGCCGCTCGTGCCAATAACTAGGACTATATCATCATCGCAAATATTATTAAATATTGTATAAAGCTCGGCATATTTTGGGGCATTTTCGTAGAAAAATACTACATTTGGCTTTAGCCGCTCCGCCCCACATTTAGGACAAGGGCTAAAATCATATGCCTTGTAGCCAATCTCAATAATACATTCACACCTAATGCACCTAAGCGAAGTCAGCTCCCCATGCAAATGCACGACATTTTTACACCCCGCTTTTTCAAAAAGATTGTCGATATTTTGCGTGATATTAATAATACCAAATTCGTCCTCCAGCCTTTTAATAAGCTTATGGGCGGGATTTGGGAGCTTAGATTCTAGCTCTTTGCGTCTTTTGTTATAAAAACTATGCACGAGTTCGTAGTTACTCTCCCAATTGCGGTAGTTGCAGATAGTATTTGGGTCGTGCTTCGCCCACAAGCCATCGCTATCCCTAAAAGTGGCGATTCCACTCTCCGCACTTATCCCAGCCCCACTAAATACGATGATTTTACCATTTTTAAAATCCGGCATTTGAAGTCCTTTTACATTAAAAATATGCTTTAGATTCTACAAGATTCTTTATCATTTTTAAGCTATAAATCTATTTTTTTGTCGCTTATTTAATGTGAATCTTGTGCTTTAAAGAATTTTCATAAAAATTGCGTAGCAATTTTCGTAAACTAAAATTTGTGCGAAGCACCAAATAGGGGCGGTGGGTGGGATTGAGAATAAAAACGAGGGCGAAGCCCTCCACCGAATAAAATCCCGTATAATTTTAGATTCTAGGCAAAGCCTTTATAAAATGAAAATATTTCAAGGCGAATTCATTTTCTCGTTCACGCTTTAGATTTCGCCAACTTGAGTGTTTTAGCGGATTAGAATCTCCGCAAATTCCGCCTTTTCTCCCAGTTCAGCTCAAGGGGGACAAGGGGGGCTTAAATGATGATTTGCCAAAGGCAAAACGCAGTTTCTAGTAAAGGCAAAGTTCGCTCCCTATCCCCCGAAGCCCCCAAAATGAGCGAAGCGAAATTTCCTGCCAACCCTCGACGACGCTTCTTTCGGTATCCGTGCTACGCACGGAGATTAAGAAATTTACTTTTTAAGAGCTATGCTCTTAAAAAAATATGGGAGGCGTCAGCCTCACAGAAATAAAAAAAGGCGGTGAGCGGGAATAGAGATTTTAAGAGCGTTAGCTCTTAAAATATCCTTGCAAGAAGCATTAAAAACAAAATAATTTGCCAAATCTTTTTTTGCAAGAAAACTTACGATAAGTCTAAATTAAAGATTTTGAAATCTTTTGGAGCCTTACTTCACGCTATCCCCATAGCCGTAGTTTTCCACCACGAAGTCTATATCCTTATCGCCCCTACCGCTTAGATTTACAAGCAGTTTTTTACCCGGGAAATCCTTGGCAATTTTTAGTGCATACGCCACGGCGTGGGAAGATTCGATAGCTGGGATAATCCCCTCAAATCGACTTAGTTCAAAAAATGCCTTTATCGCCTCATCGTCGTTTATCGCCATAACTTTTGTCCGCCCAATGGAACTTAAATAGGCGTGTTCTGGTCCCACGCTTGGGTAGTCCAAGCCGCTTGCCACGCTATGCACACTTGCTGGCTCTCCGTCGCCATCTTTTAGCATAATGGAGTTAAAGCCGTGCATCACGCCCTCGCTCCCATATGAGAGACTTGCGGCGTGTTCACCTAGCTTCACGCTATCCAACTTTGATTTGCCAAGTGGCTCAACGCCGATTAGCTCGATAAAATCCTCTTCGATAAACGCGCTAAATATCCCCATTGCGTTACTTCCGCCACCCACACAAGCGATGATTTTATCTGGTAGTTCGCCTGTCATATCCAAAAACTGCTCTTTTGCCTCCAGCCCCACGATATGCTGGAAATCCCGCACAATGCGAGGGAATGGGTGAGGTCCCACCACGCTTCCTATGGCATAAATGGAATTTATCGGGTCTTTTAAATACGCCTCAAATGCCGAATCTACAGCTTCTTTAAGCGTTTTTGCCCCAAAAGTTACAGGCACGACATTCGCCCCTAGAATCTTCATTCTAACGACATTTGGATATTCCTTTTTTATATCCACTTCTCCCATGTGAATCTCACACTCCATACCAAAATACGCCGCCGCAGTGGCTAACGCCACGCCGTGCTGTCCTGCTCCAGTCTCGGCTATTAGCTTCTTTTTACCCATAAATTTTGCTAGTAATGCCTCGCCCATGCAGTGATTTAGCTTGTGGGCTCCAGTGTGGTTTAAATCCTCTCGTTTTAGGTAGATTCCCGCTCCGCCGTATTTATTGGTTAGATTCTTAGCAAAATAAATCGGTGTTGGTCGCCCTTGAAAATGAGTGCGAATCCTCCTAAGCTCGGCTATAAACTCCGCATTTTGTGCGATTAGCTCATAAGCCTTATTAATCTCTTGCATTTGCTTTGCAATCGCTTCCGGCACGAATGCCCCGCCAAACTTTCCAAAAAATCCCTCTTCATTTGGGAACTCTTTTAAATATGGTTTTTTCATAATTTCAATCCTTTTATATTTTTTATTTATTTTTTAATGTAGTGTGTATAATATGCGGTGCTTAAAGCACCACCATAAGAATCTAGGATTTAATAAAATCATAAATATATTATTCATTATGCTACTTTTCAATATTATTAATTTCATCTAGGATTCTATTACGAAATTGCTTAAAATCTTGTATTTTATGTTTGCCATAAAACATCACAATATCAGCTATATTTTTGAAATATTCCATACTATTTTGATTATCTATAAGCTCATCATTATCAGCGAGAAAAACCACTAATTTACTTTGTGGTATTTTGACAAAAGACTTATAAGAATCTAGATTCTCTTTACTAAAAATAAATGTGGTATTTGTAGTTTTATTATCATTTTTACCTATATATTTTTCTAATTGCATATGTGGATTTATAACGGGATTAAAAAGAAAGCAAATTTTGGCAGATTCTATAAATGCACTATAAGCAAGTGCATAAAATGCACCTAGAGAATTACCAAATAATATAAAATCTTCTTTATTATAGTCTAGGGATTCTAGTATTTGAGTTTTTAGGGAATCTAGATTCTCACTACAATTTCTATCTACAAAGTATTCTAAATCAATGATTTTTAGCTCACTAAATGCTTGAGATAGTAGATTATAGGTATCGCATCCTTTGGAAGAATGCATACCATGTAAATAAAAATATTTCATTATTTTTTATATTTTTTTTGCCCTATTTCGTAGAAATTCACGCCCTTAGAATCTATCGCCACAATCGCAGGGAAATCCACCACCTCAAGTCTAGCTATCGCCTCAGGTCCTAGCTCCGGATATGCCAAAACCTCGTATTTCTTTATGCTTTTGGCAATCAGTGCTCCAGCTCCGCCAATTGCGACCATATAAACCGCCTTATGCTTGATAATCGCCTCAATGACCTCTTTATTTCGATATCCCTTGCCAATCATTCCGCTAATGCCAAAATCTAGCATCATCGGCGTATATTTATCCATTCGCCCACTTGTGGTTGGACCTGCCGCACCGATGACCTCTCCGGGCTTCGCTGGGCTTGGACCTAAGTAATAAATGGTTTGATTTACCAAATCCACAGGGATTTTCTCTCCCCTCCCAAAAGCCTCAAAAAGCTTTTTATGCGCGGCGTCCCTTGCAGCGATAATTTGCCCACTAATTAGCACATTATCCCCAGCTTTCAAATCCTTAATATCCTCTTTGCTAAATGGAGCGTTTAATTTTATTTCCATATTATCCCCCTAAAGTTCGATGTGTGCGTGGCGAGCAGCGTGGCAGTTGATATTTATCGCCACTGGAAGCCCCGCAATATGCGTTGGATACCACTCGACATTTATCGCAAATGCCGTTGTATTGCCCCCTAGTCCTTGCGGACCTACGCCGGAGTTATTGGCGATTTCTAGGAGTTCGTCCTCTAGCTTGGCGTATCTTGGGTCGCTATTGTGGCTGCCGACTTCTCTAACTGCGGCGATTTTTGCCAAAATTGCGGCTTTTTCCATCGTGCCGCCAATTCCAACACCCACGACCAGCGGAGGACAGGCATTTGGACCAGCTAGGTCGATTGCCTCTTTAAAGACCTTTTTTACGCCATCAATTCCATCTGCGGGAACTAGCATTTTTAAAATGCTCTTATTCTCGCTCCCAAAGCCCTTTGCCGCCATTGTAATACCTAGCTTATCGCCTTTTACGATTCTGGTGTGGATTACAGCTGGGGTGTTATTCGTGGTGTTTTTTCGCTCGAAAAGTGGCTCTTCTACGACGGATTTTCGTAAGTATCCGCCCACATAGCCTTCTTTTATGCCTTCATTTATGGCGTCCTCTAAATATCCGCCTACGATTCTCACATCTTGCCCCACTTCTAGGAAAACCACCGCCATTCCCGTATCTTGGCAGATTGGGATAAAGCTTTTCTCCGCGATTTTGCCATTTTCGATTAGCTTATCTAATATGCTTTTGCCTAGGGGCGAAGATTCCTTATTTTTGGCGTTTTCGAATGCCTTTTTTATATCCGGTGTTTGCACGCAACAAGCCTCTACGCAGAGCTTTGCGACACTTTTGACAATATCTTCATATCGTATTTCTCTCACTTTTCTCTCCTTTGCTTTAAATAAAACTATAAGATTCTAGCACTTTTTAGGATAAATAAAACATTAAGATTATGATATTGATTTAATTTTAAATGTTTTTCTGTGTATTGGTAATAATCCATATTGTTTTATGGCTTCTATATGCTCTTTTGTGCCATAACCCTTATGTTTATCTAACTTGTAGTGTGGATATTTAATGTGTAATTCATCACTTTCCTTGTCTTTTAGGGATTTTGCTATGATACTTGCTAGTGAGATTTGCGGAATGTGGCTATCGCCCTTTACAATGCAATCTATACCTTTAACCCCGAAGTTTGTATTGCCATCAAATATATATTTTTTTGTATTTAGTGATTGTTTTATCGTTGATAACGCACTTTGCATACATTTAGAGATTCCAATATTGTCTATTTCATTGGCATTAAAACTAGCTACAAAATAAGGAATCTCAAGACTTAAAACCTTATTAAAAATCTCATCTCTAGCTTTTCTAGTTAGCTTTTTGCTATCGGTAATATTTGATATATTTTCTATATCTACTATACTACAAAGCACACCACAAACAAATAAACTTCCGGCAATAGAGCCTCTTCCAGCCTCATCAATCCCACAAATGATAGTTTTTCTATCAATGAGACATTCCATATCAAATAATGTGTTTTTATCTATTTTATTCAATAATTACTTCCAATCTTTTTAAGTATATTGTAGTATTTTTAAGTCAAATTTAAACTTACCTTAGATAAATATCAATAACTTAAAATATAAGGAATTTATATTATATGGCGACTTTATACCCAATCATATTAATCATACATTTATTTTGTGCAATTATATTTGTAGGATATTTATTTTTTGATGTTATCATTTATCCAAATGTTAAAAAAATGCTTGGAGCAGAAATTGAAAGTAAGGTATCTAGTGCAATTGCAAAACGTGCTAGGAAAATTATGCCTACTTGTGTTCTTTTACTATTAATTACAGGGTTATTGATGTTGTTTAGATATGTAGGTTTTGATGTTGGATTTTTTCATTCTAACCTACAAAAACTACTAATGATAAAGGTTTTTCTTGCGTGTTTAATTTTTATTTTTGTCGCTATTTCCCTTAGTTGTGCGTTTATATTTAAGTGTAGGAATCCGCTAAGCAATATCATTCACCCATTGGCACTTAGTTTGGCGATTTTTATTATTATTTTTGCAAAACTTATGTTTTATATATAATTTAATAATAAGCGATATATAGTGGATTTATTATCACATTTAAGTCATTCTCCAATTGATTTTTATTTTTCTAAGAATCCGCGTAATTTTATTGTAGAGGAGATTCCGCTTTATCCATTTAGTGGGAGTGGTGAGCATCTAATCATAAAGATTAGAAAGAAAAATCTAAGCACAATGGAAATGCTAAATATCTTGAGTAAGAATCTAAATATTAAACGATTTGAGATAGGATATGCAGGATTAAAAGATAAGAATGCTTTAACCACACAATATATTTCAATAAATAAAAAACTAGCAAAAAATATAGAATCATTGCAAATAGAAAATATAAAGATTCTCGATATTACTTATCACGAAAATAAGATTAAATTAGGTCATTTAAAAGGCAATAAGTTTTTTATTCGTTTGAAAAAGCTAAATAAAATCGATGCAGAAAAATTAAAAAATGCTTGTAGGATTGTTTTAGATTCTGGAATCCCAAATTATTTTGGTGCTCAAAGATTTGGCAAAAATGGTGATAATTACAAAGAAGGTAAAGCAATCTTAGAAAAAACATTAAGGATTAGAGATAGGAAAATTTCACAATTTCTAATTAGCTCATATCAAAGTTATTTATTTAATAAATGGCTTAATTATCGTGTAAAGTTTAGCAAGATAATAAATGATTTTAGCGTAAATGAAGCGATGAAAATATTGCAATTAGATTCCGCATTAATTAAAAATCTAAAAACCCAAAAGCATTTTTTCAAGCTTTTAATAGGTGATGTTATGCAACATTATCCAAATGGAAAACTATTCTTTAATGAAGATTCTTCAGTAATAAAAGCAGAATCTATAGAAGATTCTATAAATGAGGATTCTGCAATTAGATTCTACAATCACAAGATTGCCCCAACTGGCTTACTTTATGGCTCTAAAAGTGTTTTATCAAAAGATTTAGCTTTTAAGATTGAGTGTAATTTTATTGATAAATTATTAGATGGAGAGTTAGGGCAAAGGCGATTTGCGTGGATTTTCTTGGAAAATTTAGAATTTATCTATAAAGAAGATATTGCAAATGGTGAGCTTAATTTTGCTTTGCCAAAAGGTAGCTATGCTACAATTCTCCTTGAATTACTTGCAAATAGACCTATAAAAGAGGAGTTTATAGATGAATTTTGATAGAGTTATTGCCAAAAACAAGGCTAGGACAAATGCTGTTTTGGCGACTTATCTTGCTATTTTTATCATTATTGGTTTGCTTGTAGATGTTGTTAGGATTAATGCAGGAAGTTTATCTAGTGGATTGATTGATTTAATAACCTTTAGGGAATTTCCATTGGTTACTGTTATTATGCTTGTGATTGCTGTTTTTGCTATTTTTATAATGATTTCAAATTTTAAAAAAATTATGCTTAGTGGAAGTGAGTATAAAAAAATCGACCCAAACAAGGTTTTAGGGCGTAAAGAGCAAGATGTTTATAATATTTTAGAAGAATTAGTAAGAGATTCCCAAACTCCTTTTATGCCAGAACTCTATATTATGGAAGCATCATATATGAATGCTTTTGCAAGTGGCTGGAATGCCCAAAACTCCCTAATCGCCGTAACCACAGCCTTAATTCAAAATCTAGAGCGAGATGAGCTAAAGGCAGTTATGGCACACGAGCTTAGCCACATTCGGCACGGCGATATTAGGCTGACATTAGTCGTTGGTGTTTTAGGAAATATAATGCTACTTGTGGCAAATTACTCTATTTTCTTATTTGCTGGAAGTCATAGAAATAGCGGAGCAAATGTCGCTAGGATTATTCTATTAGTTTTGCAATTTATTTTGCCAATTGTTACGATTTTACTACAAATGTATCTAAGCCGAAGCAGGGAATATATGGCAGATAGTGGGGCGGCATATATTATGAAAGATAATAAGCCTATGATTAGGGCATTGCAAAAAATAAGTGGTAGTTATGAAAACACAGATTATAGCCAAGTCGATATAAATCCAACTCGCAGAGCGGCGTATATTTTCGACCCAAAGGAGGCATTTAGCACACACCCAAGCATTAAAAATCGTATTAAATCATTATTAGGAAATCATTAAAATGGAGAATTTTTTTATAGATTTTTTTAAGATTATTGGGGAAGATTCACAAAGAGAAGGATTGAAAAATACCCCAAATCGTGTGATAAAGTCGTGGGAGCAACTTTATAGCGGGTATCTCAAAAATCCTAAAGATATTTTACAAACTACCTTTAGCGAGGGTAGTTGTGATGAAATGGTGGTTTTAAAAAATATAGAGTTTTATTCGATGTGTGAGCATCATATCTTGCCATTTTTTGGAACTATTTCACTTGGCTATATACCGGATAAAAAACTTATTGGAATCTCAAAATTAGTCCAAGTAGTCGAGATATTTTCAAGGAGATTGCAGATTCAGGAGAATCTCACTACACAAATTGCTGATACTCTTATGGAAGAGCTAAAGCCACAAGGTGTTATGGTAGTAACAGAAGCTACTCATTTATGTATGATTATGCAAGGGATTGAAAAGAAAAATGCAACACTCATAACAAGTGCTGTTCGTGGAACTTTTAAGAAAGATGCTAGAAGTAGAGCGGAGTTTATGGAACATATAAAATAAATTTCATTATTTAGTATATTTTCAAGTAAGATTCTAGCTACAATTAATCAAATCAACTTTTAAGGATTATTTATGAAAAATTGGACTTCATTTGATACACGATGGACACTTTCGCTTTTTGGCACTGCTGTGGGGGCTGGAATCTTATTTTTGCCGATTCGTGCGGGGACGGGCGGATTCTTCCCTGTTGTGGTTATGACTATTTTGATTTTTCCTATGGTTTGGCTTAGTCATAGGGCTTTATCGCGTTTTGTTCTTGCATCAAGCAATAGCCAAAGTGATATTACACAAGCTGCCGAAGAGCATTGGGGTAGGGGAGTGAGTGTTGTAATTACATTGCTTTATTTCTTTGCGATTTATCCTATTTGCCTTGCTTATGGTGTTGGGATTACAAATACTTTTGGTAGTTTTTTTATAAATCAGCTAAATCTAACCTCACTTTTTGACCCCGCTACAAAAGCCCTTTATCCAAGTGTTAGGGCGATTTTGGCGATTATTTTGGTTAGTGCGATGATGATTGTAATGCTTTTTAAAGAAGAGATTATTACTAAGGTTTGTAATATCTTGGTTTATCCGCTTTGCGTAGTTTTATTTATATTTTCGCTTTATCTTATTCCACATTGGAAAATCGAAGCAATAAATTTTGTGCCGAATTTCAAGGATTTTTTAGTTGTTATATGGCTGACTTTGCCTGTGCTTGTCTTTTCTTTTAATCATTCTCCTGCCATTTCAACTTTTTCTAAAAGCTTAAGACGAGAATATGGTGATAATGCCCCTAAAAAGTCAAATCAAATCCTTTTTAACACCGCTTTAATGCTTTTAGTTTTTGTTATGTTTTTTGTATTTTCTTGTATTTTGGCTTTAGATTCTAGTGATTTTGCTGCTGCAAGGGAGGCAAATATCCCCATTCTCTCATATTTTGCAAATAAGTTTGATAATCCACTAATCGCTTATGGTGCTCCGTTGGTTGCATTTTTGGCGATTGTAACTTCATTTTTTGGGCATTATTTTGGAGCAGCGGAGGGCTTAAATGGGATTATTAGAAAGGCTCTAAAATCCTATGGAGTGGAGAATCCTAATATAAAAGCCATCAATCGCTTTACTACTATTTTTATGTTTGTAACGATAATCTTAGTTGCATATATCAATCCTAGCATTTTGGGATTTATCGAGGATTTAGGCGGTCCAATAATTGCAGCGATATTGTTTATTATGCCACTTATTGGGCTTTATACCGTTTCTAATATGAAAAAGTGGCGAAATCTATGGCTTGATATTTTCCTACTTGTTACTGGAATCCTTACTATCATAAGCGTAATTTATAAATTTTTCTAAGATTTATTATGAGTAATTTAAGTATTTTTAAAATTGGCATTGGTCCGTCATCGTCGCATACGCTAGGAGTTGTAATCGCTGGGAATCTATTTTGTGCTAAAGCTAGGGATAAGATTAAGCTAGATTCGCTAAATCGTATTAAGGTTACTTTTTATGGCTCTTTATCCCTAACGGGCAAGGGGCATTTGAGTGATAAGGCGATTATTTGGGGATTGAGCGGGTGTAAGGCTAGGGAGTTAGATTCTACTACACAAGAGAGTATTTTAAAAAAGGCTTTGGAATCTAAAAAGCTTGATTTTGGCGGATTTAAAGAGATTGATTTTAATTATAAAAGCGATTTGGTTTTTTCTAAGGAGTTTGCACCATTACATCAAAATGCCCTAAAGATTGAGGCTTTTAGTATAGATAATAGAATCTTGCTAGAAGAGATTTATTACTCTATTGGCGGGGGATTCGTAATGAATGAAGTAGAGCTAAAAAAATATCGCGAAAATCCAAACTCACAAGAAAAATCCAAGAATCTAGCCTTAGATTTTAATTCCGCTAAAGAGTGTCTTGCCCTATGCGAAGCAAACAAATGGAATCTAGCGGAGCTATCTTATGAATATGAGTTGCAATTCCACACAAAAGAGGAGATTCGAAGCTATTGTTTTGAGATTTGGGAGGCGATGCAAGAATCTTATTATAATGGAATCCACCCAAAGTCGCTGTATCTGCCCGGCTCTCTTAATCTTAAAAGACGCGCTGTGGGCTTAAGTGAAAGGTTGGTTATGAGTAGCGACCCAATGGCGATTATTGATTTTATTTCATTATATGCTATTGCGATTGCCGAAGAGAATGCAAGTGGCGGGAGAGTTGTAAGTGCTCCTACGAATGGGGCTTGTGCGGTTGTGCCGGCGGTTATGCTGTATTTGAAAAATCATAGCGTTGGCTTTAATGATGGTAGAATTATGGATTTTCTACTAACTGCAATGCTTATTGGCTCTTTGTATAAGAAGAATGCGAGTATTAGCGGAGCGGAAGCAGGTTGTCAAGCAGAAATCGGCAGCGCGAGTTCAATGGCAGCAGCTGCGATGGCAACTTCTATGGGAGCTAGTGCAAAAGTGGCTTGTAATGCCGCTGAAATAGCAATGGAACATCATTTGGGGCTTACTTGCGACCCTGTGGGAGGATTGGTTCAAATTCCTTGTATTGAGCGAAATGCTTTTGGGGCGATTAAGGCTATTAGTGCCTCTAGAATGGCGATGAGTAGGAAATCTACCCCAATAGTAAATCTTGATGATATTATTAAAACGATGTATGAAACAGGGAAAGATATGAATGCAAAATATAAGGAAACAGCACTAGGTGGCTTAGCAAAAACGATAGTTTGCTAGATTATTTTTATATCAATTTTTAATTGGATAGAAAAGATTCTAGCTAAGCTAGAATCTAAAATATTAGAGTAATTCTATTAGAATAATATCTATTATTGTAGCGAGTGGGATTATTATATTAGAATCACTAGGATTTAAGATTCTAAGATTCTAGCTATTGTTATCTAGAATCTTTAGTTTTAAAGAAAAGCTTGAATCTTTTAAGATATTTAAGAATTATTTGAAGTTTATATTAAGGGATTAATCCCTTAATATAATAAGATTTAGAATTTAACTGCACCTGTTGTAGCAAGTGGGATAATTCTATTTGAATTACTTGGATAGGAATTCCTTAAATTCGTGCATAGCGTCGCATGAGTTCCTGAGCCCGGGTCTTGCAATCTAGCTGGGTCAAATATTAGATTACCTGTAGTTGTATCGATTTGAATTACAGGGTCAGTTCCGCAAGTATTAGCAGTTCCCACGCCTCGATTTCCACCAACTACCTTTGGAAAAACACCATTAGTAACAGTAACCAAATCCCATCTACTCGGGTCTAATCCGCCAGTATCGATAATCCATTGAGCCCAAGAAACAGTTCCATCTTGCGGAGTTGCTGCTGTTGTGTCGATATTTTCAGCGAAAACCCTAGCTGGAATTGCTTTTAGCGTGGAGGCGATGTCGCTTCTAAACATTGCCACTTGTGCATCAGTTCTAGTAGTTACGAATCTAGGAACGGCAACTGCTGCTAAAACACCTAGTATGACGATAACGAAAACTAATTCAATCATCGAGAAGCCATTTCTTTTTATATTCTCCATACTTAATCCTTAATATTGAATTCTTTATAGATTCTTTTTAGATTAAATCTTAAAGTAAACGAATTATAAACTTTTTTTTTTTTAATTTTCACTTAAAGGTAATATAATAGGATATTTTAACTAAAGATTTATTCGCTATATTCCCAGACAACACCATCTTTTGTATCCATTAAAGAAATATTTTTTGCTTTCAATTCATCGCGGATTCTATCACTTAAGGCATAATCCTTATTCTCTCTTGCGATTTTCCGCTCTTTAATTTTCTTTTCAATATAGGCTTTTGTATCGCTATCAACTCCTAAGTGAAAATATTCTATTGGGTCTTTTTCGCCTATACCAAGTAATTGATTTATGAAAATAATATTTGATATTGCCTTTTGTTTAGTGGCTAAATCTTTTGGATTCTTATCTAATAAATCATTGTAATTTGATATCATAGAATCTAAAATACTCAAAGCAATAGATATATTCATATCATCATTTAATGCCCCTAAAAATTCATCTCTAAAGGCTGTATCTAGTATGTTTTCATTATATTCTACATTGAGCCGTTTTTTAAGACGATAGAGCCTATCTAATCGCTTTTTATTTTGTATGATGTCATTATGTGAGAAATTTATAGGAGCACGATAATGCATACTCAATAGATAATATCGCAAAATCTCGCCATCATAGATTTTCAATGCATCTTTTATAAAATAACTATTTCCCAAACTTTTACTCATTTTTTCACCATTTACATTTACAAAACCATTATGAATCCAATATTTTGCTAGTTCTTTATTATTCGCACATCTACTTTGTGAGGCTTCATTTTCATGATGAGGAAATAGCAAATCAGCCCCACCAGCGTGAATATCAATAGAATAATCTTTATCTTTATATGCTAAATGCTCTTCAATCATTGAGCTACATTCTATATGCCAACCGGGTCTGCCTCGCCCAAATTCTGAGTCATATGCCACATCATCAGCTTTATTGAAAATCTTCCAAAGTGCAAAATCCCTAATATCCTCTTTAAATTCATTTTCACCAATTCTACTTATTTGGGATTCTAGGTTTATCCTATTTGATAATGTCCCATACTTAGAATCTTCCTTTACTTTCATATAAATATCGCCATTCTTTGCAATATATGCCTTTTTGTTTTTAAGCAATGTTTTAATCATCTTAAAAATAGCTTCTAGATTCTGCGTTGCTTTAGGCTCTAATGTCGGTCGCCTTATGCCTAGAGATTCCATATCATTTAGATAGCTTTGTGTGTAAGTCGCAGTTATTTCATCTACACTTTTATCCGCTTCTTTGCTTTTTTTGACAATCTTATCATCAATATCTGTGAAATTTTTTACAAAAATAACTTCATATCCATTTGCTTCTAAGATTCGCTGTAATAAATCAAACGCAATAGCACTTCTAGCGTGTCCTAGATGTGCGTTATCATACACTGTTGGTCCGCATACATAAATCCTAACGACATTTGGCACAATGGATACAAATTCTACTTTTTGTTTTTTTGAACTATCAAAGATGAGCATAAAAATCCCCTAAATTAAAAAAATGTTTCAAAAAATATAAAATAATAAATTCTAATAAAAGTAATATTATAAACAAAATAAATAATTTTTTGTTATTTATTATATTAATAAATCTCATAAAACCAAAGGCTCTAATTGTTAATATAAATAATATAAACCCACCTAAAGATGAAGCGATAGCTAATCCAACAGCACCAAAAGGTTTCATTAAGATTAATGAAAATATTACGCCACAAAATAATGAAATCGCTGATATTTTAGCTGCTTGTGTTTGTCTTTTGAATGAATAAAGCCAAAGTGAGAAAATCCTAGCTAAGCCAAATGGTAAAAGCCCGATTAAATATGCCATAAAGACATTTGCAACGATTATTGTGTCGCTTCGTATAAATTTTCCTCGCTCAAATAATAGCCAAATTATTTCATTTTTTAGCACAATTCCACCAATAACACAAAAACCAAGACTAAATAATAATAGCCAGAATCCTTTTTTTAATAATGCAATTGCTTTTTCTTCATTATTGTTTTTTATCATTTTTGCAATCATTGGGAATAAAGCTGTGCTAGTGGCAATAGCAAAAAGTGCTAAAGGTAATTGAAAAATCCTATTTGCATAATACAAATACGAAACTGAACCAGATACTAAAAAAGATGCTAATAATGTATCAATAAATGATGCAATTTGTGCGGTAGAACTCCCCAATAATGCTGGGAAAAATTGCCTAAAAAATCCGCCTAAACTATGTTTTAATGTATTTAATACAAATTGATTTTTATCACTTAAGATTCTATATAAATCTTTAAATCCAACTATAAAAAGCTTAAAATATCGCAATTTATATAATGAATAGCAATGAAGTAAAATCTGCAAAATCCCGCCTATCAAAACCCCATAGCTTAAAAAATAAACAATAGTGTAGGAATCCTTATCTCTAGCTATAAAGAGTGCAAGAATCATTGATATATTTAATAATGTTGTATTATACGCACTCACCCAAAAATTATTTTTATATTGCAATAAAGAGCTAAAAAAATTCACACAGAAAATAAGACATAAATACCAGAAATTTATCGCCACAATTGGCTTTGCAAGAGCTATAATCGAATCATCAAATCCATATGCTAATAATTTTGTAAAAAATCCGCTAAAAATCCAAACACAAATACTAAATATAATTAAGAAAGAAAAAAATATTAAAAATACAGTAACGGTAAAAAGCCCCTTTCTATTTGCTCCTATGAAAGATGGTAAAAAGCTTTGCGTAAAAGCCCCTTCGGAAAAAATCCTACGAAAAAGATTTGGTAGTTTAAAAGCAATAAAAAATATATCGCTATAAATTCCTGCTCCAAGCGTTGATGCCATCGATAAATCGCGGATAAATCCAAAGATTCTCGAACAAAGTATTCCGCTACTATTTGTAAAAAAAGCCTTCTTAAACAAATCTTTAAGCCCTTATTTTTTAAAATTATATTTGGGATTTTATAATAAATTGCAAATAAAAAATAAAAAAGGTTAAATTTTGCAAACAAAAATAATAAATGATGTAGATGATATATCAAAAATACTTAATTATCTAAGCGTAAAATCACATATTCCAATCGATGATTTAGAGGTTAGAATCAAATCATATAATACATATATGAAGAAAAAAGGGGCAGAATTTTTTGAATTATTAAAAGATGATGATATGGATTTAATCGATGATGATAATCTTTTTGAAAGTGATAGTGTTGATTTTAGGCAGTCATACAATATCCAAATATTTAAAAAACAAAAAAAGGATAATTTTGGCATTAGGATAAATAATAATTTTGAAAGCCTTGATTTAATCTTACACAAAGGATTCTCGCTCCCAAAAGATATTAATGAGATTGAAAACTTTATAGATTCTATTAATGCATTAAAAGCCACAAAAGGCATTTTATTACGCAAACTTAAAGATGAAAAGGAAATTATTTCCAAAAATCTACAATATATAAAAGATACATTAGAAGATGATTTGGTTATAAATCTCTATACAAGCAAGATTTTTAGAGATTCTAGGGATTCTAAAATACAATTTTTTATTAAAGATATTGATTTGTCGAAAAAAAATATTATTTGTGCGAAAGAAAATACCTTGATTTGTGCATTTTACCCTGCAAAAGATGGGGTTGAAGGTAGAAATATGCAAGGGATATATACAAAAAGTGAAGCCAAAGTAAATAATCCACTTGCAATTACGGCTGATTTTAATGAGATAGTAGAGAATGATTGCAAGAAATATATTAATCTAAAAAGCGGTTTTGTTATTTTTTATGAAAATTCGCTTTCATTTAACGAGGAATTAAGTTTCCAAAATCTTAAAATAAAAGATAATTATCATTTTATAGGTGATTTAGATAGTAATACAAGTTTATTAATAGGAACAGATGATGAATTTGAAGATGCACTAAAAGATGGCGTTTCTATTATGGCATCAAAGATTACTATAAGTGGCAATATTGGAGCAAATACAAGAGTTAAAGCAAATGATTTAGTTGTGATGGGACAAACGCATAAGGATTCTACAATTATTGCTAATAAGGCTAGTATAAATGTCCATAAAGGAAAATTAGATTCCAACTCCGCCACAATACAAAGTTTGGAAAGTGGGGATATAGACTGCAATGATTTAGAAATAATAAAAGCAAATGGCGGAACTTTGGCAGCTAATAATATAAATATCAATGAAGTTTATTCTAATTCTATTATTAAATTTTCTAATAAATGTGTTGTAGATATTATGAAAGGTGGAGGTAATAAGATAATCTTTACTCCACTTGGCAATAAAAAAAATAGAGAAAAAATACTTAATTTAGAAAAAAACTTAAAGAATAATGTGCTAAATCAAAAAGCATTGAATCTAAAATTAGAATCATTGATATATAAATATAATAAATATAAAAATACTGCAATAGATTTAAAAAATATCATTCAAAAGCATATAGCACGAAATGAAGAAATACCTGATTATGTGGTGAAAAATTATAATTCATTTTTAGATATTGTAGAATCTATAAAAGCCTTGAAAACGCAGAATCTAGATATGGAACAAGAAAAAATACAAATAAAACAGGATTTAAAAACCACACAAGAAGAGGTGTTTAATGCGGAATTTATTTGCAAAGATGGTTGGTTGAAATATAATGATGTTTTATTTGAACTTATTTTTCCAAAAGCAAATTCCTCAAAAACGATTATAAAAGGTGCAGGGAGATATTATTTTGAGCCACAAGAAAGAAAAATAATCCATCAAAGGATATTTAAAAATGATAGTGATGAAACAATCGATAAATATGGATTCTAGGATAAGGAGTAGATATTGATAGCTGGACTTATTGGGAAGATTTATAAAAAGAATGTTACAAATATTCTTTTTAATGTAAATGGCGTAATTTATGAGGTAAATATGTCGTTAAATAGCATATCCAATGTAAAAGAAAATGATACATTGTTAATCACACAGATTATTCGTGAAGATAGCATTGTGTTATATGGATTTTTGGATAAAAATGAAAAAGATTTATTTGATACTTTGATTAAGATAAATGGCATTGGACCAAAAGTCGCCATTGCTATATGTAGCTCGTTTAAAGCACAAGATTTTATAAATATTGTCTATAGTAATGATTTTATGAGTTTGAAAAAAGTTCCCGGCATTGGTGAAAAAATGGCTAAAAGGATAATGGTAGAGATTAGCGGAAAATTAGAATCTATTATCCCATATTCACTCCCACAGCATAAAAAAGAGGCTATGGAAGCATTAGAATCCTTAGGATTTAAAAATATGGAAGTAATAAGATTTGTAGAGGATTCAAAAGCAGATAATGTTGCAGATATTATTAAAGAGGTATTAAAAAATATTAAAAAATAGCATAGGATTCTATAGAAAATCCACAAGCGACATTTGATTAATCTTAGAAGTTGATGCAAGAACAGCATTATAATTATTCGTAAGCTGCGAAAATTTATTATATGTATCGGCAATATCCGTGCCGATTGTGTCGCTTTTTATGGATTCTACTTGAACTTTTAAGACCTCATTTCTTCTTATACTATTTTCAAAAACCCTACCATAAGAGCCATTTAGAGCAATATTTTTTTCTATATGGTCGCTTAAGTGGTCAAAAAGTGTTATTGAATTTTGGATTCCAATATTTCGTAAATCAAGATTATAATTATCCCCTACAGCATCAGGACGATAAATCCCCTTTCTAACAGCATCAATCATAGAATCCATTTGTTTAAAAAAATTAATCTTAGGTTTATCAATAGTAAGTGCGTTATTTGCATTAAATGTAAGCGATGGATTCCCGCTACTAATGCCACTTTGTGAGAAATCATCACTATTTGTGTTATATATCATAAAACTCATATTTGTAATGGAGCGAACTTTATCTTTTATCTCTATTTGTCCCTCATCATTTATCATTGCACTTATATTGCCATTTGCCATTTCTAAAAGCTTTTCATATGCTTTTTTCCCTGCCTCGCTAACACCATCGCTTGTATTGCCTTGTGCATTTAGGAATTCCTGTGTTTGCGGATTAGAATAATTAAGCGTTATAGCTATTGCATCTAGAATCTGTCTATAAGTAACATCATCAGCTTTTGTAATGCTAATATTAGGTGGTCTATCGTGTGGATTATATAGTGGGATTCTGTAGTTTCCATCGCCTGATATTCTATTTGGTAGGATTAAAAATGCTCCAGATTCGCTTAAATCAATCTTTGCTTCTACATCGATTCCATTATGGTCTTTTAACTTCATTATATATGTTTCACCAACTAGGCTTTTATTTGCTACTTCGCTTAGTTTTGTGCTATCATCGGCATATTCACCACTTATCGCATTTATTTGTGATACATTGGATATTAGTGATGAGCCATTATTTAAAAATGCTGTTTTATCGTAATTACTTTGAAAACTATCTCTTATGGCTTTTCTTTCAATATCATCATTATCTAATGTTCGCATTGTGATTGCAAATCCACTTGCTCCATTAAATGGAGGTTCTTTTTCGTCATTTTCAAGACTACCTACATTATCATCAATAATATTTATTTTTCCATTTGATATTTCTGCCCTTATATTTCCACCGAAATGTCCCTCTATTGCTTTTAATAAGTCTTCAACGCTATTATTTTCAATATCAATAGTAAATGGCTCTATAGCAATATCAACTACATTTCCATTTGTGTTATTTGGTGATTTTCCGCTTATTTCTATTTTTGTGGCTTCAATACCAAAAATATCACTTAATTTTGTATCTTTTTGTGCATATTTATTTGAACTAGTGATAAACTCTACAGGTAATGTAGTGTATCTAGCATCATAATTATTTTTAATACCCACTATTTTTGATAATGAAAAATCTCCTAAATACGGGCTTTTTTGAAAATTAACAACCTTTGCACCAATTTGATTTAGTGTATTTACATCATCGACATCTGCATCTGCTGCAATTAGATGAAAGTCTATATTTGAGCCACCCGGTTTTATTTCGCTAATTTCGATTTGTCCCCAAGAATTAAGTCTCACATCTACTACTTGATTTTGCGAAGTATTTCCATAGGCTTCGCCTATTTTTTGTAATAAATCACTAACTCTAGTAGCATTTTGATTATTAGAAAATGCTACATCAAGGGCAAATTTACTTTTAAATGAAGTGCCATCTGGTCTTTTTCCACGAAGATAGAAAAACATCTTAGAATCATTTGTTGTATCATTATCATTATCGCCAACTAAATCCCGCAAAGTATCTTCGCTTGTTATGAAAACCTCACTTGGAACTTCTGTTTTATTATTTTTATCCATAATACTTGGATAGAGTTTGGATAGATTTAATTTTTTAATATTTGTAGTTATGATTTTATGTTTATCTAAATCTCTACTTAAGAAAAGTTCCTCTCCATTGATATTATATGCATTTTTCATATCTGGAGCGATTAATGCCTCAAGCTTTGCATTATTTCCATTGTAGCTACCATCATCATTAAATGGCTTTATATTCACTCTACTTCCTGCAAATATATACTCCCCGCCAATAGAAGTATTTGCGATGGATAATATATGGTCTCTAATGCCCTGCATATCATTTGCTATTGCCTCTCTTGAAGTTGGAGAATGTATATCATTCCCAGCGTGGATTAATTTGGTTTTAAAATTATCGAGAGCTTTTGACATTTCACTTAGAGATTTATCTGTATTTAGGGTATGTGTATTTGCGTCATTTGCAATATCTATGGATTGATTTAGTCCGTGGACATCATATTCTAATTTTAGATTTTGATTAAAAACACTACTATCCTCATAGCCATATTTTATTTTTAATCCAGATGCAATCTTTGTATTTGCATCATTTAGCTTATTTTGTAATGTGTTTTGATAATAATCCATTTGATTATATTTTGTGCCAAATGTTACGCGCATAAC
Source organism: Helicobacter sp. 16-1353 (assembly GCF_003288815.1). Classification (GTDB taxonomy): domain Bacteria; phylum Campylobacterota; class Campylobacteria; order Campylobacterales; family Helicobacteraceae; genus NHYM01. The sequence goes on along the minus strand of NZ_NHYM01000005.1, from coordinate 59,297 downwards.
TTATCCCCAGATTCTAATAAATCTTAATTTTGTATAGTAAAGCAATTTAGATTCCAAATCGGCTAATTTTGGCGTTAAATTATATATCTAAAATATTTTTTAAAGATATTGCTATAATGTTATTTTAAAATACATTATGCTAAAATCCAAACTTTTATGCCGGGGTGGTGAAATTGGTAGACGCGCTAGACTCAAAATCTAGTAGAGGCAACTCTGTGTCGGTTCAAGTCCGACTCTCGGCACCATAACTTAATTATCTATTTTTATAGTTTTTATATACTTCTTTTATGCCATCTTCTAATGTAATTGATGGGCTATATCCTAGTTTTTTTAATTTTGAAATATCAAGTAGTTTTTGTGGTGTTCCATCTGGTTTATTGGTATTAAATACAATCTTTCCACTAAATCCAACTATGTTTTTTATTAAAAACGCTAAATCTCTTATAGTTATATCGCTTCCATAGCCAATATTTATATGCGTATTGCGAATCTCATTATTTTTTGATGTAGCTAAATCCTTGAAATCTACATTTTCCATTATAAAAATACAAGCTTTCGCCATATCTAGCGAATGTAAAAATTCCCTTCTAACATTTCCACTTCCCCAAACCTCAACACTATTTTTTGTGATATTAAATCTATCTAGAATCTCTTTATAATTTTCTCCTAAATCTGCTTTTATAGCTTGTATGTCATTATTTTCTAAGCATTTTGCTAGATACATTTTTCTAATCAATGCAGGTAAAACATGCGAATCTTGTAAATCAAAATTATCATTATTCCCATATAGATTTGTTGGCATTACAGATATAAAATTGCAACCATATTGGATAGCATAAGATTCGCACATCTTAAGTCCTGCTATTTTCGCAATAGCATAAGGCTCATTTGTATATTCTAATTCACCGCTAAGGAGGCAGTCTTCACTCATTGGTTGTTTTGCATATTTAGGATATATGCAGCTTGAGCCAAGAAAAAGTAGTTTTTTAATATGATATTTATATGCATTAAATATTACATTATTTTGAATGGCAATATTTTCATATATAAAATCAGCGCGATATATATTATTTGCCATAATCCCGCCTACTTTCGCTGCTGCTAAAATAACAATATCAATATTATTATTCTCAAAAAAAGCACTAACCTTATCAAAATCCCTTAAATCAAGCTCATCTTTAGTTTTTGTTATGATATTTTTATAACCTTTATATTTAAGTGTTTGTAGGATTGCACTACCTACTAATCCCCTATGTCCAGCTACAAAAATCCTAGAATCTAGATTCATTACAATATCCTATTTATAAATATTAATTTGGCATTATAAACTTTTATTATTTAAAAATAATATTTGTATGCTTAATTTCACAAACATTACACACTATTAATCTAATATTCTACTAACAAATTTCTTATAGAGATTTGGAAAATAATATTCGAAGGAGTAGATTATGAATAAGTTTTTAAGATTTGGATTAATTGGGAGTCTCGTTTTAGGTGGTTTTATTTTTGGTGCTGATTTTAGCAAAAAAAGTAATGATGAGATTATTAATCTAGCAGGAAGTGTAGAGCCAAAAGATATTATTGATTATGATAAAGAGATTAAAAAACGAGTAGAAGAAATGACGATGAAAGATGCACGTGAATTTATGACTAAAATAAAAGAGCAAGAAAAAAAGATATTTGACAATATGAAAGTTAAGGATTTTAAAGCTAGACAAAAAGCCATTATGGATGCAAGAAGAGAAAATTGCAAAGCACAAGGAGAATCTTGCAAGTATCATATGAAAGATATGAAAGGAGGCAATCCCTCTAAAGGTAGCAAAAGAGATTTTAAGGGAGATAATAGAGAAAAAAGATTCGATGAACCTTTTATGGATGATAGAGAGAAATAATAGAAATCTATAATAATTTATGGAGATTGTTATGGTTGTAGTATTTAAAAGTCATTTATTGAATTGTGAAATAGATTCCAATATGTCTCATTTTCATTTACAGCAACTAGGCGATAGAATATTTGTGAAACTTATTAATGAATTAAACAAACAATTCAAGCTAAATAGCCCAGACTTTGATGATATGCTAAAGTATCTAGATGGCAAAGACTATGAGCGAGTTGTTAGATACAGAGATGCCTACAATTTTTTATTTAAACGAAGCAATTATAGTAATATGAATATAAATGCATTTTTAACAGTTTTAGAAAAAGCGAATTCCTATGGTGTGCAAGTTTGCATTAATGCTTAAAAATTGTAGAATCCTTAAATGAATTTTATAATGTTACTTTTGGAGTGAATATGGCAGCAAAGATTTTGTTACTAGAAGATGATTTTATGCTTTCTGAGATTCTATGTGAATTTTTAGAAGAACAAGATTTTGATGTAACGCATTGCGAAGATGCCACTAGTGCACTTAATTTGGCTTATGAAAAGAAATTTGATATTTGGATTCTAGATGTTAAGGTTCCAGAGGGTGATGACTTTCTGGAATCTAATTATTTGCCCGGTTTTGAATTACTCAAATCATTAAGAGAAGCAAATAAAACTACGCCTTGCATCTTTATAACTTCACTCTCAAGTATTAAGGATTTGCAAGATGGTTATATTGTGGGCTGTGATGATTTTATAAAAAAACCTTTCGAGCTTTTGGAATTAAAACTTAGAATCCAAACCCTCCTAAAAAGAGTTTTCTCCAATCGTATAGATGAATTTGAGGATTTTGGTAATGGAGTTAGATTCTATTTTGTCTCAAAAATGGTTTATTGCAATGATAAAGTCATATCACTTACACAAAAAGAGAGATTATTGTTAAATCTTTTATTACAAAATGCCAACTCCTATGTTTCTCAAAGCACTATTTTTGAGGAATTATGGGATATAGACCAAGAGCCTAGCGAGTTAAGTTTGCGTGCCTATATAAAAAATATTCGTAAGATTATAGGTAAGAATAAGATTGTAAATAGCCACAATAAAGGCTATTGCTATGTTCGATAACTCAAAAACAACAATAATTAAGATTCTATTGCTTTATCTAGGAACTAGTGCCATTTTTTTATGCATTGGATTCTACAACTCAATAACAAAAGAAACAGAAAATATTATTTTTGCACAAATGGCTGATTTACGAGATATTTCATTTGAGATTCATAATTATTTAAGAAAAAATAATAATGATGTAGATTCCGCGATACCAGAAATCTTGCAGCATATAAATACACCTTTTGCAATCTATGATAAAAATTACGATGTAATATTTTCTAATCTCTCACAGATTCCAGATATGGAGGGTTTAAGGAGAGGTTTTTATAATGCAAATGGAAAAATTATTGCAAATCCAAGCATTATCCCACATAGGGATAAAAAAGGTATGAAAAGAAAACCTCCGCCATTTCCTTATAAAATTTTTTTAGAAGATAGCAGTTTAGATTCCAAAATCTTATTTACAAAGTTGAAATTTAGCGGGTATTTTATACTTATTTTTGCTTTAATGGGGATTGTGGCTACTATACTAGTTCGTATGTTTTTAAAACCTATAAATGAATATATACAAACATTAGATACTTTTATAAAAGATACAACACACGAGATTAATACACCACTTAGCGTTATTTTAATGAGTATTGAGACATTGAAAAAAGATAATATAGAAGAGCAGAAAAAATTAGAGCGGATAAAACTAGCTTCCCTACAACTTAGCCAGATTTATAATGATTTAGTTGCATATAATTTTCCACATAGCATACAAAGTCCGGTAATAAAGCTTTCTTTGGATAGTATATTAAAAGAGAGATTGGATTTTTTTACACCATTTTTTATACAAAAAAAGCTAAATATATACACTAATATTAAGAATGCATATTTTGATGGCAGTAGGGAAAAATTCGTTCTTTTATTTGATAATCTCTTGAGTAATGCAATTAAATATAATTCCAAAGGCGGAAGTATAAATATAAGCTTAGAGCAAGGAAAGTTTGTATTACAAGATAGTGGAAAGGGCATAAACACTAAAGATTTAGATAAGATTTATGAGCGATATTCTAGGTTTAATAAAGATTCTGGTGGATTTGGCATAGGTCTATTTATAGTTAAAAAAATCTGCGATGAATATAATATTAATATAAATGTCAATACAAGCGATAAAGGCACTATATTTACATTGATATGGTAGGGTTGTTTTTAGATTCTTTAAGTTTTTGATATTTATATTTTATTGACAAAACTAAGTCATAATTTTATATTAGAATCTTTATAAAGGGTTTCAAAACAATGGCTAATCCAAAAATCTCTATTATTATCCCTATTTTTAACACGCAAGATTATCTCGCTCGTGCTATAGAATCTTGCTTAAATCAAACATATTTGAATCCAACTTTAAATCCAAATCCCTCCGGAGCGAATCAAAACGATATAGAAATAATACTAATCGATGATAAAAGCACGGATTCTAGCCTCCAAATCGCAAAAAGCTTTTTAGGCGATGAGCGAATAAAACTAATCCAAAATAAAACCAATCTAGGCACATTTCTAGCTAGAGCAGAGGGGATAAAAGTCGCAAGTGGCGAATATATATTATTTTTGGATAGTGATGATTATTTGCGTTCAAATGCACTTGAGTTATTGATGAATGATGATAGATTAAGGGGAGCGGATATTATCCATTTTGGGATTGAAAATGAGCCTTTTAAGCCACATTCCACAAAGCCAAAGATTCATACAAGAGAGATTGTGGGAGATGAAATCGCAAATGAGATTATTATAAAATCTTTTAAAACCTCGTGGCTAAATCTAGCCGGGAGAATCTATAAAACAGAACTAGTGAAAAATGCCCTAAAAAAGCTTGATTTTATAGATTCCCATCTTATTTCCTCCGAAGATACGATGCTATTTTTTATAATCTGCCTTTTGGCTAAGCGGAGCGTTGGGATTAGCGAAAATCTCTATATTTATTGTGAAAATATGACTTCCACAACAAGAAGCAAAGATATTGAAAAATTGGAGAAGCAAATTAGCGATAGGTTGCATTTGATAGATTTATTGGAGCAACTCTCAAATGATAAGGAGCTTAGCTCTCATAAGTATTTTTCCAAAGCTAGAGCAAATATTACCAATATGCTAAATTACTTTATTTGCTATTCTAAAAAATTTTTAAACAAGGATTTTAATGATACAATTTCACCATATTTAAAATACTCGTTTCTTTCGATGAAATATATCGCAAGATGGCAAACTATGGCTAAGATATTGATTTATCTATGCTCATCTAAAAAATTATGAAAAAACCTAATAAAAAGTGAAAAATTGTGAAGCTGAAAATTAAATTATTTTTAAAATTTTTATTTAATAAGATTGTTTCAAATAAGAATCTTAAAAATAATATATTGCGATTTTTTGGGCGAGATTATGAGCTAAGTAGCGAGGAATTAGAGCGACTTTTGAGTGAAACGGAGAATTTACAAAAGGATTTACGAATAGAGCAGGGTGATTTTATTGTATCGCTTACCACATTTCCAGCACGAATTGGAATATTAAAATACACACTAGATTCCATTAAAAAGCAAAGTTTGCAACCCAAAAAAATCATTCTATCGCTTAGCCTAGCGGAGTTTCCAAATAAGAATGTGCCAGATGAAATCTTGGCGTTTGAAAAATATGGGTTGGAGATTTTTTGGCATAGCGAGAATCTAAAGCAATATAATAAAATTATTCCAGTAATGCAAAAATACCCAAATGAGGTTATTGTAACCATTGATGATGATATTTATTATCCGCCAGATTTGCTAAAAGGTTTATTTGAGGCACATTTGAGCGATAAAAATGTCATTTGGACGCAAAGGGCTAGGCAAATCGCATTTGATAAAAACGCACTTGTTAAAATCTCTAAAATCGCTTTGGGAGATTCGCTAGATTCTAAGGATTCACTAGATTCTAAAGATTCCGCCAATTTGCCAGATTCTAATAAATTGCAAGATCCCGCAGATTCCGTGCGTTCGACGAATTCCACACATTTACAAGATTCCACAAATCAAGCAGATTCCACCCCTTTTCCCATTCTCTCATTTTCCACTTGGAAGCTAATCAAAAAAAATAATGCCAAATTCCAAAATCGCCCAGCTTTTGGGCTATTTTTAGAGGGTGTTGGGGGCGTTTTATATCCTCCACATTGCCTTTATAAAGACGCATTAGAAAGGGCGAAGTTTATGAGCCTATCGCCAAAAGCTGATGATATTTGGCTGTGGGCTATGGCGGTTTTAAATCGCACGAAAATCTCTGTGGTAGAAAATAATCTAATGGCAAATGGAAATGCAATGACAAGCCCCCCAGAGCTTACCTCGCTATGGCTTAATAATCTAATAAGTGGGAATGACACGCAGTTAAGGGCGGTGGTTAAGGCTTATCCGCAAATTTTAACGATTCTAGCGGAGGAAGTTTTAAAGGGGGATTTAGGGAGAGGCTCGGTTTATTTACAAGATTTATCAAAAGATTTGCCGGAAGATTCTAAGGATTCCGCAGATTTGGTAGAAAAAATACCAGCCGATTCGACGAATTTATCAAAAAAATCACAAAAAGATTCGGCAGATTCGCTTCATATTTTGCAAAAAATAAAGGAGGAGAGCATTTGAGAGTTTTGCAATTTGGTAAATTTTTTCCTCCTGATTTAGGTGGGATTGAGACGGTAATAGAGGATTTGACACTGGGCTTAAATAAGCGTGGGATTTCTTGTGATGTGCTATGCTCGAATTCCAAGCTAAAATATGAGGAATCTACTCTCCCTTGTGGGGCGAAAATTATGCGTTGTGCGTCATTTGGGAAGTTTGCCTCTACCTCGATTGCCCCACAGATGATTTTTAAATTACGCAAAATCATCGATAATTACGACATTATTCATATGCATTTGCCCGACCCTATGGCAAATCTCGCTTTGCTTTTGGCGAATTATAAAAATAAAATTATCATTTTGCATTGGCACTCGGATATTATCAAGCAAAAAAGGCTCTTAAAGCTATATTTACCCCTGCAACAAAAGCTTCTAAAAATCGCAACTGCCATTATCGCCACTTCTAATAAATATATCGAAGAATCTGCCTTTCTCCCCAAATTTAGAGATAAATGCGTGGGAATCCCAATTGGCGTAAATAAGGAATCTTTAGTGGCTGATGATGTCGATAAAGATATAATTAGATTCCCAAAAAATAAGAAAGTCATATTTTCGCTAGGGCGATTTGCCACAAATAAGGGCTTTGAATATCTAATAGAGAGTGCGAAATATTTAAGCGATGAATATGTAATTTTTATCGGTGGAAGTGGGAATGAGGCTTTAAAAAAGCAATTTGAAGAGCAAGTTAGAGCAGAGGGGCTAGAAAATAAGGTCTATCTAATGGGGCGAATCAAGCGAAATAATCTGCAATATTACTATAAAAACTGCCATATTTTCGCACTTCCCTCAATCCAAGAATCTTATGGAATCGTGCTAGTTGAGGCAATGAGCTTTGGTAAGCCCATAATCTGCACGAAGCTCTATCCATCGGGAAATGATTGGATAAATATGCATAATAAAACAGGATTAGTAATAGAATCCAAGAATCCACAGGCAATAGCAAAAGCAATAGAGGAAATAGAGAAAAATTATAACTACTTCGCAAATAACGCCTATAATCGCTATTTGGAGGAATTTAAACAAGAAACAATGATAGACAATATAATTAGTTTGTATAAAAAATTATTAAAAAATGGGAGAATCTAATGGGATTTATTATTCTTTTTGGGGGGAATTCATACGAGCATGAGATAAGCATCGTTAGTTCTATTACGCTTAAAAAAGAGCTAAAAAATATATCGGCATTTGTATTTTTGGATTCTAGTGGGAGCTTTTATCTAATCTCAAAAGAAAATATGAAATCAAAATATTTTGCTTTATTAGAGTATAAAAAAGCCCCGAAATTAGAGCTAACAAATGGCGGATTCTTGCAAAAAAGCCTAATGTCAAAAAAGATTCTAAAGGGTGTTGTAATAAATCTAATTCACGGGAAAAGTGGCGAAGATGGGCAGATTGCTGGAATCTTAGATTTTTATAATATTAGATTTATAGGTCCTAGATTGGAAGCTAGTGTTCTTAGCTTTAATAAAGAGCTAACCAAAATCTATGCAAAAAATCGCAATGTAAAGGTTTTGGATTATAAAATCTTGCGTAAAGGCGATGATTATAGCAATATGGATTTAACACTTCCGCTAATTTTAAAACCCGCACGACTTGGAAGCTCCATTGGAATCTCGCTTATAAAAGATATAGATGATATTGATTATGCATTAGATTGTGCATTTGAATTTGATGATACTGTAGTTGTAGAATCGTTTATTCCAGATATAAAGGAATATAATCTCGCTGGTTGCATTATCAATGATGAATTTGTGTTTTCTACTATTGAGGAAATTAAGAAAAATGAATATCTTGATTTTGATAAAAAATATTTGGATTTTGCCACTACTAAAAAGCTACAAGAAGCACAGATAAGCAATACATTGCGTGATAATATAAAAAATTCTTTTAAAAAGATTTACTTAAATTGTTTTGAGGGCTCTTTAATAAGATGCGATTTTTTTGCTATTAATGATGAGGTTTTTTTAAATGAGATTAATCCCATTCCGGGCTCTATGGCGTGCTATTTATTTGAAAATTTTGGGGGGATTCTAAATTCATTATCTATAAATCTACCAAGTAATGATGTATTAAATATACAATATAAATATATCTCCAAGATTCAGGCTATCAAAGGGAAATAATGGCATTAAAACATATTTCTTTAAATAATATGGAGTTTGATATTAGCTATATTATGCAAAATAATAAAAAGGATTCATTCGCAGTGTTTTTACACGGCTGGGGGGCGAATAAAGAGCTAATGCAAGATTGTTTTAAGGAATCTTTTAAAAATTACAATCATCTCTATATCGATTTGCCCGGATTTGGGAATAGCTCGAATTCATATATTTTAGATTCTAATGATTATCGTAATATAATAGAATCTTTTTTAATTGAGATAGATATTAAACCAACAATAATAATCGGGCATAGTTTCGGTGGAAAAATCGCCACTTTACTAAATCCTAAAATATTAGTTTTACTTAGCAGTGCGGGGATTCCTAAGGTTAGGAGTCTAAAAACGAAAATAAAAATTAGATTAGCCAAAATATGTAATTTCTTTGGTGTGAGTAGCAGAATCTTTCGCACAAAAGATGCACTAAATCTACCGCAAAATATGTATGAAATATTGAAAATTGTGATTAAAGAGGATTTTAGTGATATTTTTGGCAATTTTCATAATAAGGCTTTTATATTTTGGGGTGAAAATGACTATATAACGCCATTGTATATGGCAAATAAGATTCATAGTGTAATGAAGCATTCTAAACTCTATGTTTTAGAGGGCGACCATTACTTTTTTTTACATAATGCAAATAAAATAGATAGGATTGTGAATGGAAATGATGGAGTTAAGTAATAATATACTAGCACAGATTGTAAATATTATCTTTATGTTTTCAATTGGATATTATTTAGCACAGAATCTTCAATGGTATAACTACAATGTATTTCGTATTATAAGCAAACATAAGAAAATTAAATGGCATTTTATATATTTTATTATCCCTATTATTTTATTTTGTATCTTGGGAAATTATTTTTATATTTATCTTGTGATTCATATAATCTTACTTTTATTATGGCATTGCAAACTTGATAAAAAGCTCATTTGGACTAGTAGAATAAAGCGGTTTTTTGCTACATATATAATATTTTTACTTATAAGTTTTATCATTCTTATATATTTTGATATAACCAAATATATATTATTTATAGCACTATTATTAACCCTTATTACATCTTATATAAGTGAACTTATCATAATGAAGCAATACGAAAAACTAGCAATAGACAAACTTACTTCATTTTCTAATCTATCCATTATCGCAATTACGGCAAGCTATGGGAAAACAAGTATTAAAAATTTTCTTTATGCACTTTTATCTAAGAAATACAAAACTTACGCAACGCCACGAAGTGTAAATACTATAAATGGCATAATTAGCGATATTAATAATAATTTGGAAAGTGATTGTGAGATTTATATCGTAGAAGCAGGTGCAAGACAAAAAGGTGATATAGCGAAAATATCACATCTATTAAATCAGCATTATGCTATTATCGGCGAGATTGGTGAGGCACATTTGGCATATTTTAAAACATTAGAAAATATTAAAAATACCAAGTATGAATTATTGCAAAGCTCACGATTAAAAGAGGTATTTTTATATAAAAACAATGAGATTCCAAGTGGTGTATCAGCACCTATAACGACATTCCCTCCTGAGGTTATCGATATAGATAGTAATCTATCTGGAACAACATTTACCCTTAAACTAAATGATAAATTTTACACATTTCATACCAAAATATTAGGCACATTTAATATATCAAATCTATCAGTGGCGATTTTGATTGCTCTTAGATTTGGTATGAAGCCAAAGGAAATACAAGAGTTGGTTTCAAAGATTCAACCCATAGAGCATAGATTAGAAAAGATTGAAGCAAATGGCAAGATAATCTTAGATGATAGCTTTAATGGGAATCTAAATGGCATAAGAGAAGCCATTCGCCTTGCATCATTGCATAAAGGTGGAAAAAAGATTATCGTTACTCCGGGGCTTGTTGAAACTAGCATAGCAAATAATACTACTCTTGCGATTTTAATAGATAGTGTATTTGATATAGCTATTATTACAGGTGATTTGAATAGTAAGATTCTATCGCAAAATATATCCCAAGCACAAAAGATTGTTATCAAAGATAAGGCTAATCTAAATAATATCTTAAGCAGTATTTGCAAACAAGGAGATTTGATTTTATTCGCAAATGACGCTCCTAGCTATATATAAGGAATTGTAATGGATGTTTTATACGCACCTTGGCGAGAGAAATATTTTTCTAAAAGTGAAAGTAATTGTATATTTTGCGATATTGCTAAGAATCCTAATTTAGATACTCAAAATATGGTAGTGTATAGGAATGAGGATTTATTTATCGTTATGAATAAATATCCCTATACACCCGGACATATATTAATTGTGCCTATGTCGCATATAGATTCCCCAGAAAAACTGCCTAAGAATATTTGGCTAAATATGTTTAGCATTGCTCAAGATTCTATGAATATCTTGTATGATTATGGTGCTAGTGGTATCAATATGGGAATGAATATTAAATCCGCAGGGGGAGCTGGGATTCCCGAGCATTTACATCTTCATTTATTACCACGATGGAGTAGGGATACGAATTTCCTAACATCTATTGCAAATACCCGTTCTTATGGCGTTGATTTCAATGAGGTATATAATAAAATATATAATTTAGCAAAAAAATATCTAAAAGAAAGCAAAAAGTAGGGAATCTTATAAGATTCCCTAAAGGTAATTTGCTTTTTATATTATCGCATAGGTTACATTTATACAGGCTTTTATCTTTTTGAGCTCTTCTAATATATCCTCTCCAACATCGCTATCCACTATAATAGTTGCTAGAGCCTCTCCTTTATTATTGCGACCTAATCTAAAATCAGCAATATTTATATTATGTTTTTCCATAATCGTCCCTATATTCCCAATAACGCCCGGAACATCGGTATTTTTAAATAATATCATTTTGCCACTTGGTTCAATATCCACGCAGAATCCATTAATATCTATAATCCTCAATTTATCATCATCAAACACACAGCCACTAATGGATATATTACCTTCGGTTGTTATTACTTCTATAGTGATTAAATTTTTATAAACACTTGATAGGCTATCTTTTGTTTCCATATTTATATTAATGCCTCTATCTTTTGCTACAAATAAGGAATTAACATAGTTTATTTTATCGCCAAGTGAGTGCTTTAACATTCCTAGTGTTGCGAATGTGCCTAGTGATTCTATATATGGTGTTAATTTACCGCTACAAGTGATATTTAATGTCCTAATAACACCTTTTGTTATCTGTGATATAAAAAATGCAAGTTTTTGTGATAATTCTAAATATGGTTTTACAAAATATGGAATCTCATTTTCTTTTATTGGTAGATTTAGTGCATTTGGATAGCTACTTCCTCTAGCTGATTCTATAGCAGTAGTGGCAGCTTGAATGGATATTTTTTCCTGAGATTCCAATGTATTTGCACCGATATGTGGTGTAACATATATATTTGTTAAATCAAGCAAAGGATTATTTATAGCTGGTTCTTTTTCAAAAACATCAACCCCAATCCACCGAATCTTACCACTTTTAGCAGCCTCTAGTATATCGGCTTCATTATATAAACCACCCCTAGCACAGTTTATAAGTATCACCCCATCTTTCATTTTCGCTATTTCATTTTTGCTAATCATATTTTTTGTTTCACTATTTTTTGGAGTGTGGATTGTGATAATATCGCATTTTAAAATATCATCTAAATGTTTGGCACATTTCACGCCAGCATCAATCATTGTAGATTCTTTTAGATATGGGTCATATGCTATTACATTCATTTCAAAGGCTTTTGCACGAGCTGCCACTCTTGAGCCTATATTGCCAAATCCTATCACTCCTAGTGTTTTATCTTTTAATTCTGTTCCATACCAATCTTCTCGCTTCCAGATTCTATTATCTTTTAATTGCCTATCAGCACCCGGAAAATTTCTTACAGCATTTATTATATGTGCCATTGTTAGCTCAGTTGCTGCAATAGTATTTGCAGTAGGCACATTCATAACAATAATACCTTTTTTGCTACAAGTATCTATATCAACATTATCAACGCCAACTCCAGCACGAACGATTGCCTTTAGATTTGTAACAGATTGCAAAAATTTCTCACCAACTTCTGTTGAGCTTCTTGTTATCGCTACATCAGCATCTTTAAGCTTGGTTAAAAGCTTATCTTTAGGTAGATTGGAGTAATCTAATAATTCAATATCATTTTGTTTTTTTAAAAAATCCAATCCCGCAGTATGTATATGGTCGCAAACAATAATCTTGTATTTTGTCATCTTATATCCTTATTTTAATCTTATTTAATATGATAAGAAATATTGTATTTTTTTAGTTCGTTTATGAGCGTCTCTTTTAAGCCTTCTTTATTAAGAGCAACATCTAATGTTACAAAATCTGCCACTTTTGTATATGCAAATTTTATATCATTATTTTTTAATATCTCATTTAAACAAAAAAATTTATATGAATCTAGATTCTCTATGGTCAATATATTTGTTTTCTTTGCATTTGAAAAATCAAGAATGATAGCAAGCTCCGAAATAGGATAGCTAAAATCTGCTATATTTTTTGAAGCAAGGGAGCTAATCCAAGTAGATTTATTATCATCTTTAGGTTTATTTTTGATATGTATAAAATCACTACCTATAAAGCTTGTTTTAATATCCTCCATAGATAATTTGCCAATATACATATTGACAGCAATAAATAATGTTGCCAACATAATAATAAAAATGAAAAATAATAATATATTTATCACTGAATTCATTTCAATCTATCTTTTAAGATGTCTCCTAGTGTCATTTTTTCATTATTATTGTAATTTTTTATCTCATCTTGCTCTTTTTTTCTTGCTAATTTTTTTACCGATAATCGTATTTTGTTGTTTTCTATATCGATATTTGCAATACTTGCTTCTACATTATCACCAATTTTTAATTCATCTTTTTTAAGTGGCATTAAATCTTCATTTTTTATTAAAGCATCAATATCTTTATCTAATTCAATAAAGATTCCAAAATCCTTAATCTCAACGATTTTTCCAGATACAATATCGCCTAATTTATGTGTTTTACTAAAGATACTTACTGGGGATTCTAGAATGGCTTTTCTACTTAATGATATTTTTTCATTATCTTTGTCAATCTTTAGAATCTTAACTTCAACTTTATCTCCAACTTTTAATATATTTTTGCATTTCTCTTGCTTATTCCACGATAAATCTTCATTATGTAATAATCCATCAATATTGTTGAATCTAACAAAAGCACCAAAATCAGTAATAGTGGCTACTTCCCCGCTTAATACTTGACCTTCTTTGTATTTTTTAATAAATTGAGTAAATGGTTTGTCAGAAAGTTTTTTCAATGAAACCCTAAGCCGTTTTTTAGAAGGGTCAAGCTCTATTATCTCAACATCAATTTCTTGTCCAATTTGTAAGTAGTCATTAGGTTTTTTAATGTTTTTTTCCCAAGAAATTTCTGTAATATGCAAGAATCCCTCTATATCATTTCCTGCATCAACAAAAGCCCCATATTCACGAATGCTACTAACTACAGCTTTTATTGTATATCCTATTTTTAATTGATTTTCTATATCATTCCAAGGGTCGTCCTTTAATGCTTTAATCGATAAAGATAATTTTTGTTTTTCTTCATTATATTCTAGGATTTTTACCATCACCACATCGCCGATTTTATACAAACTTGCTGGATTTACAAAATTCTTATGAGAAATCTCAGATGAATGCACTAAACCCTCTACATCACCGATATTAACAAAGATTCCAAAAGGAGTGATATTTACAACTTCACCTTTAATTGGGGTATTTGATGCTAGAACCTCTTCTACTCTTTCTTTCTTTCTTTGATTTGTTACATCAAAATATTTTTTTCTTGAGACTATTATTCCATTGTCATCGACTTTTATGATACATACCTTTATTGGTTTTGATGATATTTTTGTATTTAGCTTAATAGCAGAATATTGTTTTGGCATAAAACATTCCACATCTTCTTCTTTCCACTTTACAATATAACCACCTTTGTTTTTATTAATAATTTCAACATCAATAATCATATCTTTATAATTATCTTTAATCTTTGCTACAACTTCCCTTATTTTAGCTTGTTTTAATGCCTGTTTGTAAGAAACCCTCTTGCGACCTTTAACATCACTCATAACTAAGTCAATCTCATCGCCTTCTTTAAAGATAACTTCACCTGCTTCATTCTTTATTTCATCAATTCTCATATTAGATTCTATTTTCTGCCCTATATCAATCATCACAGAATTATCATTTATTTTGATTATTTTGCCTTTTATTAGCGTGGAAGAATGATTATTTTCATTGCTATTTTTATCATTCTGCTCATAAAAAGATGCAAATTTTTCATAACTTTCCTTATCTTGAGTGCTTAGCTCAAAATCTTCTATTGTCTTTATTGCCATTATTTCCAACCTACTATTTAATTTTAAATATACAAAAAATCATTTGATTAATGTAATTTGTGTGATATTGTATAAAATATAAGTTAATAATTAGCTTACATAAAGCAGTATTTACTTTATTTAGAAGTGATATTTATAGTTGTGGAATATAGAATAATAGGCATCTCTAGAGTAGAGATGCTATAAGATTATAATTTTGTTTTGATAGTTTGGACTATTTTTGAAAATGAATTTGGATTAGTTATTGCCATATCAGCTAATACTTTTCTATCAAGTTCAATATTTGCCAATTTTAATCCATAGATGAATTTAGAATAACTTATATCATTTATCCTACAAGCGGCATTTATACGAATAATCCATAATCGTCTAAAATCTCGCTTTTTGCGTTTCCTATCGCGGAATGCATAACACATACTTCGCTCTAATTGTTCTTTTGCTTTTCTAAAATGCTTTCGTCGTCCGCTGTAGAATCCTCTAGCTAGTTTTAATATCTTTTTATGTCGTCGTCGTCGAACAACACCTGTTTTTACTCTCATTTTTTATCCTTTACCTTTATTTATTTTTTAGGTGGTAGCTTTTGCTTTTTGCTTCACTTGCCCAATATGGGGGATTTAGGCTTACGCCATACACAATAACTTTTTGACCTGTTTTACATTTGTCTCATCGACATAATGTGGTGCATTTAGATTCGCTTTTCTTTGCGGGGATTTTTTCGTTAAAATATGGCTTTTAAACGCCGCTCCTCGCTTGATTAGATTCTTTTTAACCTTGAATCTTTTTGCAGCACCTCGATTTGTTTTCATCTTAGGCATCAAAACTCCTTTTTTTAATTAAAAACGACAATAATATCACAATATCCCATAATTTTAGCTTATAAAATAAACTTATTTGAAACTATATTTCTTATCCATTTTTTAAAATATCCAAATATTTGCTTAGATTCTAATCACAAACCAAAAATTATTTATGATTATTTGGGTGAATGCTCTATTAAATCTATAAGAATCTTTGCTTCTTTTAAAAGTGAGATTCTCTGGTTTTTAATGTGATTTTCTAATACTTGCATTGCTAAATTCTGCTTAATTTGCCCGATATTTTTAGCTGAGATTCCTAGATTTATCAAATCATAGCCATTAATTTTTAGATTTATTTTTTTTGACATAGAATCTTTTTTGAATGCTTTTTTTAATTTTCTTGTATTTTTATTTAGTTTTGACTTGGCTTTTAGGGCATATTCTAGATTTTCTAATCCAAATTCAAATGATAGTTTTGATAGTAGAATCTCCCGTTTTTTAAATGTTTTTGGTGTTATTAATCGTGTAAAAATTTCTTGCATTAGGTATATTTTCTCTTTTAATCTTATATTTAAAAAATCTATATTTTTAAAGAATAAAAATGAAAAGTAGATTCTGCTATTACAATGAAGTAAATTAATATTTTTTGGTAATACTTCTACAATCTCACAAATATCGCATTCTCGCATAATCTTTAAGGCTTTTTTGGGATTTTTACCCTCTAAAATCTTAATTATTTCATTCCTAATTCTCTCCATACTAATATATTCTAATAAATGTTTATGTGTCTTAATTGCGGTTAATACATCATCACAAAGATTCAAATCAAATCTAGAACAAAATGCAAAAGCCCTTAAAATCCTAAGGGAATCCTCTACAAATCTATCATTAGGATTCCCAACACAATGCAAGATTCCATTTGAAATATCCAAGATTCCATTAAATTCATCAATAATTTTATTATCCAAAATATCATAAGCAAGGGCATTTATAGTAAAATCTCGCCTTTTTAAATCCTCTAAAATACTATTTTGAAAGAAAATGTTGTTTGGGTGGCGATTATCGATATAATTATCCTCACTTCGAAAAGTGGTAATTTCAAATTTTATTTCATCGATTATAACGCCAATTGTGCCGTATTGCTCGCCATTTCTAAAAATCTTATAATCACTCAATATTTCAATCATCGTATTTGGTGTAGCTGCAGAAGCCAAATCAAAATCATTTGGGATAATATCTAGGGCAAAATCCCGCACACAGCCACCTACTAAAAATAATCTATAGCCATTTTTAAAAAATATTTGAGCCAACTTTTGTGTTTGTGGTGGGAGATTTTTAATATTTCTATATATATTTTTAGTGGGATTTTTGGATATTTTTTTGATATTTCTACCTTGTTTTAGCTTATTTTATAGATATTATTTTATTTAGATTTTGATTTTCCGGTTTTAAATATCCCTCTTGTATTAGAATCTCAATAACTTCTTTTGCGATAGGAGTGGCAGTTTGCGAAGCATAGTAGCTACTTTTTGCACTAGATTCAAATACCACAACACCAATAGTATAATTTGATTTTTCATCTTTCGCGAAACCAAAAAATGAACCTATATATTTGTCGCTATATCTGCCTTTATCTGCGATTCTTGCTGTTCCTGTTTTCCCACCAACAATAATGCCATCAACTTTTGTTTTCTTTGCAGTTCCGTCCTCAACAGTTTTTATAAGTGTGTTTTGCATCGTATCGGCAGTATATACGCTAAGTATTTCTATCTTAGAATCAGGCTTATTAATATTGATTTTTTTATTATGTTGAGATAATGTATAATCCCTTAAATACGGGGTAACCAAATATCCACCATTAGCAAAAACCGCATAAGCACGAAGCATTTGTAGAAAAGTAACACGCATTCCATATCCATAAGATACGCTACCTTTATAAACATACGATTTTAATGTAGATTGAGATGGGATTAATCCATCTTTTTCATATGGTAAATCAACATTTGTAGGAAATGAGAATCCAAAGGCTTTAAGCCCATTATAATAAGTCCTATCATCGAGTCTTTGTGCCATTTGCACCATTCCTACATTGCTTGATAAAACTATGATATTTTCGGCACTCGCATATTGCTGTTTTATACTATCTCTAATAGTGTATTTTCCAAGCTTATAAACGCCATTATAGACATTAAAAATCTCATGTGGAGTAACTAATCGTTTTTCTAATAAAAGTGCATAAATAACGGGTTTCATTATACTTCCGGGCTCAAATGAGGTTTCCACAAAGCTAGGATTAAGTTTTGAGTAATCATTCGCACTAATATTTTTAGGGTCGAATCGCTGATTTGAAGCAAGGGCTAGAATCTTACCTGTATTAGAATCCATAATCCCAACAGCAATTTCTCTAGATTCTAGGTCTTTTGCTGCTTCATCTAATATGCTTTCTATTTTCTTTTGGAGTTTTAAAGATATGGTAAGAACGATATTTTGTCCGTCAATTTTTTGCTTTAATGTGGCGTCTTTGGATAAAATAATATTAAATCCTATATCTCTATTTCCCCTATATAATCCATCTTGTTTAGATTCTAAGGTAGAATCATAGAATTTTTCTACCCCTTTTATCCCCTTAGGTTTTGTAAATCCATCTGTTTCTAGTTTATTTGTATATCCTAAAATAGGCTCTATTAAGTCTTTATATAAATAATCCCTGCTCTCTCCACTAATCTCAATACTTAAACCAAACTTTGGCATAACCCTGCCATTTTCCTCATAGGAGCGAAAAATGCCATATTTGATTAATTTTTGATTAAGTTGTTTTAGATTCAATGCTGTTTTGGGGCTTACTTTATAAGATAAAATAATATTTCCATTACCATTCAATTTATCTGCTACATAGTTTTCATCCATACCGCTATAAATAGAAAAAAGTCGTATAAACAAATCCATTTTATCTGGGTCTATACTCTTTTTCATAACACTAACTTTATATAATTTCTTGCTACTTGCTAGATTAAAGCCATCATTACTATAAATAGTTCCCCTTTGTGATATTTCTTTTTTAGAAGATACTATGGTTGGGAGTTTTCTTGGTGTGGAGATTTTAAAATATGTTATAACTACAAATAAAATTAAGCATAATGATAGAAAGAAAAATATAAGGATAATGCCATTTGAGCGGTCTTTTATCGCATTTTGTGATTTATCAGTAGAATCCTCATTGGAGTTATTATCTTCAATATTATCATTAACATTCAAATCTCTATAATCTTGCATTAATAATTATACTTATGGTTTTTAAATTTGTGTTCTTAAGATTTCCTTATAGGCATTAATAGCCTTATTCCGGACTTCAAGCATTACTTTCATACTAGTTTCTGCTTTGCCTATTGCAATTGCAGCTTGATGTAAATCTTTCACTTGTCCTGTGGCAACATCACTTAAAGCTTGCTCTGAAGTTTTTTGCTGTGTATTTACCTCATCAATAACCTCTTTCATTGTATCCATAAAATTTTTTGTTGGAACTTTTTGAGTATTTCCTATATTAGGGGTTATATTGCCAATGTTTAAATTATCTAATTTTATATCTGCCAAGATGGAATCTCCTTAAAAATTTATGCTTGAAACATTATTATAGCATTATTTGCCATATTTTTTGCACTTTGAAAGGCAGCGACATTTGCTTGATAAGCTCTTGTAGCTTCTATCAAATCAGCCATTTCTATCACTGGATTTACATTTGGATACGCCACATATCCATTTGCATCGGCATCTGGGTGTCCGGGCTCATATTTCATAATAGGTGCTCTATCATCACGCACTATTTTATCCACATAAACGCTCATAATATTTGGCTTTGGTTCCTTGCCATAAACGCCCTCATTTAGTGGGTCTTCATATTCCAATAAATTATTATTTTCACCTAATTTTTTATTTAATTCTTTGTTAAAATCAAATGCCTTAAAAATAACTTCTTTTCGTCTATATGCTCCGCCTTCGTCTGTTCTTGTTGTATTCGCATTTGCAATATTTGAAGAAATGACATTTATTCTAAATCTTTGTGCTGATAATCCATAGCCACTTATATCAAAGCTACTTAAAAAAGCCATTATAAACTCCTCATTCAAATATTTTTAGAAGATTCCAAAGCATATGAAAAAATACTCTTATGTTTTTTATTTGCATTAATTAATGCATTATACATAACGGTATTTTTGCTAAGCTCACTTGTCTCAACATCTAAATCGACACTATTTCCATCATTTCTAGCTAAATGCCCATCTCTATAAAAAATACTAGCTTTATTATCACTCAAATCAAATGGCATCATATGACCTTTGTTTGTCCTAGCTAGTTCTAATTCATTTGAAGAAATATTTTTAAAAACCCTATTTGCTTCTTTTGCCAAATAAGATTCAAAATCTATATCTTGGGGGCGATAAAAGGGCGTATCGACATTTGCGATATTACTAGCGATTAAATCCTGTCTCAAAGAGCGGTAATCTAACGCCTTATTTACGATACCATAAGCTTTGCTTATTTCAAAAATAGCCATTCTGGAATCCTTCCTAAAAATTATAAAATTTATAGTTGGTATTAAGCAATATTTATTCCATTATGAATAAATCTATATTTACTCTACAAAACTTTATAAAATTTTAATTAATAATGTAGAATAATACTAAATTAAAAATTTTTGGAGTGCGATAAATGACAATATTTGAAAAAATTGTAAGTGGTGAGATTCCATCAAAAAAAGTTTTGGAAAATGATGATTTTTTAGCCTTTTATGATATTAATCCAAAAGCCCCAATCCATATACTTGCTATACCGAAAGTTTGTATTAAGGATTTTCATAGTGCGGATTCTGCAATGTTAGGAAAACTAAGCGAGTTTATACAAGAAGTCGCAACAAAAGTTGGACTTGATAAAACAGGCTATAGGGTAATCTCAAATATTGGATTTGATGGTGGACAGGAAGTGCCACATTTACATTTTCACATACTTGGCGGTGCAAAGCTAAGATTCGATAATCTAGCATAAGGGAGAAATAACATATGAAGCATATAAGAAAAATTGGTGAATATGGGATTATAGGTAGTATCGGCATTGGTGCATTATTAGCATTAACAGGTTGTAATACGCAAGATAATAATAATCAAGCAAATGTTGCTAATAGCGTCAAAAAAGGTGCATTTGTAGTTATCGAAGAGCAACAAGATGGTAGCTATAAAATACTCGAAGAATATCCAAGTGAAACCACAAGAGTATTATTAAAAGCAAAAGATGGCACAGAGCGAATGCTCTCACAAGAAGAGATTGATAAAATGCTACAAGAGGAAGAAAAGAAAATAGATAATGGAACTTCCGAGCTCACAAATCCCACAGGAACAGGACTATCTCTCGGTCAAGCCATACTTGCATCTGCGGCTGGAGCTATCGTCGGTAGCTGGATAGGAAGTAAATTATTCAATAATCAAAATTATCAATCCCAACAAAGAACAAATTACAAAAGCCCACAAGCATACGAAAGAAGTAAAAATTCATTTAGTGCCGCAAGAAATACAGCGAGCACAGGTAGAGCCACATCAAGCACTGGAAGAAGCGGATTTTTTGGTGGGGGAAGTGGCGGCACTCAAAATGCAGTTGGTGGGTAAATAGAATTTAAGTTTAAAATCTCTATCAAGTAAAATAATCAAAATTATCAATCTTATAATAACCCTAATATGGCGATGGCAATTATCGACAAAGCTCAATTAAAAAGCATTTTGTGGATATAAGCTGTTGAATAGCTTTTGAGCGTGTAGCTTGGCTTAAAAATATCTTTGGCTTTGGTGTAAAATTGGATTAATCTAGCTTGGATTTGGCTGGAATCTATTTTGGAATCTTGGTGAAAAATAGCTTAGAATCTGGCGAAACATAATTTACAAGGATATATAAAATTAGGCAAAGATAATGAACAATATGAATATATCTTAAATTTTCCCACAAAATATCATTGGAAACTTCCAAGCAAAAAATATTTAGCAAAAGTTGATATTCCTGTGGAAATATGGCAATTCAACCCAATAGCCAAAGATGATTTATATGACAACTTCAAGAATAAATTTCTAAAATTAGAAGATGAATTTATCAAAAAAGAAACCAAGATTAGAATAACGGAGATTCGAAAAATAAAAGAAGCATTATTAAGCAGAGATGATATTTGCAGAATGAGTGCTCTTAAAGAAGTTAATGGTATAGGCGAAAAAACCCTTGAAAAAGTGTTTAATTTCATTAAAGATTATGAGAAAAATAGCAAAAAAGCAAATGATAGTTTATATTTATTTTAATAGGAAACGTTGAATCTAAGTGCAAATTTTGCTAAAAGCTAGATTCTTACAAAAATCTAGCTTAAAATAATTTTATGCGAGAATCTTGCCAAGATTCTATATTTCTTTTCCTAAGTTTTGCGTCTATGAAAACTTAGGTCGTAATTACGATAAATCTATCCTTTAGGAAGATTTGGCTAATTTTCCTTTTTTAAATACTACCATTTAAGCTGGTGTTTTGCTTTTTTTCGAGTTTTTTATCCAACTCCACATAGAATTTTAAATTGAATGGCAACGGAAAATTTCTGTATTGAGCCAACAATCGCTATAAAACCCACTTTAAAAATGCATTATAAACCATATTTGCTACTTTGTTAAAGAATGTAAAATTACTAAAAGCGATTATATGTGGAATGGTATAAAATATTGGCTAATATGGGGTATTAGGGGAAAATAGGAAATAATCTAATATAGAATCTTAGAATCTAAAAAATGCCAAATATAGAATCTTATTTAAAATCCTAAAATGCATAGAAAGCAATAAATCGCACCAAATTCGCCCTAAATTTCCCCCACGCTTTGGCTCTGCATAAACGCCAACAGCGGGTTAATCACCAAGTCCAAGTTGCCAGAAAGCATAATCTCTTCCAAGCTATAAAGCGTAATTCCAGCTCTATGGTCGGTTAGGCGATTTTGCGGGTAGTTATAAGTGCGGATTCGCTCGCTTCTATCGCCACTGCCGACTTGCTCTTTGCGATTTTTCCCTGCTTCTTGCATTTTCGCTTCTAGCTCTAGCTCGTAAATTCTAGCCTTTAGGATTTTCATTGCCTTATCTTTATTTTTATGCTGGGATTTCTCATCTTGCATTGAGACGCTAATGCCAGTTGGGATATGCGTAATTCGCACAGCTGAATCTGTGGTATTCACACTCTGTCCGCCATGTCCACCAGAGCGGAAAACGTCGACTTTCAAATCGCTTGGATTGATATTTATATCCACATCTTCGACCTCTGGCATAATGGCAACGGTTACTGCCGAAGTGTGGATTCTCCCCTGCGACTCGGTGTCTGGCACTCTTTGCACTCTATGTGTGCCGCCCTCGTATTTTAGGTGAGAATATACGGCATTGCCCTTAATTAGGGCGATTACCTCTTTGTATCCGCCGACATTATTCTCGCTTGAGCTCATAATTTCGACTTTCCAGCCCTTAGATTCCGCATATCTCACATACGCTTTGAATAAATCCCCCACGAAGATTCCAGCCTCATCGCCCCCAGTCCCAGCACGAATCTCCAAGTAGACATTGCGATTGCTATTTGGGTCTTTTGGAATAAGGAGAATCTTAATTTCCTCTTCTAGCTCGGCTTTTTTAGCTTCTAAAATCTTAATTTCTTCTTTCGCCAAGTCGCCTAAATCCTTATCATCAAGCAAACTTTTATTGCCCTCGATAGATTCTAGCGTGGAGAGATATTCTTTAGCTTTTTGGACTAGGTCGTTTAGGTCGCTCTGCTCTTTGGTGAGTTTGCTAAGGAGTTTGATGTCTGATACGACCTCCGGCTTGAGTAGCTCAGCGGTGATTGCGTCGTATCGCTCGATTAGTGGGAGAAGTTTATCTATAATCATTTAGATTCCAGCTTGTTGGCGTTAAATTGGGCGTTTAAAGTGGCTTTAAATTTGGCGTTAAATAGCACTTTAAAGCACTTTTTCAAGCCACAAAATCGCTTAAGCTTTTGCGATTTTCTTAACGCTCTCGTTTAGCCGTGAAACCTTCCTAGCAGCGGTATTTTTGGATAAAATCCCCTTGCTTACGAATTTATGAAGATTCTTGTTTGCCACTTTAAGTGCGTTATTTGCGGCTTCTATGTCGTTATTTGAGACTGCCTCACGCACATCTTTAATGATATTTTTCATCTTGGTTTTGTAGAATCTGTTTCGCTTAGTTTTCTTTAGCGTCTGCCTAATTCGCTTTTCTGCTGATTTGTGATTTGCCATTTATTCCTCTTAAAAGATAAAATTAAAAGCTAGTATTTTGCCACTTTTTTATTTAAAGCAAAATTAAAATTTAATTACTTTTTGGCTAGAATTGCATAATTTTTACTTTATTTTTTAAGGCGATTGAATGAAAATATTTGGCACAGATGGGATTCGTGGCGAAGCTGGGAAGGATATAACGCCATTTACTGCCCTTAGAGCGGGACTAGCGGCTGGAATCTATTTTAAGAAAAATACAAATAAGATTCTAATTGGCAAGGACACGAGGCGGAGCGGATATATGATTGAAAATGCGATGGTGTCGGCTCTAACCTCGCTTGGATATAATGTAATCCAAATCGGTCCTATGCCGACTCCGGCGATTGCCTTTTTGACCGAAGATATGCGGTGTGATGCGGGGATTATGATATCTGCGTCGCATAATCCATTTTATGATAATGGCATAAAGTTTTTTGACCATTCTGGCTACAAGCTTGATGAGAGCAAGGAAGAGCAAATCGAGCAGATTTTTAATGATATAGATTTTATGAAAAGCCACTTTAAAACTCGCACACAAATCGGCTACTCAAAGCGAATCGACGATGTTGTCGGGCGATACATCGTGCATATTAAAAACTCATTTCCAAAGAATCTAAACCTAAAAAATATCCGCATAGTCGTAGATACCGCGAATGGAGCTGGATACAAGGTCGCTCCAATCATATTTAACGAGCTTGGAGCTGATGTAATCACCATAAACGACGAGCCAAATGGCTACAATATCAATGAATCTTGCGGTGCGATGCATCCGGAAAATTTGAGTAAAAAAGTCGTGGAGTTTCGTGCTGATGTGGGATTCGCCCTTGATGGTGATGCTGATAGGCTAGTCGTGGTCGATGATAAGGGCGAAGTGGTGAATGGAGATAAGATTCTAGGGGCGTTGGCGTTGTTTTTGAAAAATGAGAAAAATCTCCTAAATAACGGCATTGTAAGCACGATAATGAGTAATTTGGCGTTGGAGGAATTCCTAAAAAAGCAAAAAATCGATTTAATTCGCTCGAATGTGGGCGATAAATTCGTCCTAGAGGCGATGATAAAAAATAATTATAATTTCGGTGGCGAACAGAGCGGACATATCATATTTAGCGATTATTCCAAGACGGGCGATGGCATTGTGAGTGCCTTGCAAGTCTTGGCGTTAATGGTGAAGCATAATAAAAAAAGTAGCGAGATTCTCAACCCATTTGAGCTATATCCGCAAGTGCAGAAAAATATCAATGTGGCGGTTAAAAAGCCACTTTCTACTTTGGAAAATGGCTATTTGAAGCTGATTTCGCCTGAAATCCGCCATGTTATCCGCTACTCTGGCACCGAAAATAAGCTAAGAATCTTGCTAGAGGGCAAGAATCCAGCGAAGCTAGAATCTACTTTGAGCGATTTGGTGGCATTTTTTAAAAAAGAGATTTGCTAGGGAATGGGGAAATTGCGTAAGATTTGGGGGCTTTCTGCGGATTCCGTGAATCTTGGGCGAAATTTAGATTCTAATTTAGGGCGAGATTCTACGAATCTAAAGCAGAATCTAGATTCCAAAGATTCCAAGCAGAATCCAAACTCCAGCCGAATCCAAATCGCCTTTTTTATCGCCGGAATCGCCATTTTTCTAATAGACCAAATCATAAAAATCATTATTCTGCATTACGCCACTTTCGCAAATCCCATTTGGCAATCGCAAATAATCGACATCGTGCTAGTTTTCAACAAAGGCGTTGCATTCTCGCTTGGGAGCTTTTTTGGGGCGTGGCTAAAGTGGATTTTGCTCGCCTTGCTTTGCGTGATGATTGTTCTCATTTTAAAAAGCGAGGATTTTTTTAGCGATTATTATTTGCCGCTTGGTATGATTATTGGTGCTGGGTTTGGGAATTTGGTCGATAGATTCACGCACGAGGGCGTTGTAGATTATATTTTTTGGCATTTTGGCTTTAATTTCGCGGTGTTTAACTTTGCAGATTCTGTCATAAATATCTGCATTTTTTATATGATTTGCCATTATATTTTTTGCCAAATTAAGGCAAAAAAGTAAAAAATTAAGCTTTATTTGCTATAATTACCGCTTTATTTTTGGCTTGTCTTTTTGCGATAAATTAGGGAGTTCGCTTCTTGCCTTTTCAATAGGCGTCTAGCCTTATTTCAAAGGCTCGAAGCTTCACAACCCCAATTTCTAATCAAAAATACTTCGCCTTAGATTTTTAACTAATCTTAAAACGAAATGTTAAAAAATGGTGTTTTATTAGAATCGTCTGTTTTTTATCGCAAAAAGCCAAGCCGTATTATGGTCGCGTAGCTCAGTTGGTAGAGCACTACCTTGACATGGTAGTGGTCGTTGGTTCGAGTCCAATCGTGGCCACCATTTTTACATTTTTAAATATTGATTTTAATTTTACAGCCGATATTTGAAAATTAAGTTTTTACAAGCAAATTTAGCCGGGGACATGGTAGAAGTCGTTGTTTTCAGCGTCCAATCGTGGCACCATTAAAAAAAAATAAAAACGCATTTGCAAAATTTAAAATTTGCGAGAATCTTTGAGGATTTTTGAAAATTTTAAAACCCAAATTTTAAAGGCATAACGAACTTTGAGCGAATTAATAGGATTTAAAAAAGATAATAAAATCTTTGATTTACAAACAGCAGAGGAATTGAAATTTAACACTGATGAATATCAAAAAATATATTTTGACGATTCAAGCGACGCATTAAGCATTATCCGCCACTCTTGTGCACATTTAATGGCTCAAGCAATAAAGCAGCTTTACACGAATGCGAAGTTTTTCGTGGGTCCTGTTGTAGATGAGGGATTTTATTACGATTTTAAGGTCGATGAGAAAATCGGCATAGAGGATTTAGCAAAAATCGAAGCCAAGATGAGGGAGATTGCTAAAAAGCCTTGCGAAATCAAAAAAGAATATATGGATAGAAGCGAGGCGCTTAGGCGGTTTAGCGGTGATGAGCTAAAAATGGCAGTGATGAAAAATATCGACGGCGATACTTTCAGCACCTACGCCCAAGATGATTTTGAGGACTTATGTCGTGGTCCCCATATCCCAAATGTAAATCTTTTGGTGCATTTTAAGCTTACAAAACTTGCCGGAGCCTATCTTGGAGGCGATGAGAGTGCAGAAATGCTAACTAGAATCTACGGCATTGCATTTGCTTCAAAAGAGGCGCTAAAGGCTTATAACTTTATGGTGGAAGAAGCCCTAAAGCGCGACCACCGAAAGCTAGGCAATGAGCTAGGGATATTTACCTTTGATGAGGATATTGGAGCGGGGCTTCCTATTTGGCTACCAAAGGGAGCGAGAATCCGCCGAAATATCGAAAATATCCTAACGCGTGCCTTAATCAACCAAGAATACGAGCCAGTGCGGGGTCCAGAGATATTGAAAAGCGATTTATGGAAAATCAGCGGACATTATCAAAACTATAAAGAAAATATGTATTTCACCACGATTGATAATATCGAGTATGGCATAAAGCCGATGAACTGCCTAGGGCATATCAAGGTCTATCAAAGCGATGTTAGGAGCTATCGCGATTTGCCGCTTAGATTCTACGAGTATGGCGTGGTGCATCGCCACGAAAAAAGTGGCGTTTTACACGGACTTTTGCGTGTGCGGGAATTCACCCAAGATGACGCACATATATTCTGTCGCCCAAATCAAATAAAAAGTGAAATTGAATCTATTGTGAAATTTGCAAGTAGGATAATGGAGATTTTTGGCTTTAAGTATGAAATGGAGATTTCTACCAAACCAGAGAAATATATCGGCAGCGACGAGGTTTGGGTGGAATCTACAAATGCACTAAAAGAGATTCTAAAAGCAAATAATATTGATTATAGCATTGATGAGGGCGGAGGGGCGTTTTATGGACCAAAGATTGACATTAAGATAACGGACGCAATAGGCAGAAAATGGCAGTGTGGCACGGTGCAGATTGATATGAACTTGCCAAATCGCTTCAATCTCGCATACATCGATGAGGACAATTCGCCAAAACAGCCAGTTATGATTCATAGGGCGATTTTGGGGAGTTTCGAGCGATTTATCGCCATACTCACAGAGCATTACGGCGGGGAATTTCCGCTATTTATCGCACCAACTCAAGCCATAATTGTCCCAATTAATAGCGAATGTGAAAAATATGCTAGAATCTTGCAATTGAAACTAAGGGAAATCGGTGCTTACGCCGAGACAAACACCAAGAATGAGAGCCTAAATAAACGCATTTGCACCGCAGAAAAGCAAAAAGTGCCTTATATCTTGGTAATCGGCGATAAGGAAGTAGAAGCAAAAGCGGTGGCAGTCCGCGATAGGCGAGAAAAAACGCAATATAATCTAAGCGAGGAGGAATTTTTGAATAAGATTGATAAAGAAATGAAAGAGGGGCATTTTTGAGTAAAGAAACATTACTGAATAATGAAATAAGATTCGATGAAATCCGCTGTGTGGGGAGTGATGGAAGCCAATTAGGCATTATAAATACAAAAGAAGCTTTGAAGTTGGCAGATGAAGAGGGCTTAGACTTGGTGCTAATCTCGCCAGATGCGAAGCCTCCGGTGTGTAAGATTATGGATTATGGTAAATTCTGCTACCAAAAAGAGAAAAAAATCAAAGAAGCAAGAAAAAAGCAAAAGCAAATTGAGATAAAAGAAATCAAGCTTTCCACGCAAATCGCACAAAATGACATTAATTACAAGGTCAAACACGCTAAGGAATTTTTGCAAGACGGCAAGCATGTCAAATTCCGCGTTTTTCTAAAAGGGCGTGAGATGGCTGACCCAAAGCAGGGCTTTAATGTGCTGTATAAAATTATGGAGATGATACAAGAAGAGGCAAATATCGAGGACAAGCCGGTCCTAGAGGGCAGATATGTAAATATCTTGGTTACGCCCAAAAAGTAGCGTTTTAAAGTAGTTTTTGGCGATTTAAAGGCGGATTCTGGGCTGGTTATGGGATTCTGTGCTTGGGAATCTAATCTAGATTCTATAAATTTAGAATTCCACCCACGAGATTCGGCTGGGCGAGATTCCACTAATTTAGGATTCTATGCTTAAGATTCTATTAACCAAATTCTATCAATTAGATTTCGCTTTTTTAAAAATGCAAGTTGCCTTTAGTGGCTTTATAAAAGGTGCTTTTGAATAATAAATTTTAATAAAGGTAAATTCAATGAAATTTATAATGTCGATTCTACGAGTATTAGGACTTATATTTTTAGCAATTCTAATATTCGAGATAGTTCGCCCTCGCTGGGTAGAAGACTCCGCATTACATTTACCAAACCATTATAGAATCCAATCTGCATTCGTAGAGCAGTTCGTAGACGCGTAATAATGGCTTTAACTAAATGTGCTTAAGCGATATTTAGATTTTGTCGTAAGATTCGCAATCTAAATTTTATAAACAACTATTAGCCTTTAAATAAAAATTTATAGATTTTAGCTCCATTCGCTTATATCCTTTTTACTTCTCTCCCATTTATTATCCCAAGTCAATCTATTCAAATCGCAATATCTGCAAAATGGAATAGGCTTAGCTAGAAATCTCAAAATCTCATCCATATTTTTTGCTTCATAAATATCGATATAATCCCTCTTATCTACTATTAGATTTGTTTTAAAATATGTATTAAAATTTTTAATACTCCTAGGATAAGGGCAGGTATATAGTTTGCCATTATCAAGCCCAATACAGCCATTTGCCCACGCACATTTAGCAAACATTATTACGGGATTCTGTGTGCCGAGTAAATCAAGTGGTTGGTAAAAAAGCCTTTTCTCTACCTCGCCACCATTATTATATTTATATTTGACGCCAAATTGCTTTGCTTTATTTTCAATGGTTTGAAAATCAATTTTAATTGGATATTTTGTTGGCGTTATGGCAATATCATAATCCTTACAAGTCTGCCAAAAGCTATCTTTTTGCTTTGGTAATAAAATGGCATTTGTTACTAAATCAATGCTTGTATTTGGGAAATTCTCCCTTGCGATTTTTAAAAGTTGCTCTAACTCAGGGTGTAAAAGTGGCTCACCGCCTAGGATTCTTAGCTTACATAGCAATCTATTACTAAGCAAACTTAATCGTTCCATATCATTTTTAAAAATCTCCACGCTATAAAAGCTTTTTTTGGCAATGGGTGAAAATGGCGCACAATGCTTACAATTTAGATTGCAATGCTCAGTTATATAGACTTCTAGATATTGCAACATTGGCTGGGGTATAAACTTTAGCGTGGCATTGAAATTTTGATTGATTTTGGAATCTAGTGCTTTTAGCTTGTATCCAGCGGGAGTGAGATTAAATAATCGCTTTAGCATATTTTTTAATTTTGCTTTGATTTTGTATAATAAATAAGATTTACTTGGATTTATAGAAACTAATGTTTGGGAATCTAGCTTTGTAGAATCTTGGTTTTTACTATCTACCCCCCCCCATATTTTTCATTTTCATTGATTTTCCTTTTATATTTTTAGATTTGTTATTATATACTATTAAAATCAGTTTTAAATTAAGGAAATAAAATGAAAAATAAAATATGGATTCTCGCTACATTAATATTAATGACAATCGGCTTTGTAGCTTGTAGTAACAATAAAAATACCGATGATAATACCCAATCTTTGGAATCTAAAGATTTGCTAGATTCTAAAGGAGTGCGAGATTTAGTAGTATTAGTAGATGGCGAGGAGAGATTCTATCTTTTAGAAGGTAAGATTGGTGAAGATAAACAAATGGCTTATTTACACATCAAAGAAGCAATACCAATGTATAATAAAACAGGAGATAGTCAAGTGCCATTGATTGCGGAGATTCGCCTACCAGATGTTTGGAATGAGAAAATTAATGCAAAGGAGTATATTTCCGTTACATTAGATTCTAAAACAATACATTTTGCAAAAGATGCAAATGGAGATTTAATTGTAAGTGGTGCTTGGAATGCGGTTTTTCAATATGAGCCTGAGATTAGCACTTGGGAGCAAAATAGTATTTACAAAAATCAACCTTTTTATTTTAAAGAATATTCTAAGGGTTTAAATGAAGTGGCTTTTGCAAAAGCTGGATTTACAACTACAAAAGATATAAAACAATCTGGCGATGATGTAAGTATATTATATGAGGAAGTGTTGGAGTCGCCATTTATCGCACAAGATATTGCCTCCAAGGATAAGTTAAATGCTGCATTTGCGTATAGTGCTACTAATATCAATGATTTAAAAGAAAAATTAAATAGCCAAGCTGTAAAAAACTTTGAAAAATATCAAAAAGATGAAGGTTTTAAATACAACACGCAATCTATACAAAATTCTAGTGTAGATTATATCGATGATAAGATTCTTGTTTTTTCTAATATCGTATATAATTATCGTGGCGGAGCTCACGGTGCCACTAGTAACACAATGGAGGCTTACTCTTTGGCAAATGGGGATAAAATATCTAATAAAATTAGTGATTTACTTGATATAAACGAGCAAAATAAAGAGCAGTTTTTATCAACACTTAATCCATATCTACAATCCCAAAAAGATAATATTTTTTCAGATGCACTTCCGCTAAAAGTGTTACCTAATGTATTTTTTGTTTCCTCTAAGGGGATTATTTTTATTTGGAATACTTATGAGATTGCCCCATATGCTGCAGGTGATATTCGTATCTTAGTGCCTTATAATGATTTGAGTAGCTATCTAAAAGCAGATTCGGCTTTTGCGTATTTATTTAAACCCGCACAATAACGCTATAAACTAGAATCTAAATTAGATTCTAGAGGTGTGGAAATAAAATTAAGTGGAATCTTAGATTCTAAATTTTATATCGCTTTTGAAATAAGATTTATCTAAATAAGTGGGGAGATTCTACAAAAAGCAAGAATCTTAAAATAAACTAGGGACATCATCTTTAACGGATTCTTTTATGGCTTTAGATTTTGCGAATCTAGATTCCCCCGCTTTTATCGCTAGTTTGGACTTTTTTATCGCTATATTTTTGTGAATCTCCAAAAGCCTATTTTTTGCCAAAATACTCAAAGCACATTAAATCTCTGCAATTCTACCCCTCCCCAACTTTAGTTTTTGCTGAAATTTTAAATATTTTTAGAGATTTTTAGATTAAAATAAAATATAAAATAATTAAGATGAGAAGCAAGGAAATTACAAGTTTAAAAAGCATAAATTCCCAAGCTTTAGTAATTAAGTATTATAATTGCAAGTAAATATCAAGGGGAAAATAATGCCAAATATAATCAATAATGAAAGCTATATGCTTGATTTATGTGTTCGTATGGCACATCATAGCACAGCCATTGAGGGGAATACACTATCTCAAAACGATAGTGCTTCAATTATCCTAGATGGCTATATCCCACGAGCTGTAAGAGAGCAGGAATTTTATGAAATTAGAAATTATAAATTCGTGCTGCCATTTTTTATCGACAATCTTAGAAAACAAACTAAGCTAGATAACGAGCTTATCAAGGATTTTCATAAAATTATTATGCAAGATTTAATTTATAATAATGGCAGTTTTAAAACTATAGAAAATATCATTATAGGAGCAGATTTTGAGCCTACAAAGCCCTATTTGGTGGCTACAGAGATGAAAAATATAATTGATAATCTATATTATAGATTTAGTAATTATAAAAATGACGATGATAAACTTAGAGCGATTTTGGATTTCCATATCAAATTTGAGAGAATCCACCCATTTAGCGATGGCAATGGTAGAAGTGGGCGACTTTTAATGGTTTATTCTTGCTTAGAGCAGAATCTCGCTCCAATAGTAATTCCGCAAGATAAAAAAGTGGCTTACATTTCTTATTTGCGAAATGCTGATATTGATAATTTTCTAATCTTTGCCAAAGAGCTACAAAAAGAAGAACAGCTTAAGCAAGATAAATTTATAAATAATGCTTTAGATTCTACTAAATCCAAGAATCTAAATAAATCTAAGCAAAAGCCTAAATTAAATAACTTCGAAATTGGAATGTAAAATAAACACAAAAGGGGATAATCTCAAATGCAATATGTGCTAAAAAATAAAGACAAAGAAGTTTTAAAGTTTGAAGTTAAAACCACAATCAAGCATTTTAATAAAGAGAAATATCCATATAGTGGGGAAAGCCATAATGCAGAAATAACAAATATTAATATTGTTGATGAAAATATTTTACCATTAAATATTGATAAAAATGATATAAAAAAATCATTGGAATCTTGGATTACAAATAGAAAAGTTCCCAAAAATAGGGCATATGTAGAAAAAATAATCGAAACCTACACAAATGATAACACGCAAGATTCTCTAATGGATTATATCGATGTATCTTTAGCTTTATCGCTAAATGATTCTTATTGGGTTATTCCAGCAAATAGCGATTATTCGTGGAAAGATTATAATCTATACCAAAACGAATTTGATAAGGCTTTAAGCCTAGTGGCTTTTAGTGGAATCTCACATAAAGTAAAAAATATAGTAACTTCCCCCGAATATTCCACAAATGGAATGTTAAAAAAATGTTGGTATAGAGATAACGGAGCAATCTATCTTTACAAAGGTTCTAGCGAAAAATATGCAAATGGTGGCAGAGAATCTTATAGTGAATTTTATATGACTCAAATTGCTCAAATAATGGGATTTAGTTGCATAGATTATGATTTAAAATTATTTCACAATGAAATTATCTCAATTTGTCCCATTTTTACTAATGAAAATGAGGGCTATATGCCAATATATCAATTTCTAAATAAAACAGAAATGCTTTCCAAAGATTTAGAGCTAATAAATAGCATTGCTAGAATTTATGGCAAAGATAAATTAGATAATTTAATGCTATTTGACGCCCTTATTTACAATACAGATAGGCATTTGGGGAATTTTGGAATGATAGTTGACAATAATACAAATAAGATTCTTCGCCCAGCACCAATATTTGATAATGGTTTTTCAATGATAAATTATCTTACGGAAAATGAACTAAAATCAATTGATACTGCCCTTAAAGAGAAAATATCAAGCTTTGGGTTTTTATTTGATAAGCAATTAGAAATTGCATTACAGCCACGCCACCTAGAATCTCTAAATAAACTTAAAACTTTTGAATTTAAAAAGCATAAAGATTATAATCTCCCAGATAGTTTTTTAGAGCCAATCAATAAGCATATCAATAAAAGAGCCGAATTTGCGATAAATCTATGTTTGCAAAAAGAAAAAGAAATAAATAAATCCAAGAATCTAAATTAATCTAAGCAAAAGCCTAAATCAAATAACTTTGAGCGTGGAATGTAAATCTTTAAGATTCTTTTGTAAATTTTGGTAAATTTTGGGCGAATCTACTTACAAGATTCCCCAAATCTTACAAAATCTCATTAAAAACACAGCTTTTAACCCTAAATCCCTTTAAGTTTCATTCCACTTTTACCCCATTTTTTAAAATTTTCATTACAACCTTAAGCATACAAAAAAAAGAATTTGGTAATAAAAAGAATCGTGAAAGTTACTTTAAATGCTTCCATTGAAAGCCTAAAGAATAAAGATTTTAAAAGAATCTAATAAAATTTAAGAGTTTTTAGAATTAGAGTGCTTAAACATTAACTTCGTTGTTACAAAACTTAAATTATCCTTAAAATTTATTAGAATCCTAGCCTATAAACTCGCAAGAAATGGATTTCATAATCTTAGATTCTACTATTTATTAGATTTTCAAGTGTATTCTTTTGTATGCTAAAATAATTTCTTAAATCTCAATTCCCTTATCTTTGCTAAAAAGCGTCCCTTGCTTATGCTTAGATTCCATTAGAAAGCCACGCGTAGGCTCTAAATCAAATCCGCTACACAAAAACATACTTCGATTTTGCGCTAATAAAAAATCTGCCGCCAAAAGCTTTGTTACAATCCCACCAGTGGCAAATTTACTCCCGCCTTTTTGCTCCCCTTGAAGCGTTTTTTGGCTAATAGAACTTACATATTTTATTAGCTTTGCGTCCTTATTTTGCAGTGGGTCGCAGTCAAAAAAGCCATAAACATCACTTAAAATCACTAGCATTTTTGCATTAAAGTAATGTGCCACATAGGCGGCTAGTTGGTCGTTATCCCCTAGTGTAAGTCCGCTTATTAGCTCACCTTGTGCGATTGCGTCATTTTCATTGATGATTGGGAGAATCTCATTTGACAATAAAATATCAATGACCTCCCTTGCATACGCCGTTCTCTGCCGTGAATCAAATGTGCTTCGAGTAGGCAAAAGCTGGGCTGGGATAATGCCCTTTGGCTCTAGAATCTTGCGATATGTATCCATTAAAAGTGGCTGACCTATGCTGGAAAGGGCTTGTTTGTTAGCAATTAGGCTTTTATCTAGGCGGAGCTTCGTATAGCCACTTGCAACTGAGCCAGATGAGACTAGAATAATGTGGAATTTCTCCCTTAGAGTGGCGATTAACTCGCATAATTTTTCCAATCGCTCCATTACTAAAATATCGCCATTTGAGATGATAGAAGTCCCCACTTTAAGGACTAATCGCTCTTTTTTATGTGCTTTTTTGCACTTGGTTTGTGTTAGATTCTGCTCTTTTTTTGCTAAATCTTGCGATTTTTGCGATAGATTCTTCGATTTCACAATTTTCCCCATATTTTAAAATATTTTTCAAGCTTAAAATAAAAATAAAATTGTAACCAATAAAAGATAAATTTAAGATTCCATTAGAATTAATTATTTGCTTCAAACCAATAGCTTTAGAAATCTAAAATTAGCCCAAAATATGGGCTATGAAATATTGGTAAATCCCCGTAATATTAGCAGAATCCTCCAATTTACATATATCTTAGATTATAGATTTTTGTATGTGGGATTTTATGGAATACTTGCTTGAATTCTTCCCAAGCTGTGGCGATTATAAAAACATCGCAAGATTGCAAAATCGCATCCAAACTATTTTTATACTCTATCGCAAAATCATAGCTTTTTTGAAAAGATTTCATTGCCATTGGGTCGTAAGCTACGATATTTTTATATCCAAGCTGTAGCAATCTATCTATCAAAAGCCCCGCTTTGGAATCCCGCACATCATCGCTATTTGGCTTAAAGCTAAGCCCCAAGATTCCAATCCTAGAATCTATACTCTCCTTTTTAATGCTATTAATATGAAAATCGATAATATCATTATTAATTTCTAATATATCTTTTAATAATCCGCTCTCAAATCCCCTATCTTTTGCCTTTTTATACAATGCTAAAGTATCTTTTGGCAGACAATATCCACCAAAGCCCATTCCGGGGTAAATATAGCTTATGATATTTGCTGGATTCCCAGAAAATCGCTTATCTAAATGCAATACATTAAAAGCCTTTTTTATATCGATATTGCCGATAGTTTGGGCTATTATACTCATTTCATTTGCATAGCTTATCATCATTGATAGCATTGTGTTGCTTAGATATTTGATAAATTCTGCTGTGTTTGGATTGACAAATATAATGGGTGCATTAAATGGCGTATAAATCTCTTTTAGCTCTGGGATTTCGTAATCTTTGGAATCTATAGAATCTATAGAATCTATAGAATTGTCCCCAAACCCCATAGAATCTCTAGAATCCCCAAATCCTCCAATCACCACTCTATCCGGATTTATAAAATCATCTAGCGAATATCCCTCCCGCAAAAATTCTGGATTATTTGCTAGGACAAAATCCCTATTATTTTTCAATCCAAGATTTTCTAAAAATGGCAAAAATACTTCCGCTAAACTTCCGGGCGGAATGGTGGATTTGAGGACTAAAATAGGGCAGGGGGCACATTTATCGATATTATCCACCGTGGATTTTAGGGCTTTTAAGAGATAATTTAGATTCGCACTTCCATCTTTATCCATCGGTGTCCCAATGCAATAAAATATAATTTTTGCGTTTTCTAGGGCGATTAGCTCATTATCTGTTATGGTTAGATTTTTATTTAGCGTGGAGTTTAGTGCTGCTTCCAGCCCCGCCTCAAAGAATGGAATCTTATTATTATTTATCATTTGTGCTTTTTGCTTATCTAGCTCATATCCGCAAATTTGATTATTTTTTAGCTTCAACGCAAAGCCAACAGCAGTTGTTAGCCCAACAAATCCAAGTCCAAAAATAGTGATTTTTGTATTTTTCATTTTATCACCCCATTTTTGCCACTTGATTTAGCGGAATCTTTTTGCGATAATAAAAAGCTTAAAAATCGTCTAACACCGATATGGACATCGATTTTTGGATTATAATCTAGTAATTTTCTTGCCTTAGAGATATTAGGGCATCTTCTATTTGGATTATGCGTTAGATAATCTTTATCACTTGAAGTGGCAAGTTTAATCTCACCTGTGTAGCCACATAGCTCACGCCCTAGATTTTGATAGATTTTCGCTAGTTCATAAACGCTAATCTCCGGTGCGTCAATGCCTATATTAAAATAATCAAATTTCCCAAAAGTCAGCACTTTTAAATATCCGCTAATCGCATCGCTAATGTAGCAAAATGTCCGCTTTGGCGTCCCATCGCTAAAAATCTCAATATCTCTATTTTCTAAAATTGCTTTGGCAAAATCCGCTGGAACTCGCTTATCATCGATATTCATTCCAATTCCATAGTTATTGAAAGGACGAGCAATTGAAAGCGGGAGATTGTATTTTAATGCAAATAGATAGCACATAGTTTCCCCAAATCGCTTTGCCTCATCATAACAAGCACGAGGACCAATGCAAGATACATTGCCCTTGTATTCCTCGTCTGTTGGGATAAAATCGCTATGTGGGTCGCCATAAATCTCAGAGCTAGAGAAAAATAAGAATCCTTTAATTGCCCTATCTTTGTAAAACTCAAGTAGATTCCGCAAACCCCAGATATTCGCATCTATCGTTTCTATGGGATATTTACGATAAAAAATCGGCGAAGCGATAGACGCCATATGGATTATTATATTTGCATTTTTGGCGGAGTTTATGGAATCTATAGAATCTTTTATAATATCAAATTTGTGGATTTCGATTAGATTATTATTAGAATCTTGCAAGGATTCCACCCACTCTGGGATTCTAAGCATAAAATTATCTAAGCCGATTATTTTCTTAATGCCTAATTCCTTGGCAAAATGCGTAAAAAAGATAGTAAAGTAGAATCCTAAAAATCCCGCACAGCCCGTGATTAGAATCGTAGAATCCCTAAATTTCTCTCTCTGCTCCTGTGTTAAACTCTCAAAAATCTCTCTCAAATCCGCTTTTATGATTGTGTTAGTTAGCATATCGCACCTCCACGCTTGGAGATGGATGCGTTTGTAAATATGTTTGTAAATATGGCTTTAAACGCCGATTTAGCGGAAATATAAAAAATGAGATAAAAGAAAATATAGTTTTTAGTAGATTTTGTGTGGGGATTTTGAGAATCTCTAGAATCCTTAAGATTCTTAGGATTCCAAATATTAGTCTTTTTTCTTTTTCTCCCAATCTGGTGCAAATGCACTGCCAATTTGAATAAAGCTTGACTTTTTGTTCCAATTTGCGTGTGAGCTTTGGTAGCAGAGTTTGCACTGAATTGGCATATTCCCCCCCCCCATTTTCAGCATTTACATTTTTTCTAAAATCTTGCATCTCTTTGGAGTTCCACGCTAGTTCAAAGCTATCAAAATCACTTAGATTCCCAAGCTTTAAACTCGTGCTTTGACACGGGCGAATGCTATCATCACTCCCTATGAAAAAGTCCCGCCACCCCACAAAACAAGGCTTGTGATATTTATCACCTGCTATATCTTCGCCTTGGATATATGGAAGTTTTAGCTTTATATTTAGCTTATCTGCTAATAAAGCCACCTCATCAAATACGCTTTTAACCAAATCTTGCTTATTATATAAACTCTCTTTTAGCATCTCCGTGCTAAATGCACTTAAAAATACGACTTTTACTTCTTGCATTTTTAGCTCTTTGGCTAGTTTTATCATCTTTGGCAATTCTCTAATATTAGATTCCATCGCTACAAACACGAAATTCATATATGGATATGAGAGATTTAGAGATTCCTTTTTGGCGATAATTGCCTTGATATTTTCTATAATTTTCTCAAACTTCGCTCCAACTCTTATCCTATCATTTGTCTTAGCATCCGCTCCATCAAGACTAACTGCGATAATATCCACCTTATAATCAAAAATATCATCTATGAATTTATCTAATCTCGTGCCATTTGTAACGAAGTATTTGCGGACATTTTTTTTATTTAGTTTTTGTAGGAATTGCTTAAATTTGGGATTGATAGTAGGCTCACCCCAGCCAAAAAGCGTAACTTCCTCGCAATAATCTAGCACAGAATCTAATTTATCCAAAACATCTAATTTCAAATATGTTTGGTTAAACTCCGCTTCGTCCCTGCCGCAAAAAATACATTTTATATTACATGCACTTGTCATTTCCAAAACGATTCTTCGTGGGTAGGATTCTAGTTTGGTTAGATTTGCTTCCATTTCTTTGATATTTAAAGCTGAGTTTTGCTTTTGTTTCTCACTTAATTTACTTTGAAATAAATCTGTCGTTTTTGCTCGTAAGATATTCATTTATTTTCCTTTGTGTTGATTTTGATTAAGCTACGCATTTTGGGCGATTTAAAGATATATTTTTTGGAATCTTTGAAGGGGTTTTGGTGATTGGCGTGGAAATTTTTATATGATTTGTATATTTATAGAATTCTAAGAATCGAGAATCTATAAATTTGGCATTAATATTTGAATAAAAAATATGAGCTTTTAAAATAGTAAGATTGGATTTAAAATTATGAAAATTAGAGTAGATTTTAAGATTTAGAGCAGAATAGAATCCAAAGTAGATTCTAGGATTCTCTCCTAATTTGCTATCCCCCCCCATAGACGATTTTTGTGTATGTTGTAGATAATTTTCTAGCTGATTTTGGCTTATGATAGCGTTATTTTCTATGAAATTCCTATACCAAATAATAGTATTTTCTATAGATTCTCTAGTATCTAAAATCGGCTTCCAAGAAAGCAGATGATGAGCTTTTGCGGTATCTAGCATTAGGAGATTTGCTTCGTGTGGATTTGATTTATCACATTGTATTGTATAGCTTATTTTATCCCAACTATTTTTTGCGATATTAAGCATAGAGCTAACCTTAAGATTCCCATCGATATTTGGACCGAAATTAAAACTTGTGGCAAACTCACTTTCTCCTAAAAGCAGTTTTTCGCCTAGCATTAGATAGCCCCTAAGTGGCTCTAGCACACTTTGCCAAGGGCGAGTTGCATTTGGATTCCTAATCTCTGTAGTTTTATTATTTAATATGCCTTTGATTAAATCTGGAATCAATCTATCTATACTAAAATCTCCCCCACCAATGACATTTCCCGCTCTTGCTGTGGCGATTAAGACATTATGCGTTTTGCCAAAATCATATGTATTAAAAAAACTTTTTCGCATAGAATCTGTGATAATCTCCGCACAAGCTTTTGAGGCACTATATGGGTCGTATCCGCCTAATGGGTCGTTTTCCCTATAGCCATAAATCCATTCCTTATTTTCATAAACTTTATCTGTGGTAATTACTACGATTGCTTTTAGGTTTTTGATATTTCTTGCAGATTCTAGGATATTTAATGTGCCGATTGCATTACTAGAGAATGTCCCTAGTGGGTCTTTATAGCTCTCTCTAACAAGTGGTTGGGCGGCTAGATGAAAGATAATATCTGGATTAAAATCTATAAGTTTGGATTGTAATGTTTCCCTATCTCGTATATCAGCAAATATCCCATCAAAGGCACTTTTTCCGCCTAGTAAATCAAAATGATTTGGATTTGTGATGGGAGCAAGTGAATATCCAAAAACTTCTGCACCAAGATTCTTTAGCCATAGATTTAGCCACGAGCCTTTAAAGCCTGTGTGTCCTGTGAGAAAAACCTTTTTATTTTTGTAGATATTCATTATGCCTCATATTTTAGAAAATAGAAACTTCAAGATTCGGCATTATAGAATGCTATAGCTAAAAAGACTTTTAAATATATTGTTATTTAAGGTTATTGGTATTTTCAAAGGTGATAATAGTTACTGCAAAATATTATTAAAAAATATAGAATTCTTGCATAAAATTTCAATTAAATAGGAGATTGCAGTGAAAGAATTATTAAAAAAAGTTACTATCCTAAACCAAATTGGTATTATATTGGCACATATTGCTATATTTATTATTTTTATTTGGATTGGTGGGCTGAAGTTTTTTAACTATGAGGCAGAAGGAATTATGCCATTTGTTGCTAATAATCCCATAATGAAGCAATTTATACCAAATCCACAAGCTTATAAAGACAATAAAATACCAGAAGGAACTATAAATGAAATTAAAGCAAAATGGCATCAAGAAAATCATACTTATGTCGTATCTAACATACTTGGAATCCTAATAATATCATTTGGTATTTTAGTATTTCTTGGGTTGTTTTATCCTATTTTAGGGGTAATTGGCGGGATATTAGTATTTCTAATGACATTAACAACCCTATCATTTTTGATAACAACACCCGAGACATTCGTGCCGAATCTAGGTGGAGAAAATTATGGATTTCCATATTTATCTGGGGCAGGGCGATTGGTAATAAAAGACCTTGCGATAATGGCTTGTGCTTTGATAGTGTCTGGAAATTGTGCTAGAGAAATGCTAAATAGAGATTTAGAATCTAATAAATCTTAGATTTTGCTTAATTTGTAAATTTTAGATTAGCAATATTTTAGGTTTATTTTAGCAACCCATTAAGATTTTAAAAATTTCTAAAGCAAATTTTAGATTAGCTTTTTATTCTGCACATTAGCTTAGCACCTTAAGAAGCGTTATCTTGGGTTAGCAGGAAAATGAACCTTTGGCTTAGTTTCTCAAGAATCTTTATTTCGCTTATTTTACACATATATTCGCTTGGTAAAGAATCTTCGTTTTTGGGGAGATTTTCGCTTTATATGAAACTTTGTTTTTGCCATTAAACTGCGTTTATAAGAATCTTCGTTTTACCACAAGTGGTAAATTCATCATTCAAGCTACCTAAAAATGAAGCCATAAATGCAAATATAGAGCCAAATATCCTAGATTCTATCATTAGCGATTTGGAGTATAAAATCTATAAAACGATTAAAAATATCGTTTTTAGGAAAGATATTAAATCTCAAAAAGAGTAAGTGGAAAGGGTTGGGATTTTGAGAGTTTGTGAGATTCTTTTTTGGGGTTGGGGGATTCGTGGCGGTTATAGCATTTTTGAATTCTCTAGATTCGTGATGTTTGCGTGAGTTTGGGGATTTTTTAGATTCGTGTGGCTTGTGTGCGTTTTTAAGATTCGGGGGGATTCGTGATATTTGCTAAGTTTATAGAATCTTTAGAATCTATCTTATCTCCCTTACCCACTCTATCATTTTCTTAATACCATCTATTTTATTAATTTTTATGGAAAATGGCATATGCTTTTTTA
Organism: Helicobacter sp. 16-1353; assembly: GCF_003288815.1. Classification (GTDB taxonomy): domain Bacteria; phylum Campylobacterota; class Campylobacteria; order Campylobacterales; family Helicobacteraceae; genus NHYM01. Next base: position 16,462 of record NZ_NHYM01000005.1, on the reverse strand, counting down.
GTTTTGTTAGATTTGCGATAAATACTTTTTGGTCGCTAATTCGTGAGGGATTTGTAGAATATAGTATTTCTATGCCTGTGAGCTCTTCTAAGATTTCAAAAAGTTCAATTATAGAGAGTGAGTTTTCTACGCCACCGCCGATATTATATGCATTGCCTTGCATTTTATCTATGTATTTTGGGACTTGTAAGTATAATCTCGCCATATCGCTAGAATATAGAATATCTCGCACTTGTTTGCCATTCCCAGATATATTGATTTTTCGTTTATTTAGCACTTCATTTATAAAATATCCTATCCATCCTTGTTCGCTAGTCGCAAATTGTCTTCCACCATACATTGATGAGTGGCGAAATACCACACTTCGCACACCAAAGATTCTATAAAAATCAAGCATATAGGTATCGCCACAGCCCTTTGAGCAACCATATGGAGAGTGAAAATCCAGTGGGACATTCTCATCAAATCCATCTATAAAATCATCGCAAATATATCTAGTGGCATTTTCCTTGTAAGAATACTGCTCTAAATCCCCATACACTTTATTTGTTGATGAATATACTACAATCGCATCACTTTTATGTTTTCTTACAGAATCTAGCAAGTTAAAAGTTCCTAAAGCATTTACCTCAAAATCTAATTGCGGGTTAAGTAGCGAAGTAGTCATTGCCACTTGACCTGATAAATGATAGATAATATCTGGTTTATGCGTTAAAATGATATTTTCTATATCATTTTTATTTCTAATATCGCCATAACAAAACTCAAAATCTCCCTTACTTTTTAGAAATGCTAGGTTTTCGCTACTCCCTTTTCGATATAAATTATCAAAAATAACTAGCTTACTGCCCCCCCCATTTGGAGTATTTCCAAACCTATATTTGTGCCTAGGAATCCACAGCCACCAGTTATCAAATAAGTCATTTTATTCCTTTTAAATCTTTAGAAATTATCTTGCGGAATATTGTAGATTTAATAGCCTTAAGATAATCTTTTTACTTGAGAGCTAGAATCTTAAATAATTTTTTTATAATCTTAATATACTAGTTTGATAAAATAGCCAAAATTATTATAAAAATTGTTAAAGCCTACTTAATAATTTAATCTTATATTAAAAGATTTTTGCATATAATATGAGCTTTTAAATTAATTTTAAGGTGTTATTTATGAGAAAAGGTATCCACCCAGAATATGTTCCTTGCAAGGTTACTTGCGTAACCAGCGGTAAAACAATCGAGGTTTTAAGCACAAAGAGTGAGCTTAAAGTAGACATTTCGTCATTTTGCCACCCATTCTACACAGGCTCTGACAAAATCACCGATAGTGCGGGCAGAGTGGAGAAATTTAAGCAAAAATACAATATGAAATAATGTGCTTTACCTACTTGCCACACCCATAGGAAACATCGCTGACATCAGCATTCGAGGCTTGGAGGCTCTAGAATCTTGCACTGAAATCTTATGCGAGGACACTAGGACTTCCAAAAAGCTAATTTCTCTCCTAAACTCTCGCAATTTGCTTAAAAACAATCATTTTAATTTTACTTCTTTGCATTCTCACAATGAAGATTCTAGGCTAGATTTTCTTGGCGTTGATTTTTTCAAAAATGATGTGATTTTTATGAGTGATGCGGGAATGCCCTGCATTAGCGACCCGGGGGCGAAGCTCGTGCAGTTCGCACAAAAGCATAAGATTCCCTACACCATAATCCCGGGGGCAAGTAGCGTCCTATCCGTGGTCGCATTGAGTGGCTTTGAGGGGAGTGAGTTCCACTTTCACGCATTTTTGCCACATAAATTAAGCGAAAAAAAGCAAATCTTAAGCCAAATGCTAGAAAATACTCACATAAATATTTTTTTCGAATCTACACATAGAATCTTGGAGAGTTTAGAGGTGCTAGAATCTATCGCTCCGGAATGCGCGATATTCGTGGCAAAAGAGATTACAAAAATGCATGAGAAATTTTATTTTGGGAAAGTTTGCGAGGTTAGAGCCGAAATTTTAAACGCCAATATTAACGGCGAATGGGCGATAGCTCTAAAAAATCAAAATGCCAAAAAATCGCAAGTTTTATCCCTAAGCGAGGTAGAATCTCTATCTATTCCGCCAAAAATTAAAGCAAAAATCATCGCAAAAATCACAAATAAAAGCATTGAAGAATGCTACAACACCCTAATAAAGGGGGAAAAATGATAATCTATGGGAAGCAAGTTTGTTTATATGTGTTACAAAATCACAAAGATTTAATCGAAGAAATCTATCTAGGCAAAGAGCTTGAAAAGCCACTTTTTAGGGAGTTTGCAAGGCTTGAAAAGCCCATAATTAAGCCAGATTCTAAAAAGCTCCAAGCCCTAGCAAAAGGTGGCAATCACCAAGGCTATATCCTAAAAATCAAGGACATTGAGCAAAGCGACTTCAAAAATTTCAAAGGTTATAGTAAAATTGTGGTTTTAGTTGGCTTGAGTGATGTGGGAAATATCGGCGGGATTTTCCGCTCTGGCGTGGCTTTTGGGATTGATGGGATAATTTTGAGTAATCCATTCAACGAAAGTGGCGTCGCAAGGGCGAGTAGTGGGGCATTTTTCGATATGCCATATTGCATTTATAGGGATACTATGAGTTTAATAAATGAATTAAAGCATAGTGATTTTACCTTATTTGGCTCTAGTCCCAAAGGTAAGGAAATATTAAATAGTTTTGGCAATAAATGGGCTTTATTTTTAGGAAGTGAAGGAGATGGTTTGCCAAATAAAGTGGTTAGGAAATTAGATAATATTTTATCTATTAAAACAAATGGTTTTGATTCTTTGAATGTATCTGTAGCAGCAGGAATTTTAATGTATAGGATGGTTAATAATGGATTGCATTGAACAACTTAAAAAAATAGGTCTTAAAGAGATAAATGCTAAAACTAAGATTGCAAACAAACGATTAGAGGATATATTGGAATGTAGATTTAACGAGCTTGATAAAACTCGTGCAAGGGGCTTTATCAATATTCTACAAAGAGAATATAAAATAGATATGAGTGAGTGGTGGGAAAAATACAATGAATATCAATTAGAAGAGGAAGTAAATAAATTAGAAGAAGAAAAAAATAGTGAGTATAAAGATAAAAATAAAGTAAATGTTTCATTTATTGATACAACCATAAAGGATAAAAAATATATTAGACTTTTTATTACCTTTGTTGTTTTACTTGTATTGTTTATATTCTATTTTATTTATAATAATGTCATTAGTGATAAAGAAGATATATCTTTGCAATATACCCAAGAATTAGAGCAATCAAACAATAATATAGATGAAATAGTGCCAAATATAGAAAATGATAATCTAGATTCTACACAAAGCGAAGTAATGGATTCTAATGCGACCATATCTAATCTAGATTCTAATTCCAATGCAACTATTCCATCTAATGAGATTATCCCGCTAGAGAATGCGGATTCTAATGCAAAAGAAAATGATGCTAAACCTTATCAACCCATAAATGCAGATTCCAATATTAATATAAATGAAGTAGTTATAACACCTAAATCGCCTCTTTGGATTGGGATTATAGATTTACAAACATATAAAAAGAAACAATTATCCATTTCTAATAAATGGGTTATGAAACTTGATGATTCTGTAATTATGCGAACAGGGCATGGATATTTTGATATACAAGCACCAAATGATTTTGACAAGCAATATATCGGTGGTAATAATAAATATTTTCTATGGACTAAGGAAAATGGATTTAAAGAGATAAATAAAAGTGATTTTTTGAGTTTTAATAGGGGTCAAGAGTGGTAAAAATATTTATTATTGCATTGTGTATTTCATTATCTTTTGGTGTAGATAATGCAAACTCTACCCAAACTGCCATACAAACTAATCAAATTGGATTACTACAATCTAGGATTCTAAATATCATCGGTGAAAACTCTTTTAATCGCAATAGAATCTTTATAAATAAACTTTTTGCCAATGAGGAATCTTTCTATCAAAATGGTGCATTAGATATGTATAAAGTTGTTTTTACTCTACAAACTAATGGACTGCTTAAGCTGAAATTCTCTCAACCACAAGAATTTAATGTAGTATTTGTATCGCAAACTAGCCCTATATTCTTACTTCGCTCTATTAATAAAAGTTTGTCTTATATGGGGTATTCTTATTGGACTACAAATGAAGCAATCTACCAAGATGATATATCAAAAATAAAAATTTCTCTTGTAACAGAGCATATTATAGACCCTATATCATTATTAAATGAGCTATCAAAAAATGGTTTTATATGTATGAATATCATTAGAAATTCTAATAGTGAATGGGAATATAATCTAGCATTGCCTAATTCTAAGATTCCAGATTCCACATTTATATCTAAGGGCAATAGTATAAATATCACTGAGATAATCGGCGAGTATTGGCTTGAAGTTGGCTCATATAATGGAAGATTAGAAATATATACATTAAATAGTAGAAGTTTTAATCCTAGAATTATTTTTTTTGATAAGAATCTTAATATACTAAAAGTGCAGACTTTAAGTCGCCGAAATAATGTAAATATAAGTATTATTGAGAATACAAAATTTATACAAATTAAGGATTCCGTGTCTTCGTCTAATCTAAAAAGTGGTATAAATATACGATTTAGATAAAAGGAAATATTATGTTTAATGAAATTGAATTTGAAAAGATAAAAAGATTGCCAAAATATGTCTTTGCAAGCATTAATGAAATAAAGCTGCAAATGCGTCAAAATGGCGAAGATGTGATAGATTTTAGTATGGGGAATCCAGATGGAGCCACACCGCAACACATTATCGACAAGCTTTGTGAATCCGCCCAAAAGCCCAAAAATCACGGATATTCCGTTAGCAAGGGAATCTACAAGCTCCGCCTTGCGGTGGCAAATTGGTATAAGCGAAAATATAATGTGGATTTTAACCCAGACACGGAGGTTTGCATTAGCATGGGGTCAAAAGAGGGCTATGTGCATCTAGTCCAAGCTATCACAAACCCCGGTGATAACGCCATCGTCTGCTCTCCCGCCTACCCTATCCATTATTACGCTTTTATACTAAATGGTGCAAATGTGGTGAATATCCCCATAAAGTGGGATAATGAGATGAATTTGGATTATGAATCCTACTTTAGCGATTTGAAAAAAAGCATTCAAAACACCTATCCAAAGCCAAAATTTGTCGTGGTGAATTTCCCGCATAATCCAACCACCGTTGTAGTGCAGAAAGACTTCTACGAGCGACTCGTAAATATCGCAAAAAAAGAGCGATTTTATATTATTAGTGATATTGCCTATGCTGAGCTTTGCTTTGATGATTTTAAAACGCCTTCGATTTTTGAGGTTGAGGGGGCGAAAGATGTGGCGGTAGAGACCTACACGCTATCTAAGACTTACAATATGGCTGGGTGGCGAGTGGGTTGCGTGGTGGGGAATCCAAAGATGATTGGGGCATTGCAAAAGATAAAAAGCTGGATAGATTATGGTATGCACACGCCTACGCAGATTGCCGCTACAATCGCACTCGATGGTCCCCAAGACTGCATTGATGAGATTAAGGCGAAATACGAGCATAGAGCAAAAGTGCTAATTGAGAGCTTCAAAAATGCTGGCTGGGAGCTAAGTAAGCCAAAGGCGAGTATGTTTATCTGGGGGAAAATCCCAGAGAAATACCAAGAAATGGGGAGCTTAGAATTCTGTAAGCGGATTTTACAAGAGGCAAAGGTGGCGTTTAGCCCCGGAATTGGCTTTGGCGATAATGGTGAGGGCTATGTTAGGATTGCACTCATTGAGAATGACAAGCGGATTCGCCAAGCGGCAAAAAATATCAAGCAGTTTTTTAGAAACTCATAAATAGGGACAAGCGTGAATAAGACAATAAATGTTGGGATTATCGGCGTAGGCGTGGTTGGAAGTGCTGTGGTGCTTTTATTAGAACAGAATAGAGAGGTCATTAGTGCTAGGGCTGGGGCAAATATCGTAATTAAAAAAGGCGTAGTTAGAGATAGGAGCAAAACTGACGAGCGAGTAAAAATCCCCCTAACTAACGATATAAACGACATTTTAGACGATGATGAAATTGATATTGTTTTAGAGCTAATGGGTGGAATCGACCTTGCCTACGAGGTCGCACAAAAAGCACTTAAGAATAAAAAAGCTTTTGTTACGGCAAATAAGGCAATGTTAGCTTATCATAGATATGATTTACAGCAAATTGCAAATAATACTCCAATTGGCTTTGAGGCAAGCGTCGCAGGGGGGATTCCAATCATTAAGGCATTGCGAGATGGCTTGAGTGCAAACCATATAATCGGCATTCGTGGAATCCTAAATGGCACTTGTAATTATATTTTGACAAAAATGGCAAATGAGGGCTTAAACTTTGATGAGTGTTTAAAAGAAGCCCAAAAGCTAGGCTATGCGGAATCTAATCCAACTCTTGATATTAGCGGAATGGATTCTGCACATAAGCTAATTATCCTTGCATCAATTGCATATGGGGTCAATGCCTTACCAGAAGATATTTTAATTGAAGGCATTAGCAAGATTAATCAAGACGATATATTTTTTGCAAATGAGTTTGGCTATATAATAAAACTTCTTGCTATTGCTAAAAAAAATGGCGATGAAGTCGAACTTCGTGTTCATCCTGTTATGGTGTCTAAAAACGAAATGATAGGCAAAGTATCTGGCGTTATGAATGGAATAAGTGTTATTGGTGATAAGGTCGGTGAAACAATGTATTATGGTGCTGGAGCTGGGGGGAATCCAACTGCTAGTGCTGTTGTTTCAGATTTGATAGAAATAGCTAGAAATTCATCTTCTCCAATGCTTGGTTTTAGAAAACCGCTAGAGAGTGGATTAAAATTAAAACCTATAGCAAGTATTGAGAGTAGGTATTATTTGCGTATAAAAGTTATTGATAAAGCAGGGACTTTAGCGCAAATTACTTCTATTTTAGGTGATAATGGCATTTCTATTAAGATGTTACTACAAAGGGAATCAAATGATACGGGGTTTGCTACATTATTGCTTTCTACTCATAAAAGTAATGAGCTAAGTATCCAAAAAGCAATAGAAAACTTATGCACTTTAAATATCATATATGATAAGCCATATATGATTAGAATTGAAGAATAATTTTTACGCTATTAAATAATAATTTTAGTTAGGATAATTTTTTTGATGGAAAAAATTGGGTATGTGTTTAATAATATATTTCTAATATTCATTTATATGGTATTTGGGGCTATTATTGGGGCTATTGCTGGAAAAATTATTATTTATTTTGTGGATATAGATGTTTTTAAATTAGTTTTTTCTGTAGTCATTGGTATGAGCATTGGAATGATTGTAGCATCTATGATTAGATTTAATTATTCGTCTTTATTGGGTGCTATAATTGGAGCTTTTATTGGTTTTGTTTTTCATAATTTATTTAATGATATTAATTTATATTTAATATATTTTTTTAATATCGATGCTTATATTAATCCTGAAAAAAATTCTTCTTATGGAATTGTATATGGTTTGAGTGCAGGGGCAGTATCAGGAATATTTATATTTATATTAAAACCTATAGAATTAATGATAGAAAAAATTAAGAGAAATAAAAAAGAAAATAATTATGAAGTTACCCAGAAACTCGATACTAACCCACAAATAACTCGCACTAAATTATTAGACACTAAAAAAGAAAATACAATAAAACAAAAAGAAGAATCTAAAGATTCATTAGACCCATATTTGTCAGCTTTAAATACTTCATTTGGAATGGCTTTAGCACTAAGTTCAAAGGTTGCTACAAAATATCATAAAACCTTAGATAATAACTATATCGAATCACTATTAAATATTTTTGGTTCAAATACAATGAATATTGATAAGATTTATCAAGATATAATAGAGAATGAGAAGAATAAGTTTCAAAATGTAAATTTATTATGTGTGAATCTAAAAAAGCTAAGTAACACGCACAAAGATAAAGAAGCATTTATTAGATTATTATTGGAAATGGCTTTAAGCGATGGAGATTACGAAGATGATATTATCTTTCAAATAGCTTTAAATATTAATATGGATACGGAATCTTATTTCGCACTTAAAAGAGAGTTTAGACAAGATTCTAATATACAAGATAGTTTGGATAGTGATAATAAAGATTCTAGTGATATTGATTTAATTATATTATATGATGTTTTAGAAGTCCTACCAAATGATGATAATCAAACCATAAAGAAAAGCTATAGACGATTAGCGGCAAAATATCACCCCGATAAATATATTAGCAAGGAATTACCAGAAGATATGGTGAAATTCGCAGAGCAGAGATTTAAGGATATTAATTACGCATATGATATTCTTAAAAAATTACGAAATATTATTTAGATAAAGATATGAGTCGCAAAAAAGGCAATATAGCTGAACAAAAAGCAAGGGATTATTTAATTGATAGTGGATTTTCTATTATCACTTCAAATTACTATACAAAATATGGGGAGATTGATATTATTGCACTAAAAAATGGGGTATATCATTTCATCGAAGTAAAAAGTGGGGATAATTTTGAACCATTACTAAATGTAACTTCTAAGAAACTTGATAAAATCATAAAATCTATATCACTATATCTTAGTAATAATAACCTTGATGTTGCATATTGCATTGATGTCATCACTATTAAAAAAGACAAAATAGAATTTTTTGGTAATGTTAGTATGTGAAGTGATTCGATTTTATTATAAATTTTTATTATAAATTTATGCTAGAATTTCGAAATATTAAATTTTAGGAGAATAATAAATGGGTAAATACATAGAATTAAGCAATGATAATTTTGATAGTATTACGAAGAATGGAGTATCTCTAGTAGATTTTTGGGCACCTTGGTGCGGACCTTGTAGAATGCTAAATCCAATCATCGAAAAGCTTGTAGATGAGTTTGAAGGTAAAGCAAATATATGTAAAGTAAATACTGATGAGGAAAATGACCTAGCCACAAAGTTTGGAATAAGAAGTGTTCCTACTATTTTATTTATGAAAAATGGCGAAGTTATGGCACAAATGGTAGGTGCTACTTCAGAGCAGGTTTTAAGAGATAAAATTAACTCATTGTTATAATTTTATTTGAGATTTTCGTCTTTATTACCTTTTTTTGCCACTCTGCTTTTAGCAGCTTGGTTTTTTTATTTTCAATGGTCTAGTACAAAGTTTAGGACCATTGATTTTCAAAAAATAGCTTTTTATGGAAAAGACTATATATTTTCGCCAATTGATGAAGAATATATAATGGTTTTATACAATTCAAAATCAAGTGATATTATTAGTCTAACAAGAAAGATTCCAAATGAAACTAATTTAAAAATCATAGCTATTGATTTTTATCAAAATAGAGATAATGATGCTATTGATAATATAATTCCATTAAGTGCTGGAATGGACACACTTTTACAGCTTTCAAACAAATTTAAAATAACTAAATTGCCTGTATATTTTAAAATAAAAAGGGAAAGTGTAAATGAATTTATTCAAGATAGTAAAATTATCAATATAAAATTACATAATTAAATAATTTTAAAAATAGGTAGGAAAAAATGATTAATTTAGCAATTATTGGCGGTGGTCCAGCAGGACTTACTGCGGGATTATATGCTACTCGTGGTGGTATTAAAGATGTAGTGCTATTTGAGCGAGGTGCACCGGGCGGACAGATTACAAGTAGTAGCGAGATAGAAAATTATCCGGGTGTCAAAGATGTTGTAAGTGGTCTTGAGTTTATGCAACCTTGGCAAGAACAATGCTTTAGATTTGGATTAGAGCATAATATGAATGAGGTTAGCAAGGTATCTAAGAATGGCGATTTTTTCGATATTTTCTTAAGTGATGGGTCAAAAGTAGAAGCAAGAGCGGTGATTATTTGCACAGGCGGAAGCCCAAAAAAATCTAATATAAAAGGCGAGAGCGAGTTTTGGGGGCAGGGCGTTAGCACTTGTGCTACTTGCGATGGATTTTTCTATAAAAATAAGGAAGTAGCTGTTTTAGGTGGCGGAGATACTGCTTTAGAAGAGGCGATTTATCTAACTAGAATGTGTAAAAAAGTATATTTAATCCACAGAAGAAATGAATTTCGTGCTGTGCCAATTACAGTTAAGCATATAAAAGAAAATCCAAAGATTGAGATTCTAACCCCAATGATTATTGATGAGATAAAAGGGGATTCTAGTGGCGTTACAGGTATAATTGTAAGTGATGTCAACACAAAAGAAAAAAGGGAATTGAATGTTCCGGGATTATTCATTTTTGTAGGTTATGATGTAAATACACAAGTTTTGCGTCAAGATGATGGAAAAATGCTTTGTGATACGAATGATTTAGGGCAGGTAAAAGTTGATTTGAATATGAAAACTTCCGTCAAAGGTCTTTTTGCGGCTGGTGATGTTAGGGAATCTGCTATGAAACAAGTAGTAATTGCAGCTGGTGATGGTGCAGTTGCAGCACTAAGTGCTATGGAATATTTACAATCTCAATTTAATTAAAATGCAGTATTTGCAGAATTAATGCAGATTCTGCAATTTAAGTTTAAATAAAGGTTTGATTCAATGATAAATGTTGGAATCTTTGGGGCGACGGGTAGAATCGGTAAATTTTTAATAGAATCTTTAGGCGAAGATTTAGAGGCAAATTTATCTTGTATATATGTTAGAAATGAGCTTCAATATTCTGTTCCAGAAAGTGTTCTTGTAACGAATGATATTAAGGTTTTTTTGGAATCTAGTGATTTAATCATCGATTTTTCTTCACCCGAAGCTACGCAAATATTGCTTGATACAGCGATTGATAAATGCCATAGACCTATTGTAATAGGCACAACTGGACTTAATAAAATGCAAAATGATTTAATGATAGCAGCGTCCTTAAAAATGCCGATTTTATATGCCACAAATATGTCTAGAGGGATTGTTGTTTTAAATAAATTATCACAAATCGTATCAAATGCACTAAAAGAAAGTGATATTGAAATAGTAGAAATTCATCATAGAAATAAGAAAGATTCTCCATCTGGAACAGCTTTGAGTTTAGCTAAGACTTGTGCTTTAGCTAGAAACTTGGATATAGATAAGGTAAGGGTTAGTGGCAGAGATGGCATTATTGGCAAAAGAAGTAAAGATGAAATCGCTGTTATGTCGCTTCGTGGTGGTGATGTGGTAGGTAGGCATACTGTTGGATTCTATCTTGATGGTGAATATATTGAGCTTACGCATAATGCCACAAGTAGAATGACTTTTGCAAAAGGTGCGATAAATGTCGGTAAGTGGCTTGTGAAACAGGAAAATGGCTTATATAGCATAGAAGATGCATTGACAATTTAAAAGGTGTAGAATATGGATTCTTGGAATGAAAAATGTGCCATTGTAGGAGTTTTTAACTCCAATCGTTCTGCGGCACTTTGCTATTATTCATTATTTGCAATGCAACATAGAGGACAGGAATCAAGCGGAATCTCCACTTCTAATGGTTATGATATAACCACATTAAAAGGCGAAGGATTAGTTACTAGTGTATTCAAATATGGATTAGAAAAGCTAGTTGGTGATGCAAGTATAGGGCATAATAGATATTCAACAGCTGGAGAAGATTCTAAATGTGATGTTCAGCCTATTTTTGCACGATATTCTTTAGGGCAGATTGCTTTAGCACATAATGGAAATTTAGTAAATGCAGAAGAGGTTCGTGATAGATTAATCTCACAAGGAGCGATATTTCAAAGCCATTTAGATACCGAGAATCTTATACATTTAATCGCACAGAGTAAAGCCACAAAACTTAGAGATAGAATAATAGAATCTTTATCTTGCATTAAAGGTGCTTATTCTTTTGTATTTTTAAGTCGTGGGAAACTATTTGCCATAAGAGACCCATATGGATTTCGTCCGCTTTCTTTGGGTGAGATTAATAATGAAGATGGGAGTAAGGCATATATCGTGGCTAGTGAAACTTGTGCGTTTGATTTGATAAATGCTAGATATATTCGAGATATAAATCCCGGAGAAATGTTAATTTTTAGCCATGAAAATGGTGTTTGTTCTTATGAGAGTATTCAGGTTTTTAAAGCAGAGCCAAAGAAATGTATTTTTGAGTTTATATATTTCGCACGACCTGATAGCTTTGTATTTAATAAATGTGTTTATGAGATTCGCAAAAATATGGGCATAGAGCTTGCAAAAGAGTATAAAATAAAAGCAGATTTAGTCATTCCTGTGCCTGATAGTGGAGTGATTTCTGCTATTGGCTATTCACAAGAAAGTGGAATCCCATTTGAGTTTGGTATAGTTAGAAATCACTACATTGGACGCACATTTATAGAGCCGACACAATCAAGTCGTGAGCTAAAAGTTAGATTAAAATTAAATCCCATAAAAGAGCTAATAAAAGATAAAGATATAATAGTTATTGATGATAGTATCGTTAGAGGCACTACAAGTAAGCAAATCATTAGAATATTACGAAAAGCTGGAGCAAAAAAGATACATCTAATAATAGCTTCCCCGCAAACTATTTCTCCTTGCTATTACGGCGTTGATACACCTGATATATCACATCTAATATCTGCTACAAAAAGCATTGAAGAGGTTAGGGATTTTATAAATGCAGATTCGTTGCATTTCCTTTCATTAGATGGTTTATATAGAAGTATTGGTGATGAAGCAAAAGATGGAGAGGGTTATTGCAAGGCTTGTTTTGATAAGCAGTATATAATCTAAAGGTTATTTGTGAAGCAAATACTAACCATAGGAAGATATTTTAAATCAAAATATAAGCAAAGAGTGCGGAAAATCCCTATTTCACTAGATGGTTTTACTTGTCCAAATATCGATGGAGTAGTCGCAAAAGGCGGTTGCACTTATTGTAAAAATGAGACTTTTTCGCCATCACTAGCTTTGTTAGAGCAGAGTGATATTACTATGAATCTTACATTGGAAAAAAATCCCATCTTAGATAAGCAGATTGAAACACTAAAATCGCAATTTTACAATCAATCTTCTTTCCATAAAGATAAATTTGCCACAAATAAATATATGATTTATTTTCAATCTTATAGCAATACCTATGCCCCATACGACACATTGAAAACACTATATGATGAGGCATTAAAGCTACCAAATGTAGTTGGACTATCTATTGGAACTAGAACAGATTGTGTGGAAGATAGTATTTTGGAACTTTTAAGTAAATATGTCAAAAACAATAAAGATATTTGGTTGGAATATGGGATTCAATCCGTTTTTAACTCCACATTAAGACTTATAAATAGAGGGCATGGCATTGAAGGTGCAAGGGAATTAGTAGAAAAAACTAGAAAATTAGGCATAAAGGTTTGCATTCATCTTATTTATGGTTTGCCTAAAGAGGATTCTAATATGATGTTAGAATCCTTAAAAGAGGTTTTGAGCTGGGGAATTGACGGGATAAAAATCCATCCACTTTATATCGTAGAGGGCACGGCTATGCAGAAAATGTATGAAGCGGGTAAATATAGCCCAATTTCACTAGAGGATTATACAAACCTAGTAGTAGAATCCCTAAAGCTAATCCCGCATAATGTAGTCGTGCAGAGAATCTCAGCTGGTGCACACGATGATAGCCTAATCGCCCCAAAATGGTGTTTTGATAAAAATATACAGATGTGCTATATACGCGATAAATTACTACAAAATGGTATTGTATATTGAAAATATACGCTATTAGTGATAGTTTTTTAACACCATATAATAAACTTCCAAAAATGCTACTTGAAGCCATAGAATCTGGCTGCAGTATATTTCAATTTAGAGATAAAAATGCTAGTGATATAGCTATTAGCGGACTTTGTGGCGAACTAAATGATATTTGTAAAAAAAATAATATTTTATTTGTGCTAAATGATAGGGTTGAACTTGCCTTAAAGCTTGGGGTAAGCGGACTTCATTTAGGGCTTGATGATGAAAAAATCCCTTTTAGCGAGATTAGAAAATCTTTTAGTGGAATGATTGGAATATCTTGCTATGGCGATATTAATAGAGCTTTACATTATCAATCTTTGGGGGCTGATTATGTTGCATTTGGTAGTATATTCAAAAGCCCAACAAAGCAAGATTCTAATGTTATTGGTGTGGAGATTCTAAATAGAGCTAAGAGTCAATTACACATTCCTATTTGTGCTATTGGTGGTATAAATATAAAAAATATTATCAAAGTAAAAAATGCTGATATGGTTGCGATGATTAGCTCTATTTGGATTGGCGATATAAAAACAAATATTAGAAATCTTAACGATAGATTGAAAAGCTGTAAGTAGAATCCAAATTTTGATAAATTTTCATTAAAACGCTTTACAAAGTAACAATAGATTGCTCTAAAAGCAGATTGGATTTTCTATTTAATTACTAACCCAAAAAATCATTAAAGTTTATGATTTATATCAATAGATTGCTAATATCCTTAGATAAAATAATTTAGATTGTGTTACAATTTTACAAATTTAATTTTAGGAGGATAGAATGTTTACAAATATAATTAAGTATAAAATAGGGGGGGGGGGAATCCCAATAATACAAATCAAAATCTAAAGAATTCCCCAAATCACACACGAAAAACACAAAACTTCGCAAGATTTTTACCACTTTTCGCCACTCTCGCACTTTCCACCGCACTTCACGCCGATATTATCATTGATACCGAGCATACCAGTCAATACGGAATTCGAGATGGCACATACACAAATGTAATCATAAATGCAAATATCATTGAGCATGCAGAGGGCAGTGCTATCTATAATGATGCGAGTTCAACAATCACCAATTTCATCAATAACGCCACACTCGGCACCACAGCAAAATGGTATCCCACTATAGACAATTATGGCACAATCACCAATCTAATAAATAACGGCATGATACAACACACCGGCGAGGGCGAGAGTATCAAAAATGACAACACAATCAACACTATAGTAAATAACGGCACGATATACAACGCAACAAGTAATGCTATCGCAAATGAAGGCACACTCAACACTATAATAAACAAAGGCACAATAAAAGGAAGCAGTGCCATAACCAATCGAAGCACTCAAGCAATCGCGCTAATAGACAACCAAGGCACACTAGAGAGTAGCGGAAGCGGAGGTGCTGGCATAGTCGTCCAATATATAAGCGTCCAAATCAACACCATAAACAACTCCGGCACGATAAAAGGAGACTATGGTATTCGCATTACTGATTCCGGCACTATAGGGACGATAACTAACAATGGCATAATACAAGCAACTACTACAGGCATATCTAATACGCAAGGCTCGATAAATACAATCATCAATAATGGCACAATAGAAGCAACAGGGGCTGCCATAGTAGCTAATGGTGACAGTGCCACAATCTCTAATATAATCAATAACGGCACAATGCGAGCAATAACTAGTGCTGGCACAATCTCTAGCCTAAACAACTATGGCAAGATTTTTGTTACCAGTGCTACTGGTGCCAGCTACAACTATCACCTTCGAGCGGTAGGAACAGGAGTGATAAATATCGCAAACTACGCAATGGAGATAAACCAAGACGCAGCTACTTTTAATGCTTTCAACACATATGACGCTAATAGCAAGGATATCTCGCACTTGGTTATTAGTGGAAGTGGCGTGAAACTCTTAGGGGCAGATTCTAGATTCCTTTTAGCTTTGGGAGATTCCTTTGAGCTTGGGAAAGACTATGATTTAGATAAACTCGTAACTGATACAAGTGGCAATAAATATACTCTAACTTATGCAAGTGATAATTCAAGTGTAAGCGATTTATTCTCGCATTTGGTTATTAATGGTTTGGATAATTCGCTATTAGATTTGAATAAGAATGGAAATTATTTTAATGTGGGCGTGAATAATGTAGCTAGTAAAGCCACAAATGCCGTTGGAAATGCAGTCAATAAATCAAATATATCAAGTGTAAATATCCTAACTTCAAACATAAAAGCAAATGTGTTTAAAAGTGGATTTGGGGGATTTAGGAATCTTGCGAGTTTAGAATCTAATAAATTGCAGAATCTAGAAGCTTTAAGAATAGCAAGATTAAGAGAATCTTTAAGTAAGAATCTAAATAAGAATATAGAATCTCAAAGCTCTCATATTTCTATAAGTTCTAATGATTCTAGAATCTCCCAAGATTCCAAACTCTCTAGCGATTCAGTTCAAGGGGGACAAGGGGGCTTGAATGGCGAAGTCGCTCCCCTTATCCCCCTTCCAACCCCTAAACCCCCGACAACGCCTTTTTTGGGTGCTAACGCACAGGACTTAAATAACGGCTTCGCCCAAGACTTTAAATCAAATGATAGATTCTATTACAACAACACAAATGATACACAAGATTCCATAGTTGATTTGAATCTATCAAATACACAAGATTCACATAAATA
>NZ_NHYM01000004.1 GCF_003288815.1 Helicobacter sp. 16-1353 | reverse complement strand
CTAGAATCTAGTGGATTAGATTCCAAATCCTACTTTGCTGGGGCTAATTACTTAGGAAGTTTTACAAATATATTCTATGCTGATTTGGGTGTGAATTATAGAGTTGATTTTAATAATGGCTTAGGATTAGATTCTATTCTTGGACTTAAATACGCACTAAATAATCCACAAGGTAAAGTAGAGATTCTAAATACAATCCAAAACTACGATATTGGAATAGATAGATTCATCGCTTACTTTGGACTTGGAGTAAACTATGCCGTAACTTCAAATATAGAACTAGGTCTAAACTATCTAGGAAACTTTGGCGATGAAACTATACAAAATAGTGGGTTTTTTAATGTTAAGGTTGGGTGGTAAATGGAAATAGGAAATTCATAATATTTAATGCGTGATATGGAATCTGTGAGAATCTAAGGATTTAGATTCCGCTAGTTTTATTCACGCTAGTTAGCATTTATGAGCCAATACGAAATGCGGTGAGCGGAAACCTAAAAACTAGCGATATAATTATCATTACAATTATGCTTGTAGTTTTAGGGCTTTGTGCGATTTTAATCATCAAAAAAGGAACTAAAATATGACCAATATCCTACTAATAATCGATATGCAAAATGGTTTTATGAGAAATATGGATAGCAAGAATCTAGCAATAAAAATACAGAATCTGCTGGAACTGAGACTTTTTGATAGCGTGGTTGCCACGAGATTTTTGAATGCTAAAAATAGCATTTATGAGCGACTTTTGGGCTGGGAGAGATTGCAAAAAAGCGAGGAATCTTCGCTATTTAGCGGACTTACAAACTACATTGATTTTACATTTGATAAATATATTTATGATTGCGTGAATACGAGCTTTTTGCAGAAACTCTGCCAGATAAATAGCGGGATTGCCCCGCAAAAGGTCTTTATCGTGGGAGCTGATACGGATTGCTGTGTATTGGTTGGTGCCGTTAGGCTGTTTGAGAATAATATCCGCCCGATTGTGTTAAGTAAATATTGTGCTTCAAATGGCGGAGTAGAATCTCATAAAGCGGGGCTTTTATGTCTAAAGCGACTAATTGGCGATAAACAAATAAGCGACATTGAAATTACCAAAGATACGAATTTAGCGGAGATTTGAGAGTTTCAGCCAAATTCTTTGCTTGGCTTGTTAAGCTATATTTGCAAATCTGCATTTTATATTCGTCAAATCTAGTTCTTTTAAAGATTTAAGCTAAAATTCTAAAGCTAATTTTAACTAGAAAGGGTAGTTTGAAAACGATAAAATTAAAAGTGGTAGATTGGTCTGGTAGCGAAAACTTTGACGATATTTTTACAGTAAAAATTTTACGAAAATATTTCAATGTAGTTGAAAGTGAAAATCCGGATTTTATTTTTTATGCAACTTCAGGCTATGAACACATCAAATACGACTGCGTTAGAATCCAATTTTTAGGCGAGAATATTATCCCGGATTTTAATGTCTGCGATTATGCTTTTGGGCTAAATCACATCATTTTCGAAGATAGATATATCTATGTGCCGCATTTCATCGACTACCGCAAAGATACGCACAGAGCGAGAGAAAAACATAAGATAAGCGATATTTCACATAAGAAAAAATTCTGCAATTATATTTATTCTAATTCTAATGCAGCCGCAATTAGGGGCGATTTTTTCGATTTTTTGAATAAATATAAAAGAGTGGATGCCGCTGGGAAGGATAGAAATAATATGGGTGAAGCTCTCCCAAAAGCTCCAAATGGCGATTTTGGCGAGAGTAAATATGAGTTTATGAAAGAGTATAAATTTAGCATTGCGTTTGAAAACTCTTCGACAAATGGCTATTGCACGGAGAAAATTTTACAAGCATTCGCCGCTGGGACTATCCCAATATACTGGGGCGATAAGAAAATTGCTATGGGGGGGGGAATTAACCCAAAAAGCTTCATAAATGTTAGTGGCTATGATGATTTTGAGGCGGTGCTAGAGAAAATCAAAGAGCTTGATAACGATGATGAAAAATATCTAAAAATGCTCCAAGAGCCAGTATTTTTACCGCTTGATTCTATGGCGGATTTGGCGGAGCGTGGGAAATCCGTGGAATCTATGAAATCTAGGGCGGATTTGAAATGTATAGAATCTGCTTTGAAAACGGCGGATTCTAGTTTAGATTCTATAAATTCTACAAACTCCGCAAACTCTGCAAATTCTAGCTTAGATTCCACAGAATCTATTTCTAATTGCAATGTAGATTCCAAATTTCTAGCAAATAAGATTCTATCTCAAATCTCTCGCAAATATGGGGGATTTACAAATATGATAGATTTCTCGCCAAATGTTCCTAAAATCACAGATTCCACTCCAAAATCCGTATTAGATTCCCCAACGGATTCCACCCAAAATATCAATCCACATTCCACCCCATTCGACAAAAAGCCCCGTGATTTCGTGGAATTAAAAGAAATGGAAATAGAAGCCTTTTTAATCCACATCTTTAGCCAAGAGCCAAGTGTGGCATTTAGGCGGAAAAATGAGATGTGGCATAAAATCTATGATAGCGATTATAGGAAGTCGAAAGTATTTTTAAGGTATTTTGATAGGCTTCAAAAAACTATGATTTTTAAAATCTTACGCAAACTAGGCGTTTTTAGGGCATTGAAAAAGCTATTAGCACAAAACTAATAGCTTTAAAATCTTACTCCACGCCCACCATAACCGAAGTGGCTTTGATGATAGCAACGGCGTCTTTGCCCACGCCTAAGTCTAGCTCGTTTATAGATTCTAGTGAAATGGTCGCAGAGATGATGTTCCCGCCGCCGATGTCGATTTTTACAATGCCATTCACAGAGCCTTTTTCGATGCCTACGATTTTGCCTTTTAGTTGATTTTTTGCACTTATTTTCATTTTTACTCCTTTAGATTTCTAAAATGCACTTCTTAAAATGCGGATAGATTCTAGCACTTATTTTTTAAATTATGTTTTTTTCGCGGACGATTTTAGCGGAATCTAAAGCGGAATCTTTTGTGGAATCTAAATTAAATATTTAACGGATTTTTCACAGATTCCGCCAGATTTCGCCCACACAATAAAATCAAAATCACACCAAATCACCCCTACACCTTAATAATCCCTCGCTTGATATAGCTTTCAATAGCGATTTTTATCGTCTCTTGCGTGGAGTATTTCGGCTTGTAGTCAATCAATCTTTGGGCGTTTTCTATGGAGTAGTGTCCGCTCCGTGCGATGTGGAAATAAGTGTGGTCGATTTCTTCCTTGTTGCCCTCGTATTCACACCATTTCTCCCACGATAAAAAGCTAATTTTTGGCGTTTTGTTAAAATACTCATACATCATTTCCGCATATCCATAAAGGCTCAAAGACTGCTTAGCCACGGCGTGGAAGCTCTCGCCTAGGGCGCAGTCCCTGTGCATAATCGCCTTAAAAAACATCTGTGCGACATCATATGCATGGACATGATGTAGGGTCTCCATACCCCAGTTTGGCAAGGAGATTTCCTCGCCTCTTGCAATTTTCTCAAAGATTTTTACATTGAGATTCCCCCACGGATTTATGATGAGCCAGCCCGCCCCTGAAATCTGCCCGGGCATAATAATACTCGCCGGGAAGCCACTCTTTTTAAATTGCTCTTTTAGATACATCTCACTTTTAAACTTTTGGATTCCATATTCATCAAGCGGGGCTTTTGTGGTGCTATTTGGGTCGCTAGGTAGCTCCCTCGCCCTCCCATGTGCCCAAATTGATGAGCAGAATAAATAATGCGAGATATTTTTTAGGGCTTTTACCATTTTAATCGTATCATCAATGTGAAAATTGATTAAATCAACGATGACATCGGCATTTAGGGCGGCAATTTTTGTGGCAAAATCCGGCTCTTTTGTCCTATCAAGTGTGATTTTTGTAATTTTATCAAAGGCTTTATTTGCCTCATATGGCGGACTTTTTCCCCTAGAAATACCTATAACCTCAAAGCCATTTTCAACTAGCATCGGCACGAGATAAGTGCCGATATGCCCTGTGGAGCCGATTACCACTACTTTTTTATTCATAATTTTTCCTTTGTTTTGCGATTTTACTTGCGAAGTATGGGAATCCGTCTTTGATTGTGTGTTGCTAGAATCTGTAAGGGAATCCTTGCGTGGAAGTGTGCGAGAATCCGCCATTAGATTCTGAGCAATACTAGCTCCTATAATTCCGCCCACTGCTAACTTGCTGGTATTTTTCAAAAATTCTCTACGATTTTTCATGGGTTTTCCTTGTGGTGAAATTTTAAAATACAAAAGCGATTCTAGTTTTTACTTTTTCTTTTTGGATTTTTTATCTTTTTTAGAATCTTTAGAATCTTTAGCCTTAGCCTTTTTGTTAGAATCTCCTTGAGCCTTCCCCGTAGCCTTTCCGGCGATTATAAATCTCAATGCGTTTAGCTTGATAAAGCCCTCGGCGTCGGCTTGATTATAAACAGAATCTTCCTCAAATGTCGAATACGCCGCATTAAATAGCGAGTTTTTGGATTCCCTGCCAGTGATGATTACATTGCCTTTATAAAGTTTTAGGCGAACCACGCCATTTACTCTTTCTTGCGTTTTGTCGATTAGGCTCTGCAACGCCTCTCGCTCGGGGCTAAACCAATATCCATTATAGATTAGCTCGGCGTATTTTGGTATTAGGGCGTCTTTTAAATGTGCTTCCTCTCTATCTAATGTCAGCGATTCAATGGTTCTATGGGCTTTTAGGTAGATTGTGCCGCCGGGAGTTTCGTAGCAACCACGAGATTTCATTCCCACATAGCGATTTTCCACCAAGTCAAGGCGACCAACGCCATGCTTCCCGCCAAGCGCGTTTAACTTCGCCCAAAAGTCCGCTGGGCTTAGCTTCTTACCATTTATCGCTACGCCATCGCCGTTTTTAAACTCGATTGTGATTTCCTCTGCCTTATCTGGGGCTTTTAGCGGGGAAGTCGTCCATCGCCACATAGATTCCTCTGGCTCTGCATTTGGATTTTCTAGTATCTGCCCCTCGTAGCTTATATGCAAGAGATTTGCGTCCATTGAGTAGGGGGATTTATTCTTGGATTTTTCAATTTTTATCCCAGCAGATTCGGCGTATTTTAGGAGCTTTTCACGCGAGTTTAAGTCCCACTCCCTCCACGGAGCGATTACCTTAATATTTGGATTTAGTGCATATGCCCCTAGCTCAAATCTAACTTGGTCGTTCCCCTTGCCGGTGGCTCCGTGTGAGATTGCATCGGCTCCTGTTTTTTGGGCGATTTCAACTAATCGCTTGGTAATTAGTGGTCGAGCGATACTTGTGCCTAGCAGATACTCGCCCTCATAAATGGCATTTGCCCGAAACATAGGGAAAACAAAGTCTTCGATAAACTCCTCTCTCAAATCCTCGATAAAAATATTTTGCTTTTTTATGCCTAGTTTTAGTGCCTTTTGGCGTGCAGGCTCTACCTCCTCGCCCTGCCCGATATCAGCGGTAAATGTGATAACCTCGCAGTTATAATTATCACCCAGCCACTTTAAAATCACGCTCGTATCAAGCCCACCGCTATAGGCTAAAACCACTTTTTTTATGCTCTTTTTTGCTGTATTTTTTGCCATATTGTCCCCTTTTGAAGTTTAAAAATTTTAATAATTTTACCAGCTTTGGGAGAAAATGAGGGATATTTTTGATTATTAATTCAAAGATTTGTTTTATTTTGAGATTGATTTTTATTATTGACTTTTTTAAGAATAATTATTAAAATTACCATCTTTTAAATTTTAATAAAAGATAATATTTTTTTGGAAGGAGAAAAAATGTTTAAAAAAATATTAATATATATTCTACCTATATTTTTTACAAGTTTTTTATTCGCAAATGACGGCAATAGAGAGTTGCAAGAAGCAGCAATTTTGCAAGATGAAGAAGCAAGAAGTAGTGATAACTATGTCTTAAGTGCCCAAATCGGGGCATATTATACGCAAGGCTATGGCAACTATATCCACGATGGAGCTAATGTAGGAGAGCGAAAGGTTGATTTCTCAAATATTTTTGCCTCTGTGGGCTTTGAGGGGATAGAGTTCGACCACTTGCGATTTGGAGCAAATGCACTTGGCTCAATCAAGCTAAGTGGCGGAAAAACCGAGAGTGGCGATGTTTATAGAGATAATATGGCAAGTGATGCACTTCTTTACCAACTTTTTGTTGGCTATACGAGCGATTATTTTGATATTAGTGTAGGGCGAGAAGCATTAGATTTAAACTGGGTTAATGACTTCGTGCAAGGCGGAAGATTCGCAATTAAAATCCCCGATGCAAATACCACAATTAGCGGATTCTACTTCGATAGACAAGCAGTTGCTGACCCAAATGAGATTGTAACATTTGATAATAAAGTAGGTCCTACATTTATTGGAGCGATTTCTAATAATTCATTGGAATTTTTTGCAGTTGATGTTTATTTTATTTCAGCTGGATTATTTAATGGAGCGGGTTTTGATGCGGCACTTAGCTTTGGAAATGAAGATTCTATAATTTCAAATACAATTCTAAAATACACATTTTTAGATTCTAAAAATCAAGAATTTAATAATACAAATTATGTGCAATTAGAGGAAAATTTGGGCTTTGGATTTGGTGAGAGTTCGCTTGGTGTGGCAGTTGGTGCGATAAAAATGTTTAATGCGAAAAATCTAGATAGACTTGAAATTGAGGTTTTGGGAGACCAGAATCCACTAGAGCAGGGTGATTTAGCCTATGCAAAAGACGCACTTACAATCTACGCTGGACTTACATATACATATAATGATTTATTTGAGATTCTCTTAGTGTATGGAAATACAAGCGGTGTGAAAGAATGGGACGCTGATAATCTCACAAATACAAAATTAAAAGGCATAAATGAAATAAATGTCGGCTTTGGCACGACTATAGCGGGATTTGAGCTTAGCTTTATTTATTCTAAAATCCTAAGCAATAATCTAGAGGCAATCACAGATAAAAAGACAAATAGAGATTATTTCGAAGCGATGGTGGCGTATAATTTCTAATACTTTATAATAATGAATTTTATTAAGATTTTTATTTAGTTATTCTAATTTATAATTTTGTATAATTTAGAGTTTAAATAAAAATCTTAAAATGAAAGAGTTATTATGGAGAATTTAGCCAAAATAGACCAAATAACCAGCCTTCATAAAAATAATGAACTTCAATTATTATGTTTTAGGTTAGATTTAGGAGGCGATTTATATGCTACTAATGTCTTTAAAATCCGCGAAGTTATAAAATATGATGGCGATATTACTACAATAAGTTATGAAAAAAGTTCCCTTATCGAGGGATTAATCACTATTAGAGAGCTTACAATTCCCCTTATTGATTTAAAAAAATGGTTTTATTACGATACCCACAATAAAGACAAAGATATTTCATCTCATACAATAAAAAATACAACACATAATGGTGATATTATTATGATTTGTGAGTTTAGTAGATGGACTATTGGTGTTAGAATCTATGAAGCAGATAGAATATTAAGCAAAAAATGGACTGAAATCGAGCAAAGCTCAGGGATAATCGGTAGTAGTAATAATAATAAACTTGTCGGTAGAACAAGGTATTTTGATGGGAGATTGGTTCAAATAGTAGATATTGAAAAAATGCTTATTGATGTGTTTCCTTGGATTGAAGAGGAAAAACAAGAAGAGCTCAAAAAAATACAAAAAGTAAATGCCAAAAAAATAGTTTTAATTGCAGATGATAGTCCTGTGGTGCTAAAAACCTTGCAATTAATTTTAGATAAGATTGGAGTAGAGCATCACGATTTTACAAATGGTAAAAAACTTTTGGATTATTTATTTGATAAAGATACTAATATAAAAGATATTGGAATGATTATTACAGATTTGGAGATGCCCGAAACATCTGGCTTTGAGGTCATAAAACAAGTCAAGGCTAATCCAACAACCGCACATTTACCAATAGTTGTAAATTCATCGATGAGTGGAAGTAGCAATGAGGAGATGGCAATGTCTCTTAATGCAAGTGAATTCATCTCAAAGTCGAATCCGCTTGAAATTGAGGCTTGTATAAAGAAATATTTAATTAACCCTTAATAATTTTAATTTAAAGAATCACAAATGTTTAAAAAAATACTTAAATTTAGCAACTTTTTTGTTTTAGGCTTATCCATCATAGTTTTTTATTTTGTTTTTGATAGTAAAAAGCTAAGCACAAATGTGCTTGACTTATTCCCACAAGTTGAGCAAAGGGAGCTTTTGGATATTCATATGGATTTAGAGGATTCCAATCAAATTCTAATATATACAAAAGATTCTATAAAACCATTAGAATCGCTCCCTTATATAAATTACATAGCACCGATTAAAGATAATATTTATATGATGGATATTGATAAAAATGTCAATATGGAGGATTTTTATGCAGATTTTAAAGAAAAAATCCCTGAATTTAGTGATTTAAAGTATTTTTCTCCTAAGATTCTTAGTATTGAAAATACAAATGCTATATTTACTGATGTAAATATTATAATGGCAAGCTCGGTTAGCTTTTTGATTATCCTATATCTTTTTATTTTACGAATCCCATTTCTATCACTAAATACGCTTATAACGATAGTATCTGCCAATTTATTAGGTATTTCGGTGATAACGGCATTTTATGATAATGTAAATGTTATGGCACTAAATTTTGGCGTGGCGATTGGGAATCTAGCAATTGATTATATGCTACACCACCACTTTTTCCGCCTTTATATGCATCATTTTAAATTCAATAAATCTGTGTTTTATGGCTTTATCACAAGCTTTATTGGCTTTGCAATCTGCCTTTTTGTGCCATTTCCATTATTATCGCAATTATCCGTTTATGCGATGGTTTGCCTTTTTGTCTCTTATGTATCTTTTGCGTTTTTGTATCAAGCAATCGGCTTTAAAAAGCCTGTTTTTTATCGTAGTTTGCGACGAATTCGTAAACCTAAAATAAAAAATAAGATGATTCTAATCCTTTCAATCCTAATCCTTGCTGTAACCTTGCCGAATCTAAAGCTAGATTATAATTTAGAGCGATTAGATTATGAGAATAAGCCTAGGCTCGCTGATAGGGACTTTTTCCTAGAGCATTTAGGGCAGGATTCTACGATTTTAATTACTGGGGATTCAAAAGAAGATATCTATGCTAAGGTTAATCAAATAGCACAAAATGCGACATTAAAATCCGACCCTAGAAATATGAATATTATAGAGGAAAACAATAAATTCTATGCAAAATTAAATGTGGATTCATCATCTTTGGAATCTCTAAAGAAATTTGATTTTGTCGACACTCGAAGTATAAAAGAGCTAAGTGATGAAATCACAATGGGGATTTATAAGCCAATGATTTTGGTTTTAAGTGGGGTGATTATCGTTATGGTTATAATCGTATTTATCGTTACTCGTAGCCTTGTAAGCTTCTCATATACAATTGCTCCGCTTAGTGTGATTAGCCTATTTTTCTTTACTACGCAAATAAATATTATGCATTTATTTTCGTTATTAATTGTGGTAGTTTCAAGCGTGGATTATGGAATCTATATTGAAAAAGAGGGCGAGAATATCCGCACACTTCATGCCATAATTTTCTCGGCACTTACGACTTTGGCTGGGTTTGGATTCCTATCATTTAGTAATATTTTGGCACTCAAATCATTTGGTATGACAATTAGCATTGGACTTTTTGTGATTTTACTGCTACTTTTATTCCAAAAGCGACACATAAAACAACCTAAACAAGGAGAGAATCTTGCTACAAACAATTAATCTAACGATGACCTACCCAACCAAAAAATTATTTGAAAACATAAATCTAAAGCTAGATAAAAACAAACGTTACGGGCTAATTGGCGCAAACGGAGCTGGGAAATCCACATTTCTAAAAATTATAAGCGGAGAGCTAGAATCTAGCAGTGGCGAAATCATCATCGAAAATGGGCTAAAAGTGGGAATCCTAAAGCAAGACCAATATGCCTATGAGGATTTGAGTTTAAGCGATGCCGTATTATTGGGGAATAAGCGATTATATGATGCCATAAAACGCAAGGAGCATTTATACGCAAATGCCGATTTAAGCGATGAGGCGGTGAATAATGAGCTAGGTGAGCTAGAGATAGTTTGTGCTGAAGAAGACCCAATGTATGAGTATGACACAAATATCGCCAAAATCTTAGAGGAGCTTGGATTCCCCCAAGATTCGCACAATTCCCTTATGAAAACAATACCAAGCGGAGATAAATTTAAGATTCTATTAGCCCAAGTGCTGTTCCCAAAGCCGGATATTTTATTTTTAGATGAGCCGACAAATAATTTGGATTTGAACGCCATTTCGTGGCTGGAGAATAACCTAAAAAACCACGAGGGGACGATGATAGTAATTAGCCACGATAGGCACTTTTTAAACGAGGTCTGCACGCATATTTTAGACCTTGATTTCTGCACGATACGAGAGTTTAGCGGGAATTATGACTCGTGGTATATCGCCTCAAATCTCATTTTAAAACAGCAAGAATTAGAGCGAAATAAAAAGCTAAAGGAAAAAGAGGATTTGGAGAACTTTATCCGCCGATTTTCCGCCAATGCCTCCAAAGCCAAACAAGCCACAAGCCGCCAAAAACAGCTTGAAAAACTCCAGATTGAAAATCTAAAAGTAAGCTCGAGGCGAGACCCAAGTATCGTGTTTAAACTCCGCCGAGAGATTGGCAATGAGGTCTTTGAGTGCGAAAATATCTCTAAAAGATATGACGAAAAGGTGGTGTTTGAAAAGGTCGATTTGAAGATTCTCCCCGGGGATAAAATCGCCCTAATTGGTCCAAATGGCGTGGGGAAAAGCACGCTATGCAAGATAATCGCCGAAGAGATGAAGCCAGATACTGGCTTTGTGAAGCTTGGGGCGACCATTGAGAAGGGCTATTTCCCGCAAAATATCGCTGAAGAGATAAAGGGCGAGGAGAGCCTATATGAGTGGCTTAGAAGTATGAATAAAAAAATGGAGAGTGGCGAGATACGAAATGCACTCGGGCGAATGCTCTTTAGTGGCGAGGAGCAAGAAAAAAGCCTATCGGCGTTGAGCGGGGGCGAGAAACACAGAATCTATCTATCAAAGCTGATGATTGAGGGCGGGAACTTCCTAATCCTCGATGAGCCGACAAATCACCTTGACTTAGAGGCGATAATCGCACTTGGCGAGGCGTTGTATAAATTTGGCGGAAATGTGCTGTGCGTAAGCCACGATAGGGAGCTAATCGACGCTTTTGCAAATCGCATAATTGAGCTAATCCCGGGAGACATCGCAGAATCTGGGGAATCTAGCACGAAATCTGGGGAATCTAAATCGGGGAAAACCGGCTCAAATAGTAGCTCAAAATCTGCCGGCAAATCCGGTAAATCCGCAAGAGATTCCGTCAAACTAGGAGCAAGAATCATCGACTTCCGCGGAAGCTATGAGGAGTATTTGGAGCGAAATGTGTGATAAATCAGGAACATGCATTAGGTGTGGAATCTATGCTAAACCAAGTATTTTACAAATCAAGTCAAAATATGAGCGAGATTCTAGATTCTAGCGTGGATTTGATTATCACTTCTCCGCCTTATTTTAATATCAAAGATTATGCCAAAAATGGCTACCAAGATATATCGCACTCCAAGCAAAAAAAGCAAGATTTAGGCTCAATAAATAGCTATAAAAAATATATAAAAGAGCTTTTAAAAGTCTGGAGAGAGTGCCAAAGAGTGCTAAAACCAAATGGCAAACTTTGCATTAATGTCCCACTTATGCCAATGCTTAAAAAAGACTTAAATACGCATTATAATCGCCATATTTTTGATTTGCAAAGCGACATTCAGCATAGCATTTTAAGTGAGATTAAAGATATATTTTTGCTTGATTTATATATTTGGAATCGCACGAATACGACTAAAAAATTAATGTTTGGTAGCTATCCATATCCGCGTAATTTTTATGCACAAAATACAAGCGAATTTATCGCCGTTTTTGTGAAAAATGGAGCGAGTAAAGAAAAAATTAGTATTGAGAAAAAGGAGCAAAGTAAGCTAAGCCAAGAAGAATGGGTGAATTTCACTAAGCAAATTTGGGATATCCCTATCCCAAATAAAAGCGATTTGGCTTTTGGCAAGCATGCAGCGATTATGCCAAGTGAGATTCCATACCGGCTTATTAAGCTGTATTCTTTTGTGGGCGATGTAGTGCTAGACCCATTTGCTGGGAGTGGGACGACGCTAAAAGTGGCAAAGGAATTAAATAGGAATTTCATAGGATATGAGATTTATGAGAATTACAAAGACATAATTAACGCCAAATTAGATTGTGCAAATAGGCTTTTTACATGAATCTTAAAACAAATAGAATCTATATCGCCGATGTGTTTGACTTCTTAGAATCCTTGCCAAATAACGCTATTGATTTAGCCATAATTGACCCACCATATAATCTTAAAATCGCCACTTGGGATAGCTTTAAAAACCAAAGTGAATTTTTGGATTTTACTTATAAATGGATTAGTTTAATGCTACCAAAATTAAAGCAAAATGCGAGTTTTTATATCTTTAATACGCCCTATAATGCGGCAATTATTTTAAATTATCTATTAAATTTTAATGTCAATTTTCAAAATTTTATTTGCTGGTATAAAAAAGATGGGCTGAGCTATTCTAAAAAGCGTTTTAATAGCAACCAAGAAAGCATTTTATTCTACACAATGGATTCTAAAAACTACACTTTTAATGCGGAATCTGTAAGGATTCCCTATCAATCAACCCAGCGAATAGCCCACGCACAAGAAAAGGGAATCTTAAAAAATGGCAAAAGGTGGTTTCCAAATAAGAATGGCAAACTCTGCCCTGATGTATGGGAAATCACAAGCCAAAGACATAAAAGCAAAATAAATGGCAAAGTAGTAAAGCCGCCTCACCCCAGCATAAAGCCAAGAGAGATGATTGAGCGAATGATAAAGGCAAGTAGCAATGAGGGCGATTTGGTGCTTGATTTATTTAGCGGAAGTGGAATGACTAGCCTTGTGGCAAGGGACTTGGGGCGGGATTTTATCGGCTGTGAGATAAATGCGGATTATTTAGATTCTAGTTTAAGCGTAGTAAAAGGGAGTGAGACATGAATGAAAAACTACAAGAAATTTTAGATATTGACCCAAGCAAAGAATTTTTAAGATTCTTAGTAAAAAGATTGCAGAGCGAAAATTATCGCGGAGTGCAAATCTCGCAACACAATCGCTACACAAAAGAAATAGTTTTAGTCATTTTAGAAGAAATTTATAAGCTGTGTGGAGGCGAATTATTACAGATTCGCACAACTGATTTAAGCAAAAGACCACACAACATAAATGGCGAAGAAAAATACGCCAAACTCACAAATAATATAGGCTTAAAAATTCAGCGATGCACACAAGATTCCTTGCGTAAAAATATCTTTGTGGATATGCATAGAATGGGCTTAATCTGCCGTTTTGACAAGAATAAAAAAGAGCTAAGCCCATTTGCAAGGGGCGTTAAAAAGTATATTTCTTTAAGCGATTTTGGCATAGAGTTTTTAAAAACAAAGGATATTTTTACGCAGAATCTATTTTATACAAGGGCGTTAGAAAATCTTATGAATGGCTTTGGTGAGGAGATTTTAAGTCTTTGCTTGGAGCTAGAATCTAACTATATTTCAACGCATGAATTGCTATTTTTTGGGACTTTTTTGTATCAAATTTTAGATTCGCGCATTTATCAGCGAAGCGATATTTTGCATTTTATCAAGGAATACAGAAACACTAGTAGAATTGTAAAAGAAGCATTGCTGATAAAAATTCAAAGTTACTGCAATCCAAATAATTTTAGTGGTGATAAAACGCAAAAAAGAGATTTTCATAATTGGATAAATGAGACCCAACAGATTCTCACGCTTCTCTCGCAAATGGCGTATTTTGAGTGGAATAAAAAGCAAAATAAACTCTACATTAGAGTTGGAAAAGATGAGATTTTTGAAGATACTTCCAAGCTAAAACGAAGTCTAAATGAAAAAATCTTGTATTTTGAAAAGCACAATATCGCCCAAAAAACTAAGGGCTTTGAGCTGCACCACATCGTGCCTTTATGCTTTGCCAAAAGTAAGGTCGAATTTCACACGATAGATAAGTGGCAAAATCTAGTCTATATCGACGCCTATTCACACAGCCAAATCACGCAAAATAAGAACGCAAACATTATCCTTAATTTCAATAAAAACGACGCAATTTTTAGTGATTTGTCGAATAATCAAGTTTATTGCGAGAATGAAAAAAATATAAAATATGATACAAAAAAACAAGATTTAATGCTTGACTACAATAAAGAGTTGCTAAATGCTACAGATAAAACTTAAAAATACACAAACTTCATCTTTTGGCGTAAGTGGGCGAATAGGGCATAATTCGTCAAAATTTTATAATTCTAAGCTGTATGAGAATCTAGATTTAGCGATTCCGAATTCCCTAGATTCCGCGCCCAAAATTACAAAAATATCGCGTGAATCTCCGCTTAAAAATACAAAAAACACCACAGAATCTAGCGAGATTCCACAAGAAAATCTAAACACCATTTTTAATCATAGTAGCGAAAACATGCACGAGCTGCCCGATAATAGCGTCCATTTAATGCTAACTTCGCCGCCTTATAATGTAAGCAAGGAATATGATGAGAATCTCACGCTTAGCGAATATCTGGGGCTTTTGGGGGCGGTTTTAAGCGAGACTTATCGTGTGCTAATAAATGGCGGTAGGGCATGTATAAATATCGCAAACATCGGCAGAAAGCCCTATATCCCGCTTACGATGTATGTCAATCAAATTATGTTAGAGCTTGGCTTTTTAATGCGTGGCGAAATCATCTGGGACAAGAGTGCAAGTAGCGGTGTGAGCCTTGCTTGGGGGAGTTTTAAGAGTGCGAGTAATCCAGTATTGCGAGATACGCACGAGTATATTTTGGTGTTTTCAAAGGGCGATTTTGGGCGAGAGAGGGGCGATAAAAACGACTCGATTTCTAAGGAAAATTTTATGGAGTGGAGCAAATCTATTTGGCGATTCCCCGCGGTGAGTGCGAAGAAAGTCGGTCACCCAGCCCCTTTCCCGCTTGAATTGCCAAAGCGATTGATAGAATTTTATAGCTTTGAAAATGACATTATTTTAGACCCATTTATGGGAAGTGGCACGAGTGCAATCGCCGCAAGCGAGCTAAAACGCAACTTTGTGGGCTATGAGATAAATAAAGATTACATAAATCTTGCAAATAAAAGGATAAATGAGTCTAAACAGAGATTATTTTAAATTTAACAAAAGGAACAAAATGGCAAAAATTACCAACAAAACAAAGATATTTCTAAAAACCCTTACATTTATTGGGCTTGTTGTCTCTATGCTATTAAATTGCCTTACTTGGTGGATTCAGTGGTATTTCGCAAGTGATGGGGGGGGATTACCTTTGAACAATTCCTATTCCACCTATATATGCCACTTGACGGAGCAGACCCACGCATAATCCTATCAATGGGGAAAAATGTCCTACTCCCCACTTTCATTTTTTCGCTTCTTATTTTATTTCTTTTGCTTAGTAGCCCCATACAGAGGCTCATTTTCACCCAAACGCTACGATTTTTAAGATTTATTTTTAGCAAACTTTATTTGGCACGATTTTATATTCTTAGCCTTGCCGTGCTTATTTTTGGTGCTTTAAGCGTGAAATATACAAATGATAAATTTGGAATCTATGAGTATTTCACCAAAAAGCAAGAGAAGCATTTCTCCACATTTTACGAGGAGCATTACACCGCGCCAAGCGACTTACAAATACGATTCCCAGAGAAAAAGCGGAATCTAATCATCGTATATTTAGAATCTATGGAGGCGACTTTTGCTAGGGCGTTTGATAGGAATCTAATACCAAATCTAAGCCAAATCGCCACTCAAAATATCAGCACAAATCTAATCCAAACAAACGGCGTAGGCTGGACTGTGGCAGCGATGGTGGGCTATGAATGTGGCATAAATCTAAAAATGC
This sequence comes from Helicobacter sp. 16-1353, assembly GCF_003288815.1. Classification (GTDB taxonomy): domain Bacteria; phylum Campylobacterota; class Campylobacteria; order Campylobacterales; family Helicobacteraceae; genus NHYM01. Next base: position 167,282 of record NZ_NHYM01000004.1, on the reverse strand, counting down.
CAATCGGCGGAAACGACTTCCGCAACAAATACTTTTTAAGCTCCGCTACTTGTTTGGGTGATATTTTAAAACAAGCTGGGTATAGGCAAGATATGGTTTTAAGCGAGGGGAACACTGGTGGAAAAATAAACTTTTTAAAAGCTCACGGCTTGGAAAATGTCTATGATTTGGAATATTTTCGAGATTCTGGCAAATTACCGAAAAAGTATCACATAAATTGGGGAATGGAGGACGCCAAAACCTTTGAATTTGCAAAGGAAATTTTAAGCAATTATGATAGCTCTACGCCATTTGTCCTTAGGATTGAGAGCGTGGACGCACATTTTCCGGGCTATGTGGATAGCTCATGTATGGCTTCAAGGGGCAATCAATATGCAGATTCTATCTCGTGTAGCGATAAAATGCTGGGCGAATTTATCGCGTGGCTGAAGGCGCAAGATTTTTATAAAAACACTACGATTGTTGTTCTTGGCGACCATTACACTATGCAGCGTGGCTTTGTCCCAAATGGTGTAAGGCGTGGAATCTACAATGCCATTATAAATCCGCCGAGTGATTTAAAGATAGATTCTAGAAAAGTGAAAAATAGAAATGCAAGTCATTTTGATATGTTGCCTAGCATTTTAGAATCTATCGGCATTGAAGTGGAGGGGCGGAAAGCAGCTCTTGGAGTGAGCCTATTTAGCGATAAACCCACGCTTTTAGAATCTATGGGGCTAGAAACGCTAAATCAAAACTTAAGCCAAAATAATAGAATCTATGATAGCTTTTGGCAAGTTAAAAAATAGGCGAACAATAAAGGGGGAAATAAATGAAAAAGAAAATTTTTGGGATTGTTGGGGTTGTGGTGATTATGATTTTAGCCCTTGTGGTGTGGAACAATAAAAGCGGAATCTACACAAAATATATCACATTTAAAATGCAAAATAGCCCTATGGAGAAATGCGAGTTTCACATTAGCGACACGAGCGATTTTATGCATGATAATCGCTTTTTTATCGCACACGGCGGAGGCGCGATAAATGGGCTGACCTATACAAATAGCCGCGAGGCACTAGAAAAGTCGCTCAAAAATGGCTATAAATTTATTGAAATTGATTTAATGAAATCAATTGAGGGCGTGATATTTGGGGCACATGACTATAAGCATTTTGATAAAATCACAGGCGTTGAAAATCCTATTTTAAAAGAGCTGGAATCTAAAAATGGAGGCAAAATTAGCGAAAATGATGAGCGATTAGCCCCCAAAATTAGTGATGTAAAACGCCGCAAAATCCACAAAATCTACACGCCGCTAGATATAAATGATATTAATGAGATTTTCGCTAGACACCCACACGCCTACCTTGTGAGCGATAAGCTCAATGATTTTAGTGCGATGAAAACGCAGATAAAGTTTATGGATAGAGTGCTGGTTGAAGTCTTTGGGCTACAAAATTACTACGCGGCAAAAAAGGCGGGGATAAAGTATCCTATGCTCTCCACTGGGGACTTTAACCTAGCACTAAATCTAAAAATCCCTATGGTCGCCGCGCACACTTCGGCTATCAAAAACGCCCCAAAAGAGGCGGAAAACTACATAAAAGCTGGGGGTTGTATAATGGTATTTTCAAGCAATGAGGAAAAATTCATCGGTGAGAATCTAGGCAAAAGAGCGAGTATGTTTTACACGGACTTTTGGGATTTAAAAAGTGGCAAATGCGAGGGCAAGAGCTGTAAAACATACTAAAAGTATTCGTAGAGTTTTTTAGAATCTCCATAGAATCTCCCTACTTTATAGGTGATTTTGCTTTAGATTTTGCACTAGACTTTAAATCTTAGATTTTCTTAAAGATTTATTCTAAAGCAATCCAACAATTTATTAGATTCTAGTTTATTAGATTCTACTTGGCGGATTCTAAAATTTTCAAAAATACAGCGCTGAACCAAATCTGCAATGGATTTACGCGAGATTCTAGCCTCTGGATTTTTGAATGCCTCACCCTTGTAGGTTACCTCATAATTTATCTCATTTTCATAGCTAAACCAGCCCGGGCGGATAATCGTGTAATCTAGCGTGGAATCCTCAATAATTTTGGCAGAGCACTTGTAGTTTTAGGAATACATTATTATCTACTACCACCTAATTTATGGAGTATTCAAAAATCCCCAACATTCATTTAGATTTTTATACCGGATTTAATACGGAATATTCTATCTACTATGCTTAGAATCTCCCCAAACTCCAGAGATTACGAAATACTCGAGATTTTCGCCATATCATCGCTACTTAGACTAAAATCAAAAATATCAAAATTCTCTCTTATTCGCTTTGGATTGCTTGATTTTGGAATCGGTATAAAATCCTGTTGTAACGCCCAGCGGAGCATTATTTGCGGGATTGACTTATTATACTTTTTGGCGATTTCTTGTAAGGTTTTATTTTTCAGTGCAACACTTAGATTCCCAAGCGATGTATATGCCTGAACTGCGATATTTTGAGCTTTGCAATACTCTATCGTTGCCTTATCTCTACTAAATGGATTTATGCGGATTTGATTTAGTGCGGGTTTCGTATCGCTTGTTTTCATCAAGTTTTCAATCTCGCTTATATCGTAGTTACTCACGCCAATCGCTCTAATTTCCCCACTCTTATAGTGCTTTTGCAAGACTTCCCAACGCTTTTTATCGCTACCTTTTGGCCAATGTATCAAGTATAAATCGATATAGCCTAAATCCAAGTTTTTCATACTCCGCGTAAATTCCGCCTCCGCATTGTCCTCAAAAACCTTTGTGGTGATGAAAATTTCCTCTCTTTTTACGCCACTTTTAGCCATAAATTCCCTCACCGCCTCGCCGATTTCTTTCTCATTACGATAATAACTAGCTGTATCAATCAAGCGATAGCCCACATTTAACGCCTCTAAAATCGTCGCTTTTGCTTCATCTGCTCGTAAATTCCAAGTCCCAAAGCCCATATTTGGCATTTTCACGCCATTATTTAATGTGATATAGCCCATACTCCCACCTTTATTTGTATTTATCGCATTTGCGTTACTTGCAAAGATATTATTTGCTCCAAATATCATCATTCCACCAGCCAAAAATGTAGTATTTTTCAAAAATGCTCTACGATTTTCCATTTTCTCTCCTTTAAATTTGATATTGTTTTAACCTATAAATTTTATGCTATCGCCTTTTAACCATCTAAAAATCTAAGATGGGATAAGCCGAATTATTTGTATCTCGTTATTTGTGCCAATTCGTAGCATTGGACCGAAAGTCCCTGCTCCCTGCGAGATTATCAAGGTTGTATCGCCTATCTTATGAATTCCTTTGACAAACGGAAAGCGAAATTTTGCAATGATATTTGCTGGGAAAACCTGCCCTCCGTGTGTATGTCCGCTAATCATTACATCAATGCCATTTTCTGCCACATACTTCGCCCCTTGTGGCGTGTGGTGAGCTAAAATCGTAGGCAAAGAGTTAGAAATCTCCATTTTTGGAAGCTCATCTTTGACGGTCAAATCATTTACACGATGTGAATCTGCGGTCTCTAAATCCGCATTCATATATTCTAGCCCGATAAACTGCACGCCGTTAATCTCCACGCTTTCATTTCGTAAAATCTCTATATTATTTTTTCTCAAAAGCTCTAAAACTTTTTGCGTATCTATATAGTATTCGTGGTTACCAATGGTAAAGATTTGCTTAGATTTTACATTCTTAAAAAGCTCAAAAAGATTCTCATCTAAAGCGATATTACTATCGACTAAATCGCCGTTATATACAACAAAATCTGGTTTTACCTCATTGATTAAACTAATTATTTTTTGGAGATATTTTTCGCCCCTTTGTGTGCCTAGATGAATGTCGCTAATATGCATAAAAGTAACAGGTGATTTTAGATTTTTAAGTGGAATTTCAATGTTTGTAACACTGAAATTTTGTGCATTTATAAAGCCATAAAGAGTAACAAAAAATGGGATAAGTATCGCAACAGAGGCGATTTTCCAGCCTATTATTTGTTTTAAAAATGGGTGCAAAATAAACTCTATTAGAAACGCAAAAAACACATATGTAAAAAACATAAAAAATATCGCAGCGATATTATAGATAACCCCGATTAAGGCACTTTCACCATCTCCGGCACTACGCATTAGAAGCGGGAAAAGTGCTAAAAGTGCGATGATTATAATAGTTCCAATCCACGCATACAAGCTTCCAAAGCCAAGCAAACTTTGCAAGCGAAATGGCACAAACCACGCAGCAAACGCCAATAAAAGTAAAATTACAATAAACATCTAAATGCCTTATTAATTTTTTAAGATTCTTGCTTTAATCCTATAATTCTAGAGCAAATTTCAAAAAAACGATAGAATAAAAATCCAAGATTCTTGCCTGATTCTCCAGATTATTATAAAACATTAGCTTGATTTTTAGATTTAATCTTTAATTTACTTTTCAATATTTGCTTTCCTAAGCATAATTTCTTAGGATTTAAAATCTATTTTTCTTGGATTTTCCAGCTTAGATTGGCTCCAGCGAGTAGGGGGATAATGTGACCGAATCGAGTTTTTATAGAATCTAGATTCTTAAAATTCCCCTTAATTAATTTTATTGTTTTTGCTGGAATCTTGGCGTAATCGCTGAAATTTGTGGAATCTTTGCTAGAAATGGCGGAATCTTGCCTAGATTTGCCCAAATTGCTTAAGTCTTTAAAGTCGCCAGAATCCGCGAAAGCCACAGAATCTTTAAAATCCACAGAATCCCCAACGACCGCCAAATCATAGATTTTTATCGCATTATCGCTAATAAATTTTTGTAGATTTTCTAGCTTCCCATTCGCCTCGAAAATCTCACATAATCTAGGGATTAGAATTGGGGCGGAAAATATCCCAGCAGAGCCATTTTGGGCTAATTTGGCAGATTCCAAATGTGGGGCGGAGTCGCTCCCAAAGCTAACTTTTGGGTGTGCATTTAGTGCGAGTTCTAGGAGTGCGTCCCTATCTTGCGGAGTTTTTAGCATTGGCTTACAGAAAAAATGCGGATTTAGCCCAGCTCCCAGCACATCATCAAGGCTCATTGAAATATGGTGCAAAGTCAGCGTGGCAAAAAGGTTAGGACACCGCTCCAAAAGGGGAATGCTCCGCCTATCGCTCAAATGCTCCATTATGATTTTCATTCGTGGGAAAGTGCGTGCAAGCTCCGCAAACACCGCACCAAACTCAAACTCCCGCTCCATACAAAAGCCATTGCTCTCGCCGTGGATTGATAAGATAAAGCCCATTTCCTCTGCCATTTCAAAAATATCCATAATCTTTTGATTTAGGATTTCGCTAACGCCACTCTCGCTCCCTGTGGTAGCCCCTTTTGGATATAACTTTAAAATCCTTATGCCGTTTTTTTGTGCCTCTAGTAGCTCGTTTTTATCCAAGTTTTCGCTCACATACAGCGACAAAGTGGGCTTAAAAGAATCTAGATTCTGCGTCTTTAAAACGCCCTCAATTTGGGCTTTGTAGCTCATCACAAGATTCGTATTTAAAAGTGGCGTTTTTAGATTTGGCATAGCAAGGGCGGAGCTAAAATACCTCGCACTAAAGGGCAGAACAGCTTCTAAAACCTCGCCCTCTCGCAAATGGATATGCATATCAAGCGGATTTTTTAAGATTAAATCCGGGGCGGAATCTGGGCTGTTTTTAATTGCAGATTCTGCTAAATCCGCCACAGAATCTGCAGAATCTTTTATATTCACATAATCCACCCCATTACGATTTGTAGAATTCGCAGAATCTAAATTCGCCAAATTCACAAATTCCGCGGAATCCTTTGCATTCACAGAATCCGCGGAATCTAAACCCACAGAATCCCACGCATTCGCCGAAGTTTTATCATTAGCCATTTTCACACCCCAATCAAACCCAAAAGTTTATTTTTATACAACTCCGCCAAATCCTTACTTTTCGCCTCAAATCGCGTTACAAGCACGGGCGTCGTGTTACTCGCACGAATTAGCCCCCAGCCATTTTCAAACACCACTCTAAGCCCATCAATGGTGATAATCTCTAGTATTTTTGGGAAATCTTTCGGCGGATTCTCTAGCTTCAGTGCCAAATCTTGGATTATTTGAAACTTTTTTTCCTCGCTAGATTCTATCTTTTCCTCCGGGGTGGAATACATTTTTGGTAGGTTTTTTATAGCACTTTCGACCTCCTCCACACTGGAATCTAAAAACAGCTCTAGCGCCCTAAAGCTCGAGTATATCGCATCATCATAGCCGAAATATCGGTCATTGAAAAATATATGTCCGCTCATTTCTGCGGCTAAATGGGCGTTTGTCTCTTTTAGCTTTACTTTTAGGTTGCTGTGCCCCGTTTTATGCATTATCGCTTTGCCGATTTTGTTGATTTCCTCATACATTATCGCAGAGCATTTCACCTCGCCGATTATTAGGGGCTTTACGCCCTCTTTTGCCATTTTTTTAGCAAAAAGGATTGCTAGTTCATCGCCCTTGAATGAATAATTCTCACTCAAAAGTGCCAGTCTATCGGCGTCTCCGTCAAATGCAATGCCGATTTTGATATTATTTTTTTTCATTGCATTTTTTAAATCGCTTAGGTTTTTTTCCTCGCTTGGGTCTGGGTGATGATTTGGGAAGCTCCCATCTGGCTTGAAATAAAGGGGCAAATAATCAATTTTTAGATTTTCTAGCACTTTTTTTATAGCTATCCCAGCCACGCCATTCCCGCAATCTACCGCAATTTTTTCTTTAAAATTTGCGAGATGTTTAAAATGTGTGGTTAGAAAATCGATGTATTTTTCAAGTGCTGGGAGATTTATAATTTCTGGGGCGTAATCCTTGCTAGATTCTGTGCTTTTTTGGGTGATTTGAGATTCTATAGTTTTGCCTAGATTTGCAATGTCTTTGCCATAAAATGGGGCTTTAAACATAGTGATTTTAAAGCCGTTGTATTGGGGCGGATTATGTGAGCCAGTAATCATAATGCTTGCGTCAATCGCCTCGCCAAAGTCGTGGTAAAGGCTAAAATACGCCACTGGAGTTGGAATCATACCAAGGAAATATATCTGCAAACCCTCACTTGCGATGCCTTGGCTAAGCCAATTAAATAGCGTTGGGCTGTGGATTCTAGCGTCATAGCCGATTGCCACGGCTCGTTTTCGTGCATTTGATTTTTTCGCGGAATCTGCGGAAGTGGAATCTGTGGAATCTACGCTAGAATCTCGTGTGGAATCTACGCTAGAATCTCGCACAGATTCCCCAGCGGATTTTTTTGTGGAATCCGCAGAATCAATGGTGGAATCTATTTCCTCGCCCCTTTGCTTAATGATTTTTGCTAGATTCTTACCAATGCTAAAGACAACTTCCCTATTCAAATCCACATTATAGATTCCGCGGATATCATACTCTCTAAAAATACTCACTTACAGCCTCACTTAAGAAATAATTTAAGCCATAATTATACTTTAAAATCGCATATTATTTTTGCTTTTTTAGTGAATATTGTTTGCCATTCATACAATCAACCACGCTCATAATTCCATCGCCAAAGTATAATGTGTATAACTATAAATCACCCAAGCAAAAACAACACTCTCAATAAAACTATGGCAAATATTGCTTTCCCATACAAACTTAGATATTGTTTCAAGCCCCTTTGCTAGATTCTTAATTTATATATTTTAGATAGCCAATTGTGTAGTAAATAAAGCATCATAATTACTTGTAGATTCCCAAAAAAGCCAATATTTTAAGATAAAATGACTAAGCACATTAAATTATCACAGCGAGATATTGCAGGTATAATATAGACATAAAAATGCTTGGCGGAAAAATAAACCCGAGATGGATTCTTGGAGTTTGGGTTAGATTCTTTAAATCGTTAATTTTTTTTAAGATTCTTCGAATAACTTTCTAAAAATACCTATCATTTTCCTTTGCTTCTTTTAAGAATCCTAAAAACTTTTAATTAGTATTTAGTATTTTTGGCTAAAATTATAACTATTTTTGAAGCTTAAAACTTGGAGATTTAATGGGGTTTAAAAAACATTTAGAAAAGCTAGTTTCATACGAGGCGGGCAAGCCTATCGAGCTTGTGGTGCGTGATTACGGCATAAAGCCAAAGGGTATTATCAAACTAGCTAGCAATGAAAATCCGCTTGGCACTTCAAAAAAAGTCCAAAATACTATAAAAAAAGAGGTGAAAAACGCCTTTCGCTACCCAGATGACTCGATGTTTGAGCTTAAAAACGCCTTGGCAAAAAAATATAATGTGGAATCTAGCAATATCATAATCGGCAGTGGGAGCGACCAAATCATTGAGTTTATAATCCAATCTATCGCTTCAAAAGATTCTAAGATTCTCATCTCTAGTGCGACTTTTGCGATGTATGAGATATACGCCAAAATCGCCCAAGCCCAAATCATCAAAACAAAAGATGGAATCCACATCGCAGATGAGTTCATCGAAGCCTATCAAAAGCACAAGCCAGATATTATTTTCCTCTGTGTGCCGAATAATCCGCTTGGGGATTGCTTGGATAAAGCTGAGGTTTATAGAATCCTAGATTCTATCTCCAAAGATTGCTTGGTGGTGCTAGATTCCGCTTATGGGGAGTTTGCGGCATATAGAGATAAAAATAAGGCACTAAATCCAAGCGAGATAATTAAAAAGTATAAAAACTGCATTTATCTAGGCACATTTTCCAAGCTATATGGCTTAGGTGGGCTTAGGGTGGGATTTGGCATTGGCGAATCTGGTGTGATTAAAATCTTACACAAGCTTCGTCCGCCTTTTAATATCACAAATATTTCGCTAAAAGCTGCATTGAGTGCATTAAATGACACAAAATTTATCCAAAAAACGCTAAAAAATAACCTCCAAGAAATGAAAATCTATGAGAATTTCGCTAGAAAAAATAATATAAATTTCATAGAATCTTATACGAATTTCATCACATTTATTTTCGATAAAAAGGTAGATTCAAGTAGCCTATGCGAGTTTTTGCTAAAAAAGGGCGTGATAATTAGAGACTTAAAATCCTATGGGCTAAATGCCGTTAGGATAACCATCGGCAAAGAATCTCAAAATAAAAAAGTGCTAAAATTAATCACTAAATTTCTAAAAAATTAAAGGTAAGTTTTGGATATAAAAGGCGTATTTAACCAGCTTTTTAGCTTGTATGATAAGCTAAACAAAAGGCAAAAGATAGTCATCATCGGCGGTGTGGTCGCTGTGGTGGCGTTTTTGTCGTATTTTGTGATATTTTCTATCAATGAGCGAAATGCAGCTGGAAACTATGCCGTGCTATTTGAGGGCGTTACGCCAAGCGATAGCGCGCTTATTATCCAGCATTTACAAGCAAACAATATCCCCTATAAAATCCAAAAAGAAGATACGATTCTAGTCCCAAAAGAAGTCGTTTACGAGCAGCGAATCGCCCTAAGCAGCAGTGGAATCCCAAAAAGCTCCAAAGTCGGCTTTGAGATATTTGATGAGCAGAGCTTTGGTATGACGGAATTTGAGCAGAAAGTGAAGCTTACAAGGGCGATTGAGGGCGAGCTTGGACGCACCATTGAGAGCCTAAAACCAATTGCAAAGGCGTCCGTTCATATTGCATTGCCAGAGGAGAGCGTATTTGTTAGCAATGAAGTTCTGCCAACTGCCTCTGCCGTGCTAGAAATCCGCGCAAATATGTATCTCTCTCCCACACAAATTAATGGCATAAAGAATCTAATCTCTTCTGCAGTTCCAAAACTAACTAAAGAAAATGTCTCCATAATCGACCAAAATGGCGAGGCTTTAGGAAGCGATGATGAGAATATCGCCTCAAGGGAGCTTATAAACACACAATTAAAATATAAAAATAATTTTGAAAAGATTCTAGAGGATAAAATCTCAAATGTGCTTTCTCCAGTGGTTGGCGGAAAAGATAGGGTTGTAGCAAAAGTTACTGCGGAGTTTGACTTTTCCCAAAAGCGAAGCACACAGGAGGTTTTCGACCCGAATAATGTCGTTCGAAGTGAGCAGAATCTAGAGGAGCGAAGGCAGGGTAGGGCTGAGCCAGAAATAGGCGGAGTTCCCGGAGCAGTTAGTAATATCGGTCCAGTTCAAGGGCTAGATTCCGCTAATTCACAAGAATTATATGAGAAAAATCAAACGACTACAAACTATGAAATAAGCAAAACGATTTCGGAGATAAAAGGTGAGTTTGGGACGCTAAAGCGACTTAGTGCTGCCGTTGTAGTCGATGGTAGCTATCAATTGGTAAGTGATAATGGTGTTGAAAAAATGCAATATGTGCCAATTGATGCTAATAAAATGCAAGAAATCGATAGTCTAGTAAAGCAAGCAATAGGATTCTCCCAAGCTAGGGGCGATGAAGTGAGTGTGAGTAACTTTGAGTTTAACGCAAAAAGTGGTAGTTTCAAGCCACAAACCACCACAGAAAAAATCAATGCAATACTCGCTTCGTTCTCGCCTCTACTAAAATATATCCTTGTTGCAATTATTTTATTTATTTTTTACAAAAAGATTATTGCACCTTTTGCGGAGCGAATGCTCGAGGTTTCGGATTCAAAAGAGGAAGATGTGGAATCTTTACTTAGAATTGATGATGAGGAGGAAGAATCAAATAAATTTAATGATATGAGAAGGAAAATTGAAGACCAACTTGGGCTTGGTAGCTTTAATGAAGATGAAGTGAAATACGATGTTTTACTAGAAAAAATCAAAACCTTAATAGCAGAACGACCAGAAGAGGTTGCAGGATTATTCCAAACATTAATTCACGATGAATTAGGTATAGAAGATATTAAGAAAGGAGAATAAAAATGGCTTTTAATCTAACGCCAAAGCAGCGAGCACAATATGAAGAATTTTCTATGTCAGAGAAAATTGCTATTTTGCTATTACAGCTAGGCGATTCTATTACAGGTGATATTTTTGCACATTTGGATATAGATTCAATCACTGAAATATCAAAGTATATAGCCCAGATGAAAGGCACAGATAAAAATATTGGTGCGGCAGTTTTGGAAGAATTTTATGCCATTTTTCAATCTAATCAATATATCAATAGCGGTGGTTTTGAATATGCAAAAGAGCTTTTATATCGTGTTCTTGGACCAGAAGAGGCGAAAAAAGTCCTTGATAAATTATCAAAACAAATGCAAACAGCACAGAATTTTTCTTATCTCTCAAAAGTGCGACCTCAGCAACTTGCAGAATTTATTGCTGGAGAGCACCCACAAGCTATCGCATTAATTTTGGCACATATGGACCCAAATTCTGCGGCTGAAACACTTGGCTATTTTTCAGATAATCAAAGAGCAGATGTAGCTATAAGAATGGCTTCTTTAGGTGATATTGCCCCTCCTATTGTAAAGCGAGTTTCTGCAGTATTAGAAAATCAATTAGATTCTCTTACAAGCTATAAGGTTGAAGTGGGTGGTCCAAGAGCAGTTGCCGAGATATTTAATCGCTTAGGACAAAAGGCGGCAAAAACAACAATAGCCCATATTGAACAAATCGATGAACAATTAGCCGCGAAAATTAAAGAGATGATGTTTACATTTGAAGATATTGTAAAACTTGATGGCGGAGCAATTAGAGAGATTCTCAAATCTGTAGATAAAAAAGATTTAACAATGGCGTTAAAATCCGCTCCAGAGGAATTAAAACAGAAATTCCTTTCAAATATGAGCCAAAGAGCTGGAGAGCAGTTTATCGAGGAATTGCAGTATTTAGGCATTGTTAAGGTTAGAGATGTGGAAAATGCACAGCGAAAAGTTGTTGAAATAGTTCAGGCACTATCCGAGCAAGGAATTATCCAAATAGGTGAAGAGGAAGATGTTGTTGAATAATAATGATAAAAGTATCATTTCCTTACAAGAATTAGATGGGCATAATATGAAAAAATATGAGTTTAAAAAAATAGATATGAATGATATAAAGATTCAAGAAACTAAAAATACCAATGAGGATAAAATGCCTACACAAACCCAAGTATCAATGATTCAAAGTAGTTTGGAAAAAGAGCTTATTGAAAAATTACTAATAAAAAGCGATGAATTAGCTAATTCATTCAACAATCTCCAAATGCAATTTGAAAAACTACAATCCCAAACAAATGAAAAAGAGAAAATCGCAAGGGAAGAGGGTTTTAAGGAAGGTGAGCTAAAAGCACAATTAAGTTTTAAAGATAGCCTAGAAAATGAAAAAGAAAAAATTGCTAAATCCTTAGTAACATTAGATGATACTATTGAGAATGCAAAAAAACAGATAGTCAAACTAGAATCCGAATTAAGTGCAATTGCTCTTGATATTGCAAAGGAAGTTATAGTTAAGGAAGTTGATGCAAATAGTGCGAAAATAGCTGCATTGATTAGTAAAGAGCTATTGCAATCAATGAGTGCAAATCTAAATATAATAATAAAAGTAAATCCTATTGATTTTGATTTTCTAAACAATCTCGTTAAAAATAAGCAGAATATTAAGATAAAAAGCGATGATGCAATCCAAAAAGGCGGGGTTGTAGTGATAAGTGAAAATGGTAATATTGATGGTAATGTAATGTCAAGATACCAAATATTAAAACAAAATGTATTGGAGAACTTTAGAAGTTAAAATAAAACTAAGGCTTGGGGAGTAATATGATTAATTTAAAATCTATGAATATTGATGAGCTTGAGATTCAAACAAAAAGAATTAGAAATAGGATAATCGAAGTTGTTAGCAAGAATGGTGGGCATTTAAGCTCAAATCTTGGCAGTGTTGAGATAATTATGGCAATGCATTATGTATTTGATTGCAAAAAAGACCCATTTATATTTGATGTGAGTCATCAAGCCTATGCCCACAAGCTAATCACAGATAGATGGGATAGATTTGATACCTTGCGACAAATGGGCGGAATAAGTGGCTTTGTGAATCCAGCAGAATCTAATAGTGATTATTTCATAGCTGGACATAGTTCTACATCATTATCGATTGGCGTTGGAGCTGCAAGAGCGATAAAATTGAATAATGAAGATAGAATCCCCATTGTTTTGATTGGTGATGGTGCGATGAGCTCGGGGTTGGTATTTGAAGCATTAGATGAGATAGGTTATATAAAATATCCTATGATTATTATTTTAAATGATAATGAGATGAGTATAAGCAAACCAATTGGTGCAGTGAGTAAGCATTTATCTACTATCACAGCGGGTAAAATGTATCAAGGAATGAGAGAGGGAATTAAAAGAATCCTAAACAAAATGCCCGAGAGTGCCACTTATATGGCAAAGAGATTTGAAGAATCCTTAAAATTAATCACTCCGGGAATCCTATTTGAAGAATTAGGTTTGCATTATGTTGGACCGATAGATGGGCATAATATTGGCGAATTAATAAATATTTTTCAAAAAGTAAAGGAATCAAAAATACCTATTTTAATCCACGCTCAAACAACAAAAGGTTTTGGATATAAGATTGCAGAAGGGAAATATGAAAAATGGCATTCTATGCCTCCTTTTGATATAAATACCGGAATCCCAATTAATCAAGTAAAAACTACGAATCCTACAAAAATTTTTGCAAATACACTTTTACAAATTGCCAAAAAAGATGAAAAAGTAGTTGGCGTAACAGCGGCAATGCCAAGTGGCACGGGGCTAGATTTACTAATGGATAACTTGCCAAATAGATTTTTCGATGTGGCAATAGCAGAGGCACACGCCACAACCTCAATGGCAGCAATGGCAAAAGAGGGCTTTAAGCCCTTTGTGGTGGTGTATTCGACATTTTTGCAGAGGGCATTTGATAGCATAATCCACGATGTTAGCATTATGAATTTGCCTGTGAAATTTGCCATCGATAGAGCTGGAATCGTTGGCGAAGATGGCGAAACTCATCAAGGAGTTTTTGATATTTCATATCTTTGCCTTATCCCAAATATGGTGGTTTTTGCACCAAGAGATGATGAGAGTTTAAAAATGGCTATTACCTTTGCATATAATTTTTCATCATCTCCTATTGCCTTTAGGTATCCTCGAGGCGGATTTTTACTCAAAAATAAAACATTTAAAAATAAACATTTCAAATTTAAAAAAGCCGAAATTTTACATAAAGGTAGCGATATTGCGTTTTTGGGATTTGGAAATGGTGTGGGAAGGGCACATTTGGTAAATGAGCTTTTGGATTTTAGGGCTACTTTGGTTGATTTACGATTTGCTAAGCCATTGGATTCCACACTTATAAAAGAAATTGCAAAAACACATAAAAAGATTTATGTTTTTAGTGATAATGTGCGAAATGGCGGAATCGCACAAATGATAAGTTTGCTTTTACTAGAAGATTCCATATTTACACCTATTAAAAGTTTTGAGTTTAAAGATAGTTTTATTCCACACGGAAAAACACAGGATATAGAAAAACTACTACATTTAGACCCACCTAGTATCGCTAAAATCATAAAAAAAGAGTTGAAAGAAATATGAGTAATATCATTGATTTTCTAAAACAAAATAAAAAGGAAGCTTTCTTAACGATTATTTTGCTTGTATTTAGCATTCTAGCGATATTTGATTTTTTCAATAAAAGTGCTATTAGTTATATAGAAGATTCCTTTACATTTGCATTAAGCAATATAGGGATTGTAGCTGTTTTAAAAATAATTGTTGGTGCATTGCCCCTAACTAGTGGGATTAGTGATATTTTGGATAAGATTTTTAACTTTTTCTTTCTAGCAAATATCTTGATTGGAATCCAATATGTTTTATTGATTATAAATAAGATTCTATTTGTAAAAATCTTAATAATTTTATTTTTTGCTTTGCGACTTATTCCGCAGTTTAGACTTGTATCAACAAAGATTCTAATTATTTTATTATTTTTTAATCCCGGATTAAATCTATATATTAATGCAATTAAGATTATTTCCAATGAAGCAAATATGACTATTGACAATGATTTAAAAGTAAAAATGGAAAATATTAAAAATATGCTTGGAATCACTCCTCCACAAGCTCGTGTTATGCCAGAAATCGACCTAAATTTTGGCGATACTAGAAGTGCGACTTCTAAGCTTATTGGCGAGATTGGAATGATGGGACAAAGCATAAATGATGGGGCGAAAAGTGTCGCAAATACCATTACTTCGCCGATAGATTCTACTACTCAAGCATTAGATAATGCAAAGGAAAAAATGCTAAATGGAATGCAAATCATCGGTGATACCCTTAGCATCGTGCTTAACCTTACTATTAAATATATTTTGAATGTATTTTTCTTGTATTTTCTAATGCCAATTGTGTATTTCTATATTCTCTATAGGGTTGTTAGTAATAAAAATCCAACGATAATTCAAATCGCCCCAAATGCAGAATCTAAGCTATTAACTACATAGATTTAATTATCTATTTTGTGTTAGAAACTTTTCGATTCGCTTTAGAATCTCATCTTTTCCTAGTATAAATATTAGCTCATTTACCCCAATACCGCCATTTTTGCCGAGTATAGCACATCGCAAGGCAGTTAATATTTTCCCAATCTTAATATCATTTGTAGTAGCAAAATGATGTAAAGTTTGGCTTATAGATTCTAAATCATTAAAGTTTGTAATGCTTTCTATGGCGTTATTTAGCAACTCTTTTGTTTGATTATCTATCTTGGAGAGCATTTTTTGCTCGTAGGATTCTGGAATCTTAAATATAGAATCTAACATCTCTTTAAATTCAATTATAGTATTTGAGCGGTCTTTTAACTCTTTAAATAACACTTCTTTCTTTGCAGATTCTAGATTTAGGTTTATATTTAATAGATTTTCAAGCCTAGAATTTGGGGCATTTTTAATATAGTGATTATTTAGCCAAAGCAGTTTTGTTTCGTTATATGCAGAAGCTGAGGTGCTAAGATTTTTAAGAGTAAATAAATCTATCATTTCTTCCATACTAAAAATCTCTTTATCTTTATAGCTAAAACCAAGCCTTAAAAGAAAGTTAAGCAATGCTTCGGGCAGAATCCCCATTTCTTTATATTCCATCACATTCAAAGCCCCATCTCTTTTGCTTAGCTTTTTGCCTTGTGGATTTAGAATCATAGGTATATGACAAAAATTGGGAATCTTAAAATCCAATGCTTGATAGATTATAATCTGTTTTGGTGTGTTTGTTAGGTGGTCATCTCCCCTTATAATATCGCTAATACCCATTAGTGCATCATCAATAGCTACAACAAAATTATAAGTCGGTGTGCCATCACTTCGCATAATAATATAATCGTCCATCTCCTTTGTGTTAATCTCTATTCGCCCTTTTAATGCATCATTAAAGATAATGCTACTTTCTAGCGGAATCTTTATCCTAACTACAGGCTTTACTCCGCTTGGTGGTATGCCTTTAAAATCTCTATATCGATTATCATATCTCGGGGTTTTGCCCTCTTTTTTTTGCGTTTCCCTTAGGGAATCAAGCTCTTCTTTTGTCATATAACAATAATATGCTAGATTTTTCTCTAATAATATATCAATGTATTTTTTATAAATATTAATTCGTTTTGATTGATATACAATCTCTTGGTCGTAATCCATTCCAACCCACTTAAAAGCTTCTATAATGGCATTTGTCGCATCAATGCTATTACGATTGAAATCTGTATCTTCAATGCGAAGTAGGAATTCTCCGCCATTTGCCCTTGCGTATAAAAAATTAAATAATGCCGTTCTAAGTCCACCAATATGCAAATATCCTGTTGGACTTGGTGCAAAACGAGTTTTAATCATATGTAAGAATCCTTAATTATAAGTTCGGGATAATATTATTTGATAGCGTTTCTATCGCATTTAGCGAAGTTTCTTGTAGTGCTTTTATCGCTTCTTCTTCACTAAAATTTTCTAAATCTTTACTCTCAGTTATTATTCCAGATTGCAAAATATTTCCTTTTTGTGTTATTTGATAGGATATATTAACTATGGCTTTTGCATTTTCATTTTGCTTTACAATATCAAAATCAAGTAATTTTATATGTAAAAAATTCTCCAAACTAATCCCGCTAAATGGTGGCAAGACAATCTTTAAGCATTTTTTATTAAATTCTTTTATAAGCATATTCTCAAAGCTTTGATTTATATTACTAATAAAATTTATATTATTAAAATACTTTATTTTATTATTTTCCTTATAAAAAATTTTCTTACTTTGGTATTCTTTTGGTATGTCAATGCCTGTGAGTGCAATAAAATTAAAAGATTCGCAATTAGTGGATTCTGCATTTGAGGTATCAAGCTTATAATAATCTACAGCAGGTAATTCGCTTCTAAGATTCACATCAATACAAGCACTAAATAATAAAGGTATTGTAAATATTAAGATTTTATTTATCATTTTTTATCCTCGTTTCTATAACCAAATATGGTGTTATATGGATTTTCTTTCAAGCTATCTAAAAGGGTAGAGCCTTCTTTTGCAAGAGAATTTATACTATTCATTGATTGCTCGATTGATATGAGTGCAGGGGCTAAAGTTGTTTTCAAATCATATTCCCCATTTTTTATTTTACTAGTAAGGATATTGAGCATTTCATCGGCATCTATGGAGACTTTATTTACATTTTGAATGAGAGATTCAACATCATCTGTATTTTTTTGTAGAGATAGGATTATTTTATTTAGATTATCAGCGGAATCTTTTATTGAAACGAGAATCTTTGCTATATTATTTGCATTTTCCTCATTTAACATATTATTTGCATTTGATAATAAAGAATCAACTTTATTTGCTAGGTTTGGAACAGATTCCATAATCTTATCCATAGAGCTAGTTTCTATTTGCAAGATAGCATCTTTATTTATAATCTCATCATTTTTATTATTTTGGATTAATTCTAAATAATTTCTTCCTAGTAAGCCACTTTGTGCCACTTTTAGCGTGGAATCTTTTTTAATAGGCAAATCCGAGCGAATAGATAGCTCAAATATAATTTCATCGAAATTATTATCTTTAAAATTTATATTCTTTACTTTGCCTACATTTATCCCTTTATATTTTATATCGCTATCAATTCTTATACCATCTATGGCATTTTTAGAATATGCTTTATAGGTTTTTGGAATGCTACCTAAATCATTAGAATCACTAAACCATAATATAAACACCACTAAACCAAACATACAAGCAATAAAGCATGCACCAATAAGGATAAAGTTTATTCCTCTTTCCAAATCCTTTCTCCTCTTTTTGATTTTAATAGATTATTATTACTAACATTACTATGTTTAAATTCATCTAGATTCCCGATAAATAGAATCTTACCTTCACCAAGTAAGATAAATCTATCTGTAGCATCTTTTATGGAATCTAAATCATGCGTAACCATAACCACAGTTAGCTTGAAATAATCTCTTAATTTTAATATTAGTTTATCGAAATTCTCTGCACTTTGTGGGTCTAATCCACTTGTAGGCTCATCAAGGAATAAAATCTTAGGATTAAAAACAAGTGCTCTAGCTAAGCCAACTCTTTTTTTCATACCGCCGCTTAATTCATAAGGATACATATTTTTCACAAAGCTTGGCAAACCAACAATATTTAGAAAATATTCCGCAATCTCATCTATAATTTTTTTAGGATAAGAGCTATATTCTTCGAGCATAATGCCGACATTATCAAGCACATTTAGCGATGAAAACAACGCTCCAAATTGAAAAAGCACACCACAATGTCGCAAAATCACACTTCTTTTATTTTTATCAATTTTCCAAATATCTTTATCAAGAATCTTTATACTTCCGCTAAGCGGTGCTTTTAGATAAATCATCGTGCTTAATAAAGTTGATTTCCCACTACCGCTACCACCTAGTATCCCAAAAATTTCGGAATGCCTAACACTAAAACTTATATTGCTTTGAATGATTCTATCCTTATAAGCAGTAGTTAGATTAGATACTTCAATAATATTTTTTGTCATTAGAATTTCAACTCTGTAAAGATTAGTGAAAATACCGCATTAACTAAAATAACCCCAAATAAAGCATAAACTACACTTGTGGTTGTTTTTTCACCTACACTTTGTGTATTATCCTCAACGCGGAATCCAACAAAACACCCAATTATAGCAATTGTTGCAGCATAAAATGGTGCTTTTATCATACCAGTCCAAAAACTATTCATATCTACAAAATCTTTTAATTGTGTAATATAATCAGGAAATGTTATATCAAATCCTGCTTTTAGAAAAACCATACAGCCAAAAATAGATATTAAATCCGATACAAAAACCATTAAAGGAAAGGATAAAACAAGTGCCAAAAATCTAGGTAAAACAATAAAATTTAATAGATTAAAATCCATTGTTTTCATTGCATTTATTTCTTCGGTCATTTTCATAACGCCAATTTGTGCGGTATATGACGATGCACTTCTCCCAGCGACAATCAACGCTACGACAAAAGGTCCAATCTCCCTTAGAGTTAGTTTTGCAGTCATTTCAACTGTGGCTTGTGAGAATCCCATTCTTTGTAGTGTAACTCCACCTTGATAGGCAATAACTCCACCTACGATAAATGAAACCATACAAATTATTGGCATAGCAGTAATAACGCCGTGATATATGTGGTAACTAATCGCTTTGTATCTAATAGTTCGTGGTCTAAACAATGAAGTTAAAAGAGAATAAATCACCATTCCAATAAAATTTATAAAATCAACCGCCACATTGATAGAATCTACCACCATAAAACCTGTCTTAGAAATCATAGCCAAAAGCGGATTTAGCTTTTTTTCTGCAGGTTTGCTTTGTTTTGAAATGGTGATATTTTCTAATAATTCTAAAATTTTTTTGGCGTTATCATTGTTTGCAATGAAGTTAATATTTTTATTTTGATATTTAATCTCATCTGCATAATTAGACAAAAAAACAAGAAAAGAAATATCAAATTTACTAATTTCATTTAGATTTATTAAATATGTATTAATGTCCTTAGAATCTAGAATCTTATAGAATCTATCAATCTCATCTTTTTTGATTCTATTATCAAAATGTCCCTTTAAGATAATGGTTAATGTTTTATTCTGGATTTCATAACTAATCATTTTTAACCTTTTGCAAATCTAATTCTTTGCTAACGCTAACAATGCAATCTGTGAATATATGTGGCTTTTTAATGCTAAGAGTAATATATGTAATATTTTTAAAATGCAAGATAATAGAATCTATTACAAAACAAAGTGCATCTTCTAGGTAAAAGAAATGATTTTTATTAAAAATATCTATAATTAAATTATATAAATGTGAATAATCCAAAATCTCCTTTTTAATATATAAAATATCTAAATCCAATATTATATCTTGTGCGGTTTCTCTCTCTTTTGGCAGGATTCCAATTATCGTATTTATCTTAAAATTATGAATTGAGATTTTGAAAACATTATCCACTATTAGAATCCTAAAATAGCTTATTTTCTTCTTTTTTGATTAGTCTAACAATATTTGGTATATGTGTATAGATGATTAAAACAAGCAATATTATTAAAGGTGTATGAGTGCCAATTTGTGCGGTTATGGAAATACTAGGAGAAATTGTAGGCAAAACAAAAGAAGATAAGATTCCAACGCTTACACCAATTAGCGATGAGATTGATGATACCTTGAAAATTTTCCCTACGATAAACCACGCAAAAAGCCCAATTATGCCTTCAATGGGTATTAGCAAAATAACAGAGCCAATAGTCGTAGAAACCCCCTTTCCGCCATTAAATTTCAAATATGGACTATAGCAATGCCCGATAACAGACAATATAGCAATCGCCCATTGTGTTTCATAAGATAGCCCAAATAATTTTGCCATTAGAACAACAACAAGCCCCTTTGTGGAATCTAATATTATTACTAAAATGGATAGTTTTTTTGCATTTTGGGTTTTGTGTTTTAATGCACGATATACATTTGTTGCACCGATGCTACCACTGCCAATATCTAAAATATTTATTTTGTAGAAACATTTTACGATTAAATAACCAAAGGGAATTCCCCCTACCAAATAAGCAATAACATAAAATATGATATTAATATTAGTAATTATACTAAGCATAATCCGCCTTTACATTTTCTCTAGCTATTATATAACAATTCTTATAATATTGTTATTTTGGAGCTATTATTCACTTCGCCGATGATATATCCATCACTAGATTGAATCACAGAATCTACATTATTTTTATCCACTACAAGCACCATTCCAACACCCATATTGAAAGTGCGGTAAAGCTCATTTTCTTCAACATATTTGCTTAAAAATCTAAAGATATTTTGTGATTTGATTGCTGATTTATCTATTGTAGCTCCTAAATCTTTATTTAGGATTCTAGGCACATTTTCGATTAATCCTCCACCTGTGATATGTGCTAGGGCGTTTATTTTGTCTTTTAATTTTTTATATGTTTTGACATATATTTTTGTTGGCTCTAGTAAAACATCTATGATTTTTTTATTATCTATTAAATCTTCAAAACCCATTTTAAGCTTATCAAAACAGATTTTTCTAACTAAAGAATAGCCATTTGAGTGGATTCCGCTACTTGGAAGTGCTATTAATACATCGCCTACTTTAACCTTAGTAGATTCTATATCTTCCCTCTCTGCTATGCCTACAGCAAACCCCGCTAAGTCAAAATCGTCCCCATTATACATTCCGGGCATTTCAGCACTCTCCCCACCTATAAGAGCACATTCTGCTTCCTTGCAGCCCTTTACAATGCCACTAATCACATCTAATGCGGAATCCTTATTTAACTTTGCCATTGCATAATAATCTAAAAAAAACATAGGCGTAGCGAAATTACAAATTAAGTCATTCACACACATTGCCACTAAGTCAATCCCAATGGTATCTAATCTCTTGCTATCTATCGCAAGTCTTAGCTTTGTTCCAACGCCATCAGTGCTACTTAAAATCACAGGATTTTTAAATCCACTAGGAATAGCATAAGCCCCAGCAAATGAGCCTATTCCGCCGATTACATTTTTATCAAAAGTGCTTTTTGCAAGTGGTTTTATTCTATCTACAAAAGCATTTCCTTCATCGATATTTACACCAGAATCTCTATAGCTAAGTTTATCCAAAATGCCAACCTTATTAAAAATATAAAAATTAGATTATATACAAGTATGGCTTAATAAGCTAGATAAATAAAATTTGCTCTCCTCTAGCAATATTAAAATACCACAATAGCCACAAATAATTATTTTATAAAATATGGGGAGATTTTTCGAATTTTTATGCTTTTTAGAGAATGCAAGATTTAGATTCACAAGATTCTAAACATAAATTAATTAGAATCTTAATTGCTAAAGCCTCCGGCAAAGTCCATCACACATACATTTTTATATTTTGGGTGCGTATTTACGCCAATTCCTACGACTTTATAATTATCATTATAGATATTTTTTCTATGTCCGCGGGTTGGCACACCATCATCGATGATTAAATCAACCACTATTTGATTTGCATTTGCACTCCCATAGTTGATATTTTCCCCAATTGTTTTTTGCCACTTGCCATTGCTCTCAATTCGGCTTTTCATAGTTGAGCCATCTTTTCCATTATGCCCCATCGCCCCTGTTTGGCTCTGCTCTTTGGCGAAGTCTTGGGCGGCTTTGCTTAAGCCCTTGCTTGGCTGAAGAGGGCTAACTGCTTTTTGTGCTTTTAGGGCATTTATTGCGTCATTTACCGCAGCTACGCCCTCGTTTGTCATCATATTCATATTGCCTTTTTTAATCATTTTGCCATTAAATTGCCCCACCATAGGCTCTAAATACTCCTTTGCAAAACGAGCTGGATTACTTCTAGCCTTATTTAGTTCAAAAATCACTTGCTTTTCTACTTCACTCAAATAAGGGGCATTTTTCGCCGTATTTAGCGAATCGTCCCACGCAAAAACACTAACACCAAATCCCAAAACAAAAGCCACAAATAGTAAAATCTTTTTCATATATTTCCTTTAATTTAAGATATATAACGATAGCGAAAAAATATAAAAATAGCCAATAATTTATTGGAATCTTTTGCATTTTCTACATTTCAATCGCTTCACATTTAGTAGATTACCACGCTTTTTTAATGGAATAAATATTCTTTTTTGGGATTTTAGTGCTACTTAAAATCTAAAATATTTTGGAGAATCAGGCAATAATTTTTTAATTTTTATTCTATTAAGAATAATTGATTTTATTTTAGAATCTATCCAAATCTTTCAATCAACAAAAGAAGGGATAAAATGCTAAAACTATCAAAAATATTCTACAAAAGTCTAAGCTTAGAAGAGGGCGAGAAAAAGCTCCTAATCTACTCCGTGCTTTTTATTTTCACGCTTTTTTTAAGCTACGCTTTGCTTCGCCCCATACGCGACGCTCTAGGCTTAAGTGGCGGAAGCGATGAGCTAAAGTGGCTCTTTTTAGGGACATTTATCGCTACGATTTTTGGTTCAATTATAGCCATGAATATCAGCGGAATTGTCAAGCGAAAGGTATATACAGATTGTATTTATATATTTTTCGCACTAAATCTCATCGGCTTTTTTGTGGCAATAAGCATTTTAAAGGAAGATTCTGCTGGGTATTTGAACCTATCGCGGATTTTTTACATCTGGGCGAGTGTGTTTAATATGTTTGTAATTAGCACGGCGTGGAGCTTACTCGCGGATATTTTCACAAAAGATAGAAGCAAACGGCTATTTGGCATTATCTCTGCTGGAGCGAGCTTGGGGAGTGTATGCGGTGCATTGGCGGTGAGTGCGTTAAATAAGCTAATTGGCATTAATAATTTTCTATTTATCTCCGTGTTATTACTAGTTCTCTCCATAATACTAAAAAATCTAATCATCAAAGAATCCGCCCAAATGCTAGAGGGAGCAGAGAGAGAGCTTCAAATCGAGCGTTTCAACAAACCCATTGGCTCGAAAAATCCATTCGTAGGATTTTCGCTAATAATCCACTCAAAATACC
Source organism: Helicobacter sp. 16-1353 (assembly GCF_003288815.1). GTDB lineage: Bacteria > Campylobacterota > Campylobacteria > Campylobacterales > Helicobacteraceae > NHYM01. The sequence goes on along the minus strand of NZ_NHYM01000004.1, from coordinate 143,304 downwards.
TCCTAGCCTTGCTTGGCTTTATCCTTTTGCTTACGAGTGTCAGCACATTTTTATATATGGAGCAGGCGCGAATCATCACAGCGACCTTCACCAGCCGAGCTGAGCGAGTGGCGGCGTTTGCAAATATCGATTTAATCGTGCAAATATCAAGCTTTATAATCCAAATTTTTCTAACTTCCAAAATCGCCCAGTTTTTCGGGCTGAAATCGCTTTTATCCATACTTGGATTTGTCATTGGGGTTGGCTTTGTTGTGCTTGTTTTTACGCACCCAGCGTTCTTACCAATGGTTATTGTGATGAGTATTAGGCGAGTTGGGGAGTATGCTTTGGTAAAGCCGGGGCGAGAAATGCTCTTTGTGCCACTAGATTCGGAATCTAAATACAAGGTCAAAAACTTTTTCGACACGGTGGTCTATCGTGGAGGCGATGCGTTGGGAGCACAAGTCGAGGGGGCGTTGGCGAAAATTAGCATTTCTTTAGTCTTGCTTGTAGGTGCTGGAATCTCCTTTATATGGGGAATCTTGGGGTATTTTTTAGGGAAAAACTATGAAAAAGGTAAATAGTGCGGCTTGGGAATTTAGATTCTATAAAGCGTGAGATTCACACATAAAAGGTGGTGGGCGGATACAACAAAAAGGCAATAACTTTAGGAATAGCTTAGCTACTGCGAAATCAAATCAAAAAGGAGATTTATATGAAACGACGAAAATTTTTAAAAAATCTAGGTGGCGGAATCTTGATATTAGGAAGTGGCGTAGTAAGTCAAGCGTGGGCAGATTCAAACGCTAAAGATAGAAATCCACACACAAATTCAAACGCGAAAGATAAGAATCAAAACGCGGATTCAAATGTGAATCCACGCACGAATAAAAAAGCGAATCCAAACGCGACTTCGCAAGATTCCACAGATTTACAAAAAGGAAAAAATATGCAGCAAACTTGGTATATCACCGCAGCAAGCGGAGGCTTTGGCTTGGAGCTAGCAAAATACGCACTTTCAAAGGGCGATAAAGTCGCTGGAACTTCAAGGAATCTAAAAAATATCATCGCCAAATTAGGTGCGGAGAGTGAGAATTTCTTGCCATTAGAGCTTAAATTTGACAAAAATATGGAATCTAATATGAAAGCGAACTTAGAGGCGATTAGAGAAAAATTTGGGCGGATTGATAATCTTGTAAATAACGCTGGGTATGGGCTTTTGGGCTTTGTTGAGGAAGTGAGTGAGGAGGATTTAAGGGCACAATTTGAGGTGAATGTTTTTGCACCATTTATCCTTACTCAAAATGCCTTGAAAATTATGCGCCCACAAGCTCTAAGCGAGGGAGGGAGCCAGAATAATATAAGGGCTAGAATCTTTAACATAAGCTCTATTGGCGGATTCCGCGCTTCTAGCGTCTCCACGCCATATTGCATGAGTAAATTTGCCCTATCTGCCCTTAGCGAGGGGCTTTTGCTGGACTTAGCCCCATTTGGAATCCACACCATAAATGTAATGCCCGGCGGATTTAGGACGGAATTTGTAGGCGAGAGTTTGCGGCTAGGCGATAGGGCGATTAGCGACTATGATAAGCGTCGCGAGGCGTTTTTGAGCCGCACAAAAAGCTACAACGGCAAACAAGCTGGGAATCCAGCTAAATTTGGCGAAGTGATTTTCAAAATCTCACGCATGGAAAAGCCACCATTTAGCCTATTTATGAGCGATTCAGCGTATAAAAGTGCGAGAAATAAGCTTGAATGGGTAAAAGAGGAAATGGAATCCACGCAAAGCTACGCTGGAGTGGCAATGGACTTTGCAGATTCCGCTGGAAGTGCGTTTGACGCGAGGTAAGGGAGGAATAAAATGTTAAAAAATGCATTTAAAATAATTTGGATTCTTGGGATTTTTGGCGGTTTAAGTCTTATAAATGCCAGTGAAAATATGGCGAAAAATACAAATGAGGTGAAAAATATGCGGATTCTAGTCTTAGGTGCGAGTGGGAGCTTGGGGGAGTATGTGATAAATGCGCTTAATAAAAATGGCGTGAATTTGCGACTTTTCTCACGCAATGCAAGTAAATTAGAGCGATACAAGGCACAAAACATTGAGATTTTTGAGGGTGATGCGAGGAATCTAGCCGACCTTAAAAATGCTCTAAAAGGCGTAGATGCAGTCTATGCCGGACTTGCCGGAGAGCTAGAAATAATGGCAAAAACGCTTATTCAAGCGATGAATGAAGTTGGCGTAAAAAGGCTAGTTTGGATAACTAGCTATGGCATTTATGGCGAGGCTGGGCGGAGCTTTTCCCCACCAAAAAGCTATGTGGAATCTGCCAAAATTATTGAAGATTCCACGCTGGATTATACGATTATCCGCCCGGGCTGGTTTAGCAGTGAGAATGAGATAAATTACGAGGTTACCTACAAGGGCGAGGCATTTAAAAACCCTGAGGCTAGAATCTCGCGTAAATCCATTGCAGATTTGGTTCGGCGATGTATTTTTGAGGATTTTGGAATCCGCCAAAGCCTAGGGATAAATCCAAAATAGCGATTTTGGGAATCTAAAATTAAAGGAGAAAAAATGAGAAAAATTATATCAAGCATAGCGATATTTACGCTACTGGGAGGAATTTTAATGGCAAATGATGTAAAGGATTTTAAGCAGCCTTTTAGTGCTGGGGAGGTCAATCCATATGGCAAGTTTTTTACCGGGATAACCTATCTAAATAGCCTAGATGACGGAGATAGTGGGCGAAAAGTAAGCATTGCAAATGTAACTTTTGAGCCTTGCGCTAGAACTGACTGGCATTATCACACCAAAGGTCAAGCACTCGTGGTAACTGCCGGAAGCGGAATCTACAAGAGCTGGGGAGGCAAGGCACGGATAATTGAGCCCGGCGATATTGTCAAAATAAACCCAAACGAAAAGCATTTTCACGCTGGGGGAGCGACTACTTGGATGGCACATTTGGCGATAATGGATTCAAATGATAACAAAACCATTTGGCTTGAAAAAGTGAGCGATGAGGAATACAAACAAGCACTAAAAGAGGCAACAAAACAGCCAAATAAATAGAATCTAGATTCTAAATTTAATTTAAAAGGAGAAAAAATGAAAGTTTTACTAATCAATGGCTCACCAAATAAAAAAGGCTCTACATTTACCGCCCTTAGCCACATGAGCGAGGTTTTTAAAAGCGAGGGCGTGGAGAGTGAGATTTATCACATCGGCAAAGAGCCAGTAGCACCTTGCAGGGCGTGTTATTCGTGTGCCAAGCTACAAAAATGCATTATTGAGGACAAGGTCAATGAATTTTTAGAATTTGCTATGGGATTTGACGGCTATGTTATCGGCTCACCAGTGCATTATGCTGGGGCGAGTGGGGGCGTCGTGCCGTTTTTACATAGGGTATTTTTGGTAAATCATATGGGGGCGCGAAATTGCTTCGAGCATAAACCAGCCACAGCGATTGTCTCTGCAAGGCGTGCTGGTGCGACTACCACGATAGACCAGCTAAATAAATACTTTCAAATAACCCAAATGCCAGTGGTATCTGGGCGATACTGGAATATGGTTCATGGCAATTCGCCAGATGAGGTTGTGAAAGATTTGGAGGGTATGCAAAACTTACGCTTTTTGGCTAGGAATTTTGCCTATCTTTTAAAATGCAAAGAGGCGGCTAAAAATGCTGGAATCTTGCCCCCAGAGCAAGAGGAAGTCATTTATACAAATTTTATACGAGATGGAATCTAGGCGAAATTCTAAGCGAAAAAGGGCGGTGGGCGGGAATCAAACAAATTTAAAGGAGAAGCATGGAATCTAAACGGCGAAATTTTATGAAAAATACAGCGAGATTCGCTGGGGTAATGGGAATGGCGAGTGTGGCTGGGCTTAGCCCACTTTTTGCGAGTGAAAACAAAGCAAGTGGCAAGTCAAGCGGAAAATCAAGCGGACAAGATTCGCTTACGAAATCAAATTCAAAAGGAGAAAAAATGAAATTCGTAACATTCAATAACGGCGTGAAAATGCCAATTTTAGGCTTTGGTGTGTATCAAATTGAGGACTTAAAAGAGTGCCAGAGGTGCGTAGAGGACGCAATCAGCGTGGGCTATCGCAGCATTGACACCGCTCAGGCGTATTTTAACGAAGAGGCAGTGGGAGCGGCGATAAAGAGTGCGATAAAAGGCGGCGTGAAAAGAGAGGATTTATTCATCACTACTAAGCTTTGGATTTCGCATATGAATGAAAAGGACGCATTCAAGGCGTTTGATACTCAGCTAAAAAAGCTGGGCTTAGACTACCTAGATTTATACCTTATCCACCAGCCATTTGGCGATGTTTATGGGGCGTGGCGAGCGATGAGTAAGCTCTATAAAGAGGGGAAAATCCGTGCAATTGGTGTGAGTAATTTTTACCCGGATAGAATCGTAGATTTCTGCCTAAATAACGAGGTAATTCCGGCGATAAATCAAATTGAAACTCATCCATTTTTACAGCAGCACGAGGCGCAAAAAATACTAAATGAATATAAGATTGCAACGCAGTCATGGGCGAGTTTTGCTGAGGGGCGAAATGATATGTTTAAAAATCCAACTCTATCAAAAATCGGTGCGAAATATAATAAAACCGTGGCGCAAGTGATACTTAGATGGCTCATACAACGAGATATTGTGGTGATTCCAAAGACCACGAGGAAAGCTAGAATGGAGGAGAATTTTGATGTGTTTGACTTTACGCTAGATTCTAGCGATATGGCGACTATAAGGGCGATGGATACGAATAAATCGCTGTTTTTAAGCCACCAAGATCCGGAGGCGGTGAAGTGGTTAATCAACGCACATAAGGGAAAATTATAGTTGGTGTGTTGTTTTGAATTTCTCAGCTTTGGGTATTCATTCGGGCGATTTTAGTGCTGGTGGCGTCGTCCAAAGTCTTATTCTTAGCCACCAGCACTAAAATCGCCCAAAGCAACACCGCAAATCTAAGGCAAATGTGGGCGTTTTGCAGATTTCAAATCGGCGGAATTTAGCATGTGGATTCGCATCGAATCATTGAGAAATTTCGCCTTGAAATTTGCAGCTAGACTGGGAGATTCCAAAATGCCTAGAGCGGAAGTATTTTACGATGATTTTTTGCAATCTCCCCTAAGGCTAGCCTAAAAGGGCTGCCGATAGGGGAGATTGTGAAAAAGCGCGTAAAAGACGACGCCCATATTAAGTTGAACTAAACAGAAATCAAAAAATAAAAAAAGGAGAAAAAAATGAGTAACATTCTAGTAGCATACTTTTCAGCAAGCGGCGTTACAAAAAAAGTAGCACAATCCATCGCCCAAGCCATAAACAAAAAGGGGATAAATGCAGATTTGCACGAGATTATCCCAGAGGCGATTTACAGCGCAAATGACCTAAACTGGCATAATGAGAAAAGTCGCAGTAGCGTGGAGATGAAAGACCCAAATTCACGCCCTAAAATCGCAAATTCTATTGATGTGAATCCATATGATGTGATTGTGCTGGGATTCCCTATTTGGTGGTATGTCGCCCCTAGGATTATCCAAACTTTTTTGGAAAGTGGCGATTTTAGCACTAAAAAGGTCGTGCTATTTGCCACATCAGGCGGAAGCGGAATGGGCGAGACCCAAAAAGTCTTAGAAAAAACTTGCAAGGCGAGTTTTAAAAATGGCGGTATTTTGGGCGGCTGGATTAGCGAAAATGATATTGAAAAATGGCTAAAAAGCCTAAATATTGGGATTTAGTAAAGAAATTTATTGCTTCGCAAATTTGGCAAGAAAACTTGGCTACACCTTATTTTACACTAAATTTACGCTGTAGCTAGGAAACTCGCTTCTATTCGTTTTATACGAAGCTATGTTGTATGTTTTTGAAAACAAGCGTAGCGAAGTTTCCTGTAAAACAAGCGAAGCAAAGTTTCTGTAAAACACATTTTCCTTGTCAAAGCTAAGGTTTGCTCTCATATTTTGTAATCGCCATAAAGAATTAGCTTCCTTGAAAGCAAATATTCCCATAAAACGAGCATGGCAAATTTCTAGTAAATGAATGAATCGAGTTTCCTCTCCAAATAGCTGGATTTATAGAATCTTAAGTGATTGATTTTGGGAATCTTATAAGATTTGGATTCTATTTAGATTCTTGGATTTTATTGATTATTTAATAAATATTAGATTCTATGATTTTAGGGAATCTTGATTGTTTAATGTTATTTTATAGCAATAAAATTTGGCTTTAAATAATATTGATTTCTATTATTTTAGATTCTGTATTTTTTCGCTTATAAGGGAACTACAAAAGAAAAACTTAGTAATATTTAAGTGATTTTTAAGCCATAAAATATAAAATCATATAAATTAATTTAGGAGCAATAAAATGGCTAAATCATTAAAAGTTATTTTAATTTTATTTCTTGGTTTGATTGTTACAGGAGTTATATTTGCGATTGTTTTTGATGATGTTTTTGAATATATGATTTTTAGAGATTCTACTCTTCATAGCTCGGCAGTTGGTATTGCACAATTTTTTTGGATGCTTGAATATAGATTGGAAAATATGTTTTATGATGTAGTTCGCTCTATATCGGCGATTCCATATGTTGAATTTATGATTATTGTTATTGCTGGGCTTATTTATATCATTCCTTCATTGATAGCGACGATAAAAGGACATAGTAAGCAGAACTACATTATAGGGCTTAATTTAATTGCTGGTTGGAGTATTATCGGCTGGATTGTGGCTTTAGTGTGGAGTATGAGGGACGAAAATAGTAATTTCGCCCTTGCTTAGATAATTCCTAAGATTTTAGAATCTCAGGAAAATAAAGGTTAATGTCGTCGAAATATTCCGCTCTCTCGTCGCTATCTTGCGTATTGTGTGGCACGAACTTCGCGGATTACATTGACTTTTATTTCGCCGGGATATTGCAAGTTTAACTCGATTTCTTTGGCAATATCTCTTGCCATAATAATTGCTTCTTTGTCATCTATTTGGTCAGATTTAACTATTATTCGTATCTCTCGTCCCGCATTTATCGCATATGCTTGTTTTACTCCAAGTTTATTTGTAGCGATTTTTTCTAGATTCTGCACTCGTTTTAGGAAATTCTCTAACACTTCTCGCCTAGCACCCGGACGAGCTCCAGATATGGCATCAGCAGCACAAACAGCCGCTGCTTCAATACTTTTTGGTTCTTCGTTTCCGTGATGAGCTAGAATTGCATTTGCAACAACGGGATGCTCTTTGTATTTTCGTGCCAAATCATATCCTATGCTTACATGATTTCCGCCCATTTCGTGCGTCAATGCCTTGCCAATGTCATGCAATAATCCCGCTCTTTTTGCTAAAACCTCATCACCATCTAATTCCCCTGCAATAAGCCCAGATAAATGTGCGACCTCGATGGAGTGGAAAAGTGCATTTTGACCGAAACTAGCCCTATATTTCATCTTGCCAATTAATTTTTTTAGTTCTGTTTGCATATATCCAAGTCCTAAGTCTAAAATTACATTTTCTCCCTCGCTTAGGATATTTTGCTCCATTTCACTTTCGCATTTTTTATATATTTCTTCAATTCTAGCTGGGTGGATTCTGCCATCTTCTATAAGTAGATTTATCGTATTTAACGCTATTGCACGACGATATAGATTGAAACTACTTAGGGTTATAGTATTTGGCGTATCATCGATTAGTATATCAACCCCAGTTATCATTTCAAGTGTTTTGATATTTCGTCCGTCCTTGCCGATAATGCGACCTTTCATATCATCATCTGGGAGATTTACGACATTTATGAGCTTCTCGGCACTATATTCCCCTGCGTAGCGAGAAGTTGCAAGTGCGATTATATAGTTTGCTTTTCGCTTAGAATCTTCCTTTGCCTCTTGTTCGTATCGGCGGATTAGATTCGCCTTTTCAATCTTTAGATTATCTTCTAGATGCACTAAAAGCATACTTTTTGCTTCATCAAGAGATAAAGAAGTATAATTTGTAAGTGCAGCAACTAGGGCATTTTGCTTTTCTTTATATTTATGCTTTAATTCATCAATAGTGTTCTGTGAGCGAATAAGCTCGTTTCGCTCTATTGAGATGGACTTTTTTTCCTCATCTAATTTCTGTATTTTCTGCTCTAATACAATCTCTTTTTTTTCTAAATGTAAGGTTTTTTCCTCGAATTCTTTAAATAATTTATATGTTTCTTTTTCGTATTTTTTTCTTAATTCGATTTCTTCTTCTTTTAGTTTTATCTTTTGATTTTGAAATTTTATTTCAGCTTCTTTTTCTATCGCCGTAGCTTTAATTTTAGCTTGTTCTATTGCAATATTTTGCTTTGATACATAAACTCTTCTTGTTATAAGATATACTAAAGCACCTGAAAATACCCCACTTAGTATAAACCCAAGAATTATCAATAAAGTCATAATTTCCTCTTCTTGTTCTAGTGTAATTTGCTATTACCATATCACCAACAATATCATAATTATCGGTGATTCTAACATTAGCAAAATTTAAGATTCTGCTAACAAAAATATTAAAAGGTTTTGCTTTAAGATTAGCGTAGAATCTATCATACATTCCCCTACCAAAACCAACTCGCCCAAAATAAATATCAATACCCAAAATAGGCACTATTGCTAAATCTATTTTATTAAAATTTATAAATGTTGAATTATAAGATTCGCAAATATTGTATTTATTTTTTCTTAATGGTAGCCTAAAAGGGACAATTTTAAAAGTATCATTTACTATAAAAGGCGTAAAAAGATTGATTTTTTTGATTTTACGAAGCGATTTTATAAGCGGAAATATATCTACTTCGTGTTTCATAGGTAAGTAAATAAGGATATTTTTCGCATTTCTTTTATGTATTTCATTTTCTATTATTTTGCAAATCTTTTTATCACTAAAAATCTGCTTTTTTTTATCTAACGAAAAAAGTCGCTCTTTTGCAAGTTTTCTAAAATTTTTTTTTAAATGTTTCATAGGTTTTTTTATTATTGTTGAAATATTTTGTTTGTTATAATAGCAATGTTTTAATTTTTATACTAGGATTTTTTTTGAAAAAGATATTTTATATATTACTAATGCTCTATATTCCCCTAATGTCTGCTCAAATAGAAAGTAGATTGATTATTACAATACCAAAGCAAGATAGCCAAACTCTAAAGATTCCAGCTCTTAATCTAAAAGTTGGTGAAAGTGGAATAATCACACGAGAAATAAAAGACAATGAATTTATACTAGGAAATGCCATCGTAGATAGTATAGATGATGAGGGCATAGCTAGTTTGAAAGTAACACCATTTGAAGCGATGAAAGAGCGATATATGCCCACTCCTTTAGGAATCCCACAGGAAGGAGATAAGATAATATTTAGAATCTTATATGATAGGGCGACTATAATTGCACCAAATCAAAGCACATACCAAGATATTTTAGATAGCAATAAAAATATTGATTTTATTCACGCTGATATTTTTGTATCTTATCTAGCAGACAATGACGAAAATATGCCAAATATCAATGATTTTAAAAGATTTTGTGATAAATTTAATGTAGGATTGATTTTTATTGCACAAGAAAATGATGTTTCTATACTAGATTGCCAAAGTTTCAAAGTTATAGCAAAAGATTCTATATCGCTTAAAGATTCCACACAGAAAAGACCATTTTTTACGCGACTAAGCGATGAAACTATAAATGAGCTATTTAATATAGAAAAAATGCAAGATTACAATAGCTATTATAAGAATCTTATAGAATCTCAAAATAAGGCAAATAAATGACCTTTAAGGAGCCAAAATGCCAGATTTTAAACATTTAGCAACAATCGTGGGAGCGGAGAATTATTTCGATGATGAAGCACATTTGAACGCCTATTGTTATGATGCCACAAGGGAGCGATATAAGCCTAGTTGCGTGGTTTTCCCACGAAGTGAGAGCGATATTTCTCAAATCCTAAAATATTGCAACGAACATAAAATCCCAATTACCCCAAGGGGAGCTGGGAGTGGCTTTACCGGTGGGGCTTTGCCAAAAGAAGCGGGGGTCATTCTAGCACTTGAAAAGCACCTAAATAAAATCCTAGAAATCGATAAAAAAAATATGATAGCTCGAGTGCAACCAGCCGTGGTAAATAAGCACTTGCAAAATGCCGTTGAGAGCGAGGGGCTATTCTATCCGCCAGACCCCGCAAGTCAGGACTACAGCACAATTGGCGGTAATGTGAGCGAGAATGCCGGAGGAATGCGTGCGGCAAAATACGGCATTACGCGAGACTTCGTAATGGCACTTCGAGCGGTGTTGCCAAATGGCGAGATAATCCGTGCTGGGAAAAAGACCATAAAAGATGTCGCTGGGTATAACACAATGGGAATTTTAATCGCTAGTGAGGGGACTTTGGCGGTGATTACGGAGATAACTTTAAAGTTGCTCTCCAAGCCCAAATTGAAGCAATCGGCGTTGGGGATTTTTGATTCGATAAATTCGGCTATGGAGGCGGTTTATCAAACGATGTCAAGCGGTGTAACGCCCGTGGCAATGGAGTTTTTAGATAATCTAAGCATAAAAGCAGTGGAGGAGAAATACAAAAAAGGTTTGCCGGTGGAGGCTGGAGCGATTTTGATAACGGAAGTTGATGGGAATCTTCCTAGCGAGATAGATTATCAATTAGAGCAGATTGAGCGGATTTTTAGGGAGAACTCTTGCAAGGAGTTTAAAGTTGCTAAAAATGCCAAGGAGGCGGAGGATATTTGGTTTGCAAGGCGGAATGTAAGCCAGTGCATAAATATTTATGGTTCTAAAAAGCTAAATGAAGATATTACCGTGCCACGGGCTTCGCTACCGGATTTACTAGCAAAAATTAGCGAAATTGCGAAAAAATATAATGTGGTTGTGCCGTGCTTCGGGCATACTGGCGATGGCAATGTGCATACAAATGTGATGATAGATGGAGAGAATGCCGCCCAGCTTGAAATAGGACACAAGGCAATCACAGAGATTTTCAAAGCCACGATTGAGCTTGGAGGCACGCTAAGTGGGGAGCACGGCATAGGGCTATCTAAAGCACCTTTTATGAATCTAGCATTTAGCAAGGCAGAAATGGAGCTTTTCCGCTCTATAAAAAGGGCATTTGACCCAAATAATATCCTAAACCCCGGCAAAATGGGGCTATAAGTTTCTAGCCTTGAGAATATAAGATTCCAAGAGATTTTATAATATAAAATATATCAAATAAATCTTATAGATTCTAAAAATAGATGAGTTAATATCAAGAAATATTATTTTCTTAAAGCCAATAAAATAAGCTTAAAATACCTATTAAGAATCTTTAAAGATTCTTAATAAACCTATTGAACTTCTAAAAATACCGGCGTTGTAATATCTCTTGATACATTATTGTAGTCTTTCTGTGCATCACTACGACTAGCATAAGGACCTACTAAATATCTTGTTATAACTTTTGAATTTATCATAATCTCTTGCACTCTATAGCTATATTTATTAATATTATCCATAAATGTTTTATTTGGCGTTTTGCTAAATGCCCCAACTTGTAGATAATATCCGCTTTCAGCTATATCTCCATTATTTCCCCTAAAGGCACTAGAAGCAGTTGTTCTATTGCTTGTTGTTGTGGCAGTTGCTACTCGTGGTTGCGATGAAATTACAGGTTTTGTTGCTTGTTGTGCTTTACTTGGCATCGTAGCTTTTGCACTTTCAGTAGGAGTAACAGGGGCTACAGGGGCAGTAGGCGGAGTTTGAGATTCGCTACTTTGTTGTCTTGCTTTTATCTCTTTAACTATTTTTTCAAATTGGTCTTCCTCGTTATTCACCGGAACATTATCAAATGAGCTATCAGGCAAAGCTGGATTGACATTTTCTGTGCCTATTATGATAGTTTCTTCCTCTTCTTTACTTCCAGTCATACTTAGAGCGATTACCACAATAGCAATAACTAATACAATAATAGCAGCTATCAATAAAATTAATTTTTTAGTTTGCTTTGCTCTACTATCCTCACCACCTATTAATATATCATTTAATTCTCTTTTGTCGTCCATTTCTACACCTCTCTTTAAAATTTAATCACATATATTTTGACCAAGATGCTCCGCGTTCTTTTGCATAAATATCATATGGTAAAACCAAAATATTAAAGCTAGGAGGCACCTCATCAGTAGGAAATACTTTCCATTGTTTTGGGGCTAAATGTTCTAGTTTTAAACTTATGGTCTTGGCTAATAATTTAGCTTCTTCCAAACTAGTATGTCCTTTATGAATATAAATATGTAAATGACCTTTTGTCTTCGACCGATAAGCCGTAAAATTTAAGTATCCCTCTTCTCTAAGCAATAATTGTGCCTTATGATAGAATATATCGTCATTTATGCCATTATAATCAATAACAATATTTTCAACTTTATTATTTTTAATAATATCGTGTGCTACTATGATTTCATTTGCAAAATGTTTTTCAATAATATTTAAGCCTAGCATAGAATCCACTCTCTTAAATCTATCAAAAAATACCCTGCCATTGTGATTAATCTGCATTGTAACATCATTTATTTTTTGGAAATAATGACTTGTGTCTATTTTTATTAATTTTAAATCCATCGAGGTCAAAATATCGCCTTTTCGTAGATTCTAAAATTAGAGCTAAATTCCTTAATTTCTTGCTTGATTTTGGCGTGGAGATTCTTATCCTCGATATTATCTAGCACATCGCAGATTTTATTTGCAATCCACTCGAATTCCTTTTCTTTCATACCACGACTTGTAAGTGCTGGAGAGCCGATTCTTAGTCCACTTGTTACAAATGGGCTTCGTGTGTCGCCCGGAACCATATTTTTATTCGCCGTAATCCCCGCACTCTCTAGGGCTGTATCGGCGTCTTTCCCGCTAAATGGCTTATTTATTAGGCTCATTAAAACTAGGTGATTATCTGTCCCACCACTTACGATATCATAGCCCCTTTTTATGAAAACCTGCCCTAGAATCTTGGCATTTGCCTTGACTTGCTTTGCGTATGTTTTCCACTCTGGCTTTAGATTTTCAGCAAATCCCACGGCTTTTGCGGCAATTACATTCATCAAAGGTCCGCCTTGGGCTCCCGGAAAAACGGCTTTATTGATTTTTGCGGCGATTTCCTCGTCATTGGTTAAAATTATCCCGCCTCTAGGACCTCGAAGCGTCTTGTGCGTGGTGGTGCTAACGACATGGCAATATGGGAAAGGGTTAGGATACTCACCAGCTGCGACTAGTCCTGCTACATGGGCGATATCGCCAAATAAAATCGCCTTATTTTTATCGGCAATCTCACGCAATCGCTTAAAGTCCAGCTCCCTACTATAAGCCGAAAAGCCGCACACAAGGATATTTGGCTTAACCACATCGGCGTATTCCTCGAGTTTATCGTAGTTTATTCGCCCATCGATTTCAACACCATAAAAAAAGCTTTGGTAAATCTGCCCTGTTTGGCTGACTTTCGCCCCGTGTGTGAGATGTCCGCCGTGATTTAGGTGCATTCCTAGAATCTTATCATATGGCTTGATTAGTGCGGAGTAAACTGGGCTATTTGCTTGGCTTCCGGAGTGTGGCTGGACATTTGCAAACTCACATCTAAAAAGCTTTTTTGCCCGCTCAATTGCGATTTGCTCGACCTCATCGACAAACTCACAGCCCCCATAATATCGCTTCTTTGGGTAGCCCTCGGCATATTTATTCGTTAGCACCGTGCCAAGAGCCTCCATAACGGCTGGAAATGTGAAGTTCTCACTTGCAATCATCTCCAAATAATCGCTCTGTCGCTCCCATTCCTTTTGTATTAAATCAAAAATCGCCTTATCTTCTTTTTCTAAATAGCTCATTTATGCTCCTTATTTTTTGGTGGATTCCGCTTTGGATTCTGCGGATTCCGCATTCGCATTAGATTCCCCAGATTCTACATTAAATTCATTTTTTTGTGGCTTCATCGCTGGGAATAAAATCACATCTTTTATGCTTTTTTCCCCAGAGAGCAACATTACAAGCCTATCAATGCCTATGCCTTGTCCCGCCACAGGGGGCATTCCATAGCCTAACGCCCAGAGATAGTCCTCGTCCATATATTGCGCTTCCTCATCGCCTTTTTCCTTTTCTGCCACTTGGCTTTTAAATCGCTCCATTTGGTCTAGCGGGTCGTTTAGCTCGCTAAATCCATTGGCAATCTCCTTGCCACCGATGAAAAGCTCGAATCTATCAGCGATATTTGGATTCTTATCATTTTTCCGCGCTAGGGGGCTAATCTCAATTGGAAAGTCATAGATAAAAGTTGGTGCAATAAGCTTAGATTCCACGAAATTATCAAATGCAATGCCTAGAATCTTGCCATAATTTAGATTTTTTTCAACCTCAATTTTTTGCGATTTCAGGAAAGATTCTAGCTTTTCTTTATTTTCAATTATATCTTGCGGGATTCCGCCGATTGAATGCAAAGAATCTTTATATGACATCTTATTAAATTGATTAAAATCAATTTCGTTTTCGCCCCATTTTAGCACTTTTGGAAGCTTTAGAGAATCTAGCAAATAAGAAAAAAGCTCGATAGTTAAATCCATTAAATCATTATAATTTTTATACGCCCAATAGAACTCAATCATCGTAAATTCGGGGTTATGCGAGTGGTCGATACCCTCATTTCTAAAGCTACGATTTATCTCAAACACGCTTTCAAACCCGCCCACAATGAGCCGTTTCAAATACAGCTCAGGGGCAATGCGTAAATATCGCTCGACATTTAGGGCGTTGTGGTGGGTGATAAATGGCTTTGCATTCGCACCGCCCGGGATTGGGTGGAGCATTGGCGTTTCGACCTCCAAAAATCCCTTATTTTCAAAAAACCGCCGAAGTAGACTTATAACCTTACTTCGTAGCCTAAAAACTCCCCTCACATCGCTATTCATAATCATATCCAAATATCGTTGGCGATAGCGAAGCTCAATGTCAACAAGCCCGTGAAACTTCTCTGGCAAGGGGATAATGGACTTGGTTAGAATCTTAAAACTCATCGCATGCAAGCTTAGTTGATTGGTTTTTGTCTTAAACGGATAGCCAGAAATATTTACGATGTCTCCCACTTCCAAAGTCTTTTTTACTGCCTCAAACTCGCTCTCTAGGTCGTTTTTAGAGATATAAACCTGCAAGATCCCGCTCTCATCTTCGATATCCATAAATGCGGCTTTCCCCATAAGGCGGATTAGCTTGACCCGCCCAGCCACGCACTCTCTAATAGAATTAATGCTAGAATCTTCCCTCGCACTCGCAGAATCTGGGGCGTTTTGATATTTTTCTAAAAAATCCGCGTTTAAAATAGTTTTTTTGGCGTTGTTATCATATGGATTCCCCCCGCTCTCACGGATATTTTCCGCCTTTTGGATTCGCTGTTGGATATAGATATTTGAAAACAATCTTGCTCCTTATTGATTATTTTGTAATGTTTCTTGCATCTCTTGCAAACCGTCATTAATACTTTGTGTAGTTTTTTCTTTCACATCACTTACAAAATCGGTTTTGACGATAAAATTGCCAACCTTAATCATCACTGGATAGCAAAAGCTAGAATCTTGTAATTTAGCAGTGAAATTTGATAGAAAATTCATCTTAGAAAATGTAAAAAGTATAATTGATAGCACTAAAAATATCTTGATTCCAGCTACAAAAACACCTAAGAATCTATCAGCTTGACCTAATTTTATAAACTTTGCAAATCTTACAATAACTTCCGCTAATACTAAAGCTGCAATCCAAATCAAAGCTAAGATAATCATAAATCCAATTAGATTCAATAAAGTAGTGCTTTGTAACTTTATAAAAGAGTTTATCCAAGCACCAAATTCAATATTATATCTCGAAGCAACCAAAACGCCACCCACTATCCCTATAGTTGAGCAAACCTCGCGGATAAACCCACTAAATAAGCCTTTTAGTGCGAGTATAATAACGATTGCTACGATAATAATGTCAAAGTAATCTGGAAATTCCATTATAGATTCTTCCTTATAAAGTATTAGAATAAAAAATAGTGATTTTACTAGAATTATAAAATTCTACGGTAATATTTTGCATTATTTTAACCTAAAGGAACTTAATTAAATATGTTTAAGAAAATAATACTTTTTCTAAAGAAATGTGAGGGAAATGAGCAAGATTCGCCAAAACAACATATCTTTAATACGAAAAATAAAATAAATTATATACTAAAAAATTGGCTTTTAGTTCCATTTATACTTGCATTTATTTTTAGCTTTCCAATTTATATTAATATTCTTACTTATGGAAAAGGTGTTTATTTTCCATATATAAACTCTATTTTTGCACTTATTTCAGTATTTGTTTTTATAAATATTGATAAAAAATTTAGATTTATGTTTGGCTTTTTTGTTGGAATCCTGTGGTTTTATTGGACGGGACTTAGCTTTAGATTCACAAATAATCCATATTTTGTGTATGTAGCAATTATTGGGGTTGGGATTGGATATGCTATTTTATTATGGTTTGCATTATTGTTTAATAATAAAATATTTAGAGCTATAACACTAAGCCTAGTTGGGTATGTTGTGATTTTTGGATTTGATTGGTTTGTGCCAGATGCGATGTTTGCATTTAGTATTTTTAAGGTTGATAAGATTTCATTTGTAATAATTGTAACGATAATTACGATAATAAGCATTAAACAACTACGATTTTTTCGATTTTTTGCTATTTTGTTATTAATATTTGCTGTAGATTTCAACACAAAAGAAGCATCGTTACCACAAGCAAAAATAGATATTACACAAACAAACATATCGCAAAATATAAAATGGAATACGGAAAGTTTTAATAGGATTGTCGAATATAATATCAAACTCATACAAAATGCAATAAATAATAAATATGATATTGTTGTTTTGCCAGAAACAGCATTTCCATTTCTTCTAAATACCCCAGAAAACACATATATATTAGAACGATTATTTGATTTGAGCCATCATATTGTAATTATAGTAGGAGCACAAAGATACGATGATTTTGGCTATTATAATACCACTTATGTTTTTAGAGATGGTATATATGAGTTTGCAGATAAGGTTTTTTTAGCACCATTTGGTGAATATATGCCAATACCTATATTTTTAGCCGACGCATTTTCAAAGATTTCTGGGATAGCATATGCTACATTTGATATAACTACCGTAAAACCAAAAAATATAAATGCTGGAAGCGTTGTTTTTAGAAATGCGATTTGTTACGAAGCTACAACTAGAAAGATATATGAAGATAATCCAAAATACATTGTTTTAATAAGCAATAATGCGTGGTTTAAGCCAAGTATCGAGCCAGTGTTACAAATGATGTTAATAAAATACTATGCAAGAATATATAAAACAATAGTTTTCCACTCCGCAAATGGCACAAAAAGTGGAATCATCACACCAAATACCAGCTTAAAATTTTATGTTAAAGGGGCTTATAGTAAATGAGATTTCTATACATTAAATTTTATATCAAATCCAATTAAGCTTAGGATTGCGACAAATAAAAGGCTCGAGATTCCAGCGAAGAATCCAGCCAATACATCATCACCGACAACGCCCAAACCGCCCTCCACATTCTTATCGACTTTTCTTATTATAGATGGTTTCCAAATATCATAGATTCTAAAAAATATAAATGAAAAAATAATAGTCAAAATATGGAATCCAGCTATACTCATAGCAAACCAGATTCCAATAAGCTCATCAATTACGATATAACTTGCATCGTGGATTCCGCCCTCTTCTTTTTCATAAATATCTATTTGCTTAATTGCAATAATTCCTACTAAAATCGCCAAAACAAATAAAGTAGAAGCAGAAAAATATAGGATTGGAATCCCAATAATAAGACCAAATGCACTTCCCCAAGTTCCGGGTGCTTTTGAAGTATATCCAATCTTAAATAATGTTAAGAAATGCTCTCTTTTATTCATAATATCTAATCCTATTTTAATGGAATCTACTTTGTATGTTTTCGTTGCTTAACTATGCCATATCTTTTACGCTTTTCCCAAAGACTTTTGCGGGAGATTCCAAGCTCTTTTGCAAGCTCAATATCCGAGTAAAGATTCTCATACTTTGTAATAACCATTTTTTCATATTCTTTTATAGGTATAATCCCGCCATTTAGGTCAATTCCATTTTGTGGCATTGAAATATCTACAATGTTACTAAATGGAATTTCTTCTTGTGAGATAAATGAAAAGATTACATTTTGTTTATGTAACTTTGATAATAATTCATCTCTTTCATTTCTTCTAATATGTTCCAATCCTGTTAAATATATTGTTTCGCTAATTCTATTATCGAATTTCAAAATATCTTGCCAATTAATATTTTTTAACGATAGAAAATTAAAGTGAATATTCTTTAATCTCGCATATCGCATCGCATAAATATCGGCACTTCTTTGCGAACTACTTCTAATAATAAATGGTAAATTATAGGTAAATGGAAATGGTGTATTTAGCATTCCCTCGATAAATTCAAAATAATTTTTATAAAAAATAGCCTCTCGTTGCAATCTAATAAATTGCTTATAATGCTCTACTTTTCTAATGAGTTCATCTACAATAAGTGGTTTTATTATATAGTCGTGAATCCCAGCTTTAAACATCTTAGTAAAAGTATCATCATTAATATACTTTATCATCATAATAACTATGCTATCAGGAAATTGTTTTATGATACCTGCACAATTCTTACTACAAGTATCATACGATATTAAAATAACATCAAAAAAACTACTATTATCAATCTTTAAATTTGTATCTTTGGATATGACACATTCATAACCTTTATCAATTAGTTTGTTACTAATGCTTTGAGCTAAATAAATATCATTTTCTATAATTAATGTTTTCATAATAAATCCCTGTATGTAATATTAATAATTATTGTTTAAACTTTAAAGATACATTTGCACTAGCACAAATTCCCTCTTCTCTGCCTATAAAACCCATTTTTTCCATTGTTGTAGCTTTAATATTAATATAATTTTTCTGTATATCTAAGATATTACTAAAAATTTCTATCATTTTATTTTTATAAGGTAGAATTTTTGGCTTTTGTGCCATTATCATAATATCAACATTGATTATCTTAAAACCAACGCCATAAACAAAATCCACAACTTCATTTAGTAACAACTTGGAATCTATGTTTTTATATTTATTATCATTTGGAGGAAACCACTCTCCAATATCACCAGCCCCAATTCCACCAAGTAACGCATCGCATAATGCGTGTATAACAACATCTCCATCGCTATGTGCTTCTAATCCAAAACCACAATCTATCTTAACGCCACCTAAAAACATCTCCTTATTATCGCAGAATCTATGAACATCAAAGCCATATCCGCTAAAAATATCGCTAGAAGAATCTATATTAAATTCTTTTAAATCATCAAAATATGTGAGCTTATTTAATTTCCTTGAGCCCTCTATCGCAACAACTCTACCGCCATATTTATTTATCGCACTACTTTCATCACTGAAATTCCCAAGTTTTAATGATTTTAATAATATATCTAATCTTGAAATTTGCGGAGTTTGCACCAAATGCACAGAATCTCTATTTAGATATGTTTTTATATGATTAGATTCCATAAAAATGGTATCACTTACACCAACCACAGGAATAAGGCAGTCTAAATCACTCAAATCATAGCTAAATAGCCTATCTAAAACATCAAAATCAAGATTGAATCTAGCCGCATCGCTAACTGCTACAAACTCACTAGAAACAGCCCTAAGTGCGTTAGTAAGAGAATCTTGTCTGCTTTCTCCGCCCTCTATAATCTCATAGGAGCAGAATCTTTTCATATAATCTAATTCCAATTTCGCACTTGTAATAATAACCTTATCAAAACCATATCTATTTTGTAATGTATCGGCGACATAAAGCCAAATAGGCTTATTTTCTACCCGAATCCAATGTTTTTTTATTTTCGTTTTCTGTCTAAATCTAGAACTTTCTCCTGCACTCATAACGATTAATGAAATATTTTGTTTCAAAACTTCTCACCTTAATATAGTGGATTGTATTGTTGCGATTATAAGAACCCTATTTAAAATAAATAATCATTTCTATTATATTTAATTTTTAAGGATTTTCAAAGAAAAATGATATTAAAAAATATTTAATTGAAATTTATGCAAAAAAGCTTTATTTTATATTTTTTACGATAATTTTAAACTTTTAAATTACATTCAAGGCAAATAATATGGATTCTGTAAATACACAATTATTTTACGCAAAGCAAGACAAAATCACTAAAGAAATGGAATTCGTCGCAAATAGCGAGGAATTAGATGTAAATCTAATCAAAAATGAGATTAAAAAAGGGCGACTTATAATCCCTGCAAATATCAATCATAAGAATCTAAATCCAATCGGCATTGGGGTTGCCACACGAACGAAAATCAATGCAAATATTGGAAGCTCTAGCATTCAAAACTCCATTGAAAATGAGATTTGCAAAACACAGATTTCCATAAAATATGGAGCAGATACAATTATGGATTTAAGCACAGGTGGTAATTTAGACGAGATTAGAAAGGCAGTTTTGGCAAATTCAAATGTGCCAATTGGCACTGTGCCTATTTATCAAATCTTACACGATTTAAAAGATGATATTCTAAATCTAACCATTGATAAAATGCTATCCACATTAGAAAAACAAGCCAAACAAGGTGTTAGCTACTTTACTATCCACTGCGGATTCCTACTCTTTCATATGCCACTTGTGGCAAAACGAAAAATGGGAATTGTAAGTCGAGGTGGCTCACTAATGGCAAGCTGGATGTTACATCATCATAAGGAGAATCCTTTTTATTCGGCATTTGATGATATTTTAGATATTTGCAGACAATATGATGTGAGCTTATCACTTGGGGATTCGCTTCGCCCGGGTTGTTTGGCTGATGCGAGTGATGAGGCACAAATAGCAGAGTTGAAAGTATTAGGAGAATTAGCAAAAAGAGCATATCAAAAAGATGTGCAAGTAATGATTGAGGGACCCGGCCACATTCCACTAAATCAAATCGAGCGAAATGTAGAAATCCAAAAAGAGCTTTGCAATGAAGCACCTTTTTATGTTTTGGGACCATTGGTTACTGATATTGGTGCGGGATACGACCATATCTCAAGTGCTATTGGTGCGTGTGTAGCGGCGTGGAAAGGTGTGGCAATGCTATGTTATGTAACACCAAAAGAGCATTTAGGGCTACCAAATGTAAAAGATGTAAGAGAGGGCATAATCGCTTATAAAATCGCCGCACACGCCGCAGATATTGCACGAGGACGGATAAATGCTAGGGTTAGAGATGATAAAATGAGCGATGCAAGATATGCTTTTAAATGGGAAGAGCAGTTTAATCTCGCACTTGATGGTGATAGAGCTAGGGAATTCCACGATGAATCGCTCCCCCAAGATGTATTTAAGGAAGCAGAATTTTGCTCAATGTGTGGTCCAAAATTTTGTAGTTATAAAATTAGTCAAAATATTTTTAAAAAATATGAAGGTGAAGTATGAATAAACAAGATATATTAAATAAGCTAAAGTATGTAATTTACCCGAATTTTAAGCGGGATATTGTGGATTTTGGATTTGTGAAAAATGTAGAAATTGATGGTGAAAATGTGGAGATTTCACTAGAGATTCCATCAAATAACCCAGAGGTTGCAAAAAAGATTCATAGTGAGATTCTACAGATTCTAGGTGATAAAACCAAGATTCACATAAAAACCCCACAATTAGAAAATGAAACAAAAAAAAGCAAGAATATAGCCCCGAATATTAAAAACTTTGTAATGATAAGCTCTGGCAAAGGAGGCGTGGGGAAATCCACTACAAGTGTGAATCTAGCCATTGCACTAGCACAAATGGGAAAAAAAGTAGGTTTATTAGACGCTGATATTTATGGTCCAAACATTCCTAGAATGCTTTCTTTAACCGCACAAAAGCCACTTGTCGATGAATCTGTAATGAAGCTAATCCCACTTAAGGCTTATGGAATAAAGGTAATTAGTATGGGAATGATGTATGAAGAGGGGCAGAGTCTAATTTGGCGTGGTCCAATGATAATGCGAGCAATCGAGCAAATGCTAAGCGATGTGCTTTGGGGGGATTTAGATATGTTAATTATAGATATGCCACCGGGGACGGGCGATGCACAACTAACTTTAGCACAAAGTGTGCCTGTAAGTGCTGGAATCTCAGTTACCACACCACAATTAGTCGCATTAGATGATAGTGCAAGAAGCCTAGATATGTTTAATCGCCTAAATATCCCAATAGCTGGGATAATAGAAAATATGAGTGGTTTTATCTGCCCGAAATGTGGGGAGCATTATGATATTTTCGGCAAAGGGACGGCGATAGAACTTGCAAATACAAATAAATGCGATGTTTTAGCACAAGTGCCAATTGAGGGCAAAATCCGCGAGGGTGGAGATGAAGGCAAACCGATTGTATTTTTTGAGCCAAATAGTGCTGGTGCAAAAGAATATATAAAAGCGGCACATAAACTAAATGATTTTTTAGAAAAAGCAAAAGGTAAAGCTAGTAATGCTGAGATTCAGCCTATTAAACATTAATGGATAAAGAAACACTTGAATTCAAAAGCGATGTATTAGATTCTATTTATATTAAATATGATATTTATATCCCCAAGATTCCAAATGGGAATCTTATCCAAATAGCACACGGAATGATGGAGCATAGGGGAAATTATGAATATATCGCTAGTATTTTAGCCCAAAATGGTTATATAGTAGCGATAAATGACCATAGGGGACACGGAGAAAGTATCGGCGGAAATATCCATTTAGGCGAAATGGGAGAAAATGGATTTGAAGCTGCTCTATTGGATATGTATAAATTATCAAATATACTAAAAGAGCGATTTAAACCAAAGAAATTTATATTAATCGGGCATAGTATGGGCTCACTTTTGGCAAGGAGATTCTTGCAGGAATATGAAAGTAGTATTGATATATTGGTTATTTGTGGGACGCCAAGCCCGTATTTTGGTATTAGCTTTGGAATCTTATTTCTAAAAATGTGTAGATTTGTAGGTATAAATAAGATTGGGCGAAATATTGCTTATAGGTTTTCATTCTGCACTTTTAATGCAAAATATTATAAATTTGATAAGCTAGATTCTGGAAAGCCAAGTGGGATTCTGTGGGTTAATCGCGATGAAAACCAACTTATAAAACATCTAAATGATAGGGAACATCGTGCTATTTTTACAATCAATAGCTTTATAAATCTACTTTCTGGCTTAAAAAAAGTATTTAGCAAATATCCACATAAGATAAATAAAGAAAATATTCCAATATTATTTATAAGTGGCGAAGATGATGCTTGTGGGAAGTTTGGTAAAGGTGTTTTGAGTGCTTTTAAACATCTAAATAAACAAGGATATAATAATGCAAAATGCATTCTATATGCCAAAGCAAGGCATGAGCTATTTTTGGAATTAAATAAAGATGAGGTTGCAAGTGATTTAATAGATTATTTTAAAAATCATTAAATCACAAGCTAACTTTTAAAATCCACGAATAACCTTACTTAAAATAGCATCATTATCTTTAAGTTTTAGCGAACGATACATAACATCTTCAATCACTTTTGAAGATTCTCCTAATAAGTCATTAACAACATTCATACTGCTAATAATGCTTTTAGTTTGTTTTGCTAGTGAGATAGTATTTTCACTTTGATTATGTATATCATTTACAACATCAATCATATATTCTTGTATCGTATGAAGGCTATCTTTAGAATGTTTGCCCTCATTTGAAAGACCATCAAATATAGTAACATTTTTCTTTATCGCTAAAGAAATATCATCTAAGTTATCTGTTATGGCACTTATTGTAGATTCAACTTCACTTAGACTTCTTTGAGTGCTTTCTGCTAGTTTGCGAACCTCATCAGCAACCACAGCAAAGCCACGCCCATGCTCTCCAGCTCTGGCAGCTTCTATTGCGGCATTTAAAGCTAAGAGATTTGTTTGTTCGGAAACATTGTAAATAAGAGATAATATATTTTTAATCTGGGAAACACTATTATTTAAGGTATCAAGCCTTAGTTTAAGCTCATTTTGACTTGTTATGCTATTTTCTAATTCTGCTAAAAGATTCTCTATACTTAAGCTTGTATCATCAATAAATGTTTTGCTTTCATTGATTTTAGTTCTAGATTCATTTGCAGATTCCATATTATTATCTAAACCTCTAGATATAATGGCACTTTGTTCCACACTTTCTTGGGTTTTATGACTTACACTTAGTATGTTGTCTTTTAGATTCGCAATATAATTATTAAGATTCACAATTTCTGTGCTTGTTTCACCTGCTATTTCTATAGTTTGTTTCATTTTATCAATAAATAGATTTATAAATCTGCTAATAATAAATAGCTCATCGTATTGATTTCTTTTTAGATTTAGATTCCCACCAGCTATTAGTTTTTCTCCGCCTTTTGATACATCTTGTAGATATTTGACAACTGTATTAGAATCCTTTGTAAAATCATCTAAAACCTTAAAAAGTAGGAATACTACTATTATGGTAGTGATTACAACAATAATTAGAATTGTCATTACGATATTGGATTGTAAAACAGCGGCATCTCTTATGCTACTTAATGATGATAGATTATTTAGCACATCTAAAAGTGAGGTGGAATTATCATTCATATCAACAGCAATTTTTTCTAGATTATTTGCTGAAGTTACTAGGTTTTCACTAGTTTTAGACGAAGTATCTGCTATTCTTTCAATCAAAATACTATAAATATCTTCAAAATACCCTTGAAGTCTAAGTGATATAGCTTTTGTATCACCCAAGTTTAAAGTGCTTTGAATCTTAGGATGAAATTCCTTTAGTGCAGAATCATTTTTGATAAAGCTATCATTCCAACTTCTAGTCATTTGGATTACTATATTTTTATTAGATATATCTTGTGGCTCTAATGCAAGTTTCACAAGTCTGGCATTTATAGTTCCAATAAACTCAAATTGCTCTATTAAAGATTCCATATCGTTCATAGTATCTTTGGTTTCTTTAATATATTTAAGCATAGATTCAATTTGTTCATTTGCATTTTTAGAAAGAGATTCTAGACTTTTGAAGCTAGTATTAATCTGCTCGAAATTATCCTCTTCTGTATTTATAAAACTAGAAAAAGTATATTTGAATACAAAAAATAACAATGTATTAAGAATAATCAATGCACATAAAGCACCTAAGCTAATATTTAATTTCTTAGAAAGACTAAGATTCTTAAAATCTTGAAATGACATTGGTCTTACTCCATAGTTTATTCTGTTTCATTTACCCTCCTAATTTTAGAATCTTATTTTCCTGCTAATTGTGCTTTATTTGGATTATCTGCGGCTTGGCTTATCATACATTCTTCTAGCGTTTTTGCGTCTGCTGGATTATCCACTTTTTTAAGCCATCGCTGAATCTGCTTCATCGTTTTTGACGCTGGGTTAGGGGCGTCGTATTTAGTCATAAGTGCGGCACAATCTGCAAATGCAAAATGTGGCAAAACTAAAAATAGAGCCGAAAATATTAGATTTTTCATTTTAAATCCTTTAATTAAAATCTCAAAATATACGATAAAGAGACATTTTGAATCTTAGTATTTATCGCAGTTGCACTTCCGGTTGGGGCGATTGGTGCGGCGTAATTGGCATATTTATTATTTTGTTGTGTGAATGCTAATCTAAAGAATTGATATAAATCGATTTGAAAAATCGCATAAACATCGATTACATCGCCCTTTGTATTGCGGAAGTTTAGCGGGTCATTTACAGAGGCACGAGAGAGTGCATACCAATTTTTAGAGGAGTTGAAATACTCCACACCGATTTTAAAGTGATTTCCAATATCTTGTCTTAATCCTAAATGTATTGCATAAGCTCCTTTGTCATTGAAAATCGCCATTGGAGTTCCATTGTTAAGAACCATATTTTTTGGATTTAGCCCACGATAATAAACGCCAGATAAAAACCAATTTAGCCCAAAATTAAACCTATGCTCGAAATGAGCCCCGATATAGTGTAAATCACCGATATTTGAGTTATTATTGGATACGGAGTTTGATGTGGGTAGAGTAAATGAGCCTTCTGGAAGTGTGTATTTTAAAATCGCAGCATACCCAAGCATAAATAGGCTCTCCCCAGCGGATTTTGGTAAAAATGGCGTTTCAAAAATCGCAAAAAATAGATTTGAATCTATGGCGTCTCTTGTGCCAAAAATATTGCTAACCCCATTGCTATCGCTAAGTGGCTGATAAATCTTGCTATATCCAGCCCTAAGTGCAATATCGCCCTCTGTGTTTTTAAATGTAAATACCGCTCCATCGCCAAGTGCATTTACCATTAAAGCTGGGTAAGTCGCCATTCTAGCCCCACCATTGCGTAAATTTGAGCCGGGTCCATCGGTGCTAGGAAGTCGCCCAATGGTGAATGCAAAATGGTCTCCGCCGTAAATATCGATATATGCTCGTTCCACATAGATATTTGGACCATAGAATCCGCGTCCTGCATCAAGCGGACTTGGGTTGCCATTGCCTTGAATGCTTAAATCCCCAAATGCCTTTGACATTGAGAGTCTGCCGGTGAATTTCGTATAGTCATTTATATCGGCATTCATATTTAGGTAAAGCCCCATAGCCCAGCGATTTGGCTGTGTTTTTTGAGATTCTGGGATTCCAAGTCCTAGTGGATTTTTAATAAAAAAGTTTGATACCATTGTATTAAATTCAAGCCCAAATTTAATCTTACTAAGTGCTGCTTGTAGCTCGTTCTCATCGGCTCTTTCCTGTAGCTCGGCAATGCTTTCCTCTAGGTCATCAATTTGCTGTTGCAAGTTTGTAGCATTACTTAGCTTAGATTCCCTGCTTTGCTTTTCCTCTGGAACATCTTGAGCTAAAGCGATAGATTGTGAAATAATCAAACCTAAAATTAGAATTTTTTTAAAATTCGCCATATCCCCTTGTCTCCTTATAGTAGTTTAAGTAGTAATTCAATCTTGTATGTTCAACTAGTAATTTCATAGATAGTAAAATCGCCATTTATAAAATTTTTTAAATTTTAATTAGCTTTTATATTTCACCTTGTTTTTTGCTTTTTTATAATTTGGATAATGAATATTTTTAATTAAAGATTCTATGTTTTCACATTAGTATTATTTGTATTAAAAACAGCGAATCTTAATGCTTTTTGGGTCGTTATAATCAAAATCATTGATGATTTTATCGATATTTAGGCTTGTATTTTGGGCGATTTTTTCATTGATTTGGATTATGAAATCTGGATTTAGCGGATATTTTTTATTGATATATAGATAAATATTGCAAGATTCTATGGCTTTTTTACCTTGATTTGTTATCTCACCATTAAGTATAAATGCGTTTGTGTAGTGCATTTTTCTAGCAATATTTAGGTTGAAAGCGACTTTGTTTATATAATTATCCATAATAAAAATATTTAAAAATGGAATGGAGATAAAAAATAATAGGCAAAACACAAGCAAAACATTACGAAAAGCACCATTTAAAAGTAGCGATAGCAAGAAAATCGCAATAAAAATAATAAAAAGAATGCCAAAAACAAAAAAATCATAAATGCTAATTTGCAAAAAATCCAAAGCCTAACCCCTTTTATGTGTTATTAACTCCTCTATTTAATCTCATAATCAAAATGCGAATGCATAGGATATGCCGATATAATCGCTTTTATATGAATAGCTTGTG
The DNA here is from genome assembly GCF_003288815.1 of Helicobacter sp. 16-1353. Classification (GTDB taxonomy): domain Bacteria; phylum Campylobacterota; class Campylobacteria; order Campylobacterales; family Helicobacteraceae; genus NHYM01. Next base: position 115,479 of record NZ_NHYM01000004.1, on the reverse strand, counting down.
GTTTCTTGACCTGTTGTCCCCGGAACTACAATGGAATCTTTATAAATTGAAGCATAAGTATATGGGTAGCGATAAGTTATCTCTATGGCTTGATTGCCAAATATAGTAAATCTAAATCCAGCATTTATCCACCCAGCAGGGCTTAGGGGCGTTTTCCCGCTTGAGTTTAGGCTATCATTTTTAAAAGTCGCTACATACATTCCTCCGCCAATCCCAGCGAAAACACCCACATTCCACATCTTGGAATCTAAAAAATTCACCAAAATATCTAAATTCAATCCAAGCCCAAAAATCATAAAATCACTTAGCCCAGTATATGAGCCCTCCGCATAGAATCTCCCACCTATAAATCTATCTATATCCATAAAGCCAACTTTCATCGCTCCGCCAAAAACTCGTTGTTTGATGAAGCTAGTAGTATTTACATTTGTAGATTCTATATTCTTTTTTAACACGGTATTGTTTAGAGAGCCTTCTAGTGCGACAAAAAAGCTAGTTGTATCTGTATTTTGCGTTTGGTTTTGAGTTCTCGCTATGACATTGCTACGATTATTGAATGCCTTTTGCCTTAGCATTCTCTCATTTATAGCCCTATCATTAGCATAGATGCCTGATAATAGCAATAATACACATATAATAATCTTCATATTAATCCCATTCAAATAGCTGTAATCGTAGATTATAGCTATTTTTTAGCTTTTTAGGAATAAAATTAATTATTCTTAATTCCAATTAAATTGCTCCCAACATATCCTCAAAACTTTTTATAAACGATTTTAAACCATCATCTAGGAGAATCTTACTCATAGAATCCACATCTATATTATGCAAATAATCATTTATATTAGATTCTGGGATAATGATTTTAGAATCTCTTTTTATAAAATCTTTGATAGTATCTAGCGGGGCAGTGTTTATTGAATTTTTAAAAAGTAGCGAATTGATATAATAACTAGAATCTATAAAACTATCTTTTACTCCTGTAGAGGCAAAAAGTGTGCGGATATTTGGATTTGCAAAAGATTCTATTAGGTTGTAGCAATTTATGGCATTGTAGATTCCTAATTTTGGGGTAGAATCTTTTGTTTTATTTATATCCTCTAATGCCCTATCAAACCTAGATACAAAAATACTAATTACGGCTTTTGGTGCATTTGTGCTGGTGGTTTTTCCAAAAGATTCTAGGGCTAGTTTCGTTTGCTTCGTTGAAAAAACCAATGTCGCATTGACATTAATACTGCTCTTATAAAGCTCATTCATCACTTCAAATCCAGCATTTGTAGCAGGGACTTTTATCATCACATTTGGGAATCCTATAGTTTTAAAGATTCGCTTCCCCTCATCAATACTTTTTGTAGCATCATCACATAGCATAGGGTCAATCTCAATGCTAATAAATCCGTCATTTTTATTTTTTTCCCAAAGTGGCAATAATAAATGTGCAGCATTTTTAATATCACTAAATGCGAGATTCTCATAAATATCTTTTGCTTTTTTGTCTCTTAGTTTTTCAATATCTGCCCGATAGGCGTCGCTCTTTAAAATCGCATTTGCAAATATACTTGGATTGCTAGTTGCACCATAAATGATATTGCTAGTGATTAGATTTTTAAACTCTGTATTTAAGAAATTGCGTTCTATAAAATCGCACCATAGGCTAAATCCACTATTTCGTAAGTCCATATTTACACCTTTATATAATTCAAAATTTCTCTTAAATCTCTATTTTCGATTATGATATTTGCTTCTTTTTTTAATACATCTTTGGCACAAAATGCTATTTTTTTACTCGCATATGGGAACATCGATAAATCATTTGCACCATCACCTATTGCAATAGTATTTTCTTTAGAAGTCCCAAGTAGCCTTTGGAGCGTGTATATCATTCTTCCTTTGGAATCTCCAAACATCATTTCTCCACCCACTTCGCCACTTAAAAATCCATTTTTACAATGAAGTATATTGCTGAAATCGGCATTAAGTCCTAAAACTCTTCTAAAATAAGAAGTTGCAATCTTAAATCCACCGCTAAAACACACTACCTTGTAGCCCATTTTTTGCAATTCTTTCACTATTTCAATTGCACCATTTACTAATGGCAGATTCTCACATACTTCGATTGCGTCTTTTTCTCTCATTCCTTTTAGAAAACTAACTCGTTTTTTTAAACTCTCGTAGAAATCGAGCTTTCCTTCCATCGCCATTTTTGTTATTAGATTTATTTCTTGTTTCACACCATAATATTTTGCCAATTCATCGATAGTCTCGCCGTCCATAAGTGTTGAATCAAAATCAAATACTGCTAATTTCATTATTATTCCTAAAATTTTTAAAGGTATTATAATAAAATTTGGCTTCTTAAGTTTTATCCACTATATTTTTTATTTCTTCTAAGAGATTCAAATCCACAAATGGTCGTATCTTTGGTGGAATGGAATGCAATCGCAATATATTTCTTATTTGTTTATCGTGGCTAAATCTAGCAGAATCTTTTGTAATGAAAATAAATCTATCATTGCAATCAATAATGAATTTAGATGCTACTACGCAAGAATACCTACTTTTTAAAATCTCATCTCTTTGTTTGCTAGAAACTACATAACCAAGCTTTTTAACACATATATCGATATTGTATAAATTTAATAGAGCAGAATCTTTCTTGCATATAAAAATATTTGCTACATTATATACGAACACATTGCCATATATGGCTTGATAGTCATTTTTTAATAAATGAAATGATTTTATTACCCCTTTTTCAAAATCTTTTATAAATCTATTTGCATAATGTTTGCGGAAATAATTGCGTAAAAATGCTTGATTTTTATTACTTTTATCGACAAAATATTTAATTTTATTTTTCTTTAAAAATGCCAAAATATCGGCTCGTTTTGTATTATAAAGCGGACGAATGATATTAAAATCCACATTTTTAGTGATGTAATCAAATCCAAGCAAAGAGTTTAATCCAGCTCCTTTTGCAAACTGCATTAAAAACCATTCGAATCTATCATTTAATTGATGGGCTAAAATCAAATTTTGATAATTAGATTCCAAGATAATTTTGGCGAAAAAATCAAATCGAAATGCCCTTGCATTTGCTTCAAAATTATTTTTAAACTTTGGGGCTTTGGAGATAAAAATTTGCTTTTTATATTTTTTTGCTAGTTTTTTTGCATATGCGATTTCGCTTTTAGATTCTGCCCTTATGCCATAATCCACGATTGCAATATCAAAATCAATATTAGAATTTAAAAGCAAGAAAAAAAGGCAAGTGGAATCCACCCCCGCACTAAATCCAAGCAGATTCCGCCCGTTTGTGAGAGCCTCTAAGCCAAATAAATTAAATTTTTTAGAGCCTATTAATCGCTTTCCCAATCAAATACCCATCTTTAGATGTTTCTATTTTGATATTATAATATCCTGCTTCTAGTGGCTTTTGCGTTAGATTCTCATTTATTAAAATCTCGCCATCGATTTCCCTATCCCATTTTATATCCCTAGCACTCAAAAAAAACTCACTTGTTTTTGAGATTCCATCGATTATGCAAGTCATTGTTTTTCCCTTATAATTTTTAAAAATCTCATTTTGTTGTTTTTTTATAATCTTATTTAGGATATTAATTCGTTTATCTATAATCTTAGAATTTACCTTTTGTGGCATTGTAAATGCCTTTGTCCCCTCTTCACTAGAAAATGCGAAAATATTCACTCTATCAAATACAAAATCGCTCATAAATCCACAAATATCATCAAAATCTTTTTGGCTCTCCCCCGGATGCCCGATTAATAAAGTCGTGCGAATAAAGCTATCTTTTACTTTTCTCATATGTTTGAGTAACTCAATATGGCGATTTTTATCGCTCCCTCGTCGCATAATCTTTAGCATAGAATCTGTGATGTGTTGGATTGGCATATCAAAATAGTTTTGAAAAATGGGAGATTCTGCGATTCTATCAATAAGCCTATTTGTCGTAGTGCTGGGATATAGATATAAGATTCTAGCACTCCTAATACCCTGTATTTTCTCAACCCTATCTATAAGCTCGATTAATGCGTCTTTTCTACCTAAATCACGCATATACGAGCTAGAATCTTGTGCGATAAAGCTAAAATCATAGAATCCTTTTTCCACTAAATGATGTATTTCTTTTAGGCAGGATTCTAAGCTCCTAGAATGGAGTTTCCCTTTGATATTTGGGATAGCACAAAAGCTACATTGCTGATTGCAACCCTCGCTAAGCTTGATATATGCGTGGATAGAAGAGCCGGTGATAACTCTTGAGTGGGAATCTATTAAAAATGTAGCGTTGCTTTTTATGATTTTTTGATTTTTATTCAAATCTAAAATCATTTTATCAATCTTATCATAATCCCCTACACCAGTTATTATATCAATCTCTTTAATCTCATCTCTAAGCTCATTGGCATATCTTTGACTTAAACATCCACTTACTACTAGAATGCTGTCTTTTGGTTTATCTTGTGCTACTTCTAGAATCTTTTCTATACTTTCTTGTTTAGCACTTTGGATAAATCCGCAAGTATTTACTATTGTTACATTCGCATCTTTTGGGGAATCTACCAATATATAATCGCTTAATTTCCCTAGCATAACCTCACTATCTATTAGATTTTTATTACAACCAAGTGAGATTAAGCAAAGTGTTTTCATTTATTAAATTATTTAACTAAAGCCTTTTCTAAAACTTCCTCGATGCGTGATACAGGGATAATCTTAAGACTACTCAAAACCTCTTTTGGAATCTCATCTAAATCTCTTTTATAATTTTTCTCTGGGATTAGCACGGCTTCCATTCCAGCTTTATATGCAGCGATTAGCTTCTCTTTTAATCCTCCAATCGGCAGCACATCGCCACTTAGCGTTAGCTCCCCTGTCATTGCGATTTTTGAATTTACCTTTTTATCAAGCAAGGCAGAGTGTATCGCCAGCCCCATCGCAATCCCCGCACTTGGTCCATCTTTTGGCGTAGCACCCTCTGGGACATGGATATGGATATTATATTTATTATAGATTTGCTCTTTTGTTCTAAATTTCTTATCGATTAGCACTTTATTTACGCTTAGGGCGATTTTGGCGGATTCTTTCATTACATCACCAAGATTCCCAGTTAGCTCTAAAACGCCCTTACCAAATATCTTAATCGCTTCGATTTTCAGCACATCACCGCCCACACTTGTCCATGCCAAGCCATTTACAACACCGACTTTATGAATACCTTTCGTGCTTTCTATCTCAAAAATAGTTTTATCTAAGAAATCTTTAAGATTATTTGTCGTAATGCTGATTTTCTTTGCCTCATGGTTTTCTAGGATATTTTTAGCACATTTTCGCATAATCTGGGCGATTTGCTCTCTTAGTTTCCTAACTCCTGCCTCCCTAGTGTATTTTTCGATGACTTCCTTTAGGGCGTTTGTGTTTATGCTAAATTCCGTGTTTGAAATGCCGTGTTTTTTTAGCTCTTGGGGAATTAGATACTTTTTGGCAATCTCTAGCTTTTCTTGTGGCGTGTAGCTATTTAGCTGGATAAATTCCATTCTATCACGCAATGGAGCGGGAATCTGGCTTATATCATTTGCTGTGGCGATAAAAATAATTTGGCTTAAATTGATATTAAAGTTCGCATAATAATCCCTAAACGCCACATTCTGCTCTGGGTCGAGAATCTCCAATAGCACGGAAGTAGGGTCGCCTCGATAGCTCTTGCCAACCTTATCGATTTCATCTAAAACGACTACTGGATTCATCTCTTTTGCGTCGATTAGCCCTTGTATTATTCGCCCGGGCATCGCTCCCAGATAAGTCCGCCTATGCCCTCGCAATTCATTTACATCTTCTAATCCGCCAAGTGCGATTCTAACAAGCGACCTTTTAAGTGCTTTAGAAATGGAGTTTGCAAGGGAGGTTTTCCCCACGCCCGGCGGTCCATAGAAACATAAAATAGTGCCTTTGCTTTGCTCACTTTCTTTACCCCTTAATGCCAAAAGCTCTTTTACTGCAAAATACTCGCAGATTCGCTCCTTTGGCTTTTTAAGCGAATAATGGTCGTTGTCTAATTGCTTCGCTACGGCATTAATCGACATTTTTTTAGATGAAAATTTACCAAATGGAATCTCTAGCATCCACTCGATATAATTTTGTATCATACTCGCCTCAGAGCTATCTTGATGCATACGAGAAAGCCTATCTATTTGCTTTTTAATCTCCTTGTATCCGTCATTTTCTATATGTGGTTTTATAGATTCCAGCTTTTTATAATAATTTTCAATCTCTTCATTTTTTTGATTATTGATTCCTAGTTCTTTTTGAATCTGCTTTAATTGCTCTTTTAGGTAGAATTCTCTATTAATTTTTTCAACTTTATTATTAACTTTTGTTTTAATCTCTTTTTGTAATTTTAAAGCTTCTATTTCCTCATCAATGTAGCTTATAAGCAATATCAATCTCTCAATTGTATTGCTATTTAAGTAAATATTATAGATTTTATTTTTGGAGATTCTAAGTGTGCTTAAAATCGTATCAATAATACGATTTGGCTCATAGCTTTCTATCGTTTTTAGCAAATCGCTAGGAAAATATGGAAGTAATTTTGACATAACATCAATTCGTTCATTTAATAGCGAGAGCGTAGCATTAAGCTTTATTGGGTCGTATGGGTCTGGAATAATCAAATCAATCAAACCTATAAGTGGCTTTTGACTTTCCACCTTTAGAATCTTAGCTCTTGAAACGCCCTGAAAAAGAAATTTGATTTTTCCATTGGGGAGAGAAACTTTTCGCATAATATTCCCCACGACGCCCACATCGTAAAAATCACTTTGCTCATCACTTTCAATATCAATATCTTTAGAAGTGGTTATGAAAATAATATTATTTTCATCTTGTGCTTTTGATAATGCACTTATATTTGCATCATCATTTATAAAAATAGGGCTAATTGTATATGGATAGATAAATGAATTTTCTTCAATTAAAATAGGTAAGGTTGTTGGAAATTTTGTATTGTTCAAGTTAATATCCTTTTAATTTTGTCTAATTACCAGCTAAAAATTCTAACATACCAAGGTATATGTGATGGTATAAAATCTATATCATTCACACCTAATTCCTCATTATATTGCTCGTATTTTTCTTTTGCTGCATCTTTGTCTTTTATATTGTAGATTCTTATAATCTCTTTATTTATTTCTAATTGAGAAAGTTTGAAACTTGTCAAAATATGCCTTATATAAGGTAAATATTTATTATTTGTGTTTAAGGTTACAAAATGTGATATTTCGTCAATATTATCATTAATAAAACCTTGGTCTTTGCTATAACTACCAAAAGCATAATAATTAGATTCCATTGCTAAAAATGGCATATAATCTACATTTTTAGGATTGCTAAAGCGAATTTTATACTCATTCGCAAAATATCCAGCAAGTAAATGCTCATTTCTATCAATATGTGCTTTTGTAAGCATAATCAAAGCCTCATTAATCAAAGGAGAAGCTATATGCTCACTTTGAAGTGAATTAAAATAACTATCTGCTTGTTCCAAATTACCCTTGCTAATTGCTACTATAATCCTCTCATACCAAAATAATGCTGGTTTGTTAAACTCATCAACACTGCTACAAGAAACAAAAAATAATGCTATAAAAATTGTTACTAAATAGAATCTCACTTGCTACTCTCTTTTGATTTATTTATCTTGCAATCTTGCACCATTTTAAAAAAATCCTTAAAAATCTTATTAGATTCCTTTGGTCCCGGACTAGCCTCTGGGTGATGTTGCAATGAAATAATAGGAGAATCTTTATAACGCAATCCCTCTATTGTGCCATCAAATAGATTTATATATGTTATATGGGCGATTTCTTGTATGGATTCTGGGACAGAATAGATGTGATTTTGCGATGTGATTTCAACCTCATTTGTTTGCATATTTTTTACAGGGTGATTTGCTCCGTGATGTCCAAATTGAAGTTTGTAGGTTTCATATCCATGTGCTAAACCTAATAGTTGATGTCCAAGGCAGATTCCAAACATTGGAATCTTAGCATCTATTAACTTCCTTATTTCCTTTATTTCCTTTTTTAAAATTTTTGGGTCGCCGGGTCCATTTGATAGAAAAACTCCGCCAATTTCTTTATCATTAAATTTTTTGATAATACTATCTGCATTAATATTATGACTTACTATCTCACATTCTAATCCAACTGCACTAAGTTCATTTAGTATATTTTGTTTGATTCCAAAATCTATTACTATTATTTTTTTCTTAAATTTTGGTTTGCCATACGAAAGAGTTTTAAAACTAAAAGTGCTTTGTTTGTGTGTTGTAGGGGATTTGGAACTAACATCTTTAATATAATTTATTGTCTCAATACTTGGAGTAGAATCCAAAATATCTTTTAGCTTTTTTGTTTGAAAAATCTCATTTGAAATAACCGCATTCATCGCACCTTGTGTTCTAATAAGCTTTGTTAAAAATCTTGTATCAATATTTGCAATTCCCATTATATTATTTTTCTTAAGATATTCTCCCAAAGTTCCAGTGGCACGAAAGTTAGAGTAAAAATCATTATAACTTCTAACAATAACACCCTTTGCATAAGATGTATTGGATAAAGATTCTACATCTTGATTATTCACCCCGACAATGCCAATCTCTGGCATACAAAATACTATCAATTGCCCAGCATAACTAGGGTCTGTAATGATTTCTTGATAGCCAGTAAGTGAAGTGTTAAATATCATTTCACCTACTTTAGTGCCTTTAGCACCAAAACTTATGCCATCAAATCTCATTCCATTTTCTAAATATAAAACTGCTTTTTTCATTTATTTGAAATCCTTATATCTAAAAGCAAGTAGAATCTTGCAATAAAATCATAAAAAACCTTGTTTTTTCAGCTCTTCTTCATACATCTTTTCAAATACCAAATCATATTCCTCAGTGCCAACTAAAAGTTTCTTTTTATAATTTTTAATTCTATCAATTACCCTTTCTTCTATGTCTTTATAATTTTTAGCATATGTATTTATTGATTTGAAAATAAGGTTCTTTATCATCATTTCTGAAACATGAAAATTAATAATGCTCGTATCAATGAGCTCGTCCATTATTTCGTGTGATAGATTGCTATACCTATCGTCCCAAGATAAAATAAACTCTTCATCATCTGCAAATCTCTTTTTTACTAAGGCAAATAAACGCTTTTCATCAGCTCCATTACTTTCAATCTCATCTATATTATCATCAATAAAGTTTTTAGCTTTTTCTTCTATGGCAAGCTCTTTTTTAATATTATTTTCAAGATATTTAATGGCTATTCTAACAATATCTTTATCATTTGTTAGAATCTCAATATATGGAGCATTTACCAAATCCAATGCAATTTTATCAGCAATATATCGTATATGCGAAGCCTTTAATCTCATAATATCTCTCTTGTAAATATTTTTTTATATTGTATCATAGATTCTTTGCAATATTTTATTTGATGTTATTTGCAAAATAAAAGCTATATCATTAGCCTAAATTATACTAGTAAAATTGCTAGTATTTTTATAAAAATTTACAATAATCTAAATTCGATTATAATTCTCCAAAAACACCTTATTTGCAGTGCCATCAAACTTCCTAAGCCCAAGCTCGTCTAATGCCAACTCAATCCCATTCACCACCCACGAAGCCTCATAAATAGGGATAATCCCCATATGGTTTATGCGGAAAATCAGCTCTTTTAGGTGGTCTTGCCCTCCTGCGATATTTAGGGCGTATTTTTCCTTTAGCAATTTTCTAATCGCAACGGAATCCTCGTGGTAAATCGTAGTCATCGCAAGTGCTGGGCTTTTTGGGTAGATTTTTAGCCCAATTGCACTTAGTGCCTTTTGCGTGGCTTTCGCCCTAGCCCTCGTTTCCCTATAAATCGCCTCCAAATCCGCCACTTCAAAATACTTCGCTAAGCCAATAATTATGCTTGTCGGCGAAGTCCAAGCAGTGGTATTTTTACGCTGATTTTTTAGCTCGGTTTTAAGATTGAAGTAGAATCCCACATCATTTGCCTCGATTAGCTCCAAAGCCAAATCACTCAAGCCAATTAGGCTCATTCCCGGTGGTAGCATAAACGCCTTTTGAGAGCCACCGATTAGGGCGTCGATATGCGTCGTGTCGATTTTCTCAACGCCGATTGCAGTTATCCCATCGGCGATTATGGCGATTTTTGGATTTAGTGATTTTGCCATTTTTGCGATTGCCTCGACATTGTGTCGCAGTCCCCCAGCACTCTCGCAGATTTGAATACATATGGAATCTATATCTTTATTTTCACTCAATATTTTTTCCACGGAATCCACGCTTGGAGCGGTATCCCACTCACTTTTAAGCTCAATAAAATCGATATTGTAAGCCTTGGCGATTTTACTAAATCGCTCGCCAAATTTCCCGCTATTTACAATCAAGGGCTTTTTGCAAAATGTCCTTACACACGCCTCCATTGCCCCGCTTCCGCTACTTGCTAGCATTAGCACATCGCGCATTTTTAGCATTTCTATGAGTTTCTCGCGGCAGAATGCGAAATAAGATTCAAACTCCTTTGTTCTGTGGTGAAGTGTGGGGATTGCCATTGCTTGGCGGATAGATTCTGGGCTTGGAGTCGGTCCGGGAGTAAATAAAAGCATAATTATCCTTTTTAGATTCTATAATTTTGGCTTGGATTCTAGCATAAATTAGGTTATTTAAAATGTTTAAATTGATTTGAATTTTATAAATAAATTTATCATTAAAAATATTTTAAAACTATAAGAATCTCCCTTATTAGCGGAAATCTTGACATCAATTTATTGGATTGGATAGAATCCCAGCCAAAATTTTACAAGACGAATTATGGGTTTATAAATCAATTCGAAAATCGCATAAATTTAAGGAAAAACATTGAAAATCTCCAAAGAAAGCATTAGTTGGATTCTAATCATAAGTGCTGGAATCTTAGAGGTATTTTGGGTTAGCGGATTGAAATACGCCGATAGCTTTTGGCTTTACGCCTTAACTGGAGTGGCTATTTTATTCTCATTTTGTGTGATGTTGATTGCGATTAAATATGTAGAAGTAGGCGTGGCTTATGCGGTGTTTGTAGGGATTGGCACGGCTGGAGTGGTGGTCGCTGAAATGGTCGCATTTGGCGAGGAAGTAAGCATTATTAAAATCGCATTAATTGTAATGCTTTTAATTGGCGTAGTTGGCTTGAAACTCACAAGTAATAAAAGTGATAAGAAACTAGCTAGAGATTTAAGTGCGGAGTTTGGGCTAGATTCAGTGCTAGATGCTGTAAATCTTGGGGAATCTGGGGAATCTATAAAAAATGTTAATGGTGCGGATTTTGTCGAATCTAGGAAAAATGCGGAATCTATAAATTTCACAGAATCTGTGGAATCTGCAAAAAATAAAGCCACAAAAGCACAGATTTTGTTAAAAAATGGGGGCGAGAAATGAGCTGGATATTTCTAATCGTAGCGGGTTGTATGGAGATTGCCGGCGTATTTACTATGAAAAAATTCGCAACAACCAATAAAAAAATATTCATACTCCCAATTGCACTTTTATTTATGGTGAGCTTAAGTTTCCTAAGCCTTGCAATGCAGGGGATTTCAATGGGCGTGGCATATGCGATTTGGACTGGGATAGGGGCGAGTGGAGGCGTTCTTGTGGGGATTTTAGTATTTGGGGAATCTGCCTCGTTTTTAAAGATATTTTTTATCTTTATCATCATCGCTTCAGCCATTGGACTAAAAGCACTTGGGTAAAATATGTTTTAAAGTGTGATTTGGCGAATTTATAAATTTGGCAAATTCCAAGCAATCTAAAAAGCAAGATTAAGCTAAATTCCACAGAATCTAAATCTAGCGAATCCTAAAAATCCCATTTTGTAAATTCTCATTTATTTTATATCCAAAAAATCAAGAATATTGCTCCTTAAGAATCCCAATATATTTTATATATCTCAGGGTGCTTTAGTTTAAAATCTTAATTTGCACTTATTTTTAAAAATCCATTTCTAATCAATATTTTATCCGCCAGTGTGGTAGAATGCACGATTTGAACGCTCGTTTTCTCCCCATTTATTTTTTTCTGGTTTATTGCAAATGGATTTCAAAAGTGCCTCTTTCATCGCAATTTTATCGCCACTTCGTATCGCCACACTCGCATCTACCGCATCTTCGAAATATAGGCAGGGGAAAATAATCCCCTCAGCACTTAGGCGAATCCTATTGCAAGATAAACAAAACTCATCATTATGTGGAGCGATAATCCCAAATACGGGCTTTTTGGTGGTTTTAAATTTACTTGGATTTGTGGTGGAATCTGTGGAATCTAGATTCTTAAAATCCCCAGATTCTGCCGAATCCAGCGAGTAATTAGATTCTATCAAACTTGCCGAATCTAGATTCTTGGAATCCACAGAATCCCAAGATTCTGCTGAATTTTTCAAATCCGCCGAATCTCTTAAAATCACGGAATCTAGATTCTTAGATTCCGCCGAATCTAGTGAATTTATAGAATCTAACGCTTTAGATTCCCCACTTAGTCCCTCAATCTCATATAATTTCGCGGGTCCAAAATGCTCTTTTTGTAACATTTTATAGCGGTATTTTTTATCAATTATTTTTAGTATCTCTTCGCTCCTAAGCCCTACAATACCGCTTTTTGCGAATGTGTTATCCATATACTCAATATAGCGGATTAGAAAGCCATTTTTATTGGCAAACTCTAATAAATCGATAATCTCATTTTCATTGATATTTTTTAGCGGAACCATATTGATTTTTACGCCAAGACCGACATTTTTCGCCAAAAAAATGCCCTCTAAGATAGAATCTAGTGCGTCATTTTTCTTTGAAATGGTGCTAATTTTATGCGATTGCAAACTATCAAGCGAGACATTTATCCGTTTTAACCCCGCATTTTTAAGCTCTTTTGCGTATTTTTTAAGCAAGAATCCATTCGTAGTTAGGGCGACTTCCACATCGTTTTTATAGCTATAAATCCCCCTTACAAATTCGCTTAAATCGCCTCTCAAAAGTGGCTCTCCACCAGTTAATCGCACTTTTCTCACGCCCAAATCCATAGCAATTTTTAGAAACTCTAGCATTTGGTTTAGTGGGATTAGATTCTCCTTAATTTCATCGGGCGTATCAGGCATACAATACAAACAGCGAAAATTGCAATTTTTCGTTACAGACACGCGGATATAGTCGATACTACGACCAAAACTATCGATTAGCATATGACTCCTTTATCTCGCTAAATTTAACCAAAATTTCGCACTTCCACATTTTCTAAATCCCGTATTGTATTATATTTATGTGAATTCTCAATATACATTCAAAATAATTTAAAAAATCGCTAGTGATTTTTGGTTATAATTTTGCATATTTTAAAATGGAATGGCGATGAATGATTTTATAATTAGCAAATTTACAATGCGAAACCCCCAAAATCTTATAGAATCCATAGAATCCAAAGCGAAAAATATGCAAATAGGGGGGGGGGAGCAATCAATATAATCCCATTCTAAAAAGCCTTTTTAAACTACTTCAAATTATTTCCATTTCCCTTAAATATCTTTTAAAGTGTCCTATAAATCCAATTACAAATCTTACAAATCAGCCAAAATTATTTTCTGTTCTAGGTCAATACTTGCTGTGAAATCAATTCAACAATAATGGCAAATGACTTTAAAAATATTAAATATTAAACAAGGGAGACAAAATGGGATTTCCATTTCATTTACTAGCTGGGATAATTGTAGGGATAGCGGGGAAAAAGATATATGATGAGTTTATAAAAGATTGGGACTTTTCTAGTGATTTTGATGACTTTGGAGAATCTGATAAATCCAGCCAATCGAAAGATTCCACAGAATCTATAGAATCCCAAGCCTTGCAAGACTTCATCGCAAATATTGAAAATACGCTAATTAGCGAATATGGCGAAATAGAGGGCAAAAAGAAATTTAATGCGATTTTAGAAACCCTAAAAAGTGTAAATAAAAATTAAAAGGAGAAAATATGTTTTTAAACCGCCTAACGAATGAGGAAAAAATAGGATTTTTGGAGCTAGCACATTATATCGCTGAGAGTTGCAACAACTTCAGTCAGACGCAAAATGACATCATAGAAAAATATTTGCTTGAAATGCAGATTGGGGATATTGAATTTGATAAAGAAAACTTTGATATTTACGACACACTTGGGAAAATCAAAAACAAGAAAAGCCAAAAAATAGTATTAATGGAGATTCTCCTACTTATCTATTCCGACCATTTTTTGCACGAGGAGGAAAGGAAAGTTTTGGAGAAAGTTCGCGAGGAATTTGGTCTTAGCTACTACCTAGAAACCATCTATGTAGAGTGGGCGAAAACGGTGCTATCTGCGTATGTGCAAGGCTATGCCCTTATTGAGATTTAAAGGGGAATAAATGAGCAAAATGGACAAATACCTATCTAGAGAGGATATAAAAATCCTAGAAATATTGCGAAAGAATATCCAAAATAATGTCGTAAAAATCACTTGCACGGGGCTTTATAACCACGGAAAAAGCTCTCTTATGAACGCCTTAATTGATGATTTTGAAGAAAAAACTTTTAAAATCGGCGATGTGCGAACGACTGCTAAAAACAAATCTTTTGTTTACGAAAATATTGAGTATATCGATACGCCGGGCTTAAATGCAAGGGAAAATGACGACAAAAGGGCAATTGATGCCATAAGGGAAGCTGATTTTAATATATTCGTTCATAATGGTGCAGAGGGCGAATTTAACCAGCCGGAAATGAATTTTTTGCACCACATAAAAAGCAATTGGGATAATCCTAATGATTTCATAAACAAAAATATCTTTGTGTTATCTAGAGCTGATAGTTTGCAACAAAGCGACATAGATAAGATTAGTAATAAAATGAAACGGCAGATAATAGATATTTTTGGCACTCCAAATCAAGCAATTAACAATAAGGTTATCGCCACATCGTCTAAAAACTATATAAAAGGCAAAAAGGAGAACAAAAACAGGCTAGTTGAAAATAGCAATATTGACAAGATTAGAGTAGAGATAAATACCTTAATTGAAAAATATGGAAATACAATTATGCAAGCAAAGAAAAATCGCCTAGCTCTAAAATGCGACGAATACATACAAAAACTTAAAACACAAAGAGAGAGAATCCAACTAGAAAAGGACAAACTAGAAAATCAAAGAGCCAAACTAGCTAGAAAAGTTAGTGAATGGAATGCACACTTAAATCAATAAAAGGAGAGGATATGATACCGTTTTTACCCGTAATCGGCGGAGTGGTCGCAGTAGCAACTATTGGAAAACTTGCTTACGATTTGTTTGCCGACAACGAAAATGACAAAGCTCCACAAGAGGATTCTGAAAAACTTGCAAAAGAACAACATGAGCAAGTCCAAAGAAAAGAACCTGTAAAAATAATGCCTATAGAGACAGAATTCTCAATAAAAGAACCCATAAAAGTAGAACTTAGGAGGCTAGAACATCAAATTGCCACTTTAGACGAAAATATTGACTATCTTAATGATGATATAGAGGGAATTGAGGCGACAATTAAAGAGCTAGAAAATATAAGGGGCGGAGAGATTAGAGGTGTTGACAATGTAATTATGAATGAAGTAGGGCAAAGAAGCCTTAATGAAAGGCTTGCTACTTTAAGTGAATTAATAAGGAGATTATAATGAAAGAACAGCTAAATAGCTTTTATGTGTCTTTATATGAATCGCTAAAAGATATAGCAGATGTAAACAACAAGCTAGATAACACAAGAAGTGAGATTAGAAGCCACATTGATAGCTTTAAAAATGCCATAGAGGGCATTAATATTAATATTAAAAATCCGGACATTGAGGAATCTTTTAAGGAACTTATGAATTCTTTAAAAGAAGTGTTTTTAATGTGGAATCATAACTTTAGCAAAATGCTTGAGAGAGAGAAGTTTCGAACGGAGCTAAAGAATAAGTTTATTGTTATTATTTTTGGCAAGGTTAAGGCTGGGAAAAGCACTTTTGGGAACTTTATCGCAAATAATAAATTAGAACAACAAAAAGTGGAGTTTTTAGAATACAGACATAAAAAATGGCATAAAATCGAGCGATTAGAAGAGCTGCCAGATACGAAAGAGAATGGGGAATCTGAAGAAAGCGGATTTGCCACCGATGTGGTGGAGTGCACTGATAGAATCCAACGATTTAATCTCGGTGGAATGGCGTGGATTGACACGCCGGGGCTTGGTTCTCTTACAAAGGAAAATGGAGCATTAGCAAGGGAATATATAGAAAATGCAGATTATATAATCTACCCCACTTCATCAACTAGTCCATTACAAAAAGATGAGCAGGACAACATAAAAGAGCTTTTTGACCAAAATAAAAAGGTAACCATATGTATCACAAAATCCGACATAATCGAAAGCGATGAGTGCGAGTGTGATAGCAAAACTGCTTGCGATAAATGCGAAGAAAGCATTATTAAAAAGCTAGTAAATAAAAATGATAAAGATAGAAAAAACCAAGAAGAGTATGTAAAAAACACCATAAATGAAATTATCCCAAAAGAAAAAATAAAAAATAAGCTAGGGGACATATTCTCTATTTCTGTGGCGACTGCAAAAGAAGCAATAAAAAATAACGATTTGGAGATGTTTGAAAATAGCAATATCCCAAAATTTTATGAGCTAATGAAAGACCATGCAATCAAAAAAGCCAAAAGCTTAAAAAGTCAAGTGCCTTATGATGGATTGAATGCGTTTATAAGCCTAATTTTGAGCGATTCCACAGATTCTAAGGGGTCTATCAAAGATATATACAACAAGATTGAAAAGCTAGAAAATTCGCTTAATGAGGGATTAAGGCAACTTAAAGACGCACAAAAAATATCTCAAGTAGATTTGCAAGTGGCGATAGATAAGGCATTTAATAGGCACATAGATAGCACAACTAAGGAAAATGTCAAAGAAAAATGCAAAATAATCACCAATGAAATAAACTCTAAGACAAGTGAGATTATCACCAATAACACAAACGAGATTCTGCAAAATATCAGCAATGATTTTGGTGTGCTATTTGAGGGTCTTGAGGTTGGAGATATTGAGATAGAAGATATATTTATCGAAACTAAACACAAAGAGGAGCCATGGTATAAAAAAGCTTTTAAGGGTGGAGCAAAAGTTGCAGGAAGCATTCTGGCGATACTTCCTAATCCATTTGTCAAAATTATCGGCGGCGGCTTAGCTGCATTCGGCGATAAAGTGGCTGATATAATTAATGATGATGAAATAGTCAAAAAAACGCTTATTGGTGATAATAAAGAGGTTGTTTTAAGGGGCTTTAGAGCCAAAGTAGAATCTTTTTATAGCCAAGCATTTGAGGCGACTTTTTTGCAATTAGGCGAGAGCTTTAGCGATATTAAAACGGAAATAGGGGCAATAAAAACAGAGATAGGAAAGTTTAAAAATAATATGGAAAAAGTAAGGAGAACATTATGATAAACGACAAAAACGATTACAGAAAAATAAAAGATGAGGTTACGCAGGTCGCACAAAAAGTATGTGAATCTAGTGAGATTGAAAAGTTTATCTCGCATATAGATTCTAAGATTAGAGACTTTAGGCAAACGATGATAATCTATGGCGAATATAATACTGGAAAAAGCACTCTAATAAATGCTCTATTTGGCAAGGAAGTTGCAAAAATGGGCGATGCCCCAGAGACTAAAGAGGTGCATGAATATTTATATAATGGCTACACGATATTTGATACGCCGGGCATAAATGTGGACAATAAAGATGACTTGGTAACAAAAGAGCAGTTAGAAAAAAGCGAGATTGTGCTATTTGTCATTAGCACTGATGGGTCGCTTGAAGTGGAGTTTGTCTATGAGAAAATAGGCGAAGTAGTAAAGGCAAAAAAGCCAATAATCTTGGTCTTAAATAATAAAAATGGCATTAATCCAAACTCATTACAAGAGCGTCAAATCATAAACAAAGTCTATTTAAATCTAGAGCGAATTGGGAAGCTAAACGATATAGAGGAGATTGAGAATAAAATAAGCGTTTATATAGTGAATGCCAAAGAAGCCCTAAAGGCAAAGATTGAAAATAAGCATAGACTATTAAGCGATAGCCAAATTCTAGGGCTTGAAAGTGCCATAGATGACTGCCTAACAAAATCCGGGCATAAGGAAGTCGTAAATGCACTAAATCAATACATTAGAAACTTTATAAACAATATGCTTGAAACGCTCGACAACAAAATCGACAATAAGGAATCCAATCAAATCGAAACGCTAATCACGCTTCTAAAAAAGCAGCAAGAATCCCTAAACATTGAGCTAGAAAAAATGGTTAATAATGAACTAGTAGGGGCAGATAGCAGAATCCTAGAGATACTACTAAGCCAACAAAGCAGTATTGAGAGCAAGAAAAGTGATATTGAAAAATATCTAAATGCCAAAGTCTCAAATATCAATGAAAAAGCAATAAACATTATGAAAATAGCAGAGAGAGAGCTAAGGACAAAAACTGATGAGTTTTTAGAGTTTAGCACCCCAAATGCGACTACAAATCTCGCAAATATCGAAGCCCCAAGTAGTGATATATTCGACGAAATATTGCCTAAGATAATAGAGCAAGTAAAGGCTTTTATACCAACGATTATAAACGAAATAGGTGGAAAAGCTGGGTGGACTCAAACATTAATCCTTATAGTAAGTGCAATATTAGATATGTTTAATAGCTATCAAAAAGAGGAGCGACAAAAGACAATGCAACTAGAGGCTAGAAGCAAATCCCAAAGCGAGATTAATAAGCTAAAAGAGCAACTAATAAATGGCTATAAAAACTGCATTAAAATCACATTTGATGGCACGATTGACAAAATCGACAACAAAGCCAAGCAACTTAAAAGCGATAATAGCGAATTGCTAGAAATGAAGAATAAACTATTTGCTATCATTGATAGGCTTTCTTAAAAACAGAGATTCTATTTTAAAGGAAAACAAATGATACAAAAACCAATAAAGGCATTCTACACTTGCCCCAAATGTGGCTATACAAAGAAAATCGTGCCAGACTATAAATCGCCACTATCATCATTCTGTCCTAAATGTGGAATAAAACTCCAAAAGCTAGATATGTCAAGCCTAAGCGACATATTTGGCATTATAAAGGAATTATTTAAGTAGCGATTTGGGCTGGAATCTAGTGGGAATCTAGGTGATCTTTGGGCTAGAATCTGTCTAAAATATAAGTGAGAATCCGGTTAAATCTAGCTGGAATCTAAGCAAGATTCCAAAAAACTAGGCGGATTTAGCTGAGAATCTAAGTGAGAATCTAAGAATCTAGCCAGAATCTCCGCATAGATTCTGCACGGATTCCACCCTAGATTCCGCGAATCTAGATTCCCGCACGGATTTCCCGCCAAGCCCTACATTTTCGCGTTTGCAAGCATTAGCTTAATGCGATTTTCTTGGTTTACTTTCGTGGCACCTGGGTCGTAATCGATTGATACGATATTACTTTGTGGATTTTTCTCCTTGATGACTTTCATCATTCCGCGTCCCACGATGTGGTTTGGTAAGCAGCCAAATGGCTGGGTGCAGACGATATTATTCACCCCACTATTGATTAGCTCTAGCATTTCGGCAGTCAGCAACCACCCCTCGCCCATATTCATGCCCTCTTCGACATAGCCCTTAATTAGCTTTTTGGTATGCTCAAAGCTCGTTGGAGCGGTAAAAATCCCGTGTTTTTTAATCATCTTGTAAATCGTTTTTTGTTTGCCAACGAACATATTATAAATAAATTTATAAATGATTTTTTTAGCGAAACTTCCGCCATATAGGCGATTTTCAAGCATTACATCATTCATACAATATAAGCAGAAATCCATAAAGCCCGGCACCACCACCTCGCAACCCTCGCTTAGTAGAAACTCCTCCAAGTTATTATTCCCAACTGGAGAGTATTTCACATAGATTTCACCCACGATTCCAACCTTGATTTTTGGCTCATTATTTCGCAAAATCTTCCCAAAATCATTCAAAATCGCCCTCACATCTTTTTTCAACGCCCCAAAATCCACCAACGCCTTACTTTGAGATTCGTCTGTGATGCGTTCAATCCACTTGGAGACCAGCTCATCGCTCTCCCCAGCGTTTATCTCATATGGTTTGCTTTGATTTAGTAGGCACATCAGCACATCGCCGATAATGACGGCATTTACGAGCTTTTTTAACATCGGCATAGTTACTCGAAATGCCTGTCCCTCCTCAAATCCACTAAAATTCAGCGACACGACTGGAATATCCCCAAAGCCACTTTTTTTAAGTGCCTTTCTAAGCAAATAAATATAGTTCGAAGCCCTGCAGCCACCGCCTGTCTGCGTGATTAGAAGTGCAGTTTTACTCAAATCATATTTCCCACTTTTGAGTGCATCGATAAGCTGCCCTATAACTAGCAAGGCTGGATAGCAAGTGTCATTATGCACATTTCGCAAGCCCTCTTGGGCGAGTTCTGTGCCGTGATTTTGTAGCAATTCCGCCTTGTAGCCATAGCTTTTCAAAATATTTACCATAAAGCGAAAGTGGATAGGGAGCATTGTGGGGACTAGAATCGTGTGCGTTTCTTTCATCTCCTCCGTGAATTTCACAAAGTCGTCTTCGGTATTACTCACACAATCGCAATTGCTAGAGCAAGATTCGACATTGTGTGGGTTTTTAGGATTTAGATTCTTAGAATCTAGATTCGCCAAATGCGGATTTTTAGATTCAAGATTCTGCGAATCTAGATTTTTCATATTCATGCTTTTTGTCATTTTATTTTCCTTATTTTTTTAATAATTTAATTCTAATTCTTTGGCTTTTTCGTGGCTAGATTCGGCAGATTTCATAGAATCTGTGGAATCTAAAGATTCAGATTCCGCTATTTTCGCGGATTCCGGATTCCCAGCAGATTCAGCGGATTCTCTAGATTCCATAGCCTCTTTTTGCTTCACTTCCATCGCACTCAAAAGACTTCGAATGCGAATCTTAACTGCCCCCAAATTATTTATCTCATCTATTTTTATTTGCGTGTAGAATTTATCGCCATTTTCTAGGATTCTCCGCACCTCATCGGTCGTAATGGAATCTATCCCACACCCAAAACTTACAAGCTGAACTAGCTCGACATTGTCATATTTCTTAGCGAAATTCGCCGCACTATAGAGCCTAGCGTGGTAACTCCACTGATTTAAAATATCAAGTTTGCCAATCTCCGCACTTATGGAATCCTCCGATAGCACGACCACGCCAAGCGAGTTTATAAGCTTATCTATGCCGTGATTAATCTCTGGGTCGATGTGGTATGGGCGACCAGCTAAAATGATACATTTAAGATTATTTTGCATGGCAAATTCAAGTGCCTTTGTGCCTTGATTTAGAATATCATCAATTTGGATTTGTCGCTTCTCATAGGCGGATTGGACGGCGAGTTTGAAGCTCTTTTTATCTGCTTTAAATTCCTTTTTAAAGAATGGATACGCCTTTTTTATAAAGTCCTCGCTCCTATGAAGACCAAAATATGGGTATAGGAATCTCACATTTTTTAGCTTATCGATATTTCGATTTAAAAGCTCCGGATAGAACGCCACAACAGGGCAGTTGTAATTCGTAGTAGACTGCCCTCCATCATCAAAGCTATAAGCCATACACGGATAAAATATCGTATCCACGCCTTTTGAAAGCAGATTCTCAATATGTCCGTGCAAGAGCTTTGCTGGGTAGCAAACTGTATCACTTGGAATGCTATACTGCCCTATGGCGTAGGTTTTTCGCGTAGAAATATCGCTTAGCACGACCTCATAACCCAATTTGGAAAATAGCTCGTGCCAAAACACGATATTTTCATAGATATTTAGCCCAAGTGGAATCCCAACCTTGCCCTTAAATGTCTTTAATTCCTCGTCATGCTGGAGCTTTATGGTTAGATTTTTGATTTTATTTAGCTTATAATCGTAGATATTTGGCAAGAAAATCGTCTTTTTCTTAATGCCTAGTGGACGGTCGCATCGATTGCCGGAGATGAGTTTTCGCCCACCCTCAAAGCGATTTATAGTAAGCTGACATTTATTGCCACAAATATTGCAAATGCTAGGGGCGGAAATATGTCTAAAGCCCTCTAGCTCGGCTTGGGTTATAATGCTAGATTCCTTGCACTCTCTAGCGAATAATGCCACGCCATACGCCCCCATAAGTCCGGCGATTTTTGGGCGGATTACATTGCGATTTAGCTCTTTTTCAAAGCTCCGCAAAATAGCGTTATTTAGGAATGTTCCGCCTTGCACTACGATATTTTTCCCCAAATCATCGGCGTCTTTTGCACGAATCACCTTGTATAACGCATTTTTCACAACACTCATAGAAAGCCCAGCACTTATATCCTCGATACACGCACCCTCTTTTTGTGCCTCTTTTACCGAGCTATTCATAAACACCGTGCAGCGACTACCAAGCTCCACTGGGTGTTTGGAATCTAGCCCAAGTTTTGCGAAGCTCTCCACATCATAGCCCATAGATTTTGCAAAAGTCTCTATGAAGCTCCCACAGCCACTGCTACACGCCTCATTTAACATAATGCTATCAATGGAATTATTTTTGATATAAAAGCACTTCATATCCTGTCCGCCGATATCGATGATAAAATCGACCTTTGGATTAAAGAATCTTGCGGCATTCAGGTGAGCCATAGTCTCAACCAAGCCAATATCAATCTTAAAAGCACTTTTTATAAGCTCCTCGCCATAGCCTGTAACGCCACTGCCACGAATCTTTATGCGATTACCACAAAGGATATAAATCTTTTTTAGCTCATCTAAAATCACTTGCACTGGATTCCCCAAATTGCTTCCATAGTATTTATAGATGATTCCGCCATTTTTATCGATTAATACTAGCTTTGTAGTCGTGCTACCGCAGTCAATCCCAAGATAAGCATCGCCAACAAAATCCTTTATATCAATTTCGTTTGTGGTGGCTTGATTATGACGACTTTCAAATGCCTCTAAGTCCGCTTGTGAGCTAAAAAGTGGCTCTAAATATTTATTCCTACTCGTGGTATTTTTGGCATTTTCAAAAATATCTATCAACTCATCGCATGAATAATCCACATTGCTATTGCTACTATAAAATGCAACGCCGATTGCCACGGCGAATTGTGCGAAGTCTGGGAAAACTGCATTTTCATCGCTTAATTTTAAAGTCTCCTTAAATCGCTCTTGTAAGCCTTTGTAGTAAAATAGCGGTCCGCCAAGAAATAGAATCTTGCCCTCGATTTTCCGCCCTTGTGCGAGACCTGAAATAGTTTGCTCGACGACCGCTTGGAAAATGGAAGCAGAAATATCCTCTTTTTTAATACCTTGATTTAAAAGTGGCTGGACATCGGTCTTTGCAAAGACTCCGCAACGCGAAGCCACTGGATAGATTTTGCTGTGATTTAGGCTTAAATCATCAAATTCCTCTGGCGTTACATTTAGCAGCGTAATCATTTGGTCGATGAATGAGCCTGTGCCACCCGCACATGAGCCGTTCATTCGCTCTTCTAAGCCACCACTTAAAAAGATTATTTTGGCGTCCTCGCCTCCTAGCTCGATTACTGCATCGGTGTCTGGGATTAGCTTTTTTACTGCTTCAGCCGTGGCGAAAACCTCTTGAACGAAGTCGATATTTGTGATTTTTGAAATGCCAAAGCCAGCACTACCGGAGATTGCTACGCTAAAGCGTTTATCGCCGATTTTTTCTCTCAAATCTTTTAAAATTTCTATGCTTTTTTCACGCACTTTTGAGTAGTGTCGCTCGTATTTTGAGAAGATTATCTCCTCGCCCTCGAGTAAAACTACCTTCGCAGTCGTCGAACCAACATCAATTCCTAAACTTAAACTCATAGATTTATCCTAAATTTTTACTTCGCTAGTATTGGCAAGCCAAACTTCGCAACAATGGGCTTTCACCCCTTTACCCACTAAAGCTACGAATTTTAGCTAAAAATTCGAGAAGCTAAGGTGTATTTTTAGAGAAAACAAGCATTCCTTTGCGATGCAAGGCTTTACCTTTTACAAACGACTATGTTTTGCTTGGTTTCGAAACCTTAAAAACAAATGCTAGACGAAGTTTCCTCGCCAAAACTACAAAAAATTTTACTAGAAAGTTATTAAACTTTTTAATTCTAACTTAATATTTGAATTTATATCTAAAATAAAATAGATTCTCATTATAGTTATAATAAAATTAATTATAACTTAAATAATAATTAGAAAATTATTACTTTTAGTAGCATATTAAGCTATAGAACGGATTTTTATAGCAATAAATATTCTAGACCAGTAGTATTAATTTTAAACTAGTATTGAATTTATTTGTAAAATAATGCTCTACTTTGATAAATGGGATTATAAATCTGGCTAAGAAATGTGAAATAATTTAAGTTTGAAGGAGATATTTTATAAACGGCAAAAGAGCAAGAATCAAAGTCAAAATTATTGAAATCGCCTTTGAACTAGGGATAAAATCAAAAGATATGGTAGCAAAAGCAAATGAGATTAATATCACAATTGAAAGTAATAGTAGCGTAGAGTAAAGCCAAGCCAGAATCATTGTCGATTATTTCAACCATATTGCATTCAAATGAATTCTATGGAAATAGGCAGTATCAATTACAAATGAATATTTTAATAATATTGCAGAAAACTATTGGATTTTTTAGACCAAACGGCTTTAGTTGAAGTTGATTTTTAGATGCGATACAACCTTTGGCTTTAAAAAAATGAATAGCTAATAGATATACGCGATGTATCGGTTTTTGCAATGTTTAAATGTTTCAATAGATTAGCCATTATCACTTGTGATATTAAATTAGCCAAACAGATTGTAGCACTTAATAATGATATGTTTGACGAATTAAGCGTGGAAAAGCTCTCAAGTCCGCCAAATGTATCGAATCCAAAGTGCCTTTAATGGCGTAATCGTAAGTGATGTCGCTACTGGTAGCAGGGCGGAATCTGCTGTCTTTGAAAAGGGTGATATAACCCCAAGAATAGAATACATACAGATAAACAACACCAAGTCCAATACCGCAATGGCGAAGTATAAAAACAAGCCAAAGCGGATTTTGGTCTATCAACAAACAGGCATAAAAACGATTGTGATGGATTGGATTTTTAAGCGAGATTGTCATATTGTTTTAGAAATCTTATGTTTGGAATAAAAATTGAGATATAAAAAATGCAAGAAATGTAAAATTAAAGAAAAATTAGCTAATATTCGCTCTAGATTTGGCATTTAAGTCATGCCTTAGATTTATACTTGGGGATTAAATGGAGGGATTATGCTAATTCTCTTAATGCAATTTTTATACGCTACAAAGCCCCAAAATATGGGGGGGGGATTTAGCTATCTCGTAGAGCAAATTCCCAATTTAGCTAAATTACATTTAGACCCAGAATCCTCTATCCAAAACAAGATTCTATTTTCCGCCACATTTCCCATTTTACTTTTTAATAACATCAAGATTCGACCCATTTTCTTTTTAGCAAACAAAATGCTTCATATAACTTCTAAGAATCTAAATCAAGTTTTAAGGGTAGCACCTTGATTAATGGAGCTATAAATAGCAACACTGGAAGTTCAACATCACTAATTCCTTTTGAATATTATGCTAAAGATTGGAAAATATTTATAGATACTTGTAGCATATTGCACTTTGCATCAGACAGATTCTGGATAAATATTATTCCATTTCTTCAACAATATCAAAATAAGCTGATTATCCCCTTTAAAATCATTGAGGAGCTACAAAAACACGAAGCAAATAAAGCAAAGCCTGAACTTGCCAAGCGAGCCAAAAGATGCCTAAAAGACTTACAGCAACGAATTAATGATGATAATTTTATAGACATTCGGGGCGAGGAAAATGATAGCTTCGCGGACAATGTCTTTCAAGTGGTTTTCACCAAATTTAGAATGACATATAAATTATTGCTTATCACACAAGATAATAATTTGGCTAGAGATATTTTAGCCTTAAACAACAATAAATCAGTCAAAGCGAATTGTATTCATGTTAGGCAAATCAATGAGTATGGATTCTTAAGTAAATTTATAAATGTAACTCATATCCCAAAAGAAAATGAAATCGTGTATTCAAAATTAGGTCAAATAAAGCTGGAATCCAAAGTTGCAAGTGGAGGCGAGGGCATCATATACTCAACAGATACCCCATATGTCGCCAAAATCTACAAAAAAGAAAATATTGACGAAAAAAAATATGAAAAAATTAAACTTATGCTTAGCAAAGAAATGAAGTGTAAGGGTGTGTGCTGTCCAGTTGCAGAGCTGTGGAACTCTAAGAATGAGTTTGTCGGCTTTATAATGCCAAAAGCAAAAGGAAAGGAAATACAAAAAAGCATTTTCATTAAAAAATTATTTTTGAAAAATTTTCCAGATTGGAAAAAACGCGATACTGTAGAACTATGTATAACTATTTTAAAGAAAATTAAATATCTACATGACAAAAAAAATCATAATAGGAGATATAAATCCACTAAATATTTTAGTGGAATCGCCAAAGAAAGTTTATTTTGTCGATACGGATAGCTATCAAATTGGCGATTTCCCTTGTCCAGTAGGCACTATCAACTATACTGCACCAGAGATTCAAAGAAAGAATTTTGCTAGTTTTTTACGAACAATAGGCAATGAAAATTTTGCAGTAGCTACACTGCTTTTTATGATTATGCTTCCGGGGAAACCGCCATATTCACATCGAGGCGGGGAAAACCAAATTGAAAATATTATTCAAATGAATTTTCCATATCGCTTTGAAGATAAGGCTAATAATAAAGAGCCAGATGGTTCGTGGCGTTTTATGTGGAGCCACTTGCCATATAAAGTAAAAAAAGCGTTTTATCACACTTTTAGTAAAGGAGGTAATTATTCCACAGAGGACACTAGGCTCTCAGTAACAAAATGGCTTAAAATTTTTAAATTTTATATTGATTTGTTAGATAGTGGCAAGTTTGGCACACAAGATAGTATGTCGTTAGAATTGTTTCCTACTCGTTACAAAAGGACCCGTTTCGTGTAATAGTAGGAACAAATGAATATTTTTAAATATTTAATTTTAGGAGGATAAAAATGTATGCATTAGTGAAAATAGATGATTTGGCAGATAATCCAACAGCAAGAGTGCCAGTATGTCTTTGCTTAGATACTAGTGGCTCTATGAGCGGAGCTCCCATTAATGAGCTAAATGATGGTGTTCGCTTGTTTTACGAGGCTATCCGTGAGGACGAAATGGCATTGTATTCAGCAGAAATTAGCATTGTAACTTTTGGTGGAGGGGGAGCAACATGTGTTTGTGACTTTGCAGGTTTGGAAATACAGCCCAATGCCCCAACTCTTCAAGCCAGTGGAGCAACCCCAATGGGAGAGGCTATTAATTTAGGGTTAGATTTATTAGAGAGGCGGAAAAGTGAATATAAAGAAAAAGGAGTAGATTATTACCAGCCTTGGCTAGTTCTTATGACAGATGGAGTGCCAACTAGCAGTCAAGAGGAATTGTGGCGTGCTGTTAATAGAGTGCTAGAATTAGAAAATCAAAACAAGCTCACCATATTTCCAATTGGCATAGGTGCTGAGGTAAATATGGAAATACTTGCAGGATTCTCCACCAAAAGGACGCCTTTAAAACTGCAAGGCTTAAAATTCCGTGAATTTTTCGCGTGGCTTAGCCAAAGTGTATCAAGGACTTCACAATCAACTCCCAGAGAGAGCATAACGCTAGATGTAGAGGCGATACAAGGTTGGGGAACGCTATGATTGAGAATCTTAAAATGTGGAATATAATGCAATGTGCCGTGCAAGGCAGAGGACATATAAAATCAAATACGCCTTGCCAAGATAAGACAGATTCTCTCTACACTAATGACACATTCATTATTGCTTTGGCAGATGGTGCTGGATCTGCTAGATTCTCCCATTATGGGGCTGAGAGCGTTACTAAATTTATATGCTTGGAGTTAAGCGAAAAATTTGATTCTTATTTTGCTAATAATGATGGAGTAGTCATAAAACAACAGCTTTTAGATGGCTTATTAGAAGTTTTAAGCGAAAGGGCGGAGCAACTAGAATGTGAAATAAACGACTTGGCTTCTACTTTGCTAGTAGTGGCAGTTAAGAACGAGCAGTTTATAATGGCACATATTGGGGACGGAGTAATAGGCTATCTTAAAAATAATGAGCTAAAGACTGCCTCTTGTCCGGAAAATGGCGAGTTTGTGAATACAACCGTATTTACCACCTCAAAAGATGCCATTATGACAATGAAGCTAATAAATGGCGATTTGGGAGAAATTTGCGGATTTGTTTTAATGTCTGATGGGAGCGAAGCAAGTTTATATAACAAACAAGAGCACAAAATAGCAGATATTGTAAAAAAGATAATGCAAATTTCGACATTTATCCCCATTGAGAAACTACAAGAGCAACTTAGAGAAAGTTTTGAAAAGGTAATTATCAAGACAACAAGCGATGATTGCAGTATTGCTATGCTTGTAAAAGGAGATGAATCTTTTGAAGGATATTTGCAATTATCAAACGAAGATAAATGCAAATTATTGGAAATTAATACCAAATCCCCTAAAAAAATGATTAAGAAATATGATGATATTTTGGTTTTTTTGATGAGCGAACACACGCTTTCCCAAATTTCGCAAGAAATCCACTTGAAAGAAAAATATGTAAAAAAATATCTCGATAGGCTTTGCAAGCTAAATTTGGTCGAAAAACATTCTAATTGCTATCGCACTATTTTAATTATGAATACACAAAATAATAAACACAATATGTGTAATAATATAAATCCGCGTAAATCAATCTATACTTTCTTTAGGCATATGTTGGAAAAATTAGTAAAGTTTTCATTGCTCAATAAAAATCAGTAATATAGCAAGTATTTATTTGCTCTTTATTATTAAAAGACTTATGATATTTTCACTTTTTTTGCAAATTTGTTAGATGTTATAGATTTGGTATACATAGATTTCGATAAATCTAGAATCTAAATTGAGCAAATATTCTAAGAGTCTAGAACCACACAATTAAATTATGCTAAAATAACAATGAAATCTAACAAATAGCCATATAAATTCAGTAGAATATTGTAGATTTATAGAATCTAACAAGTTAAATTTTGTAAAAAATGGAATCTTACAAAAATAGTGAATTCTCGCTCTCATTATGATAGATTCTACGGATTACCATTGCGGATTCAATCGTAGAATACACAGAATCCATCTCCACAGACATAAACATAATCTCCAGCGACAAATCCGCAAGACTTAGAAATCCAAAGGAAAGACACCCAAAGAATATCCATCACCACTTCCCTTGAAGCCCATAGAATGGGTATCTTTACTGGTATGGCTGGGGCATATTATGGGGCTAAGGCTGGAGCTAGAGCTGGGAAGCTAGGAGCTGGAGTTGGAAGCGTCATCGGTGGGGCTTTGGGTGCTGGTATGGGAAGCGTAGGGGACTACTATGTAAATAATATGATTCTAAATAGAGAGGGGAACACAGAGGAGCTACTCGCATTTATGGGCGAGGAAATGGCACTAAGTGGGATATCTGATATCGCAGTATTTACTGCCTTTAAAGTGGGGCGTGGTGTAAAGAATGGCATAAACGAAGCAATCCAATACATACGAGACGGGAACGCAGGAGTCGTCCCAAAAGTGGTAGCTGATGTGATAGCTAATGGCGATAGGGCTTTAGGAGAGCAGTTTATACAAGAAGTCCAAGATAATATCGATAGATTTGTTACTACAAATATGCAGACGAACTTTAATCTAAAAGAAGCATTCTCTCCATTCCAAAGCAACTCCGCTAATGCCAAAAAAATCCAAAAGATAGCGTGGGATATTGCATATACGCAGCCACGATTTGCTGGATTCTTAGGCGAGATTATAAAGAGTGAGCCAAGAGTAGCTAAAAATGTCCTAGAGCAAATCACAAATAGGGCAGATAACTTGCTAATCAAAGATTCTACTATTGATATAGATGAGCTAAGGACAGCAATAAGGGATTATGACAAAGATTTAAGTAGCAGATATGGAGAAACTATCGATATACTAGATAGTGTAATGCCAAATGAGCGATTTAATATTACCGACTTCTTAGATTCTAAAATGCAAGAAATAGAAGCAAATATTAGTAAAGACCACATAAGCGGCGATTTGGACTTAATACGAAATAAGATTAAAGATAAAGATTTGAGCCTAAAAGAGCTAATCCAAGCAAGGCAATTTATAAACGAGAAGTTTAGAAATATCTTTACTCGTGGCAACTATAGCGATAAAGGAATCCTAATGGATATAACAAGCCACATAGATACTCTCATGGAAAATGCACTTAAAATAAAAGGGCTAGATTCTCGCTTTAAAAAGCAATGGGATTTAATCAATGATGAATACAAGCTATGGAGCGAGTTTAAGCACGGCAATAATGGCAAGAGTAAGCTTTATAATGACCTAATGAGCGAAAGCTATAAGGTAAATAATGAAAGCCTTGATAAAGTCTTATTGCAGTTTGGCAAATCTATAAAAAACTTTGATAATACGCTATTTGGTAAGCTAAAGGCAGATACTAGAGATTCCTTGCAAATAGGGATAGTAAATGCCACTATAAAGAAAAATCTAATTGAGCTAGAGCCTAATAAATTTGTCCCAGACTATAAAGGGCTAAATAGGGCATTGAGTGAAGTGCGAAACATCGTAAATCCAAGCGTGAAAGAGCATATAGACTTAATCAAAGAGATTTCGACCATATTCCAAAACGATTTATATTTCGCTTCGAAAATATCCCAATCCCACCCAAAGCTAATAAAAAATAATATTGCAGTTAGCGTCGAGGGCAAAATCGCAATGCAAATCGCAAGTGAAACTTTCAAAAAATCTATGAAGTATCTCCCAACACAAGGCGGACGAAATGCAGCCTTTTTATACCACTTAAGGCAATCGACCAAGTATTCAAGGACGCCAAAGGAATTTATCTTTAATCTAGTATCAAGCCCCCATACTCCACCTGACTTACTCCACGAGCTAAAACCATTAATAAAAGAGTGGCTAAAGCACCTAGACTACGAACACTTAAAATCAAATATGGCTATGCAAGAAGTCCAAGATAACGCCCAAAATCTAGCGAACTTAATGCTAGAAAATGCAGAAAAAAACTCAAAGAATCTAATCGGCTATGATAAAAAAGAG
Source organism: Helicobacter sp. 16-1353 (assembly GCF_003288815.1). Classification (GTDB taxonomy): domain Bacteria; phylum Campylobacterota; class Campylobacteria; order Campylobacterales; family Helicobacteraceae; genus NHYM01. Next base: position 84,104 of record NZ_NHYM01000004.1, on the reverse strand, counting down.
CTACTAACATATGACCCACAGAATCCAACTCCGCCGATAAATCCAAATGGCAATCCGTCGAATAATGGCGGTGGCGGTGGTAGTCCTATAGATTCAAGCGGTGGGAATACAATAGATTCCACTCAAAGCATAATAAAGGAATTTGAAACGCTAAAGCGATATGATTTACCAAAAGAAAAGATAAGCCAAGAGGGATTTAATAATTTTGTTGATGATGTATTAGGCAAGGATTATGCGTCCGCTCCTAATGTCGTCCGCCTAAATGATATTAATAAAGACTTACAAGACGCCTTAGCTTTACCGCAATCTAGCGTATTTTTAACCAAAAAGCACCTTAGCCACATACGAGCCGAAAGAAAGGGCGATAAAGCACTTAGCCCAAATGAAATAAAAGAAATCCCAAACATAATCGCTAGTGCCAAATCTGCCCTAATTGATACAGAAAAAAGGAATTTTATTATTGATTTTGAGGATATGGAAAATGCCGACAAAGTAAATTTTTTACATTTTAACGCAGACAAAGAGGGGAATTATGTAGTAACGGCTAAAAAAGTTTTAAGAAGTGAATTAAATAATCCAAATTTACAGAGGGTCGAAGCAGGAATCGAACCTGCGATACGACAAGAATCCTTGTCCCACTTTACCAATTCTCGTGGCATTTCAACCCAAGATGAAATAAGTCAGGCTAGATATAATCCCGCTAGTAAAGACCACCTAGCCAATGGGAATCAAAGTCAAACAGAGTTAGGGACTAGCAAACCTAAAACGCCCAATGACGCCACAGACAATATTATACCACAGAATCCAAAAGATTCCCCTTTAGATTCTATAGATTCCCCAACACCAAAAGCCGAGATTCCACCAGCACCAAAAGCAGAATCTAGCCCAGCAAAGCCAAAGCCAAAAACAAAATCCACACAAAATCTTAAAACGCCACGCCCGGAGAAGCGTCCATTTGATTATGCCAAATTTAAAGCGGAACATCCGCCTTTATCATCATACCGCCCAAAAGTAGGCGACCCTAGAATCGAAGCAAAGATAAAAAAGGTAAATGAAAAAGTTAGCGAAGTGTATGGAGAGAAATCATCTTATATAGGACATCTAAGCTCCCCAAAATATAATTGGGTTAGAACACAACTAGGGGAATCTAAGTGGGAGGAAGTGGTAGATTTATACACGCAAAAGCTAACAGAATATCAAAAATTTTTAGAAAGAACAAAGGGACTAGATGAATGGAGTAGTGAATATATGGCGGAAAAATCCGCTTATGATGAGCTAGTAAAAAAGAATTTTGATAATAAAGATGTTTTCAAAGAAGCTATAAAGCTAGAAAATGAATTTAAAAATAGCACAAACAAAGAGATAATAAATCTAAAATTTTTAACTGATTTATGGAATGTATATATCGACGAAGGTGCGAGTGGGCTTTACAGAAAATATAAAAATATGCTAGAGAGTGCAGAGACGAATCACGCACTAAACGAACTCTATAGAAACCAAGACATAGAAAAATATCGCTACCAAAAAGCACAAATGGCAAGATTTAGCAAAGACTATTTTAAAAGGGAGTTTCCACACACCTATGATTATATACGAAAAACATATGACAAAGACAAACTAGCAAATATATTCTCCGCTATGCAAGACTTATATGGACGACAAACAAAAGGTGAGCTTTTAAAATTTGCTAGGAAAAGAAATGTATATGATAAAGCCTTTATAAAAGACTACGACATAGCAAAAGAGTTAGAATCTAAGCTATTAGCCGAGCAAGAAGCAAAAACATTAAGCACAACAAAACCAAATAGCGACACACCAAATGCAAACGATAACGACATTATAGATTTAATCGAAACTTCCCCACAAAAAGGCTTAGATTTACCAATAATAGGCGAGGAGCGATTAAGTGGTGAAGTGGTGGATTATCTAGCTAAAAATAATAAAAAAGTAGCAATAGAATCTATTAACGGCGAATCTTTGGGAATGAAATACCCAAATGATACAAAGCGGACTTTACAAGGTAGCGAAATAAAACACACGCTAAAAGCACATGGAGATTCCGCAATAGAGGAAAGTAGGGGGCAAATTGCTATTACTTTAGAGGATATTGCAAATTATCCAAATATCGTTAAAAATGCTGATGAAGCGATTACTTCAACTACTGATAGAGGCTTGGAGGCTATCGTATCGTTTAAGCAAATAAACGGATATTATGTAGTAGTGGAGGAAGTGCGACCAAAGGCAAATGAACTAGCATTTAAGACAATGCGAAAAAATAGAGGGGATTATAAAAATGATATAGCTTATAAAAGAGAGCTACCCTCTGACCTCAGTGTTACTAGCACTGCGAGCAATAACTCCCTAGATAAAATTATACCACAGAATCCAAAAGATTCCACACAAAGACTACAAGATTCCATTATCAAATCCACACCAAATAGCACGACTTATAAATATGATGAGTGGGAGACCACTATCACGCACAACGGCGATAAAGTAGATTTTGAGATAAAAGATACCGAAACTGGCAAGATTGTCAAACATACGCAAAATAAAGAGAGCGGAGAGCGAATAGAAGCAAGGCTAAGAGGCTTCATAATAGAGGGCAATACAAAGCATAATCCAAGTCTAGTCCCCTATGAAAAACTCCCAAAAACATATACTTTTAATGGAAAAACATATAAAAAAGCAAGTAAAGGGGAATATGTCAACCTTATAAAAAGAGATATAAAACAACTAAAAGAGCTAATAGGGTCTATAGAAAAAGAAGTGGATTTAGGTAGGCAACAAAGACAAGAAAATCTAAAACTTGCTCGTAAACTTAAAGTATACCTTCAAAGAAATAAAGCAATGGATAGATGGCACCCAGTAGATGCACACAAGGAGAATATATTTGGGGAACTTCCAATTAAAAACCAAATATCAAGGCTAAAGGAGAAAGCAAGTAAACTTGAAATCAATGAATATAAATATAAATTAGCACAAAACGAACAATTATTAAAAGAGGTAGAAAGTGGCAAAGAAACAAGATTTTTAATTGAATTAGACAAGGAGGGAAGTTTTATCCCTACATCACAAACCCAGCAACTCAAATTTTCTCATTTTGTTGATTTAAAAGCAAGAGATAGATTTGAGCTTAGATTGGCAGAAAAAGCAAATAAAGAGGGGCTTGAGAGTGTCGCAAGGGATTATTTAGAGGAGAGTAACCCAGCTAAATTTAAAAGAATGGAATCTTTTTTTATTGAAAATGCAGACAAGCTTTTACCAGCTTATAGCGCACTTGGCAGAGATGACGCATATGGCTATTTTATGCTACGCCTTGCTAATTTCGCAAATATAAGTATAGATGAATTTGTGCTTTTTGAGACAAAAAGAAGCGTTAAGCGAGGTGGCAGAAAAGATTTTGATGAGCTAATAAAGTCTGGCAAGAGCGAGGAGGAAGCCTATAAGGAAATAGTAAAACGATACAAAGAAAACAATCCGGACTTATTTAATTTTTTTGATAATGCAAGAAAAAATTTAGAATCCGCCTTTAACATAACCCCTATAAAAGAATTTGGTGAAAACTATGCGGAGTTTTACCATGACGGCGTGAATGCCATTAAGAAGCTACTAAATGAAAAGCAAGGGCAAGTAAGCGGTGCATTCTATCGCCAAGAGCTAGGGGATATTGATTTAGTCTGGGGAGATTCTAATTTTGGATTAAAGCACATTTTGGATAAACACGGCAAGGAATTTGGCGAGTTTGGCGAGGGCGAGGCTGGAATCCAAAACGCAATAAATGAGATTGTAAAAAATGGAAATATCAAAATAGATGATAACGCTAGGGCGACGCTAGAATACACCACAAATCAAGGCAAGGTTTACAAAGTAGGATTAAAGCAAAATTGGAAAGGTGAGCCGACTGCTAATAAATGGATAGTTACTGCGTATGATGATGTTAGAGAAGCCGATAAGATTATCAACTCTAGCGGCTTGACAAAAGGGGAGACTCTCCCTTTAAACTCTAATGAAAGTATAGCAAAAAATCTAAACCAAACACAAAGCAACATAAAAGACAAAAATAAGGAATTGCTACAAAGGCTATTTAAGGTAGATAGCTTAGAGCAAGATTTTTTTCTAAAAACTCCAAAAGCAACAGAATCTATTTTTAATAATGGAATCCTTATTAAAGGCGAGAAGCTATCCGCCAACGACCTACAAGATAAGATAGCGTTTTTAAATCTATCAAAAGCCATAATTGAAAACGCAGACGCACTTATTAAACAAAGCGAGGATTCTTATAGCTTTGTATACGATGCTTTTGATAACATTAGGTATGTTTTAAGCGTGGCAAAAAATGAAAATGGCGAATGGCTACTTACCAGCAAAACACCACTAAAAACTAATAAAACTATTAAGGAAATTAGCGAGGGCAGAGAGCTAATCCACACAAAAACACAAGAACAAAAAACATTTGAAAATTTCATAAATGATTATGCTTATGTATGGTCTGATTTAAAAAACATTGATGGCACGATTAACCCAAAATATAAAATCATCTGGGAATCTATGGGCGATGATAAAATGCGCGAATATATGAAGCTGGTATTAAAAGGCGAGAATCTAACCGAACCACAAAAACTAGCAAAAGAAGCATTAGATAAAGAATTTGCAGAAGCTAAAAAACAAGCAGAAGCCACACTAGCAAAACTCCAAGAGGAAAAATATAAACACCTTAAACCACAACAGACTTACGAGGATAATGAGCTTATTGTAAGAATTTCGCATGGAGCAAAGAAAACGACCATAAAGCAAACCGATAAAGCCACTGGGGAGACTAAAATAAATGTATTGCCAAAAGATGAGGGATTAAGCTATCACTTAGGAGCGGAAAATAGATTTAATCCGCCAAAACAAGATGTGAAAGTGGATATTAAAGCGGAAATTGAGGAGTTATTAAAGCGAGGGCGTGAGCCTATATCTTATGGTGAGGTTAGGGCAGATAGGGAAATAATAGATGATATAAAAAAGGACGTAGGGAGAGAGGCGGATAGGATTATTAGGCGGATTCAAGGCGAACATAACGAGCATATACGCCATAGAGACCACCCGGAATATATAGGCAGAACTGGGCTGGGAACAGACCAAATAAGGCGATATGATGAGAAACATGCACTTGACTTTGAAATCTTTATGGAAAATTATGGCAAATTCTTAAAAGAGGAAAATGGAAAAAGCGTGGTTACCGATAGGATTGGGCTACTACAAGGCGAAATTAGCGGACGCACTTCATTTGGTGGATACCTAACTGAACTTGACTTTTTTAGGCGAAGCTTAGAGGGATACATTTGGGACAACACCGATAAAAAATATAATGTAATTAGGGAGTTTGGCACAAACTATGCGGAGTTTTACCATGATGGAGCTAATGCGATTAAGAAATTGCTAAATGAAAAGCAAGGGCAAGTAAGCGGTGCATTCTATCGCCAAGAGCTAGGGGATATTGATTTAGTCTGGGGAGATTCTAGCAAAGGCATTCAACACATTTTAGAACGCAGAAAAAGCGATTATGTAAAGCAAGGATTTAGCGAGAGCGAGGCGATAAGCAAGGCTAATGAATTTATAGAATCGCTTCCGCAGATAGTAGAAAGCGGAGTGCTAAAAATGGGCGAATCTAGGGCGTTCATAAGAAATAGCGATAATAGCGTGGTGATAGCACTTGACTACAAAGGCGAGGGGGATAGAAAATGGGTGATAACAGCCTATGAAAATACTACCGCCCCTAATCCACCACATTCACAGCAGACTAGGCATAATACCGACACTTCAAGCGATGTTCGTGCCAGTGGCGATAGTGGCGATATTATACCACAGAATCTAAAAGATTCCCCAGTGGATAAAATAGATTCCACACAACCCCTAGAGCTACAAGAGCCAAGTAAAAAAGAATTAGTGGATTTTTTAAATGGTTATAGTATGCGAGAACAAGGCTGGTTAAAAAAACATATAGCAGATGTTTTTGATGTTTTAAAAGAAAGGATTAATAGAGAAAGACCAATAGGAGCAAGGGGAGAGCTTAAAAGCTTTTCTAATGATGAAATGAATGCGTTAATGTTAGAAAAATATCCAACAAACGAGCTTTTATTTCAAGGGATTGCAAAGGCGATGAAGCTTAATGATATTGAGAATGATGGCGTTGATAAGATTCTCCCATATGTTAAAAGAAAGCTAAAAAATAAAGATGAGATTAGAGCGTGGGAGATAATCTTAGATAATAATATAGATATTAATCTTAAAAGAGCTATTGCTAATTATAATCCATTGGGTGCTTTTGGTGCTGAAAATATAACAAACTCACTAAAAACAATCAAAACGCTAAAAGATGAAGTTTCTTTACTAGATGAAACACAAATGATAAATAAGCAGTCTATAGATAAAGATAGCGATTTAGTAAATAAAGAATTAGAACCCCTAGAGCCTGTAGAACCACTAAAAGTCCAAGAATTCCTAAAGCATTACAATCAAAGAGAGCAAGGAAATATAGTAAGCCTACTAAATAACACTGCTTTTGAGCTAAAAAAAATCATTGAAAACGAAACAAATAAAAGATTCTCCTTTACAATGGAAGCTAATCAAGCAGTATTTAGAGAGTTTTTTAACTCAAATGAGAATCTAAGAAATGGTATTGCTAAGGCTTATAAATTTAATAGCATTGATGAGATTCTCCCACATATTAAAAAGCTAAAAAATAAAGATGAGATTAAAGCGTGGAATATTATCTTAGATAGTAATATAGATATTAATCTTAAAAGGGGGATTATAGAGCATATTGATAGTGCATATAGTATCACCGAAGCAATAAGAGATACTAAAAACTTTGTATTTAAAATAGAAAAACAAAAATTACTAGATACGATAGGGACTAATGGTATTGCAAAGGAATATCTATATGATGTAAAAGGTAGGAATAAAACTATAAGCAATATTGTAGATAATGACGATGAAAGTAGATTCTTTCCGCATTTAGAAGTAGCAAATCAACATTCCTTTGAAAGCCATTATAAAAAACTAAGACTTTTAAGCCTATCAAATATAACTAAAGATGAGTTTATAAAGCTTGAAGCAAAAGACATAATCGATAGCAATAGATATAAAATAAATGAATACTACAATCACTTAAAATCTAAAGGTGAATTAAAAAATGAGAGCTTAGAATCCATTGCTAAAGAACAAGCAGAAAAAGTCTATACACAAATATTAAGCTTTAGAAGCAATTTAGAAAAAGCCCTAAATATAAATCCTATAAAAGAATTTGGGGAAAACTATGCGGAGTTTTACCATGACGGAGCTAATGCGATTAAGAAATTACTAAATGAAAAGCAAGGGCAAGTAAGCGGTGCATTCTATAGAGATGAATTAGGGGATATTGATTTAGTATGGGGCGAGGTTGGCAGTGGCAAAAGCGATGGCTTTGGATTATCAAAAATCGCAAAATATCACCCCGAAATCTTGGAAAAATTAGATAGCGTGATTAAAAATGGCGAGATAGTAAAAGACGCACAAGGGCGAACAAATATCGTTTTAGGTAATGATATTGTAGGACTTAGGAATAATTGGAAAGGTGAAAATACTAATGAGTGGATTATAACAGCGTATAGCAAGAAAGAGGATTCGCCGAAGTTTATCGACTCTCGACAAGCAAACGCTACTAGGGAGGGCTTTTCTCCTAGTAATCCTCAAGGGGATTCTACCACAAAAGAGATAGAAAATGCAAACGATTCGGCGGTGGATTTGCAGAATCCACCACAAGTTCAAAGCACCGAGATTCCACCAGCCCCAGCCCAAGCTATACAAGTCCCAGAGAATCTAAAGCACAATAAAGAGATTATTAGGATTTTAAGCGACATAGAAGCACGAAATAGAACTATCGATACTTATAAGAATCTAGCCCCAAAGGCAAATAGCGACAAGGGTAGAATCTATGCAGAAAACAAAGCAAAAGAATTCCAAGAGCTAAAAAATGAGCTAGAAGCCGAGCTACAAGCTAAAATAAAAGAGCTAGAATCTAAGGGGATTGCCACACCAAAGGCAGAATCTACAAAATCCACCGAGCCGACCGAGCCACAAACGCCAAACACCATAAATAAAATCGATGTGGATTCGCTAGATTTGGATAATATCCCAAGCTTAAGCAAGGAGGAAAGCGATAAGCTATACGATGAAACAATTAATTTAATACGAGAAAGAAATGCCGCAACTGGAGAATATGAAAAGAAAATAGATGGGCTAATAAGAAATGGTTTAGCAAAGCTAGATGGAAAAGGTGGAGTAGAATATACAAACGCACAAAGCTATAACCAAATCGCCCCACTAATCCAAAAAAGAGATGAGCTAGAAAAGCTAATAAAGTCCAAGAAAACAATCCAAGAGCTAAATAAGCTAAATCTCCCACTAGATTTAGAATACTGGACTAAAAGAGATATTTACAAACTAGCTTTAAGATACAAAAAAATACTTGATGAGGGTGAGGCAGAGGGCTACATAATAACTAGGAAAGGACATGGATTAAAGCTAAAGCCCGAGTTTCAATATAGAACTAGAGCAGAAATGCAACAAGTGGCAAACAAGCTATTCCCAATAGCTAGAAAATATCATTATTTAAAAGAAAAATTAGGCACTACTATAAAAGAACTCCCAACTGATTCTAAGCCAATCCCAACACTTGATTTACAAAAAGAAGCGGATTATAAGGAAGTTATAAAATTCTTTAACAAGCACGAAACCGACCAAGAGCAAAAAGAATTATTTGAGAAAATCCTACCTATTGCTAAAAGACTAGGGGTAAAGGTAAGGACTGCGGTTAATACCTTTAATGATGTGGTAATGAGTGATGAGGAGCGTAAGAAAATCGCTGGAGCTTACTTCCCACTTATGAATCTAAGCGTAGTTAAGAAATCTACACCAACAGAGCGTAAATCAAAAACGCTACTCCACGAGCTTTTACATAGCGTTACTTCACGCGCATTAGATAAGCCGGAGATTCTAAATCCTATACAAAAAAGGGCAGTGAATGATTTAAATGCGATTTATAACGAGCTAAAATCTAGCACGGAATACGCCAAGAAGCAAGAGGGATTAAGGGCGTTTAGTGCTGGCGACTATGGCTTAAAGAATGTGCATGAGATGATAGCTGAGCTTAGCAATCCGGAGTTTAGGCAAAAGCTAAAAGCGGTAAATCTATTTGAGAGAGTAATAGATGCAATTACGAGGCTTTTTGCTTTTAGCAAGGATATTTTACTAAACCGAGCGGCAAAGGCTGGGAAAACTGGCGAAATAGTAGAATCTAACGCATATGAGCGAATCAAAAAAGCAGTGTATGATATAGTAGATAACTACGATGATGATTTTACATTCAAATACGAAAACTCCGGCAGAATAAAAGATGAGACGATAGCAGCAATGAATGCCAATAGTGGCTATAGTGGCTGGTCTAGGAGTAGAAACTCAAGCTGGGCTATCGAGCATTTCGAAATGCCATTAAGTCTTTTTAATAGGGAGCGAATGAATCGTCTTATAAATGAAATTGATAAATACAAAAGCGACTTAGAGGATAATGGCGTGAGTGTCGAAAAGGCAAAGGAAATTCTAAAAAATACAAGCGTGGTGGATTTTAGGGAGAGTGCTAAAAAAGCTGGTAGGGCAAGTTGGCACCACACGGGAATAGATTTTAAGGAAACCGACCATTATTCTTTTATTGACGCCATAGCAGAGATAGCTCAAAATGGCGTTACAAAAGCACCGAAAATCAAAGCAGAAAAATTAAAAAGCGAAGGGATAGGATTAGCTGTTATAAAGGAATATACAGGCAAATACCCAAATACAAGATTTATAGGATATAAAACAATCATCGGCGAAATAAAAGGGAGTTGGATAATCGAGGCGAACGGCACAAAGCACAATGTGAATGCAAATAAGCTGATAGTATACACCGATTATAAAGACCACACTGAACTACGAAAAGAGCTAAGGGAAAACAACTACTCCACAGAACATAATAAAAAAGACAGCTCACTTCAAAGGTCGACAGAAGTAAAAAGATTGATAGGTGAGTATTTAAAAAACAAACTCCCAAAAGCTGAGCCTATTAAGAAATTTGGTGTAAATTATAGTGAATACTACCATGACGGCGTGAATGCGATTAAGAAGCTACTAAATGAAAAGCAAGGGCAAGTAAGCGGTGCATTCTATAGAGATGAATTAGGGGATATTGACTTAGTATGGGGAGATTCTAATTTTGGATTAAAGCATATTTTGGATAAACACCCTCAAGTAGCAGATGAGATTCCAAACATTGTTAAAAATGGTGAATTGCGAACTGAAAATAATATCAATACGATAATTTTTGATAATGGCAAAAATACTTATAGGATAGGATTATCTAAGGGCTGGGATAGAAAAGGCGATAATAACTGGATAATTACAGCGTATGAAATAGATAAGCCTGTATCCCCTCGCCCAGATGTCCTACCAAGTAACGAGCTTACGAAGGGTGATGGGACTAATCTACACCCAAAGGATACAAGTGGCGAAATTATAGCAAAAAATGGCGATGATTCCAAAAAGGCTAAATAAAGAGCAATTTGTAAATCAGTTTAAAAATCCAAAAGGCGATAACATTATAAAAACGCCGGTGGGTGAGCTAAAAATAAATCCGCAGTATGCGTTTAGTCATCTTAGGCGTGTTAAAAATGGTAAGCTAGAAAATAGGAAATTCCTAAATGGCGGAATCTTGCCAACATTATTAAATCCGCTATTTGTTACTAAAAACGCAGAGAGGACGCTATTTTTCTATAAGCCTTTTACAAATGAAAATGGCAAAATAATAAATCTAGTAAGCGTGGAAGTAAGCGATGGAAATATACTAAATTATAAAACTAGCTATCATGGGTCGCATAATAGAGTAATGAATATGATTAAAAATGATTAATTGGTGTATTTGAAAAAGCAAACAAGGTAGCAGGAACAAGAAGCACCTAAAAGATGTCTTGGAGGGGAGAAAATCTCCCCAAACTCCATCGACTACCTTGCTTGGACAAAATTATAAAACTATTTTGCTTAATTGATAATAAACTACACTGCGTTTGTTTTACATGAACAACTTCACAATAACACCCTCTCCCTATCGGCATAAATAACACACTTCGTTAAGGTCTGCATCCTCGCATTCAAATAGCTTTGGTGTGGAATCTAGCTCTTTAAATTCGGCTTCGATTTGCTCTAATGATTTTGTATATTTGAATTTTTGTAAAACGCAATTTTCTTTAACACACCTAGCTTCAAAATCCTTAGCCCTCTGCCATTCTTTGGGATAATGCTTCCACAGATTATACAAGCTAGTTTTGCTTTGCTTAGGGCATATAAAACACCCAGTGCGATTAAAATGGCGATAAAGCGGATTATTTAGGGCAATGCTATTTAAATACTCATTTACCTCAGGCTCATTCCACTTCCACTCAAAAAGCGGATACACGCTAATCCCATACCTAGCATTAGTTTTGCGACCTCGTGCCACTTCGTTATAGGTGTAGCCTATAAGCATTTCATTACGAAACTTCTCTAAGCTATGTAAATTTTCCTTTAAAAATCTCTCTGTGCTGTGAATCTTGGTCTCCCTAGTGCAGTAATCGATACCATTTAAGCGTGGGACGCCTCTAGTATGTCCTTGATACTTGCCCTCTGTGATTGGCAACTCGAACGCCCATTTTTCTATTGTCTTAGATTCATCAAGGCGAATAATTTTCTTATTAAATCGCTTTTGCAAGTAGGAATCTACTTTGTCTATGTATTCATACATTAGGGGGAACTCCCAGCCAGTATCGCAGAAAATGATAAAATCAATATCATTCCCTAGCTCTAAGTATCGCAAGGTCATCGCCGTAGAATCTCGCCCACCGCTTATTTTTGAGATTGTCATAGCATATCCTTAAAAGAATTTTTTTTAAAGATATAAAAAAGTGGATTCCAATAAAAGGGCGGTTGATTTTGTGGTTTGGGTTAGGCTTTTTTAAAGAGCTAGATTCCACGCCTAAATTATTTGAATGCGAGGACGCAGACCTTAATGAAGTGTGTTATTTATGTAAGTAAGCTGGGGTGTTATGTGAGCTGTTCGGTAATACCGAACTACTGCTAAAGACTAAAGGGCTTTCCAAGAATTGCTTTTATAGATTCCTAGAATCTCAATAAACTCACCCTGAATGATAAATGGGACAATGTAGCCCTTAAATATTAAATCCCTAACGCTCTTATCGCCTAGCTCTCTATTTTGGCGGAATTCTCAAGGGGCATTGGATAGATATTTTCGATAGCTTGGAATAAAGAGCTATTAAACTCAATCGCCCTTTTTGGGCTATCCTTAGCGATAAAATCTAATATATTTTCAAGCTGGGTTAGAAAATTATCACTAAATAGAATTTTCATATTTGCTTAAAAAGCTATCCATTTTTTGCTTTGCCTCGCCAATCTCAAAAAGCTCTAAATCCCCTTTTTGGCTTCTTTTGTAAATTTCTTTTAGATTCTGTGCGTCTTTTGGGCTTAGGCTATCTGTAACCCTTAGCTTTGCCTTAGAAGTTTTCGCTAAATCTTTAAAGCTAGGCACAAACTCATCTTTTACATTTTCAATTATTAAAGTCATAGGTTTTCCTTGTAAAAATCTTGCCAAATTATACTAAAAACTACCGACCTTTTATTGGAATTTGGATTTTTATATATTTCGTTCGTGCTTAGTCTTTAGCGGATAGCTTTGACTCCATTATGCTAAATGTTGCAATGGTAAGCATAAGACTAAGCATAGTAACCATAATAATATATTATGGGCTACCCAATGATATGGGGGACGGGCAATGATGTCCTTATTTGTAGCTAGAATCATAAAATGGCGAAAGACAGATTCTGGCGGAATCCCAAGTAAGCCCGTTTGAACTTTACTCTCTAGTAAAACAAGCGAAGCGAAGTTTCTTGTATAAAACCCTAGAGAGCTATGCAATCTCCAAAAGCTAGGGTGCTACTTAAAGATAGGTGGGTGAGTGGATTAAACCGCTTCTTTGCTAAAGAAGTGTAGTTGTTAAAACTACCGAGAGTTCGAATCTCTCCCTATCTGCCATTATTTTAAAGGAAATTCTATAGGAAAATTGCCCCTTGCAATTAGCACCATAGGTAAATTAAGTAAATCTCCCCTGACCTTAAACATAAAAAGCTTGATTGGTTAGTATTGCAAGGGGGAGTTTGGCAAATGATAGTAACAAGGAAACTTCACCCCGCCCGATATTTCGTCCTAAAGCTTCGTTTATTAACTTCACTAAAAAAATGAGAAACCAGCTTAGCTTAATTAGTTTTTATAAAATTTGTTAATTCTTATAAACTTCACAAGCTATATTATTTATAAAGATTATTTCACCCACGCTTATATTTTCTAGTGTTAAAATAGTATGGGCGGTGGAGATTACTTCGTCATCAAAAAGGATTCTTGTGCCTTATTTTCAATGCATTTATAGCTGATTATAAATAAAGCTTCGTGCATTTTGAAGCACCTAGCTACTTTTTAGTGCTTTATTTACCACTTCAACTAACGAGAATTCCTCGTTAGTTGCCACTTCTTTGACTTCACCCTTTACGCCACATACCTTTTTATTTCCCGCACACCGCCCATATTTCGCACCTCGCCGTTTTGCCATTATCTCGCTACATTTCTACCTTTACGCCCCTTTTTCCTTTTCCACGCCGCCTCGCTTTGTCTCCTTGTCCTCCGTGCCACATCTTTTTTGCCACACGCCTCACCGACTCGCTTTTATTCCCTTTGTCTGCCTTTCCACCGCCACACACTCGACATTTTTCACTACCATCACCACGCACATTTCTAGCCACACACCCCTCTATACGACTTTGTCCGCCTTTTGGCGTTTCTACTTCACCACATTCTAGCCTCTCATACCCTTTAGCCTCCCCTTTTTGTGCCTCACCACCCCACATTATGAAAAATCGCTATTTTTGGAGTATTGACTTTGGAGTTTTTGCTGTGATTTTTTGGAAAATCTACTAAAAGCAATTGTTTTTTGCTGGGTTTTGGGGTGGATTTTACCTTGTGGTTGCAATGGGGACATGGGAAAAATTGTGAGTGCAAAAGTGCAAAGCGTTAGCTTCGTGTAAAACGAAGTTTCCTTGAAAACAAACGAAGTGAAGTTTCCTTGCCAACGAGTGAAGCAGGGCTTTCCTATCAAAATAGGCGTGGCTCTATCTCATAAATGACTTTGGATTATGGGTCTTTTAGTGGGAGTTGGCTTAAGGTTTAAAGGGTCGGAGTAACTATTAAACTTACTTTTTTGGCTTGAAAGTGCCTATAGTGTGAGAGTGGGAAATTAAGCTTAAGGTAAATTTGCATTTTGGGGCAGTAACCTTAAAAAAGTGTGGCAGTAAAACTTTAAGAAATCCCAAAAATCTCCAAGCCCAAAAAAACAAAATCCCAAAACGAAAAAGCCCACTTCAAAATTTAAGGGGCTAGAATCTAAGGCGTTTGCAAAAAATAAATTTAAAACGAAAGAGGCTTAAAAAGAAAGCGGGGGTTTTGAATTTGATTTTAGGCTATGGGGGGGGGTCATTCCCCAATCTCCCCCCTCCTCACCCTAACTCACAATGCAAATATAAATTTAAAAATTTGGACTTAGTGCAATTAATAAAAGACAATAGCATAGGTAAAATTATTGAATATTTAATTAGGAATTATTAAGGCTTTGGAACACCTGCCATAAACATTTCTCTCCCCGAATAGTTCCAATAACGAATATCTTGTTCTATGAAAAACCATTTTAAAACTTTTAAAATTAAATCTACAGGATAACCATTTTTAAAGTTTAAATCGATATTGTCTTTTATTTCTTTACATTCGTAAACTTCATAGATTAATGAATATAATTTTTCATATTTTTCTAGAGATTCTTGTTTTTTCATTTTTAAATCATCAAAAATATTATTATGTGCAGGATTATTTTTACTTTAGCTGTTTTAGAGAAATTTACATTTTCAACATTTATTAAAAAATCAAAACCATTATGCAAATTAGCAGGTCTTTCTAAATAAATTCTATTACCCGATGTTAATTTTTCAATAAAATAAAAATATTTTGTTTGCAAACTACCTTTTCCCTTTCCTGCCAATTCTTTTAGAAAAATATTTATCACCCTTGTTCTAACTTCATTTCTAGAGCCTGAATTTGAGAAAAAATATTCGATATTATAAATTGCCATAAAATCTCTTTAGCCAATTACTTTTTTAATTTTAACAAACAATGCCATTTCATCTAAGTTATCAAATATGCCTAATAAGTATTTTTCGATTTTCATTTGACATTCTTTTAAAATAAATATTAATATTTTTTACGATATTTATTAATCATAAAATCTATAATAATTTTCTTTTTTATCTATTTTATCCCCTTAATAGCATTTTACTTCGTAATATAGGGCTTTTCAAGCCATAAAATGCTAACTTTTGTCAGACAAAAGGGTTATCCTGCTAATTTCTACTAATTTTTTATTTTTATGCTTTTTTATAGATTTTTAGCATATTTTTTTATATAATTTCTTTCCTTTCTTCTATGTAGTTTGTCTGGTTAATAAACTTAAGTTGAAGAAAGGGAAAAAAAATTGAGTGATATTGCTAAACTTGATTATTTTATTGAAGAATTTCATAAAAATAGATTCACAAAAAATGCTCCAAACTTTCCAAATATATTAAAATCACTAAGCTATAATTATTCACAAAACAATAATAAAAATCCATCATCTCAAGTATTAGTAAAGTTAATATCAAATCTTGGTTCAAGTGGTATTAAAAATTGCATAAATTACATTGTAAATAATTCAAATAATGATTATTGTATAGATGAGTTTAATCAACAAAAAAGTATTGATGAGATTCTTAATAATTGGCAATATGATTATAGTTTTAAAAAGAATGCAAAAGAAGCTTGGCATTTAGTATTTAGTGTGAATGATAATAAAAATAGTATTGATGATATTTTAAAATCAGTAAGCGATACTATGCAACAAAATTTTATAGAATATAAATATATTTTAGTTCCACATATCCATCAAAACAAACCACACATTCATGTATTATTAAATAAAAATAATAAATTCAATAATAAAAAACTACATTTTAAATCTAAAACTCATATTAAAGACTTTTTCTTTCAATTACGAGAAGATTTTAAAGATAATCTTAATTGCTACCATACTACTAAAAAATTTACAAATCATAATAAGATTGATTGTATAGATTTACAAGAGAAATTAACTAAAGAAATAGAGCTATCTTATGTGCAAGATTCTTTTTATAAGAATCTAAGTTCAAGCACTAAAAAATTAAATAATATACAAGATAAGATTCCAAAAATACAAGCAAAGATTGATAGTTTAGAAACTAAAAGAAAAGAGATTCAAAAGTCTTTAGATATATTCAAAGAAGAAGATAATATAAATAGTGCATTTTTTGCAAAAATAAATGAGATTAAGCAAGTAAATATTGAGTATAGAACATATTTAGAGCGTATAAAAGAACTCCACACAACTAAAAAGAAATTATTAAAATCCATTGATAAACTTAACTATAGTATTAAAAACACTAGCTCTCTTAGTTTGCTAAATCAAATTAAATATTATAAGGATTATTTGGAGTTTAAAAAAAACAATAGCACTTTAAATAAAAATGATATTGAGAATCTTAGATTCATTATGGCAAATAAGCAAAAAATAGAGAATCTAAGCGAAGATTCTATAAAACATACTCTAATACTTTCTAAATCCACAAAACGCAATCTATATCATTATATTAATTCCATTACACAAATAACTAAAACATTGAATTTTTTAAATGAAAATGAGATATTTGATGCTAAAAAACAATCATTTATATTAGATTCTCTATCTCAAGCTAGAGATAAGCTAAAAGCAAATCTAGAATCTAAAAAGCAATTTATTTTTAATAGTATCGATACACATACTAAAGAATCTAATTATTCAAAAGAAACAATTAAGAAATTACATTATCTAACAAAGGATTTAAGATTATTATATAAATATGGCTTAATAGATTCTAGTGAGCTTATTGCAAATGTAGATAAAATCAAACTCAAAACAAAGGATAGAAATGAGAGAGCTAACACAACACAACACAAACAAAATATACCAATCAAATCTAATAAAGCAATTACATCAAAACAATCTACCACCAATAGAAACCATTTGCGAGTATTGCCCTTATGGCATATGGCAACAAGTAAAATCGGGGATAAGGTGCTTCTGCACTCTAACGCACTCCATAAGCTGGGAATTAAAAGAATCGCCGATTATAGAATGCGATGGACAGATAAAAGCAATAGAAGAAATGTTGAACCTAGAACAATCCATAAAAGGTTTAATAGAAGATAGTTTAGCAAAAGTGTAAAAGTAGAATCTAAAGTAAAGATTCACATAAAATGTAAAAAAGTTTAAATTTGCTTTTATGGATTAGCCTATATTGCGTGGTTTTAAAGATGTGTTACAGAGCTTGGGAATAGTTAGTTTATAAGTTAGCCTACAATGTATGGTTTTAAAGCTGAAACTTATAGGTTTTTATATCTATTTATAGGATTTTATAGGTTTGTAATAATGCTATATTACAGAGCTTGGAAACTCTATTAAAATATTAATTCTTTCCCTTTCTTTAATACTAAGCTTATCGCTTTAATCATTTAGGTTTATTATTTGCTAGGTTAAAGCCAACTTTCTTGGAATTTTTAGGCTTAATAGATTCTTTTTGATTATCCTGTGATATAATATTATTGTCTGATTTATCAGATATATTAGCAGTCGATGAAAGTGCACTAGATGCAACATTCGCGCCCGTGTAGGCTTGTCCTGCTGTGTGGAGAGAGAGGGCGTCTCCACCATCGATTGCTTTTCTCTGCAATCTCCTAAAATCTCTTAATCCTTTTTTATTCACATGGAAAATAGTAGTTTTTTCGTTGTAATTCTTATATTATTACATCTCCCATTTTACGCTCATCTAACATTTTTGCTACTAAAATCTCATCATCTCTTTTGTTCTGTGGATTTTTCATAACAATTTCAGGCTCATTAATAACTCGCTCAATGACTTCTGCGACTTCTTCCCTATCTCTAAACATTTCAGGGTGTCGTTCATATAACAATTCCAAATCAGCTATAGCCTCTTTTTCACCTAATAAATCTACAAGGATTTTGCCTAATATAAATACTTTAAGTTCCCTATCACTCATAATGCTAATCTCTTAATAAAACAAACTACATCTATCCTTTTTATATTGCTTTAAATAGTCTTCTTTATTTAGTTGTTTATTGATTGAGCGACAAAAATAAGTATCTTCAGGCTCTAAATTATATTTTGCTTTCCATTGTTCTCTAGTTAGATATGTTTCTGAATTAGTGGTTCTATCCTTATATGCTTTAACTTCACCTTTTAAACACTTCTTATATTCTTTTTCCCCTTCAACCAACATACAACCAGTTAAAAGTTTGTTATTATAAAGATATTTAACACTAAATGGTGGTCTACCCTCATCTAATGTCATTTCATCAAGCATTTTACCTTTAGCTTTATTTCTTGCTTCCAACTCATCAAGTTCTTTTTGAAGTCTTTTTGCTGCCTCTTCTTGTGTTTTATAATAACTATCCATATCTGCACTTAAAGTAACCAACAATCCACAAACGCCCAATAATACTAATACTCTTTTTAACATATTTCTTTCCCCTTTCTTTAATAAATTAAATTAATATAAAATAAATTCTTTAAATTAATTATATCCTAAATTCTATATTTGGCTACTCAACTCACCCAATATACAGGGAATGGCATAGAAAAAAGTAGAAAATAAATATTTTTTAATGTAGTTTTGTAAGAAAATTGTAATTCCAAAAAACTAGGCTAAATTACCCTTAGTTTTCTAATAATTAATCTTATGTAAAAGCTTTAAATTGATTGATATAAGTATTAAAAAGTATGGCGGACAGGGAGGGATTCGAACCCTCGGTAATCTTGCGACTACGCATCCTTAGCAGGGATGTGGTTTAAGCCAACTCACCCACCGGTCCACTAAGATTTCTTACTTCACGAAACTAGTAAAATTCGTCCTTGCGATGGAGGGCGTTGCCCTCTTAAACACCCTAAAGCTACGATTATTTAGACCTCGTCTAAAAATCGAGAAGGGAAGTAGAATCTCGTTTGTTTTAAAACTCCAAAATAAGCGAAGCGAAGTTTCCTTGCCACGCTAGTCTTTGGGACAAAGGATTTTGCCCTTTCAAAGCGAAGCTTTCTTGTCAAATCCTTAAAGCTACAAATACTTTTGCTAAAGCAAAATTCGAGAATCTAAGGTGTTTACTTCGCGAAACTAGTAAAACTCATCTTTGCAATAGGCAAAGTTTTTGTTGAAATTTCGCTAAATCTCTGCCAAAATCTTACTAAACTTGAAAATTTTAAATTTCAAGTCGCTAATTCTAGCAAAAAAAATCTAAATATTAGATTTTTACGCGAAATTTATACACTTTAATACAAACAAGAATCCATTATTAATAATTTTTATTTGCATTATTTGCTATTTTTATTTTATCATTCATTACAAACTATAAAATTATAAGGGGGAAAAATGGATTTTGTAAATAATCTAAAGCGAAAAGCGAAAGAGTTTCGAAAAACGATAGTTTTACCTGAGAGTGTTGATAAGCGGACGATAGAAGCTGCAAATATCATTGTGAAAGATGATTTTGCGGATATTATTCTAATCGGTGATGAAAATGAGATTGCAAAAAAAATTGATAATCCAGATAAGGTTCAAATAATTGACCCAAAAAATAGCGATTTAACAAATAAATATGTAGAAATGTTTATAAAATTGCGTAAACATAAGGGAATGAACGAGCATAAGGCTAGAAATCTCTTGCTAAACGACCCGCTTTATTTTGGTGCAGCATTGGTGCGTGATGATAAAGCCGATGGAATGGTCGCAGGTGCGATTAATGCGACTGCTGATGTTATTCGAGCTGGATTGCAAATCATAGGCACAGCGGAAAATACAAAGATTGTTTCTAGCTTTTTTGTGATAATTGTGCCTAATTGCAACTTTGGGTTAGGATATGGTAGTAGTGGGATATTTTTATTCTCCGATTGTGGGCTTATCCAAGACCCAAGCGATGAAGAACTCGCACAAATTGCAATTTCCTCGGCGAAAAGTTTTAGGCAATTAATGCGAGAAGAGCCTAAAGTAGCACTTCTTAGCCACTCGACTTATGGCAGTGCAGAGCACCCAAAAATAGAAAAAGTATTAAGGGCATTAGCTATCGCAAAAAATCAAGACCCAGATTTACAAATCGATGGCGAATTACAGCTTGATGCAGCAATTGTCCCTGAGATAGGAAAATCAAAAGCTCCAGATTCTAAAATAGCAGGAAATGCCAATGTGCTAATCTTCCCAGATATTGATGCTGGAAATATCGGCTACAAGTTGGTTCAAAGACTAGCAAAAGCTGAAGCCTATGGACCAATCACACAGGGAATGACAAAGCCGATAAACGACCTAAGCCGCGGTTGCAATAGCAAGGATATAGTTGGAGCAGTCGCAATAACTGCCATTCAAGCAACAAAGTAAAATAAATAAAGGATTAAAATGAATATATTAGTAATAAATTGTGGTAGCTCGTCGCTAAAATATCAATTAATTGATATTAATACAAAAAATGTTTTATCATCTGGGATATGTGATAGGATTTATATAGATGGTAGCGTGATAAAACACAAAGCCGGTAGTAAAAAAATGCAAAAAGAAACCCCAATGCCAGACCATAAAAGTGCCATCAAGCTTGTATTTGATGCGCTTTTGGATAGTGAATATGGTGTGATAAAATCGCTTGATGAGATAAAGGCAATCGGGCATAGGGTAGTTCACGGCGGTGAGCACTTCTTTAAATCTGTGTTGATAAATGATGATGTGTTAGGGAAAATCAGGGATTGTAGCGATTTAGCCCCACTTCATAATCCAGCACATATTATGGGAATTGAGGCTTGTAGAGATTTACTACCAAAGATTCCACAAGTGGCGGTTTTTGACACGGCATTTCACTCAAGCATTCCTAAAAAAGCCTATTTATACGCACTTCCATATGAGTGGTATGAAAAATATAAAGTGCGAAAATATGGATTCCACGGGACAAGTCATAGCTTTGTAAGTAAGCGAACTGCGGAGTTTTTGGGACTTGATATAAATAATTCTAAGATTATTACTTGCCATCTTGGGAATGGCTCGTCCATCTGTGCGGTAAAAGATGGCAAGAGCATTGATACAAGTATGGGACTAACCCCGCTAGAGGGTATTGCGATGGGAACTAGAAGTGGCGATATTGACCCAGCGGTTATTCAATATATCGCAAAAAAGGAAAATCTAAATATTGATGAGATTCTAAATATATTAAATAAAAAATCCGGTGTGCTTGGAATCTCCAAGCTATCAAGTGATTTTAGAGACTTGCTAAAAGCTGATGAGGAGGGCAATGAGCTTGCAAAACTCGCAAGGGGCGTATTTGCTTATCGTGTGGCGAAATACATCGGCTCATATATGGCTGCGATGAATGGCATCGATGCGGTTGCATTCTGTGCGGGTGTGGGCGAAAATGCCGTATATATAAGAGGAATGATAGTCGAGCATTTGGGATTCTTGGGTGTAAAGCTAGACAAAGAGGTAAATGTCAATACCGTTGGCACGGAGGCAATCATATCTACGCCAGATTCTAATGTCAAGGTCTGCGTAATCCCAACGAACGAAGAGCTAGTAATCGCACAAGATACTTATGATATAGTAAAAGGTTTATGATTTTTAGCGGACGGACAAAATTTCTTAAAAAGTCCGTCCTTACGATAATTGCCCTTTTAGGAAATTTACCATTTCTTAGTAACTCCACCTTGAAAACCTTATTTTACCACCCCATAGCACTTTTAAAATCCATTGCTTTATAAAACAAAGTGAATGTTTCCCACCAAAAAAGCCAAATAACAAAAAAGTGGCATTTTTACAAAAAATGAGATTCTATAAGATATTTGTCATTTTCACCCAAATCTTAAAAATATCTCGCTTTTAATGAGGTATTAAGGGGGGGGTTATAATAATACTTTAAAATATTTTTGTTCATGCTTTCGTGCTTTGGAATCTTTTAGATTCTACTTGGATTCTATGTTGGGGTAATTAGGATAATGCTTTTGCTACAATTAGAAATCTAAATCAAGGCGGAATATGTAGCATAATCTTAAAATAATTTTAAATAATATATTTAAAGGAGCGGGGAATGGGTAATTTTAGAGAAATTGTTGCGGAATTTCAAAAGAAATACAGCTTAGAGAATGTTAAAAAAATGAAGCTAGAGGAATACACGAATCTAAAAGGCGAAAATAACGATGATTATTTTACATATTTTTTAGAACACAAATTAAAAATTACCGGCTTTCGCGGTGCTTTTAGTGCTAACTGGGGGATTTTTAGGACAAACAATAAGCCACAAAAAGAACATATGAAATTTGATGGAAAATATCAGTGGAATCAAAAATATGGCGAGAGTGCGCAAGAGGCATTTGAGAGTATAAAAAAAAGAATCATTCAAATCATAGAAGCAAGTCAAAACAATAATTTAGAGGCTATTGATAAAATTGATTTGGGAAATAGCACTAAGTGGGCTCTTGCATTTATGTATCAAAATTTAGATGATTTAAAAATTGTGTTTATTTTTAGAACAGAAACTTTAAGGAAAATCGCAAAAGATGAACCTAACATAGATGAAAATTCGCCTATTTCAAAAATCCACAAAGAGCTTTTGAAAGATAAAACATACACATATGAAATGATGAGAGATGAAAAATTTAAGCCATTGTGGAACAAATATGGCAAGAATGCCAAAGATGAATTAGACGATGAGGAATCTCAAAGTGAAATTAATGAATCTGCAAAAAGTGAAAATGAGATTCCGCTAAATCAAATCCTATATGGACCGCCGGGCACGGGGAAAACTTATAATACGATAGATAAGGCACTCTTGATTCTTAAACAATACGGCGAGATTGCCGAAATCCCACACGATAATAGGGGTGAGGCAAAGAAAATTTTCAATGATTTTAAGGAAAAAGGGCAGATTGAATTTATCACATTTCACCAAAGCTATTCATATGAGGAATTTGTCGAGGGGATTAAGCCTGATGTAAGCGATGAAAGCGAACATATCGCCTACGAAGTCCAAAGCGGAATCTTTAAAAATCTCTGCGAAATTGCGTTAAAAAATCTTGAAGATTCAAAAAAATCCAAAGAGCAGATTAAGGAAAAGCCATATATTTTAATCATAGATGAGATAAATCGTGGGAATATCAGCAAGATTCTAGGGGAGCTAATCACGCTAATTGAGGACAATAAACGCATTTGTTTAGATAAAGACAAAGATAATAACGAGGAAATCCGCGTGAGGCTCCCATATAGTGGCGATACTTTTGGGGTGCCGAGGAATCTTTATATTATCGGCACGATGAATACGGCAGATAGGAGTATCGCACTGCTGGATACGGCGTTAAGGCGGAGATTTAGCTTTATTGAGATGATGCCGGACGCTTCGAATTTGGAGGAACGCGAGGGCGTGAATCTGGCGAAAATGTTGGAGATGATGAATAGGCGAATTGAATTTTTACTTGATAGAGAGCACACAATCGGGCATAGCTTTTTTATGAATGTGAAAAATTTGGAGGACTTAAAAGAGGTCTTTAAAAACAAAATTATTCCACTTTTGCAAGAGTATTTCTATGATGATTACGCCAAAATCTCCGCTGTTTTGGGCGATAATGTAATGATAAAAGTTAAAGATATGGGCGATTTGGGTTCGAGTGATTATTTTAAAGATAGCGATAAAAAGGTGTATGAAATCACAGATTCTGGCGATTGGAGCGAAGCGGATTTTATAGCAATTTACCCTAAAGATTCCGCAGAAAAAATCAAATGAAAATCCCGCCGAATAAAGCCACAAAATGAATCCAAAAAGAACGCTAATTATCACCGAGTGGGGAAAAATTGACATTGATAAAATAGCGGCAATTTGTGGCGATGAGGCAAAAGCAAAAAAGTATTTTGATGAATTAGAGGAATTTGCCAAAGGCAAAAATAACGATAAATTTCTAAGATTTCACGGCAAAGCCACACTTCAAGCAAAAAATTTCGTGGGGCTTTTGCAGACTAAAAGTGGCTTTTGCGTGGAGATTCTCCCTAAGATTTATAGGGATAGAGAATCTATCGACTGCGAATGTGAGGAAAAATATAAGTTTGACAAGGAATCTTTTAAGGATAAAATGGCGTATTTTGGGGCGGATTTAGATTCCACAAGTAAAGATTCCGCAAATGTGGGCGAATCTAAAAAATCAGCAGAATCTAAAAGCCCCATAGATTCCACAAATCCAGCAAATTCCCCAAATAGCAAGAATCTCAAAACTTGCCCCCTTTGTGCTTCCAAGCAGATTTTATTAAATTGCCTAGAATCGCTTAAAGATTCTCCATTTAAAAAGAACGATTTGGCAAATCTAAATATAAACAAACTTCCGCTTTTAGAAATCTTTGTCATTATGTTTATCGATGAGGTCGAAAAGCTCGTAAAACAAGGCATTAAAAGCGATTATGTAGAAAAATCGCAAAATCGCAAATTCCTAAAAGGCAAGCTACTTTTTGGCGAAAATTTAAAGCACAATCTCGCCCACAAAGAGCGATTTTTCACCCAAAGTGATGAATTTATCGCCGATATAGCGCCAAATCGCTTGATTGTCTCTACGCTACATTTGTTATATCAAGGGAGTTTTAGCCCCAAAACTAGTGTGCGGCTAAATCAATTGCGATTTATTTTTGATGAGATTAGGGCGAGCTGCAACATAAGTGCGGATTTTGCAAAATGTCGCATTTCACGGCATTTCAAGGCGTATGAGCTAGTTTTGAAGTGGTGTGAGATTTTCCTATGCCACAAGGCTTGGACGCCATATAGCGGGGCGGATTTGGCATTTGCGTTTCTACTTGACATGAATAAACTTTTTGAATCTTTTGTAACAAAAATGCTAAAAATTCACGCCAAAGATTACGAGATAGAAGCCCAAGCCGAACATAGCCCGAAACATCTTATAAACACGGCGAATGGGGATAAGTTTAAACTTCTCCCGGATATTGTAGCAAGACTTAAAAAGTCCGGCGAATCTAAGATTCTCATCATTGATACAAAATGGAAAAATATAGATAGCTTGAATAAAATCGCCCAAAGCGATTTATATCAAGTTTTCGCCTATGCTTGTAAATACGCAAACACCAGCGACACCCAAACCCCGGATTCCAAAATCAAAGTCCTTTTAATCTACCCAGAAATCCGCCCATACAACACCCAAGAATCCCACGAAAATTCCGCAGATTTAAGCGACTTAATCACGCCCCAAAATCCCGAAAACCTCGCAAACTGGCATTTCAAAGCAAACAAAATCCCCATCACTCTCATATTTTTCCCACTATTTTAGAGGGTGATATTTATAACAATCTTTAGATTTTGCAAAATATTTAAAAATTAGTAACAAATTGTTATAATCAAAATAGTTTAAAATAAAGGAAATATATGAAACGAATTGAGAGAGATTTTATCGGTGAAATGGAGCTTAGTGATGATTGCTACTATGGGATTCAAACCCTTAGGGCGATTGAGAATTTTCCTATTTCAAAGGAAAAATTAAGTGATTTTCCCATTTTTATCAGTAGTATTGTAATGGTGAAAAAAGCTGCAGCACTAGCAAATTTCGAGCTTGGGCTTTTGGATTCTAAGCTTAAAGACGCCATAATAAAGGCGTGTGATAGGATTTTAGAGGGGGAATTTCACGAGCAGTTCGTAGTCCCTATGATTCAAGGAGGGGCGGGGACAAGCACGAATATGAATGCAAATGAGGTCATCGCGAATGTGGCGTTGGAGATTTTGGGACATAAAAAGGGCGAGTATGAATTTTGCCACCCAAACGACCACATAAATAAAAGTCAATCGACCAATGATGTCTATCCTACGGCGATTCGCCTAGCACTTTATTTAAGGCTTGGAAACTTGGCGGAATCTATGAAAATCCTAAGCGAATCGTTTGAGAGAAAAGCAAAGGAGTTTGAGGATGTTATAAAAATGGGACGAACCCAGCTTCAAGACGCCGTGCCGATGACTTTGGGGCAGGAGTTTTCGACCTTTGCTTCGATGCTACAAAAAGATTCTAGTCGAATCTTAGATTCTAGGAATGAATTTAAGATTATAAATCTAGGTGGAACAGCGATAGGCACGGGGATAAACGCTCCAAAAAATTATAAAAATATCGTGGAATCTAAGCTTAGAGAAGTAACAAATATCGACTTTGTAACTGCTAGGAATCTAATCGAAGCCACCCAAAGCACTTCGGCATATGTGCAACTTGGGGGTGTTTTAAAAAGGGCGGCTGTGAAACTCTCCAAAATTTGCAATGATTTAAGGCTTTTAAGCTCGGGTCCAAGAGCTGGGCTAAATGAGATAAATCTCCCTAAAATGCAACCCGGAAGCTCTATAATGCCCGGCAAAGTCAATCCCGTAATACCAGAGGTGGTAAATCAAGTCTGCTATCTAATGATAGGAAGCGATATGACAATCACTATGGCAGCCGAGGGCGGGCAACTCCAGCTAAATGTATTTGAGCCAGTAATCGTGTATTCTTTGCTTAATTCGATAATCTTATTAGAGAATGCAAATCTCACACTTGCCACAAAATGTATCAATGGAATCACCGCAAATAAAGAGATTTGTAAGAATTTTGTGTTAAATAGCGTTGGGATTGTAACGGCACTTAGCCCAATTATTGGCTATGAAAAGTCCGCATCAATCGCAAAAGAGGCGTTAAATAGCAATCGTAATGTTTATGAAATCACGCTAGAGCGGGGATATTTAAGTAAAGAGGAGTTGGATAGAATCTTTAGCATTAAAAATATGATAAATTAGGCTTAAAAATTGATTTTCAGGGGGTTTGTTAAGTATAATAATGCACTAAATTTAAAAATTTAGAAATTTTAATTAAAAATCAAGGAGAAATAATGAAAAAAATATTAGTGTTTTTTGTGGCAAGTATTTTGTCATTTGGTATTTTATCGGCGAAAGATTATAATGTGGACCCATCGCATTCAGCGATAGAATTCAAGATTAAGCATATGACAGTTAGCACAACTAGTGGGAATTTTGGTAAATTTAGCGGTGTGATTAGCGTAGAAAATAATAAGCTAATTGCCCTAAATGGCGAAGTAGATGTGAATTCAATCAACACAAACAGCGAAGGTAGAGACGCTCATATCAAAGACCCTGAGTATTTCGATGTGGCGAAATTCCCTAAAGCTACGCTTAAATTAGTAAAATTAGATGGCGAAAAAGGCACATTTGACCTTACAATTAAGGGCATTACAAAACAAGTGGTTTTTGATGTAGAGCTTGGCGGAGTAGCGAAAAATAATCAAGGTAAGGAAATCGTAGGCTTAGAAATCAGCGGTAAAATCAATCGAAAAGATTTTGATATTGCAAAAAGCACTCCAAATGCCGCACTTGGCGAGGAAGTGAGAATTGCCATTGCAATCGAGGGAATTGCGAAGTAAAAAGCCTTGTAGCTTTTGTTTAAAGCCCATTTTAGCTATTTTAGAATCTGGAATTTGCTTGATATTTTTTAAGCGGATTCTTTTAGATTCTTGTTTGTAGCTTTAAAAATCTTATGGAATCTTTTAAATAATAAAAAGAGTGGGTTTTTTAGATTCTGTGTTTTAGTGAAAAATAGGCGTTAGTGGTAAAACAAGCGAAGTGAAGTTTCTAGTAAAAGATTCGTTTATTGATAAAGAAACTTCGACTTTCGCCTCGTTTTGAGATTCGCCCAAAAATGAGAAGTTTAAGGTATTTATTACAATAGAATCTCTTTTAAAAATTGCGTAGCAATTTTTCATAAACTAAAATCCTATGCTTTAACACCCAAAAAAGGGCGATGGGCGGGAAAGCAAAGCTTCGTAAAATGAAGTTCATAGATTATCGAGAGCAAAATACTTTAAAACATTTCTCTAAACACAAGAATCTAGATTCATAAAATTTCGTAGATTCTAGATTCCTATTCCACGCATTTCGTAGAATCTAGATTCCAAAACACACACTTTTAGCTTTTTTAAGATTCCCCACGAAATCCCATTTACTCAAAACTCAAATCACTCATAACCCCTTTTTAGCACGATTATCGCTCCAGTTGCTAGATTGCTTTTCTCGCTGAAATTATCTCTAGCGACCAAATATCCGCCATTTACTTCCTTAATAATATTGATTTTTGTTGGCATAAAGTCGCCCGCAGTTTCCACAAATACCAAATTATCACTGCCAAATTTAGTTACCATATCATACCCAACCACTATCGTCCCACTCGGGTTTTTCGCCCTTATTAGCATATCGATATTGTTCCCGGCTTTTAAGCGTAAGCCAGAATCTAAATTCGCAGAATCCCAGTTTAAATTATTTTAAACAAATATCCAAGTCTTACGAACTAAAATAAATGAAGTTAGTAATTTTTATATTCATTTATGAGGTTTTAGTCGAAGTTTTGCTAAAAAGCTTTACTCCCCTTTATGATAAAACGCGGTTTCTAGTAAAAACTAGGTTTTTTGTCAAGATGAATGTTGCTTGAAAATCTTTTGTAATAATTTTTTGCAATTGTGGTTTTTGCTTCTCATCTTACATTTTATTTTTTGTGTATTCTCATAAGTTGTATAAAAAATATCTATACAAAGTCATACATATCTCTAGCATATATCAACTAATGATAATTGTCGAATAGCCTAAAAATCAAGTAGTATTTAAGAAATTTCTAAAAATCTCAATGCCACTTTCTGTTAGAATTCCTTCTGGGTGAAATTGCACTCCATATATATTTTTATCTTTTATTTTTATTGCCATAGGAATATTTTCATCTGTGTTGGCAATTACTTTTATTGAAAAATTATTTTTTGGAATGTCGATTATAAGCGAATGATACCTTATGGCATTAAAACCTTGTTTGATGTTATTAAATAATGGGTAATGCTGGTTAAAATAAACTTGTGATGTTTTACCATGATATGGTTTTGTGGCTTTTATAATACTCGCTCCATAATATTTTGCTATACATTGCATACCTAAACATACCCCTAAAATGGGCAATCTATCTCTATAAAAATCAATAATATCAAGGCTTATACCTGCATTATCAGGCGTTCCCCAACCCGGACCTAATACAATCCTATTAAATTTAAGTTGTTTTATCTGGCTAAGGCTTTTTTTATCATTTTGTATAATAATTGGCTTAATGCCGAGTATTTGAAAATATTGAACAATATTATATGTAAATGAATCATAATTATCTATTATTAGCATAACTCAACTTCTACTAGTTTTCTAACAGAATTAAAACAATATATTTTTTCAGCCGTTTTTAAATCCTTTGGATACAATACTTTTTCGCTCATAAAATTTTCATCTAAAAGTTTTGCTCTATATATTCCAGCTAGTAATCCACAGGCAATAGGTGGTGTAAATATGCCGTCTTTAGTCTTAATTGCGATATTTGTGAATGTTCCTTCTGTTATCTCTCCTTTTTCGTTTATTCGAATTTCATCAAAATAATCGCCACTCTTTTCTATTCTAATATTTGTTTTATGGTATAAAAATGGATTTTTACTATTTACTTGACCTTTTAAACAAATCTTTTTAGTTTTTATGTGATTTAGGTCTTTTATTTCAAGCTTAAAAAACCCATCTTTATTTAAAATAACCCTAGTTATTTTGTTTTTTTGTAATGTGATATTTTCTAACTCTTTGTTCCATATAAAACCTAATTCTTTTGCAGATTTTTTTAATCTTTGCAAATGCCTATCCCAATCATCAATAGCTGTTTCTATAAGCTGAAAATCTGTATCAAGAAATTTTGTTTTTATAATAGTTTCTTCAAACTCATCTTCTGCTACAGAATCCCAGATGATAGCACTACCTGTGTGGTAAGTATAATTATGATTTTGCCCATATAGGATTCTTATTGGTATGCTAAATATAATTTCTTTTGGTGATAAAAAGCCGATTGCCCCACAATATATATTTCTATTGAATGACTCTATTTCTTTAATAATACGCATTGTTGATATTTTTGGAGCTCCTGTTATAGAACCACAAGGAAAAATGGCTCTAAACACATCACTAAGTCTAACATCATCTTTTAATTCAGCTGATATTTTCGATGTCATTTGGAATAATGTTAGGTGTTTTTCTATATCAAATAGCTTATCTACACGCACACTTCCACATTTTGCAATTATACTTAAATCATTTCGTATCAAATCAACAATCATTATATTTTCTGCTCGATTTTTTATATCATTATATAAAAAATTATACATTTCATTATCATCTATCCCTTTTCCCCTAGGGGCGGTTCCTTTCATAGGCTTAGTATATATTTTATTATTCTTTATTCTAAAAAATAATTCTGGGGAATAGGAAAGCAAAGATATATATTTATTTTGCATAAACATAGTATAGGGTGTTTTTTGCTTAGCTAATAAAGATTCATAAAGCTCCAAGCCATCTAAATTGGTTTTAATGTGAAATGGATAGGTATAATTCACTTCGTAAGTTATGCCATTTGCAATATTTTCTTTTATTATCTCAACATTTTTTAGATATTCATTCTTTGTGATTAGTGGATTTTTTATAATTCCTAATTTTGTTGGAATCTTGCTGGGGATATATTTTTTATAGCTATCAAAAATCTCAAAATATAAATGTGTATAATCATAGTTTATATACCCAAGTGCATAGAATTTTCTGCTTAGCCTTTCAAGTTTATTAAGTGCTGATGAGATATTTTGTTTTCCTTTTATATCTATTATTTCAATGGGGTTTTCAAAAACTTTATTAGAATATATTGCCATAGATTATTATAATATAAACTAATAATTTTTCAAATGAGAATAAATCTTATTATAAAAATAAATAACCAATAATCAAAAAGCTTTACTTAAGAGTATAGGTATTATTATTTCAAGTTCAAATTAAAATTAAAAGAGATTTTCTATGCTTTTATGCGATATTTAAGAAACATCTGCTTAATTATGTTTTATAAATCTATGGAGATTGAATTATGGATAAAAAAGAGGGATTATTTAGCTATTTGCCTGTGAGCTTTTTTGGTTCTGTTATGGGACTTTCTGGCTTAAGTATTGGGTGGAGGTTAGCATCTAATATATATGGACTTCCTAAGATAATAGGGGAAATAATCGGGGCTATCGCTATAATATCTTTTATTGCTTTATGTGTATGTTATCTTTTAAAAATCATCACTAGCTATGATTCTTTCAAAGCCGAATACAAAAGCCCACTTACAAGGAGCTTTTTTGGCACTTTTATTATCTCAATATTGCTTTTGCCAATAATCCTATATTCATATATGCCAAGAGTTGCGGCTTTTTTATGGGTTTTGGGGGTTATATTAATGTTTCTTTTTGCACTTCATATCGTTTCTTTTTGGCTTGGCGTAACCCAAGAGCACACTCATGTTACTCCAGCGTGGATAATCCCTGTAGTAGGGACTTTGGATATTCCCTTAGCATTTCATCTTTTTGATTTTTCTTTTGGCTACGATATATCGTTAATCGCCCTATCTATCGGGCTTTTTTTCGCATTGCCTATTTTTACTCTTGTTCTTTCTAGGATATTATTCATTGAGCCAATGCCAGAGAAACTAAAGCCATCTTTGATGATATTAATAGCTCCGTTTTCTGTGGGATTTTCCGCTTATGTGGAAGTTGTGGGGAGTGTGGATTTATTTGCTCAAATGCTTTATTTTATCGCCATTTTTATGTTTATATCTATGATTCCACAAATGCTAAAAAGTCGCTTTTGCTGTCCATTTAAAGTAACTTGGTGGGCTGTGAGCTTCCCATTAAGTGCGACATTAGTAGCTACGCTTAAAATGGCAAATGCTATTGATAAGCCATTTTTGCATATGTTATCTATAATATTTTTATTCATAGTTACACTTACGCTTTTATGGCTTAGTGTGCGAACGTTAAAGGATATTTTTCAAGGAAATCTGCCAAATATCGCTTAAGAATCTATTTTTAGCTAATTATTAGAATCTTAAAGTTTTTATGGGTTTATTGCAGAATCTCATTTTTTAGATTCTATGATAGATTTATTTGAAAGAATTAAATAAAGATTCCAAGCAATGGCTGGAATCTTGAATAATTAGAGTGGATAAATATCCATCTCTAATATCAAATATCATAAGATTATGTTATTTTATAACACCACAAGCCATTCTAGCTCCACCGCCACCAAGTGCAGCAGGGTGGTCGTGGTGATTATCTCCACCGATGTGAATCATTAAAGATTTATTTTTGATTTCATCAAGGGATTTGATTTTTGGAGCTAGAACTGGATTAGTAGCTTTGCCATCTTTATCTACATAAAGTGCTGGTAAATCGCCCTTGTGTCCTTTATCGTCCCATGGATATGAATGTTTTCCAGTATTATCTGGGTCCCAATGCCCGCCAGCTTTCATTCCTAAACCTTTATCAGTTGGACCACAATCGGCATTTTGATGTATGTGGAATCCATGAAGTCCCGGCTCTAATCCGCTTAGATTTGGATAGAAAGCCACACCATATTTAGTTTCTACTGCTACTATCTCGCCTACTTTAG
This sequence comes from Helicobacter sp. 16-1353, assembly GCF_003288815.1. Classification (GTDB taxonomy): domain Bacteria; phylum Campylobacterota; class Campylobacteria; order Campylobacterales; family Helicobacteraceae; genus NHYM01. Next base: position 51,270 of record NZ_NHYM01000004.1, on the reverse strand, counting down.
TATTTCCATCTTTACCCAATAGCTCGATTTCTATTGTCAAATTCTTTTTTTCTGCCTTTGGATTATACATATCTGCAGCAAACAAAAAACCGCTTAAAATACAAATAGCCAATAATATTTTTTTCATCATCTTTCCTTTAAAATTTAGTTTAAACATTTATATTTTATTACAAATTTATAAATAAAATATAAAAAGATTTAAAATTATTATTTCTCTTTTTAGAATTATCTAAAAATTTCAAAGATTTATAATGCTATACATTTCTTTCATAGGTTTGGCGATAATATTTTCCTCTATGTTTAGAAAAAGACTTGAAGCGGATATTGCTTGATATAAAAGCATTTTTGAACCATCTATTATTTTTATATTTTGTGTTTTTAGATTATTCCTTTTTAGATTCTCTATCTTTGCTAACTCTAGAAATCTACACTCCCTGCCATACATCAAATCAAAAGCAATGTTTGTTTTGCTAAATAGATTTTCCAAATTATTGCGTGGAATGGGCAAACTATCATTTATTGATGATGAGGTTGCATTAATGATGATGTCAAAACTTTCATTATATACAATCTCGTTATTTAGGCATACTTTAAAGCCATTGTTGTGGAAAAAATCTAGATTCTTAGAGTTTCTATTTGCAATATTTACATTAATATTATGTTGCCTTAATACAAATGCAATCACCCTTGCACTGCCTCCAGCACCTAGTATTAGAGCATTTTTAATATTTTCATTTTCTATATTTTTGTAGAATCCAATCCCATCTGTGTTGTATCCAATAAGATTAGAATCTTCTCGCACAATAGTATTTATCGCACCAATATTTTTGGCAATTCCTCGTATTTCATCACAATATTTTACTAAGGATTCTTTATAAGGGAGTGTGATATTAGCTCCATTTAAACCAAGTGAAAAAAATAAATCTCTAAAATTATCGCTAGATTCCAATAAATAGCGGATATATCGTGCATCAATTCCTAATTTGTAGAATACAAAATTATGTAATATTGGAGATTTTGAGTGATTTATTGGATTCCCAAAAACGGCAAAAAGTTTCAATCAAAATCGCTTTCTTCTAATAGTTCCATATACACATATCCGCCACCAAGCAATTCTCCCCAATCTTTATCTATGTTTCGTATTTGGACTTTTTCATCTTTAAGAAGCTTGTCTATAATCTTTGATTGTGTATTTGGCTCTTCCCTTATATTTAAAACATCGGCTTTGATTGTATAGATTTGCACTCCCGTATCAGGTGCTATTTTTGCATTTGGATTATTATTTTTACTTAGTAATTCCATATACGCAAATCCGCCATTTTTTAGCTCACCCCAACCATCTTTGATGTTTGTGATTATGATATTATCATCTTGCACATATTGTTTTATAATCTTTGATTGTGTATTTGGCTCTTCCCTTATATTTAAAACATCGGCTTTGATTGTATAGATTTGTTCTGGATTTTCTATTGCAGAATCTTGTTTTAATGTAGCATTTGAATCTATTATAATTGATGTTTCTAATTCTATTGGGGATTGTTCTAAATCTTTTGTGATAATTTCTTTATCGCTTAATGTTTCTAATTCATCATCTATTTTATATGATATGAAAAATATGAAAAATAAATAAAGTAAGATTCCAATTAGTATTACTATGAAATATGAAAGATAAATTCTATATTTACCTTGCATCCAGCCCCCCTAATTCTATGGCAGCCATTTCTATGTATTTCTTAGGAATAATATTTTTGTGAAATGTGGTAGGCTCGACACTATAATAATATTCACAAATATCGAATAATAAAAAGCACATTCTAGTTAATAGTCTTAGATTTCCACTTGTTTGTTTATACATAAATTTATAATGGCTATCATTGAGTAGGTTTAGAACAGATTCCAATCTAGCTTTAGTTAGCTTTTGTGTTACAAAAAGTCGAACATTTTTCACATCTAATTGGTCGATTATGATTTTATCCCAAATTCTTGAAGTAAAATAACTTTCATTTAATACTTCTTTGTGTTTTAATGCGTGAGTTACTAATATAAATCGAAATACTCGACAATCCGAAAGCATTCTTATAACTTCAAGCTCTTTATCTCCATAAAGTTGAACCTCATCAATTATGATTGTGGGACTTAAATCATTCTTAGGTAAATTCGTAGAGAAACTTTTGAAAAACTCATCTCTTGTCATATTTTTATTTATTGGCAAATGTGGCAGAAACTTTAAATGAAGTTGTGCTAAGAATCCATTTAATGATAAAAAAGGAAAAAGTTGTATATGTAAGGTTTCAGGCGGAATGCTCCTTGCTAATTGTTGTATGAGATAGCTTTTTCCAACTCCGGGTTTCCCTGTCAAAATAACAATTTGAAATGGAACTTTTTTTATTAGCTGTTCTAATTTGCTTCTAGCGGTTATATTGATGTCTAAATCAATATAATCCATATTATCAACTTTTTCTAAAAATACATTTTTTGCATCACTAAATGGATTCATTCTTTAACCTTAGGCGAAAATTACACATAAATATCGCAATTATATTCTAAATCTTGACTAATATAAATCAATTATACAAAATCTTGCCCATTTATCTTAAGATTTATATTAAAAAAGCAAATAATATTCCAACTATAATATTCTATTTTATTATGTTTGATAATAAAATATGCTAGAATTTCCAACGAAAAATAAAATTTACTAAGGTATAAAGTATGATTGATTTAGATGATTTGAGTGTCAAAAACTTAGTTAAATTATATGATTATGATTTATTTACACTTGGGAATCTTGCTGATGATATTCGACAAAATCTTCATAAAAATAAGGTTTATTTCAATATGAATAGACATATAAATCCAAGCAATATTTGTGTAGATATTTGTAAGTTTTGTGCATTTTCATCACATAGAAAAAATCCAAATCCTTATGAGATGACAAAAGAAGAAATATTAAGCGATACAAAAAGTGCCTATGAGCGAGGTGCTAGAGAATTTCACATTGTTAGTGCACATAATCCAAACTATCTATATGAATGGTATTTTGATATTTTTAGAACCATAAAGCAAAAATTTAATGATATTCATATTAAAGCTATGACAGCCGCGGAAGTGGATTTTTTGCATAGAAAATTTAATAAATCCTACGAAATGATTTTAAATGATATGAAAGATTCTGGTGTAGATTCTATGCCCGGTGGCGGAGCTGAAATATTTGATAAAGAAATTAGAGAAAAAATTTGTAAAGGAAAGGTTGATAGCGATAATTGGCTAAAGATTCACTCCATTTGGCATAATATGGGCTATAAAAGCAATGCAACAATGCTTTTTGGACATATAGAATCTAAAGAGCATAGAATAAGCCATATATTGAGAATCCGCGAATTGCAGGATAAAACCGGGGGATTTAATGCGTTTATTCCATTGCTATATCAAAAACAAAATAATTTTTTAAATGTTAATAATTTTCCAAGTGGAATTGAGATTTTAAAAACTATTGCAATAAGTAGAATCTTACTCCCAAATATACCAAATATAAAGGCATATTGGGCGACTTTAGGATTGAATCTAGCACTTGTTGCACAGGAATTTGGTGCAAATGATATTGATGGCACGATTGAAAAAGAAAATATCCAAAGTGCAGGTGGAGCAAATAGCAAAAAAGGGCTTAGCAAAGAAGAGCTTATTTTTCAAATAAAAGATGCTGGTTTTGTCCCTGTATTACGAGATAGTATGTATAATGAGCTAACAAGTTTTTAGATTCTATTTTATGCTACTTTTATGCCATTTTAGATATTTTTTCGTGCTTTTTGCCTTATAAATCAAAATCTCTGGAATCTCGTATGAATGCGTGGAGAGAATCCTATTTTTTAGCTTTTTAAGATTCTTTTTGGTGGTTTTTATCGACATTTTATATTCTGTTTCATTGTAGATTTTATCTTGCCAAATATAGCTACTTTGGATTTTTTGGATTTGAATGCAAGAGCTAAGATAATCGCCAAGTAGCAAATCCCTAATCTTTTCTGCTTCGCTTAAATCTCCAAAGGTTGTGGTTATTATGTGGATTTTCATTTGCACTCCATTTTCTATTAATTTAACTTGGATAAATCGCCCCAAATTTGCCAAGAAATTATTTATCTTTTGTTTGAAAAATCATTGTATTAAAGGTTTTCGCAAGGATAGCATAATTTTTATCGCTCAAAAAATTATAAACTTCATTATTTCTTAAATCGTCTAAATCACGCAAATAGCTCTCCACTAGCACCACTTTTGGGCGATATTTTTCCCAATTATTTGATTTTAAAACTTCCAAATCAAGCCCCTCAACATCAATGCTTAAAAAATCTATTTTATTAGATTCCACTTTAGATTTTACAGCATTAGATTCCATGTTTTTAGATTCTGCGTTAGATTCGCCATTTTTCGACTCATTTTTCAGTTTGCTAGATTCCGCTATATTCAGCCTTTCTAAAATTGTATTTAGATTCTCATCCAAGATACTAGCCAGTGTTTGCATTTTGATTTTTTTAGTGGCGATTAGCTTGTAAGTTGGGTGATTTTCTAGCCTAGTGGCAATATCTTTGGAAAATGTATTTAAAGCAGGTTCGTTAAATATATAGTAGGTTAATTCTTGCTTACTGCCCCCCCCTATAGCGACTTCGATATTTATGTCTTGTGGTCTAAATTTTTTAAAAAGATTCATACTATTTGGCATACAATCGATATTTATCCCACGCCAACCGCGTTTATAAAATAGATAAGTATTGGAGAATCTAAATGGGTGATGAGCCCCCACATCGACATAGATTCCCTTTTGCTTGGTAAAAATCCGCCCCAAAATCATATCTTCGCCCTCTTGGGAATAAATCTTTGTGCTGTATCCATCGAAATATAGATTTTTTATATTTCGCATTTTGCCTACTACGCCCTCGCCCAAGATATTTTTAAGAATCTTTTTTATATTCAATTTACTTTCCTTGTAAAATATTAATTTATTTGCTCTCGCTTTGAACTAAAATAAAAGTAGAATCTTTATTTAATTTTGTGCTTTTACCTTGCACTATCATTTCGATTGGCTTATCTTCTTTCATATTATTATCTATTATCACAAAGTCGAATTTTTGATTTGTTATTATTATTAGATATTCCATTTTTTTATTTATTTGTGTTACCAAAAAATCTTTATATTCTCTCAAAATATCAATCTTTAATTTCATCTCAAATTCGATTCTATTAGAAACAATCAAAATTCTCTTTGTATTTTTTTCTGTATATTTATTGATATACATACTTAGTAATTTATCATTATCGCTTAGTTTATTTTTATCAAGTGTTTTTATATACTGCTGTATAAAAGCTAAAGTGCAAAATGAATAGCTACTTTGAAGTTTAAAAAAGTGATTTTTGATAGGCTCACTCCTCATTCCAAGCTGCCACATTTTATTATCTAGTGAAGTGATAGTAATATTTAGTGCATTTTTTATATGCTCAAAAATTTGTTCTTTTACCTTGTCAAATCGTATTAAAAAATCTTTTTCATAGGTTTTTATAAATAATGTTATGAGATTTGCAACTCGTTCTTGGATTTTCTTTAAAACCTCTATGTTTTTGGTGCATTCTTTGTGCTGGGAATCTAATTTTATTATTTTCTCTTTCAATATTTGCTCATTCTTTATTCCCGTGTTAGTTAGTTTAATATTGATTGCATAAATCTCACTTTTAATATTTCTCTTTCTTGTTTCCAATCGTAGAATATCATCTTTTAGATTCAAAAGCTTTCTATTTGCTGCATTCAAATATAATTGATGTGGTAAAAAATATTCCTCAAAAACCTTTTTGGAATCTTGCTGGGCTTTGTAGAATGCTGTCATAAAATATTGCAATTTGCTAAATACTTGCAAATAAACAGAAAATGTATCCCTTGTGATTCGCTTATCGGTGTATATTAGAGAATCCAAAGTTCGTTTTAAAAATCTACTAACAATACGATAATCAAGTTTTTCATACCCATCAATGGGAAATTTATATGCGATTTTGATGATTTGTGTTTCGTTCTCAAAATGATATTGTATAAATTTATCGATAGAAATGCTTGTTTGTATGTGGCTTATAATCATATAATCTGTTTTTTTATAGGTTTCCATAACCAATTCATCAAAGACATTAGATTCTAGCTTTTCTAATTCATCATCGCTATTTGTTTTCCAAAAATCCCGCTCTTTTACGATACTATCTTCGCCAAATTTTTGATATTTTGAGCTACGAACATCTATTACATTGTGATTTTCATCTTCTAATCTAAATTCCACTAAAAGGTCTATTTCTGGAATCTTTGTATTATCGTGCCAATTTTGTAGTTTAAAATCAAATAATTTTTTTGATGCATTGATTATTATCCCAATTCCTGTATCGTGAGAATACTGCACTATTTTTCCGTGCATTTTGAAGACTCTTTTGCTGATAATTTTTTAGGTTTGATTATTTGTAGTATTTCTTTTGTATCTTTCACAAATATAAAAAGTGGAGACTCATTTAATGTTACTAAGGCATCGCTATCCTTAGGTTGCTTTATAAAATCCTCTAATGCAACTTTTTTCATCATTTTCATCTACTTTACAAATATTATATAATCGCATATTTTAACATATTTAGATTGTTAATTTTAAATAGCTACTTATTTTAAAGCGAATATTATGAATATATGTATAAAATCAAGGTTTTAAGCTATGTTATAATTATAAATTAATTTTTAACAAACAATACGAGCAAAATAATATGGATAATGAAATTCGACTTATTAAAAAAGAACAAGAGCAAGTTAACACACCAAAAGAATCGCCAACTTTTAGACGCAAAGATTCTGTTATAACAGCAAATAGCCCTATTATAAAGCGATTAAAAGAAGCGGAGGAAAGAAATAGAAATAGGAAAGAATTGAGTGATGATGAGTTAATAGAAATCGAATTTAAAGAAGAAGCAGATAGGATTCGAGCACAAAAATTACAAGATTCCAAACGCCCTAGTGATATTGTTATAAAAACAACAAAGATAAAAAATGATGATTTTAATCTCGATTATATCAAAGATGATAATGACATACTCTCTTATAGAAATTTTTATGAATCTAGTGCTAAAAAAGAGCAAGATTCAGCTCCAATAATAGAGCTACATAAAACAGAACCGACTAGAGAACCAATTGCTAGAGAGCCACTAAATCGCAATACAGAATCTACCTTACAATCAACAGAAACAAGATTATCAAATCATACAGCAAAGCAGAATCTAAATGATGTAGATATTAAGCAGAATCCACCTCAAACCTTAGCTGAACGATTGAGATTGGCTAAGATGAATGCAAATAAATTAACACAAACTATGAATTCGCAAGAACAAATCATAATTAAAGAAAATATAAATAATAATAAATCTATAAATACGGATAAAAAAGAGCTTCAAGATAGTAATCAACTAGATAATAATCAATATATTCAATCTACCCAAGATTCTTACAATAAACAAAATGATTTTATAGTGGATTCTGTAGAAATTATAAAAGAATCTTTACAAGATGGCGAATTTGTCCTGCCACCTACAGATTTATTAGATAAACCAAGATTGCAAAGAATTGATATTGATGATGGTGAAGCTGATTTAAAAGCAAATAATCTAATTAATAAATTAAGGGTTTTTAAAATAAATGGTGATATAGCAGATATTTATAGCGGTCCTGTGGTAACGACTTTTGAGTTTCGCCCTGCCTATGATGTAAAAGTATCTAGGATACAAGGGCTTCAAGATGATTTATCGATGGCACTTAAAGCAAAGAGTATTAGGATTCAAGCTCCAATTCCGGGGAAAGATGTAGTTGGAATCGAGATTCCAAATAATACAATCCAAACTATTTATATACGAGAGATTTTTGAGAGTGATGAATTTGTCCATTCAAATGCTAGTTTAGCAATTGTGCTTGGAAAGGATATTATCGGCAGACCTGTAGTCCAAGATTTAGCAAAATTACCCCATCTTTTAATAGCTGGAACAACAGGCAGTGGAAAAAGTGTTGGTTTAAATGGAATGATTTTGTCTCTACTTTATAAGAAAACACCAAAAGATTTACGCTTTATTATGATTGACCCAAAAAGGGTTGAGTTAAGTTTATATAAGGATATTCCGCATTTGCTTACTCCTATTATTACAGATTCTAAAAAAGCCGTAATCGCCCTAAGTAAAGCAGTTGATGAAATGAATAGACGATATGAAGTTATGAATGAAGCAGGTGTGAAAAATATTATAGGTTACAATGAAATCGCCAAACAACAAGATTTAGAACAACTTCCATATATCGTAATAATTATTGATGAATTTGCAGATTTGATGATTATGGGCGGAAAAGATGCCGAGCAGTATTTAATATCTCTTGCAAGTAAGGCAAGAGCGAGTGGAATCCACCTAATAATCGCCACCCAAAGACCAACTGTGAATGTCGTAACGGGATTAATCAAAAGCAATCTTCCATCAAAAATAAGCTATCGTGTTGGCTCGCAGATGGATTCTAAGGTTATCTTAGATAAAACAGGTGCTGAATCATTACTTGGAAATGGCGATATGCTATTTTCAAATACAAATTCTATTACAAGATTCCACGCACCTTATAGCAATGAAAAAGAAATAGAAAGGGTTGCGGATTTTATTCGCAATCAGCAAAAAGTAGAATATGATGAGTTTTTTTCTTTGGAACCAAAAGAAGCAACCCAACAAACCTTAATGAATACTATGCCAACCACAGAAGAGGAGTATATAAATAAAGCGAAAGAGATAATAACATCAACTCAAAAAACCTCTATAAGCTATCTACAAAGAGCATTGGGGATAGGCTTTAATAAGGCTGCAAATATTATAGAATCTTTAGAGAAAGAAGGCTTTTTATCGCCACCAAATTCAAAGGGAATAAGAGAAATTATTTCTTAAATAGTATTTTAGGATTCTGTAATATTTTATATTTTTTGATTTATGTATGATAAAATCACAACACTATTTTTTAGGAGAAATGAATGTTAGATGAAGCAAAATATATCTGGCAAGATGGGAAATTAGTAGATTGGAAAGATGCTAAAACACATGTTTTAACGCATTCTTTGCATTATGGAAATGCCACATTTGAGGGCACTAGAGCGTATAAGACTGATAAAGGTTTGGCGATTTTTAGGTTAGAAGACCACACAAGGCGGCTTTTGAATTCCGCTAAGATTCTAGCCATTGAGTGTCCTTATAGCTTTGAGGAGATAAATAAGGCACATATCGACCTTTTAAAGGCAAATATGGAGTGTTATACTGAAAATGTCTATATTCGTCCGCTTATATTTTTAGGCTATGGCGTTATGGGGCTCTATCACGCAAACGCACCAGTTAATATGATAATTGCGGCGTGGAATTGGGGAGCATATCTTGGCGAAGATGGAATTAAGAATGGAATCCGTGTCAAAACTAGCTCATTTGTGCGAAACTCTGTAAAATCAATGATGGGAAAAGCAAAGGCAAGTGCGAATTATCTAAATTCACAAATGGCAAAATACGAGGCTACGCAATGTGGCTTTGATGAAGCATTGCTTTTAGATGATAATGGCTTTATAGCAGAGGGTAGCGGTGAGTGCTTTTTTATCGTTAAAGATGGAGAGCTTGTTACCCCGCCACACGCAAATTCATTAGAATCTATCACACAAGATACAGTGCTAAAAATCGCAAATGATTTAGGTATAAAAGTAATTGAGCGAAAAATCACACGAGATGAGGTTTATACCGCTGATGAGGCATTTTTCACTGGAACCGCTGCGGAGGTTACGCCTGTTAGAGAGCTTGATTTTAGGATTATTGGTGCTGGGAAAAGAGGCGAGATGACAAGGAAATTACAAGATGCTTTTTTTGAAGTAGTTTCAGGAAAGAATCCAAAATATAATAAATTTTTAACTTATGTAAATTGAAGGAGCATTAATGCCAATTGACTTAAACGAACATTTAAAAAGAAAAAATCGCAATAACGATAAAAATAATGATGATAGAGGAGATGGTGATAAAAAACCGCCAAATAATCCACTAAAAAACTTTAATACACCAAATTTCAATATGCCAAATAACAAAACTATTACAGGGATAATTATCGCTGTTATAATTGTTTTTATTTTTATTCTAGCAAAGCCATTTGTTATTATAAACTCTGGAGAAGTTGGCATTAAAGCTACAGCAGGGAAATATGATAATATCCCCTTACAGCCGGGCTTTCACTTCTTTATTCCAATTATTCAAAATGTAATTGTGGTCGATACTCGTGTGCGAACGATAAACTTCTCTCGCACTGAAGATATGGGCGTAGTGGGGGCTAATCAAGGCATTTTTCGAAATGATGCGATAAGTGTGATGGATTCGCGTGGGTTAACAGTATCAATTGAGCTAACCGTGCAATACCAGCTAAACGCCCTTTCCGCTCCGCAGACAATCGCCACTTATGGACTTTCTTGGGAGCAGAAAATCATAAATCCAATTGTTAGAGATGTCGTTAGAAGCGTAGTTGGGCAATATCCAGCTGAGGAGTTGCCTGTTAAACGAAATGATATTGCAAATCTAATTAGCACAAATATTGAAACTGAAATTGCTAAATTTCCAAATCACCCCGTTTCACTTAGCTCCGTGCAGTTAAGGGAGATAGTTTTACCACAAAATATCAAAGACCAAATTGAAAAAGTCCAAGTCGCAAGACAAGAAGCCGAGCGAAAACGATATGAGGTAGAACAAGCAAAAATGGAAGCCGAAAAAGCCGTAACTTTAGCAAAAGGTGAAGCTGATGTAAATCGAACAAAAGCACAAGGTAGTGCCGACGCAGTAGCTATCCAAGCAAAAGCACAAAGTCAGGCAAATAAGCTTATTGGAGGTAGCTTGACTAATCAATTACTAGATTTAAGACAGATTGAAACGCAACAGAAATTTAACGAGGCATTAAGGGATAATAAAGACGCACAAATTTTCCTAACGCCCGGCGGTGCAGTGCCAAATATCTGGGTAGATTCTAAGAATAAACAGCGAAGTTCAGTAGCTGGGCAAAGTGGAAATTAGACTAAGATTTGAAAATATGAATTTCGGTAAGAATCTTAAAAATAGGAAAATAGATGGCAAAAAATGTAGATTTTAAGGCGGAATCTAAGAATCTAGATTCTAGTAATATTGCCAATTTAAGCGTGGAATCTAGCAATTTCATAAGTTTAGATTCCATAGATTCTAGTGAGTTTCCAATGGTTGTTGTAAAGGAAACTCTGCTTTGTTCGTTTTCTCAGGGTGAAGCTACTGAATCTTTTATAGGAAATTTTGCTAACGCTAGTTTTACAAAGCAGGGGCGAATAGCTCCTTATTGCAAGGATGAGATTTGCTAGGAGTGAATATAATAGATTGGGATAAAAGCCCTTTAATCCCCGTAATCGTGCAGGATATTAAGGATTCTAAGATTCTAATGCTTGCGTTTGCAAATAAGGAATCTTTTGATTTGAGCCTAAAAACTAGCTTGGGGCATTACTTTTCTCGCTCGAAAAATCGCATTTGGAAAAAGGGCGAGGAAAGCGGGCATTTCCAGCACATTAAAGAAATCTATATTGATTGCGATAATGATGCGATTTTATTTCGTGTGGAGCAGGTTGGAGTGCCGTGCCACACGGGAAATCCAACTTGTTTTTATAAGAAAATTGATTTAAAAAATGTCGAGCAAAATCAAGATTTAGCAAATCTAAAAATAGAATCTTTAGAGAGCGATAAAATCGACATTCCCTACAATACGCTTGATAAACTTTATCACATCTTGCAAAGCCGAAAAAATGAAAGTAGCGAGAGCTCCTATACGGCGAGTTTGTATAAAAAGGGCGAAAATACCATTGGCAAAAAAATCGCCGAAGAAGCAGCGGAATTTGCATTTGCATTGAAAGATGATAAAGAGGGTGAGATTATCGCTGAGTGTGCGGATTTACTCTACCACACGCTAGTTGGGCTTAGCTATAGAGATATTTCGCCAGATAGGGTTATGCAGGAATTACAAAGGCGATTTGGTATGAGTGGCTTGGAGGAAAAACGAAATCGCAAGAAATAATTTCTATATACTAAAATCTTTTCATCAAAATCTTATAGATTCTAGATTTAAGTAATTTTAGCTAAGTTTGGCAATTTGATAAAATTAGGACACATAGTGAAACCGCACGAAAAAATAGCAATGGATTTTAGAGATTTGCTCTCCAAAAGGGGTGAGAGTGCTTATAAAAATCTTAAAAAATTCTTTGAAAGGCAAAAAGAGGATTTTTATGAAGCTAAGATTTTGGAGCTACAAGCAAGGGGCATTAATAGGCAAGATTCCATTATCAAGGCTAGGCAGGGCTGGGTTAGCGTGGCAAAATTTTTAATTATGTGGTGGGAGCTTGGAGCTGGTCGTTGAAATCCTAATTGAGGATTTCTGCAAAAAGCATAATCTAAAAACCACCAATGATAAAATCCTAAAGTCTAAGAACCTAAGCGATGAGCTAGATTCTCTTAAAAGGTCGCTGCTGGTGGATTTTGGCGAGTATAGTATCTTGCCAGATGGCGATATTATAATCTATAAGTTTGAATCTAAAAAGCCCAAGATTCTTGCTATCCTATCTATCAAAAATTCCTTTAGGGAGCGTTATAGCGAGACGCCGTATTGGAAGCTTAAGTTGCTCTCTCAAAAGCCCACGAGGCACATAAAAGTCTTTATGATAACGCCCGATAATGACGATGAAATAAGCTTTGCAAATTCGAGTAAGAAAATATCAAAATCACGCATTGTAATGGAATATGAGCTAGATGGAATATCTTTAGCTTTTCTCGCCAAAGGCGAAGCTTTAGGGGTTTCGAAAGGGCAACGCCCTTCGTCGCAAGGACGGACTTTGTTCGTCCGCGAAGTTTATTGAATGGAGAAATTCGATAGTTCAAATAAAATAAAAGGCATAGAAAATCTTTTAATAGATTTGGAGGAAATGTTATGAAAAATGTGAATACAGCGAATGTGGAGAATCTAAAAAGTGCGAAAACTTCGCCAAATGCTAAGAATCTAGCGAATCCAAAAATTGCCAAAAATGCTAAAAATCCAGCGAAAAATCCAGCGAAAAATCCAGCGAAAAATCTAGCAAATCCACCAAGCATTGAAAACCCACAGAATCCATCAAACAATCCAAAGAATCCTACGAATCCACAAACCGCCGAAAATCCTACAAATACGCCGAATCTAGATTCTATCTCTGCCAAAACCCCATATTTCACATTTGATAATATTGCCCTATACAAGGGCGATGTGCTGGATAAAAGCAATTTTAAAAGAGGCTTTTTTGATTTAGGCATTACTTCGCCACCCTATAATCTAGGCATTGAATATGGCTCAAACAACGATGAAATCAGCTATGAGGAGTATCTCAAATTTAGCCAAAAGTGGCTTCAAAACTGCTATTTTTGGGCTAAGGATAGGGCAAGATTCTGCCTAAATATCCCGCTTGATAAGAACAAGGGCGGTCAGCAAAGCATTGGGGCGGACTTGACAAATATCGCTAAGTGCGTGGGTTGGCGGTATCACAGCACCATTATTTGGAATGAGGGAAATATCTCAAGGCGGACGGCGTGGGGGAGCTGGCTGTCTGCCTCTGCACCATATGTCATCGCTCCTGTAGAGATTATCGTCGTGCTTTATAAGAATGAATGGCGGAGGGGTAGGGGGCAGAATGACATCACCAAAGAGGAATTTATGGCGTGGACAAATGGCTTGTGGAGCTTCAATGGCGAATCTAAAAAGCATATAGGGCACCCAGCCCCATTCCCAAGGGAGTTGCCTAGGCGGTGTGTGAAGCTATTTTCGTTTGTGGGCGATGTGGTTTTTGACCCATTTAGCGGAAGTGGGACTTCGATTTTAGAGGCAAGTCTAAATGCTCGTAAAGCCGTAGGGCTGGAGATAGATAGCGGATACTGCGAACTCTCCAAGAAAAGAATCCAAGATTGGGGGAATGTGCTAAAAATAACTTAGAATGCAACTCAAAAATAGGAGACTGGAAGCAAATCGACCACTCATATCTAAGTAAATTCCGCAATGGTGCGGTTACCTTGCTCCAAAAAGCCTAAAATGGCGACTTTATCAGTGGAATCCAGCTTAAAAATACCATTCGCAGCGACATCGCACAATGGTTTGAGATGAATATGTAGAGATTCTGGCTTTTGGGATTCTGTGCTTGGATTCCAGCTTTGGGGTTTTCGTAGCGGATTCTGTGGCAGATTCTGCGTTAGATTCCGCCTTTGGATTCTAAAGCAGATTTTTAAGCCAAATCTAGCGATTTTTAAGCGATTTAGGCGGATTTTAAACATTCCGCCTTGTTTTAAAATAATATCATTATTTCGTATAGGCGATGAATTTTTGCGTTATGCGAAATAATTTTTCTTAGAAGTTTCCTATAAGAGTTTTATCTCTCATTGTCGCAAGGTTGGGGATTTATTTGCTTAAGTTAAAATAAAATAAATATTATGTTAAATACTCAAACACCAAGCCAAATAAAATGAATAAGGTAATTTTCTATAAAATTTATCCTTAAAATATCAATCTACTTGAGACTCCCCGAAGTTTTAGGAATTCGCCTTGAGAAAGCGAAGTTTATGTGGTTTTAATCTCATAAAATTTCAAAAATTAATCAAATTTTATTGTTGATTTCTGCTATAATTTCAACTTCTACAAGCAGATTCAAGGTTTGAATATTACTTTTAGGACTTCTATATCGAAAACTTTTTATGCGAATTTTATGCAAGAAGCGATTTTCGCGACTTCTTTTCGACTTCTAGATTCTTTATAAAGTAATTTGTAAAAATTATTTTTAAGGATTTTTATGGAAAATACAGAGATTACACCAGATTACACACTTGATGTCAAAGGCGAGACTTGCCCTTACCCAGCGATAAAAACGCTTGAGGCAATGGAGAGTTTGCAAAAAGGTGAGGTTTTGGAAGTGCTTGGGGACTGCCCACAGAGCATAAATAACATTCAATTT
The DNA here is from genome assembly GCF_003288815.1 of Helicobacter sp. 16-1353. Lineage (GTDB taxonomy): Bacteria > Campylobacterota > Campylobacteria > Campylobacterales > Helicobacteraceae > NHYM01. The sequence goes on along the minus strand of NZ_NHYM01000004.1, from coordinate 36,208 downwards.
GATTGCAAAAATCACGGCTACGAGGTCTTAAGCGTCGAGCAGTTTGGTCCAAATTTGCGATTTTTGATACGCAAATAGGGGGCGGAATCTAATGAGAAAAGTTATAAATAGGGCGGATTCCGCCAAAAATATCGCTTTGGAATCTGCGGATTCCACAAATTCTGTAAATGCTATAGATTCTGCGTGCTGTGGAACAAATTCCGCAGATTCTGCAAATTCTATAGATTCTAGCGATTATGGCTGTTGCGGGAATCTAGATTCCGCGGATTCTCTAAACGCTATAAATTCCGCGTGCTGTGGGGTAGATTCCGCGAATCTAAATTCCGCAAGTGCCACTTCCGCCACTCTCGTAGATTTAAACATACACGAGAGCCGAAGCGTGAAAAACCCCAGTTTTTGGGAGTATTTCAAACAAAAGTATCTAATCACTTTCTACAAGCCACTTCCAGCAGTCATCGCACTTGGGATTTTGGCGACTTATTATTTTGGATTTTTTGGGAGCGTGTGGGCGGTAACTGGCGAGATGACACGCTGGGGCGGAGAAATCTTGGAGCTTTTTGGGGCAGATTTAAGCAAGTATGAATATTATAATTTGACAAATCTAAACGGCTCTCCGCTCACGCGAAACGACGGCATTATGCTAATTGGAATGTTTTTGGGCTGCTTTATCGCCGCACTCTGGGCGAATAATGTCAAGCTCCGCTTCCCAGCCTCCAAGATTCGCGTGGCTCAAGCCCTAATCGGGGGAATCCTAAGTGGATTTGGAGCTAGACTTGCGATGGGCTGCAATTTGGCGAATTTCTTTACTGGATTGCCTTATTTCTCCTTGCATACTTGGGTTTTCGTGGTTTTTATGATAATTGGGATTTATCTTGGAATTAAGGTGATAAACTTGCCTTTTATGCACTCAAAAGCGAAGCTACAAAAAGCCACCAAAAGCCACAATCTCCACCAAGAGCAAGATAGAGCGAAGTTTCTATTCTATCTTGGGAGCGTGATTTTTGTGGCGTGTATCGTGTGGATAGCCTATCTCACAATCACTGGCACACCACAACAAAACAAGGCTATTCCGCTACTTGGCTTAGCACTTGGCTTTGGACTTGCATTTGGATTTTTAATATCAAGGGCACAAATCTGCTTTACCTCAGCATTTAGAGATTTGTTTTTAACTGGGCGAAGCGAGATGGCAAAAGCCGTATTTATCGGCATTATGATTTCCTCCCTCGGCGCATTTAGCTATATAATGCTAGGGAATGGCATAAAGATGGTTTGGATTGGACCAAATGTCGTCCTCGGCGGATTTTTATTTGGCTTTGGGATAGTTTTAGCTGGTGGGTGCGAGTGTGGCTGGATATATCGAGCGGTTGAGGGACAGGTGCATTATTGGATTGCTGGGGTTGGAAATATCATCGGCACGATAATTTTAGCTCTAACTTGGGATATTTATGCACCAAGTATCGCTTACCCATATCCAAAGCTAAATTTGCTTGGCGTATTTGGGAATTATGGCGGTTTGGTGGTGAATTATGTGCTACTTCTTGCGATGCTTGGGCTAATAATAATGTATTCAAGGTATTTTTTCAAAGCAAAAAAACAAGCGATTTATTTAAAATGTGCGTAAGATTGGGCTAAATTGAGCTAAGTGGGATTTTAAAACAAGTTAGATTCTAGAAAAGATTCTGGAATCTGCTAGATTTTAAAGATTAAGTTCTTATGCGAAACACAAAAAGCGTCGTTGGGGTTGAAATGGAAACTTCACTTTGCTTATTTGATAGGAATTTAGCTTGCAAAAATCTATTTCATTCGTTTTATAAGAAGTTAATGCTTGGGGTGATTGTAAGGTATGGGGAGCGAACTTTGCCGTTATAAGGAATCTTTTTTATAAGAAGTTACGTTTCGTCACAAAGTGCTAAATCATCATTTAAGCCACATTATTCCTTCCTACATCTATTTTCGCCCAAAATGATAAAAACTTAGATTCTATGGAGATTCTAGATTTATTTTGGATAATTTTTGTATTTGGAAATCTATGGAATCTAGCAAAGTTTTATTGTGAAAATTGTAGAATTTTTGCTAAAAATATTAAAAATTTTGGTAAAAATTAACAATTTATAAACGATAGATTTTATAAAAAACTTGCCATAATGCAATAAAAATCGCATTGAAAAATAATTTATAAAAATTTTTTATAAAAATAATAAATTAACAAACTATTAACATTTTTCTTTTATACTTCTCTTGTCGAAAGACAAAACAAAATATTTTATAATATTTTGAGTTATAACAATTTTTTTTGTATTACATATGGGAAGCCAAGTAGTATATGGTGTCACTTTGCAGTAATGTAGATTTAAGCCCTATCTATAATTATACTTAAGATTATATTAAGAACAACCCCTCCAAAATTAAATTTATAATCTTTTGTTATGTAAAAATCATATAACTTTAAAAAGCCCTTTTTAGTAAATATTCAACTTTTAGGATAGTAATTAGCCTATCTTTTTGTTTTCCTATTCCATATACTAAATTGGCTTCTTCATGTAATGTTTCAGGTGTAGGGTCAATATCACTTTCTTTTATCCTAACAGCCTCTGTAAGCTTATCAATAATAAAACCAGCAACTTCATCATTATGTTTAATAACTATATATCTAGCGTCTTTATTTTGTTTCAATGCAGGAAGACCAAATTTCATTCGTAAATTTATAATTGGAAAAATATTTCCCCTTAGATTAAACACACCTAAGACATAATCAGGCGTTCCGGGCACTCTAGTGTATTCTATCGGTTTTACTATTTCTTGCACACTTAAAATTGGCACTGCAAACTCTTCGCTCCCTACTAGGAAGCCAACTACTTGTAATACATCTTCATGTTCGCTTTCTATATTTTGTTTCACTTGAGTTTGAAATAATTCTTTTAGTTTATCAGCCATTTTTCACCTCTTTATTGATTGTTGTTTTGAATATTAAAATTGATATTTCTTTTTACAACATTTACTAGATATTCTGCAGAATATGGCTTTGTGATATATTCTGTCATACCAGATTCCACACCACGCATTCTATCGGTTTTTGCTGTTCTACTTGTAACTGCGATTAATGGCAGATGTTTGAATTTATTATATTTTCTTATTTCTGTGGCAAGCGAATATCCGTCCATTCTAGGCATTTCAATATCTACCAAAACTGCATCGATATGTCTATCGCCATTTTTTATTATTTCTAATGCATCTATGCCATTTGTTGCTTCTAGTATAGTAACACCTAGTGGTTTTAGATATTGTTTCATTATAGCTCTATCAGTATGACTATCATCAACAGCTAGAATGACATAATCACTAGCTTTTGTTTTTTCTTTGCTTTCGTCATCCTCTTGTAGATTACTAACAGTGCCTTTTATATATTTTGCCATTTGCATCATACTTGCGACATCGACAATTAGCGTGATTTTCCCATCTCCCCTAACAGTTGCCCCAGCAATGCCCTCCGTGCCTTTGAGATAATAACCAAGTGATTTAATAACAACTTCTTCTTGACCTACAAGATAATCAACAATAATCCCAATCTTACTTGCAGCAAGTCCTATAATAACCACATAAAGTTCATTTGAGTTTTTAAGCACAGCATCAACTTTGAAAATATCAGATAATCTAACCAAAGTTAGAATCTCATCTCTAAGCCTAAGGACACTTTTTCCTTCGACCATATAAACTTCGTTTTGATTTATCCTAACAGTTTCTACCACAGACCCAAGCGGAATGGCATAATATTCTTCTTGGACACCTACAATTAATGCCTGAATAATAGCTAAGGTTAAAGGAATTCTTAGTTTTAGAGCAGTTCCCTTGCCAAGCTCGGATTCTACATCTATCATACCATTTAATTTTTCAATATTTGTTTTTACAACATCCATTCCTACGCCTCTTCCGCTCACATTTGTAACGACCTTTGCAGTGGAGAATCCAGCTCTAAAAATTAACGCAAACGCTTCTTTGTCTGTCATTGTGTCGGCTTCTCGTTCATTTATGATACCTTTCTCTAATGCTTTTTGCTTTAAAGTATCAACATTAAGCCCTCTTCCATCATCTGCAATCTCAACTACAATATGATTTCCCTCATTATAAGCTTTTAGCTCTATTTTTCCTGTTTCGCTTTTACCTGCAGCAAGTCGCTCTTCTGCACTCTCTATCCCGTGGTCGCAAGAATTTCGAATGATGTGAATTAATGGGTCGCCTATCTCCTCTACTATTGATTTATCTAACTCGGTTTCCTCGCCACTTATAACTAACTCGATATTTTTCCCCATCTCACGGGCTAAATCCCTAACCATTCGCGGAAATTTATTGAAAACCTTGCTTACAGGCAACATTCTAGTTTTCATAACGGCTAATTGCAAATCAGTAGTAACGATAGAGATAGTAGAAACAACTTGATTTAACTCCTCTAAAAACTGCTCTCCATCGTATCGCTCTTCGACTTCATCATAAATATTAATCAAGCGATTTTTTCCTAGCACAAGCTCACCAATTAGATTCATCAAATGGTCTAATCGCTTCACATCAACACGAACTGTTTGCTCTAAACTTGTCGTAACTGTATTTTCATCTTTCTTTGGAGTTGTTTGTTTTTTCGCAGTAGATTTTATTTCCGGTTTTTTAGATTCTATATTTTTGGTTTCTTCGTTTGATTTAGGTGGGGTTGATTGTTTTTCTTGTGCTTTTTTTGCAGCTCTTCTTGCTCTATCTTCTTCTTGTCTTTGTTTTAATAATCTTTCAATTTCTTTGTCAATCTCGTCTGCAGTAAGATTCGAATAATCTGTGGTTTCTTCGCCATCTTGTGATGTTTTAGATTCTGCTACATTAGCATTATTTGCATTTTTGGGTTGGGTTTCAATCTCTTCTTTTTTTTGTAAAGGCTCATTATTTGTAGTAGATTCTACTTTAGTATCATTTTCTTGATTTACTTGCTCATTTTGAATATTTTGCAATCTTTTAACGACATCATTAATATCAATATCATTTTTATCACTTCCAGTATCTCTTATGGAGATAAGTAGATTTTTCATTAAATCTATAGATTCTAAAACAACATCCATAATATTTGGAGTAATGATTAACTCGCCTCTTCTAGCTTTATTTAATACATCTTCCATATTATGCGTTAAAGTCGTTAGAATATCAAAATTCAAAAACGAGCTAGAACCCTTAATCGTATGTGCCACACGAAAGATTCGATTTAGTAAATCCAAATCTTTTGGATTATTTTCAAGCTCAATTAGGTCTTGGTCTAATTGCTCAATCATCTCAAAGGCTTCGATGAGAAAATCTTCTAGTATTTCTTGCATTTCGTCCATAAAGGCAACTCCAAAATTTAATTTTAAATTCTATCTTTTTTTTATTAAATATAAAATTATATTACACTAAAACAATTATTTTTGATGTTAAATGCCGTTTCGTCATAATAAAATGACGATAAAGCAATGTAAGTAAAATCTTTATTTTTAGCAATTTTCCCTATGTGAAAATGCCCTTCTATAATCATATCAATACTAAGATTCTGCGATTTTAAATAATTTCTATAAGATTGAATCCTGCTTTTGATTATAGAATCCGCATTGTAAGGTAATTTAATTTTTTTATTTTCAACTTTTTTTCTTATAAAAGCATAGATTTTCCCGCAAGATACAATATCTAGGATTCTTAAAAAACTTATTGTTTTTTTGGAAGTCAAGATTCTTATATATATTTCATATTTTGCATCTAGGAATAAGTCTCCATGTGCAAGTAAGATATTATTGTTTTTATAGTTTGCTAAAATCGGCTGAGAGATTCTAGGAATCTTTTTTATATTCGGCAAAATGGGCTCTAAATCAAAATCATGATTCCCTTCAAAATATATTAATTGTGATTTTTGTGATAATGTATGAAGCGAGTCAATCAAATTTTTATTTGTAGCTACACTGCTTTTAATACCACCTATAAGCATATTTGAAATATCTCCAACTAAGAATATTTGACTTGGAATATTAGATAGATTATTTAGTTTTAAAACTAGCGAATCCCTATTTTCTTGCGTGTGAGAATCTGCGATAAAAATCGCATCATCATTGATTGTGATAATATCATTTGCTATATTTTTTTGATTTTTATGGGGTTTTTTTTTGGGATTCTGCATATTTAGATTTTCGCTAGAATCCGCTTTTTTAGAATCTTTCAAATTATTAGATTCTATAGAATTGCCAAATTCAGGGAATTTTATAGAATCTAAAGAAGTTTTTTCCATTTTATGGCACATACGCCACTCTTGGCAGTGCGGAACTCTCATCTATCCCGCACATTAGATTTGCATTTGCCACCGCTTGGGAGCTAGCACCACGAAGCAAATTGTCAATGCTCGTATTCACATACAAATCGCTCCCATTTTTCTTGGCAAAAATGTCGCAGAAGTGCGTCCCGGCGACGGATTTCACATCGACCGGATTTTCCCTTATGCGGATAAAGGGCTCGTTTTTGTAGGTCTCTTTTAGGATTTCAAGTGGGTCAAGTTTTTGGGCGATTTTCTTATCCAAGCGGATAAAAATCGACGCCAACATTCCGCGTGTAAATGGGCTTAAATGCGGGATAAAGCTGATATTTAGCTCGTTTAAAATGCTTTTTAGATTCCCTTTTAGATTTGTCGTATTTTTTAAATCCGCTGGATTCCGTAAATTTTTCAAATCTGCCAGATTCCCCACATTTTTTTCCACAAGATTCCGCGAATTTTTTAAGTTTGCCAGATTCCGCCCAAAAAATTCGCATTTTTCAGTAATTTCGATTTGATGGCGGTGCGTTAACGGCGAATAACTAAAAATATTTTCGTTAATGGTAGGGTAGTGTGTATTTTCGCTTAGCTTTTTCCCAGCCCCGCTTACACCACTTTTTGCGTCAATAAAAATGCTCCCATCGCCCAAATATGGGAGAAATGGCAAGATTCCAAGCAGACTTGCTGTAGGGTAGCAGCCCGGATTTGCGATTAAATTCGCGGTTTTGATATTTTCTCTATTCCACTCAACCAGCCCATACACGGCGTTTTTAAGGTTTTTGGAATCTAAATGCTTGGAATAAGTTTTATTGAAATTCGCCTCGCTCAGGCGATAATCCGCCGATAAATCCACGACTTTCACGCCAGATTCCAAAATCTTTGGGACGATTTTCATGGATTCCTCGTGTGGCAAAGCTAGGAAAACCAGCTCCAAATCCTTAATTTTTTTCAAATCGATTTTTTGCACTTCCATATTAGAAATATCGGTGTTTGCGGGGGTTTTTTGAGTTGCGGAATCTTTTGTGCGATTTTTCACACCATTTTTAGATTCGCTTTCACGCTCACTAGTCCAGCTTTGGGCATTCACTAGCGAGGGGTGAATCTCGCCCAGCCTCGCTCCTCCGCTAGTATTTGCAAGATATGCAATCCTAAAATGCCGATGATTTAGGAGAATCTTAATTAGCTCTAAGCCCGTATATCCGCTCACACCGACAATCCCAATGTTTTTCTGCATAATTCGCTCCATTGCTTCAAATCCTGTTTTAAGATTATTCTAAGCCATTTTTAAAACTAAATCATAATTCTAGCGAAAAATAAAATCTTAATTCCTATTTTCTATTAATACTATGCCGATAATAAGGCTAGTAAATTTGATATAACTTTGCTTTTACCCTGATAATTACGCAAGTAAAGCTACCCTTAAGTCGCTAGTTTATATAATTTTAGTAATTTGCAAGGGGGTTGAGTTTGAGAGTTTTAGGACTTGATGTGGGCGTTACTAGCGTTGGCTGGGCGGTTGTGAGTGTGGATAATGATGATAAAAGTAAGAATAAAATTGAAAAATGTGGCGTTCGGCTCTTTGAGGGCGTAGCTCAAGATAGGCATGAGAACTTAAAGTGTGCAATTTGGGCGAGTGCGAAATCAAGTAGGAATCGATTTAAGGCGAGGCGAAAGCGATTAAATGAAATTAAAAAGGTATTTGAGGCGATTGGCTTTATAGATTTTAGCTTTGATTTTGAGGCTTTCCATAAGAATCTTTACCAAAGGGGCGAAAATATCTACACACTTCGTGCCAAATCGCTCAAAGAAAAAATAGAAAAAATAGAGATTTTTGCGTGTATTTATCATCTTGCCAAACATCGTGGTTATCGCTCCGGACCCGTGATAAATGTAGGCAAAAAGGAGGGCAGTAAGGTAAAAATTTTAGAGACAAGGGAAAAATTGCAAGGGAAAACTTTCGCTCAATTTTTAGTCGAAAACAATGCCAATGCCACCCAGCCTACATATCGCAATAGGGGCGAGGAAGCGAGATTTATGGCAGATAAGGATATGATTGAGTGCGAGGTGCGGGCGATTTTAGAGAAGCAAGGGGAATGTTATTATGACACGCTAGATTCCGCATTTATACAAAAAATCATCGATATAATCAATCAAAAATCTGCCTCTATAAATAAAGATTTTATAGAAAATATGCTTGGGAATTGCCAATTTGAAAAGGAGGAAAAACGCACGAGTAGCGACACGCTAACTGCCATAATATCTAGAATCTTGCAAAAAATTAATAATATAAAAATAATTGAAAATGGGGAAATAAAAAATTTAATAAATGCGGAATCTGGGGAATCTAAATCTGCAGAAACCGCCCAATTAGTCCAAAAACTACTATTGGCATTTTTCAAAGATTACGAACTCTCCTATGCTAAAATCCGCGAAATCGCCAAGCTAGACGAAAATGCGATATTTAAGGATTTGAATTATAAGGAATTTGTAATTAAGGAAATCTACAAGATTTTTAAAGACTATTTGCCAAAAACTTCCCAAAAAGCTAAAAATGGGGATTCTGCAAATTCCATAGATTCTGCAAATGTGTCCCAAAATTCTAAGAATCCAAATGTATTTAAGCACTTCCCAACATTCGCCCAAGATTTATATGGCTTACTTCAATCTAGCCAATTCGTCGAATCCAAAGTGCCAGAATCTAGCACATTTAAAATGATAATAGAATCTAATTTGGCTCAAAATAAAGCAATTAGCGATATTTCAAACCTAGAATCCCGCATTAGCTCCCTTAAGAAGCTATCTAATTATAAAAGTGGGCTTGAAAAAGAGGCGAATCTCTTTGCGGATAAAAACCTGAAAATGATTGCAGAGGCGTTAGAGGCGTTAAACTTGAAGTTTGATAGCGTGGAATCTATCTTTGAGAAGCGGGATTTTATCGATAGCATAATCTTTGATTTTTTCTTTTATAAGGATTATTTGGAGTTAGAGGAGCATTTAAGCCTTAAAGTTCCGGATAAAAATGCTAGGGATAAAGTCGCAAATGAGCTGTTTCAAAAGGTTAAAGGCACTTCGAACCTAAGCCTAAAGGCATTAAAGAAAATCGAGCCATTTTTATTGCAAGGCTATAAATACACTGAGGCGTGTGAAAAAGCTGGATACAGCAAGGAGGAAAGCACGCAGCGATTTACATATCTCCCATTAATGAGAGATGCGATGAAAATGGGGCTTATTGGCGTAAATAACCCACGCGTAAGGAAAATCAACAATCAAGTTATAAAGCTAATAAACGAGCTAATACGACGCAAAATCTACTTTGATAGAATCCACATCGAACTAGCCCGCGATATTCCACAAACCAAAAACGAAGCTATAGAAAAAGCCAAATCAAATAAAGAAGTTGAAAAGCTAAAAAAACAAGCAATAGAGCCACTAAGCGATATTTTAGGAGCTAATCCAAATCCAAAAGATATCTTAAAAGCTCGTTTGTGGCTAGAGCAGAATGAGCGATGTCCTTACTGCGGAGAAAAGCTGGTGCGAACGGATTGGGGGCATTTTGACATAGACCACATCAAGCCACTTCCTAGAAGCTATGATAATACCTACTCAAATAAGGTTTTGGCACACAAATCTTGCAATCAAAGTAAGGGAATGCGTCTCCCGCTAGAGTGGCTAAGTGGCGAGGCGGCGGAAAAATATAGGGTGAGAGTTGAGGGACTTGCCAATATTGGCAAGAGGAAATTAAAGAATCTTTTAATGTTAGAGATAAAAGATGAGGATATTGAAAATCCTAGAATCTTAACTGAGAGTCGATATGCAGTGAGATTCCTAAAAAATTACATAGAAAAGCACTTGGATTTTGAGCGATTTTCACCAGAATCTAATCTGCCAAAAAGCAAGGAGGGAGCTAGATTCCAGCGGGTGCAGACTAGAAATGGGGGTGTAACTAATATCTTGCGGAATTATTGGCATATTGGAGCGCAAGATTCTAATAACATAGATGAAAGTATGGCAAGGTATAAGAAAGATAGGCTTATCCACACGCACCACGCAGAAGATGCCATAATACTCGCTTTTGCCACGCAAGGTATAGTGCAGAAAATCCACACAATAGCCACAGAAATTAGCCTCTCACACGATACTAAAGAAGCCATGGACTACACCACCGGTGAAATTACCATAACAGAATCCGCCCAAAACGCCAAGCACAAAGCAATACAAAAGCGACTGCATTCCTCCGCACCACTGGAAAATATGCCACAAAAGGTGGAAAATGCCATTAGAAATATTTTCCCCTCTAGAATGGCTACGAGACGAAAGCAATATGGGCAGATTCACGATGATACGATTTACTCCGTGCGAGATAAAAGTAATAACTACAAAAAGCTCTCAAAAGCCGAAGTAGAGGAAAAAATCCAAGCTAAAGATATAGAAAACCTAGTAATAATTAAGACGCAGAAATTAAGTGATAAATATGCAAAAGACGGCAAAGCTAAGCTAGAAAAAAACCTAGAAAATATGATAGATAAAGACACTAGGAATAAAAAGCTATATGAGGCTATAAAAGCCTTTATAAATAGCGATGAGAGCGAGTGCAAATACGCTGGGGTTGCCGTAAGGGGCTTTAAATATTACGAGAAATTTACTCCAACTGCACTTTTTATCCGTGGTGGCGTGGCAACTAGAAGCTTACAGCAAAAGTATTTGGTGTATAAAAAGAATGGATTCTACTATATTGGCTTGGTGTATTTTGGCGACAATATAGGCGATGATAAAAATGCTAGGGTGCAAATCACCGACAAAGACAAGGACTACGAATACCGAGAATACAGCGATAATGGCTATAGCTACGAGATGACCCTACATAAAAACGACCTAATTTATTACGAGCAAGAAAATAAATCTCTCAAAGATGGCGTGGAAAGGCATGTTTATTATATCGATTTGTTTAATACGGCGAGAAAAAGTGCACAAATGTTTTTTAAAGACCCAGTTGTATCACAAACATTGAAAACAAACAAAAAAGGAGAAACGGCAGATGAGAAGTATAGTCCAAGTGTGAAATTTGGCAAACTTAGTCACAATAATATCACCAAGCTAGAAAAGCTGGAAATCGACTTGCTTGGGAATGTGTATAGGATAGTGAATGGCGAAAAAACTAATTTCACAAAAGAGGCTCTAGCCATTATGCACGCCCAAAAAGCAGAAGCAAAAAGCAAGGAATCCAAAAAGTCTAAAAAGTCTTTAGAATCTTAGATGTTTCTTTAAAGCCCATTTAAGCCGATTTAATTACATAAACTTTAGATTCCACGCTTAGAGGCGATAAATCGATAAGTTTAGATTCCAAAAATGGGGGCGAAATGGGTGAGCTAAATATATTTATCTCAAATCCCGCCAAGCTAAGCATAAAGTCCAAGAATCTTAATATTAAAAGCTTAGAATCCAGCGAAGCGGAATCTTTAGATTCGCTAGATTCCCAAGATTCTAAAAACGCTAAAGCCCCAAGCGATGAGGTTTTTATCCCATTAGATAATATCTCTAGCATTATCGTTGATAATCCTATGTGCATTTTTACCCACACTTTGCTTGACTTTTTGGCTCAAAAAAATATCGTTTTAATTGTTTGCGATGATAAACATCTCCCAAGCGGGATTCTGCTCTCTCTTTTAAATCACTCCAAAACTTCACTTCATTTAAGAACGCAAATCAAGCTAAATTCAAAGACAAAAGCCACCCTTTGGCAAGAAATCATAAAAGTAAAAATCGCAAATCAAGCCGCCGTTTTAGAGATTTTGGGGAAGGAAAATAGCGAGGTTTTGCGGAAAATGGCAAAAAAGGTGCTATTAAACGACAGCTCAAACTTGGAGGCTTTGGCTGCTAGAATCTACTTTAGCTCCCTATTTAGCGAGGATTTTAAGCGGAGCAAAAGCGACTTTAAGAGGAGAGAGGAAAACATCATAAATGCGATGTTAAACTACGGCTATGCCATAATCCGCGCTAAAATTGCCCGAAGTATTTGTGCCAAGGGGCTATTGCCTAGCTTTGGGATTTTCCACGATAGTAGCTTGAATGCCTTTAATTTGGCAGATGATTTCTTGGAGGTTTTTCGTGGTTTTGTGGATATTTATGCTTATAAATACATTGAATTTACTTCGCGGAGGAGCAAAGCCCCTCCTTGCGACGAAGGGCGTTGCCCTTTCGAAACCCCTAAAGCTTCGGGGACTATCGCCCCGAGAAAAAGCATTAGCGATTTGCTTTGTAGCCCAAATGAGCTTAATAAAGAGGATAAGCTCTATTTGCTTGGAATCTTTAAAAAAGAAATTCCGCTAAATGGGAAAATGTATCTATTTGATAAGGGCATTGATGAGGTGATTTCGCAGTATTTGCGGATAGTTTTGGGTAAGGATTCTGCTCTCAAACTGCCGCTTTTAGATACGCGATTTTGCGATTAGGGGGCTAAAAATGGCAGATTCTACAAAGATTTTAGAATGAATTGCGAAGTATTTATGAGAATCCTAGTGATGTTTGACTTGCCGACGAATACAAAGGCGGAGCGAAAAAAAGCTGCAAGATTCCGCAAGGAGCTACAGAATCTGGGATTTTTTATGATTCAATACTCCGTGTATGTGCGTGTAGTGCGAGGAAATGAGCGACAGCAAAGCGTGGCGAACAAGGTCAAAGCCCACCTACCACCAAAAGGAAGCGTGCGAATGCTAACGATAACTGAAAAGCAATACGAAAATATGGATATCCTAATCGGTGAGCCAAAAAGTAAGAGCGAGAAAATCACGGGAGAGCAACTGCTATTTGAGTTTTAATTTAGATAGATTAATATTTTTGTGGTTTGTGCTGATTAAGATTCTATTTTAAAGTAGCTTTATAGTTTGGCTTGTATTTTAAAACTAGGTTTAAAATACAAGTGATGTCCTCTTAATTAAAAGAGTTATTTTAAAAGCAATCCCTAAGCCTCTAATTTGTATTTTGTAATTGTAGCATATGTATTTTAAAGTTATATTAAGCAATGAAAAATCTTAATATTTCCCAGCTTAACGCTACCCGTTAAGATTCTATTATACAGATTAGACGCTTAGGGGGCTCTTAAAACAGAATCCGCCAAAGTATTTCATAGAATCAATTATACAGATTAGACGCTTAGGGGGCTCTTAAAACAATTTTAAATTTGTCAATGATGAAAAAGAATTATACAGATTAGACGCTTAGGGGGCTCTTAAAACGATAGCTCACTTTTGCCTAGTGTAAGTAAATTATACAGATTAGACGCTTAGGGGGCTCTTAAAACCTAAGAAACAATAAAACGATAGAGATAATAATTATACAGATTAGACGCTTAGGGGGCTCTTAAAACTCGCCAGTATAACTAATTATTAAGTCATTTATTATACAGATTAGACGCTTAGGGGGCTCTTAAAACTAGTTCAGTCGATATAAGTAAATGGACGATATTATACAGATTAGACGCTTAGGGGGCTCTTAAAACATTTCATCGAAATTGATTATATACAAAGAATTATACAGATTAGACGCTTAGGGGGCTCTTAAAACGCTTATTATTCTATCAATTTCAATAACGCTATTATACAGATTAGACGCTTAGGGGGCTCTTAAAACATAGAAAACTACAAGATGTTTGTCTATAAGATTATACAGATTAGACGCTTAGGGGGCTCTTAAAACATCAAATTTGCGAAATTCAAATAATTAAAATTATACAGATTAGACGCTTAGGGGGCTCTTAAAACAGTTGTTATGCCAAATAGCGATTTACCAAAATTATACAGATTAGACGCTTAGGGGGCTCTTAAAACACCTTAAATCCGTTAACATTAATCTTAACAATTATACAGATTAGACGCTTAGGGGGCTCTTAAAACTAAGATGTTACAATTAACGGATGAATTGAATTATACAGATTAGACGCTTAGGGGGCTCTTAAAACGATGACGAATATTACAGGATTACGCTTGAATTATACAGATTAGACGCTTAGGGGGCTCTTAAAACACTTTCCTTCGCCGCCATTTAAACCTTTTAATTATACAGATTAGACGCTTAGGGGGCTCTTAAAATAAGATGGATAAAACAAACGGAGCGGAATATCATTTGAAATTAATTATATAAATTAGTTACTTATTATTCTACAAATACCCCATATTATCCCCTATCTCTTTCCCAAAAAATATCCCTCCATTTTACACTCATGTAGCAGAGTTTAACATTCCGTGTTCGATATTAGTCATTAATGCTTTCCCCATTTTTCACCCATATAGCTACCCTTACCCCTAATACCCATTAATAAGCCGTAGTTATTAGACATAGATAGATATGATTTTGTTGATTGATATTAGATAGTTTGTGGGTAGAATCTCCCATTTATAATGAGAGATTCTATATTAAATTTATATAGTAAGATTTGTTTGAAATTTTATCTTTCAAATTGGAATGGCTCACCTCGCACTTTAACGCAGTCTCCGCCAAAAAGTATAATCGACCAAGCACTTTCCCATACAGTTACATTTGTTAAACCCTCTGCTGGAAATCCATCTTTTGAGGCTTCTTCGAGCGCGTCTGCTGTTGCCGCGCTATGCCTATTTGCCGAGTTACCAAATGGAATACCAAGAAAGTAGAATAAGCAACTCTCTCCCTCTACATAATTCTCGTGTTTTTCCGTCGGTATTGGCACATTTCCTGTTGATACTATAGAATAATTCGCTAGATTCGTAGAGCACCCAACCAAAAAAACACCAAATATAGCCAATAAAATACCTTTCATTTTGTTTCCTTTCTTTTAATTTTTAATTAAACGCTTAATTATACCCCCCCCCATAAAACCAAGCTTAAAGATTGTTTTATAAGTTGATTTTGAGTGATTTATGCACTATGAAATAGCAAAAGATTCTCTTTATTCTTTGATTTTGTAGATTCTATTATTGAATGAAATCATTATTATTTTTTGGAATCTTTTTAGGAGATTTTATTGAAGTTTTTATATCTTTTAATGGTAGTTATTGGTATAAAGCTATAGATATTATCTATAGCTTATAATTATTTACAATGTGGATTTCGTGCATCTTTAATAGTGATAAATACTATTGATTGTGGCGGAATGGTTAGCTTAGAATCGTTATTTTTTATAGGGGATAATTTTGGTAGTTTATCATTAGATAGTTGCAATTTTGTATTATTTAATAGCACTGATGATGATGTGTTAATATCCCCATCAGCACTTAAAGTATATGTTTCTAGGGGCTTATCTGTAGATATAGAAAATGCCTCTTTGCTATCAATATTTAGTGCTATGATGGAAACTCCTCCCATATTATTTTTCATACATTGTGCATATAGATGTAGATTTGGATTAGTAGAAGAAATATCTAAGATAGTAGTTCCCATTAATCTACTCCATAGTAAAGCAGCCCAATAGTTAGGCTTAGGGTCATATGTTTTTTCATCTAATAGGCTATAGTCGCTAACTGCTAGGGTATTATGTGTTACAACTGAAACACCCTCTTTGGCTAAACGACCAAGTTGGTCAATATATCTAAATGTATCGAGAAATGTTCCAGCCCAAGGATTCCCACCACAGGCAGTTTCACCCGTTTCTGTAACCCAAATTTCTTTTCCCTTTAGATATTCATCTCGTAATTTTTTATAAAAATTAAAAGAATCATCAGTCCTACTTAGCCATTGATTGCTTAATGCTTCTTTAATGCTAGTTTGTGCGTATTCCTGCCCTTTCATATAGCATCGTTGAGATACTGCACCATAGTGATGATAAGAAAATGCATCAAATTTATTTGCACCGATATTTTTCATCATATCAGGTGTGCTTATGAATTCATTATTGCCGTAGAAAATATGCCATTTTCCTACATTTTCACCCACAGAGCCAGTCCCTAGAATCTTAATTTCGGGTGCATTTTTTCGCATAAATGAATAAAAAACATCAAAATCATTAGCATAATCTTTTGCCGAATATCCCTTAAATGCCCCTCCCATTTCAGCTAATGTCGGCTCATTCATAAATTCAGCAGCCACAATATTTCCGCCGTGTTTTTTAGTGAAATCAAGGAATATTTTGGCTTGTTTGCTATTCCATATTTTATTTTTATCACGCGTTCCATCACTAGTTGCAAATGAAGTGATTATGGGAGAATCCACTGATTTTGAAAAATTGATAAGTGATAGCCACTGCTCACCTGTAAGGACATTATTAAATCCTGATGGTGGTGCTTTTACTTTGCTATCTGGAGAAAAATATGTTGTATTAGCCCAAGTTCCGCTAACTCTAATGTAGGCAGGTGATAATGCTTTTGCTAACATTATAAGCTTTTTGTTGGTTAAATCTATCGGTGGGAGATATTCATAAATATCCGGATTCATTCCAGCTGGAATCCCCTTTTGGGTTGTGTTATCTTTTGTATTCTTATCTCCATAAGGTTTCCAAAAATATCCGCCGGTAAGCTCTACCATTTCTATATTATAGGATTGATAATGCTTATCTACAACCCCAATTTTTTTTAATTCACTAGTTTTTATTGATATATCATTGGCGAAACACACACTTGCTATAAGTGGGATTCCAATCGCCAATAAATTTATTTTTTTCATTTTTAATACTCCTTATAAAGATTTGCAATATTTTTTAAAATTTAAGATAGCACATAGAAGATTCAAGTATTAAAATAAGTTTCACCCGCCACCCATAAATTGCAAAAACTCGATTCTATCGCCATTATTTGGAAATGTGCTTTTATAATCTTCTCTTTTAACCAAATTACTATTTAATGCAATTGCAATAATCTTAGATTCTATATCTAGGGCTTCTAAAATCTCTTGTATGTTTTTTTGAGTATCAAAATTCATAGATGTTCCATTGATAAATAAAGTCATTTTTTCTCCTTTGTATTTGAATTAAAAAACTTATAATAAAATCCGCTTTTATTTTCTTGCTTTGCTCGTGAAATCACCAAATCGCCATCTTTTGCATTGCGAGAGACACTGCTTCCTGCAGCAATTAGCACATTTGAGCCAATCGTTAGCGGGGCGATTAGCTGACAATCACTTCCTACAAATACATTTTTACCGATTATCGTTTTATGCTTTTTTACTCCATCATAATTACAGGTAATCACCCCTGCACCGATATTTGTCCCGCTATCAATCTCACTATCGCCAATATAGCTTAAATGCCCCGCTTTTACGCCATTTAGATTTGATGCTTTTATCTCTACAAAATTACCGATATGAGAATCTAAAATAGTTGATTTAGGGCGGATTCTAGCAAATGGTCCAATTGTGCTATTTTCTATTATACTATTTTCGATTATGGTGTTTGAGTGGATTATGCTATTTATGATTTTAGTGTTACCTTTTAACACGGAGTTACTCTCAACCTCGCATTCTCCTATAAACTCCACATCGCATTCAATATAAATACTTTGTGGAATCCTTAAAGTTACGCCATTTTTCATTGCTCTTAATCGAATCTTATCTAGCATAAGATTCTCCGCTCTAGCTAAATCAATCTTAGAATTAACACCGATAAATATCTCTTCCTTAGCTTTTATACCCAAAATATCGCAATTATCATTTCTAGCTAAGCTTATTATATCTGTTAGATAAAATTCATTTTGTTTATTATTAGATTCTAGGATTGGGAGATATTTAGACAAAATATCCTTTTTAATGCAGTAGATTCCGCCGTTCGCAAATCGTATTTGTTGTATCTCTAAAGATGCGTCTTTTTCTTCGATTATTTCTATGACCTTATCATCATTTAGGACTACTCGACCATATCCACTTGCATTTTCCAGCTCTAATATTCCAAGTGTAATATCAAAATCACTATTAATAAAATCTTGCAATGTTGCAGATTCTACAAGTGGCATATCACCGCTTAAAATTAATGTTTTATGGTATTTTATATCGATTAAATCTTTTGGATTCTCGCCATATCCTTTCATCAAAGCCCCAGCAGTTCCGGGATATGATTGATGATTTTGTAGGTGAAAGTGAAAATTGTTATTTGGGTATTTATCATTTAGAATCTGCTTGATTAACTCTGCTTCGTTATATAGGATTATGTGAATATCATCGCTAATTTTACTAACTTCATCGATAATACAAGCTAACATTTCTTTCCCGCAAATCTTATGCAAAACTTTTGGGATTTTAGATTTCATTCTAGTGCCGAATCCAGCACTTAAAATAATGACAGATGTTGAAAATTCTATCACTTAATATTCCTTGATTTGTATTTATACAATTTTAACACAATAAAAGCTATAATCTCAAATTAAGGTAAAATTCTATTGTTTGGAAGGTTTAATTTTAATTTAGGAGTTGCAACTCTATGGATTTAGGGACCATTATAGGGTTATTTCTTGTTACATTGCTTATGGTTGGTGCTATGGCACTTGGCGTCGGTGTGCAAGTATATATTGACTTTCCGTCTGTTTTAATCACCATTGGTGGCTCAATATCTGCATTATTAATTGCTTTTAAATTAGAGCAAATGAAAAATATCTTTAAATATGTAGGTATAGCATTTAAGCCACATCAATACAATATCCCGGTTTTAATAAAAACGATAGTTGAATATGCGATAAAAGCTCGTAGAGATGGGATTCTCTCGCTGGAACAAAATGTAAATCAAGAGGAAAATGATTTCTTAAGAAAAGGGCTTAGTATGGCGGTTGATGGCTCAGAGCCAGATTCTATTAGGGAATTGCTAGAAATCGATATGGAACAAAGCTTAGCTAGGCATAATGGCAATGCCGATATTTTCGATACTTGGGCGGCTTTGGCTGGTTCTTATGGTATGCTTGGGACACTTATTGGGCTAGTTGCGATGCTTGTAAATATGAGCGACCCTAGCTCGATTGGTCCTGCGATGGCGGTTGCGTTAATTACGACATTATATGGCTCATTGATAGGAAACACGATAGGAACGCCTATTGCAAATATATTGAGAATCCGTGCACAAGATGAAGCGTTAATGAAACTATTGGTAATCGAGGGGATAATATCCATACAAGCAGGAGATAATCCTAGGGTTTTGGAAACAAAATTATTATCATTTCTTCCACCAAGCAAACGAATTAGTCAATTTGACTAATAGCTCTTAAATAATGAAAAAGATTACAAGCGAAAAAAAATTCAGCGGATTGCCATTATGGCTTGGGACATTTGGCGATATGATGAGCTTATTGCTTACTTTTTTTATTTTGCTTTTATCAATGGCGACTTTTGATGCAAGAAAGCTAACAGAAGCAGAGGCTAGTATAAAAGGGGCGATGAGTATATTAGAGGGTGGTATTAAAATCGAGCCTAGTAAGAATAGAATAACACTCCCAGCAGATATAACCATTCCCCCAGAGTTTGCCGAAGAAGTTAGAATGATAGAGCAATCCATCATAGATTTTAATGAAATGCCAAATGTATCGCAAGGTCAAGCAAGTATTATGGGAGATGGGGTAAATGGATTTATAATCACACTACCAGCAAATATCGTATTTGATGATAATTTCCAAATAAACGAAGATAGTAGATTATTTCTAAAGCGAATCGCACAAATCGCCACAAAAATGCCAAAAAATACACAAGTTGAAGTGCTAGGTAAATCAAATATATCAACAGCCCAAATAAATTTGGATAGAGCCTCAAATATCGCACTTAGCATAGGTAGAGCTCTTTATAGTTTAAATATTAATGGTAATAAAATTAATATCATAGGAAAAGAAGATAAAAGTTTAGATTCTAGTAAGGAGGGCGAAATAATCAATATTAGATTCTACGCAAAAGATATTCCTATCGAAAAAACAAAAGGTATATTAGATAGATAATGTTTAGATTTATACTAGTTTTTATTTGCGTGATAAATATCGCCTTTGGTGCACTAGATGAAAATGGGAATCTAATAATGGAGGGCGTCCCAAATACCAATATCGCTCCGCTAGATTCCCCGCAAAATGCCACGAATCCGCCGATAAATTCCCCCACAATCCCAACTGTAAATCTCTCGCTCTCCGCTCCACAAGAGCCCGGCGATTTAGTAACGACGCTAAATATCGTAATTATCATAACGCTTTTAGTTTTGGCTCCATCGCTCGTTCTTGTGATGACTAGCTTTACTAGGATTATTATCGTGCTTGGATTTTTAAGGACAGCGATGGGCACACAGCAATCGCCACCAACGCAGATTCTAGTATCCCTAGCGTTGATTTTAACTTTTTTTATTATGGAGCCAGTGGCAACGGAGGGCTATACAAATGGCATAAAGCCATATATCGCAAAGGAGATTCCATATGATGAGGCGTTTGTCCGCACGGTAAAGCCTTTTAAGGAATTTATGCTAAGAAATACGAGGGAAAAAGATTTAGCCCTATTTTTTAGAATCCGTAATTTGGAAAATCCCCAAACAATAGAAGATGTCCCGCTAACCGTGCTTCTTCCGGCATTTATGATAAGTGAGCTAAAAACGGCATTTCAAATTGGATTCTTGCTTTACTTGCCATTTTTGGTAATTGATATGGTGGTAAGCTCACTATTAATGGCACTTGGAATGATGATGTTGCCACCGATTATGATTTCATTGCCTTTTAAGATTCTAATTTTTATATTAGTAGATGGATTTAATTTACTTGTGGGGAATCTTGTCCATAGTTTTAAATAATTTTATAAAAACATATTGTATTTATAAAGATTTAATAGTAAAATACGCAAATTTAATCTATAAAATATAAGGAACTATTATGAAATTTAGCACAAAAGCAGTAATAACAGCTGAAAATCCAAACCTAAGCGGCGAAACCTCAAGCGATGTAATAAGCCCCATACATTTATCCAGCACTTTTGCAAAAGCCGATTTTGAAAGCACTACAGGGGGGCACGGATATTCAAGACTTACAAATCCCACAAGAGAAGTAATAGAAAATAAATTAGCAGCTTTAGAAAATGCAAAATATGCGATTTGTTATGCTAGTGGTCAAGCAGCGGAATGTGTTACTTTACTTAGCTTTTTAAAATCAGGCGATGAAATACTATGTTTTGATGATATTTATGGTGGCACTAGGCGATTGCTAAGTAAGGTTTTTGATAGTTTTGATATAAATGTAAGATATATTGATATGACGATTATAGAAAATGTAGAATCCGCAATCACAAGTAAAACAAAGGCTATTTGGTTAGAATCTCCAACAAATCCACTTTTGCAGATTTGCGATATAAAAGCTATTTGCGGTATTGCAAAAAAACATAATATCCTAAGTATTGTTGATAATACATTTGCAACTCCTTTTTTACAAAAACCACTTGATTTGGGTGCTAGTATCGTAGTCCATAGTATGACAAAATATATTAACGGGCATAGTGATAGCATTGCTGGGGCAGTTGTGCTAAATGATGATGAATTATATGAGCGATTACGATTTGTATCAAATTCTACGGGAATGGTTTTATCGCCATTTGATTCATATCTAAATGCAAGAGGTTTAAAAACATTACAAATAAGAATGGAAAAACATTGTGATAATGCCCTAAAAATAGCACAATTCTTGGAATCTCACAATAAAATCAAAAAAGTAATATACCCCGGGCTTAGCTCACATCCGCAACACAAACTAGCAAAAGAGCAAATGAATGGGCTTTTTGGCGGTGTGGTTTCTGTGTATTTAGATGCAGATGATAAGCAAATGGAAATATTTGCCAAGAATCTTGATATTTTTATTTTAGCTGAAAGCTTGGGCGGCGTGGAAAGCCTTTTTGGTTGTCCTTATTATATGAGTCATGGAAGCGTAGATGAGAGCATTAAAGAACAATTAAATATCACTAAAAATCTACTTAGATTATCTATCGGTATCGAAAATATAGATGATTTAATAGAGGCATTAAAATCTGCTTTAAATAAAATATAGAGCAAGATTTATCAAAGGAATATAATGAGATTTATACATATATTTTTAATAAGCATATCATTATTTATAATCGGCTGTGGCGGTGAAAATAGCAAAGAAAATACACAAACCCCACAAGTAACGATAAAAGTTGGCAGTGAAGGGGCTTATAAACCATTTAGCTATGTAGATAAAGATGGGAAAATAACAGGATATGATGTAGAGGTTTTACGATTATTACAAGAAATAGATTCCACTCTATCATTTGATTTTAATTATGCACCTTGGAATTCGCTATTTTTGGGGCTAGATTCCGCTAGGTTTGATATGTTGGCGAATCAAATCATAAAGACAAAGGAACGCGAAGAGCGATATTTGCTTAACAATAATAGTTATTTTGTCTCAACCTCGCAATTTATAACAAGAAGCAATGACAATACTATAAATTCTACAAATGATTTCAAAGGCAAGATTGCAGGTGGCGTTGTAGGCTCAGCACATACGAAGATACTAGAAGATTGGAATAATAAAAATGGAAAAATCCTAGAAATACGATATTACAAGGATTTAAGTCCGCTTTTACAAGATTTGGTAAATAAGCGTATAGATGTGCATTTGAATGACCCAGCAAGTATCATTGATATTGTAAGAGAGCAGAATCTAGCATTAAAAATACTAGATGAGAGAATCTCACAAAGCAATGTTTATTTTATATTTAGAAAAGAGGATAAATCAAAAGAGTTAATAGACAAAATCGATACAGCATTGCAAAAAGCCAAAGATTCAGGGAAGCTTAGCGAATTGTCAATTAGATTTTTCGGTATAGACCAAAGCAAATAAATGCAATTATTCGATTTTGAATATGCCCTAAGTGCCATTCCAGCTATTTCAAAAGGTGTTCCTTTATCCTTAGCGATAGCTATTGTGGGGTTTATCGTAGGCTCTATTGTTGGATTGATATTAAGTCTTATTAGGATATATAAGATTCCCGTTTTATTTCAATTAGCGACAATCTATATATCATTTTTTCGTGGCATTCCCGTTTTGGTGCAAATATTTTTGGCATACTATGGGATTCCGCTTGTGATTAGGTATTTTAATCAAAAATATGGATTAGATATTGATATATCAAATATCGGGGCAATTTATTTTATGTATCTCGTTTATTCCCTCTATTGCTCTGCTTATTTAAGCGAAATTTTTCGTAGTGCTATACTTAGCATAGATAAAGGACAATTAGAGGCAAGTTATAGCGTAGGAATGACTACAGCACAAAGTCTAATACTCATAATCCTGCCTCAAAGCCTATTATTAGCCCTACCAAATATATTGAATTTCTTTATAATGTTGATAAAAGAAACATCGCTAGTATTTGCTGCTTCCGTTCCGGAGATTATGGGAGTAGCGACACTAGAAGCAGATAGAAGCTCAAAATTCCTAGAAGTATATATAATCGCAGCATTATTTTATTGGACTATAAGTATTGTTTTGGAAAAAATATTTGCCATCTTAGAAAAGCGAGTAACAACATATAAGAAAATCGTAGGTGCTAAATGATAGAAATAACAAATCTAAATAAAAGTTTTAATAAACATCTCGTTTTAGATTCCATTAATCTACATATTGCTAAGAATAAGATTTATGCCATTCTTGGGCGAAGTGGTAGTGGGAAAAGCACACTTTTACGATGTATAAACCTACTTGAGATTCCAGATAGTGGGCATATGAAAATAAGGGATTTAGATATAGATTTTAGCAATATCCATAAAAATGATATGTTAAAGATTAGAAAAAATGTAGGAATGGTTTTTCAAAACTATAATCTATTTGCAAATAAAACAGCATTACAAAATATAACGCAGTCCTTAATAACTGTTCATAAATACAGCAAAGCGAAAGCAAATGAGATAGGATTTGAGTATCTAAATATTGTTGGGCTAAGTGATAAGGCAAATCATTATCCAAGTATGTTAAGTGGCGGACAACAGCAAAGGATAGGCATAGCTAGGGCTTTGGCGTTTAATCCGGAGATTATATTATTTGATGAGCCTACAAGTGCCCTTGACCCAGAGCTTGTTGATGAGGTGCTAAATGTCATTAAAATCATTAAAAATAAAACAATGATTCTAGTAACACATGAGCTTAATTTTGCTAGAAAAATCGCTAATGAGATTATATTTATGAGTGATGGAAAGATAATAGAGCAGAGCACACCAGAAGCATTTTTTAATCATCCACAAACCCAAAGGGCAAAAATGTTTCTAAGTAAATTTAATAATAATGTAGATTATGTGATTTAATTAGATTCTAGCTTTAGCTAGAATCTAATATTTTTTAGAATTTATAACTCATTTGAGTCCAGAATCTTTGAGCATTGATTTGCCCGAAAACTACCGCATAGTAAGCAGTAACTTTAGCTTGTTTAGTGATATTTATATCTATAGATGGAGTTACTTCATAGAAAGTTCTATTGCCATGATTAGTCGAAGTTATCTTATCTCCATTAGGAGCTTTGTCAGCATCAACTGTGTAGTGGTTTTTACCGCTGATTCCAGCTATATCTAATCCAATATCTACAATAGATACTTTAGAAGTAAGAGCTAGATACCATACATTTATATGGGTATTGTCAAATCCACCATCACCAAATGCGGAGAATCCACTTCTACCATCCCCCCAGTTGTCAAACCAGTATTTACCACCTTTGGAGAATGCCCCTTCATTATTTACAGATACACCATATCCATTAGCAAAGCTACCTACAAAGCCCACTCTAACACCAAATTCTTGAATAGGCTTAGCTGAGAATTGAAGTGTATAAAGACCTCTTGCACTTGCACCATTAGCACCACCATCAAAGAATGGTCCTGCTAATCTAGTTGCACCACTATAGTTTCCCCCATATCCTAATTTTAATGTTGGGCTATTATACATATCTGTATATGCTATTTGAGCTTTAAATTGATATGTGCTACCAATAGCTATCTCACCAAATACGGAATTTAGCAATTTATCTGCATTAAAATACCATACTTGGAAAGTAACAGGGTCATAGTTTCCTATAAATGCAACTGCAGATAGATTATTTCCAAAACTACTTCCTCTAGTATCAACTTCAGGGTTAGTAGTTCCTCTAACTGACATTACACCACTAATATACTCGTGGTCTGCCGCCCAGCTATCGAAGAATGCAGCAGCCATAGTTAGCCCACTAACATCGGAGTTTGTTACCTGCACACCTAAACCTCTATCAGTAGCAGCACTAGTTATAGGAGTAGCTAACTTTAGCTTCCCAGCGACTATAGAAGTTTTACTAGCTTCAAAAGCATATTTACCATATAGTGTGCTAACACCAAAAGCATTTCCACCAGTCGTAAATAAATCTCTAGTTGCCCTTGAGCCACCTACATTACCATCGGATTTACTTCCTTGTGTAGGTGTTCCGCCATAGTGGTAGAAAAGCCCTAAGTTAAAGCTAAATCCTTCTATACTACCGCTATTCAAATCTGCCACAACCCTTGATACAAATCCTTGACCACCAGCATTTCTACCGCTATTGGAAATATATCTAAAAAATGCTGAACCATCTATCGAAGCACCTTTAATAAGCTCTTCAATAGGTGCAGCACTCAAAGATGAAGCTGCCAAAGCCAAAGCTGTAACTAATGAAATCTTCTTCATATTCTTAATCTCCTTGTTTTTAGTTGGAACGGCTAATATTATAGCCAAAAAAATTTCTTTATTTAAACAACAAACACAAAAAAATCATAGAATCTTGACAAAAAATCATAGAATCTTTATAAAAACACCTAATTTTATGCAAAATTGGATATTTAAAAGCCATATAAAATTTAATTTGGAGAATCTATTGCTTGATAGTTAGAAGTGTATCAATCATTCTATCTATTGTAGTTATGACTTTGGCATTTGCGGCATATCCGCTTTGGAATTTGATTAGATTTACCATTTCTTCATCAATGCTAACTTGACTAATGGCTAAAAATTCTTTTTTTACAGCAGCTAGAACGGATTGCTTTGTGTCGCCTAAAACTTGAACTTCATTGGTATCTGTGGCGACTTTGCCTGTAACAAATTGAAAATATTGTGGGATACTCATCTCTTGCTTTGCCCCACGCACGGGATAAAACTCGCTATTATTATGTTGCAATTCTAACATCATAGTAGCTATGTCAAAATTCCCACTAACAGGAGCTTTCCACTGGCGAATCAAAGTTGGGTCATTGACATATGTAGTATTTAATGCAATATCATTTGCATTACTTCCATCAAAAAAGCGATTAATACCTATTGCCCCGGTGAAATTGCTCCCCTTATCCTCGATACTAACATTTAATCCCATCGAGCTATCTTTTGGTAATATTTGAAATTGCCTTGCTTCATCATCATAATACGCTGTAAAATAATCATCAAAATCATTTAGCGGATTATTGTCATTCTTATCATCAGTGTTTTTATTTAGAGTATTTACAATATCTTCCATTGTGGTAATTCCATCAATTTGGATACTTTTGCGAAGCATCTCGTTACCTTTTGTATCATAAACTATTACATCAAATCCGCCATTTTTAATATTGTAGATAGAATTTGACAAAACATCATCTTTACTTATTGCTAATACTTCACTTTTTATCTCATTTGTCGCACTTTGTGCATATATCCCATTTGTAGCCTCGATAAATCCTCTTGCAAATGTGTCTAGATTATTGATATATTCTTGGAGTTTGCCAATCTTTCCGCCATTTTTCCCATATGCTACTAAATCTAGCAATGCCCCACTTTTTCCGCCTGTGATTTTATCTGTAATATCAACTCTTTTAAAATCATCTCCTTGGAAATATATGCTATAAAGCCCGTTTTCATTGTCGCTATTATCGATGATAATTGGGTGGTGGATTGGACCATCTACGATATTAAATCCTCCTGCGATATTTAGCGTATATCCATAGTCAAAATCCGCACTCTCGCTATTTAGCTTGGATTGGCTTTTTAGCTTATCTTTGAAAACATTATTACTAATTAATTTAGAGAGATTAAATTCTAATTCATCTCGCCTATCACGCAGTTCATTTGCTTGTTTTAGCTCTCTAGAATCTTCCATTTCGCCTAATTTTTTATTGATTTCTGCGATTTGTTTTCCTATGGAATTAATCTCTTCAATCGTAACTTTTAATTCCTCGCTTTGCTTTACTTGGAGTTCAAAAAGTCGTCGCCTCGTGTCTTTGATATTGGTTATTAGCGTTTGGGTATTTTGTGCTAAAACTTGCTTTTGTGCTGGGTCGGAGGCGTTTTTCTCAACATCTTTCCATGCATTAAAATACTGCTCAATATCATTATAAATTCCAACGCCATCGACTTCCGGGAAAAATGCCGAAGCCTCTCTTAAAGTGGTAAATTCTGTATCGTAAAATTGTGCGTCGCTTGCGGCTTTTCTATATCGTGAGAATGTAAATTCATCGTGGATTCTCTGGATTGTTTCTATATCTACGCCACGACCTAAATTATACTTTTGAAAATAAAGTGGCTTTTCTGGGCTAACTACAACTCGCTGCCTTGAGTAAAATTCATCACTTGCATTTGCGATATTATTGCCCGTTACATCAACCATTAATTGATGTGCATTAAGTCCTGTTTGTGATGTGTTTAATGATGATAAGATTCCGCCCATTTTAAACTTCTTAGGCTTCTATATGTAGTAAATCTACTTTTGAATAAGATTTATTTGAGTATCCATCTCTTTGGCTTGGCACAATGGATTCTAGTAATGAATTATAAAATTCATAAACTGCTACAACACTTTTTGCATAATGCTTATTCAAATCTCGCAATATTTTTAGATTATTCCGCATTTTATCTATTAATATAGCAGTGTTGGAATCTAGTAGCTCTTCTATATTTTTATTTGGATTTTCTTTTGCGAGTCTAAGCATTTCATCTTTTGCTAGATTTTTATTATGCTCAAATGAAAAAATAGTTTTATTTTTAGATTCTAGTCGCGAAAAAATAGCTTCGTGATTAGCTTCTTTTATGTCGTTAATATCAAGATTGCTGATATTTATCAAATATTCTAAATCACTTACAGCATCACTTAAGAATTTATGCAACATAGAATCTACCTTTATAAATATTTAATTATTTTAAAAGCAAATCTTGTGCCATTTTATCGGCACTCTTTTCTACATCAACTTTATATGTTCCATCATCAATTTGTTTTTTAATATCTTCTACTTTTTTAGTATTATCAATTCCATTTGCGTTCTCAACAACATTGGCTGCACTCGATATATTTGTAGTAGAATCTTGTTTTTTGGTATTAGTATCGTTTGGCTGAGATTGCTGTGTATGTGTGGTTAATGTGCTAGGCAATCCACCTGTTCTAATTATCATTATAGATTCTCCTTAAAAAATTCTCCATTATATTTACTTTAAGAATATGGCTTGGATTCTTAAAGTAAATTTTTAACAAAAGTAAGAATAAATCGTCATAATTTTGCTTTCACTTAAAAGATTTAGAAATTTCTTGTAAGAAATCATCAATGCCAATACTTTGATTTACTGGCGTATCTTTAGAGCCTGCAAAAATACTTACACTTGAATTTTTATAATTATATATGTATAAGCCCGCGAAAAATATTCCATATAAAAATACTAAAAATGCCATCGAAGGGAAAATCCAATCTTTCATTATATACCTCGTAAAATTACAAAATTACATTGTAAATATATCGCAATTATGTAAATAATTTATTAAAATGAAATTTATTGTATAATTCTGCTTTTAGATTTTAATTTTATCTATCAAGGAATGTTGTGATACTTAAAAATCTTGTTTGTATATTGTTGTTTAGCACATTTAGCTTTGCTGCAACTAGTAATAATTATATCTGGGAAAAGGGATATACCTTTTTAAAATTCCTAGAATCTTATAATATACCAGCTAGTGTATATTGGAATCTATATGGCGAAGATAAAGAGCTTACAGCAGAGATTTACGCAGGAGTTAGGTATTATACTCTTGTAGATAAAGATGGCTCATTACTACAAGCTTTAATCCCATTAAATGACGAAACACAAATCCATATATTTAAAAATAATGATACTTATAGTGTGGATTTTATCCCTGTGAAATATTTCTCCTCGACAAATTCAATTGCATTAGCTATTCAAAAATCCCCTTATCAAGATTTAGTCGAATTAAGTGGCGATACAAATCTAGCAAATGAGTTTATTAATATCTACAAAAATGCCATTGATTTTAGCAAGAGTGTTATAAAAAATGATAAATTAGCATTAATTTACCATTACAAATACCGACTTGGGCGAAATTTTGGGAATCCTGAAATAAAAGCATCATTAATTGAAACAAATAAAAAACCAAATTTTCTTTTTGCGTTTAATGATGGGAAATATTACAATGAAAAAGGCAATGAAGTAACGGGATTATTTTTACAAGTTCCAGTTAGAAATGCCAGAATCTCATCAAGATTCTCCCTAAGTAGAATGCATCCTATATTGAAAGTTCGTCGTCCACATTATGGCGTTGATTATGCCGCACCGATAGGCACAAGTGTTAGAGCTGCAGCTAGTGGCAGGGTAATATTTGCAGGAAGTAAATCTGGATATGGTAGGGTTGTGGAAGTAACCCATAATAATGGCTTAAAAACCTTATATGCGCATTTACATCAAATCAATGTCAAAAAAAATCAAAGTGTAAAAGCAGGGCAAGTTATTGGTAAGGTTGGCAATAGTGGCTTAAGCACGGGACCGCATTTGCATTTTGGTTTATATAAAAATAATAAACCTATAAACCCACTCTCAAATATAAAATCCACAAAGAGTGTTTTATCAAAAGCGCAGAAAAAAGAATTTTTAGAGATTGCAAAAAACTATGAAGATAAGTTAAGAATAGCCATAATGGATAATTTTAGCGGTGAATCTCCAAGTTATTTTGCATATAATAAAAATGTCAATAGATACTAAAAGCATAAGAATCTATGATTGCAAGGATTCTAAATATATAAAAATCAAACAAATGTCTTATATCGAAGATGGAATCCAAAAAACTTGGGATATAGTCAGCTCCCACGATAGTGTTTCTATTTTGCTTTATAATAAAGATAATCGCTCTATTATTATTGTTAAGCAGTTTCGCCCAGCAGTATTTCTAAGAAATAATAATGGATATATGTATGAATTATGCTCCGGATTAGTTGATAAAGCAAATAAAACAATAGAAGAAATCGCCATAGAAGAAGTTTATGAAGAATGTGGATATAAGGTAGATTCTGTTACAAAAATAGCAGAATTTTACTCATCTGTTGGCACAAGTGCTAGTAGGCAGAGTATATTCTATGCAGAAATAACAAACAATGACAAAGTGGCTTGTGGAGGCGGTGTTGATAATGAATGTATAGAGATTATTGAGATTCCGCTAAATCAAATAAAAGATATACTAAATAAGCCAAATATCACGCCATCAATTGGATTTGCATTTATGTGGTTTATTTTTAATAAAAATATTAAAGAATGAAAATGAAAAAAATATTATTTTTAACACTAATTGTGTTTTTGTTTGTGTCTTGTAGTGATGATAAATCAGCAAAGAAAAAGGAATCTTATTCGTTGATTAGCTTGGATTCTAAGAAGATTATATTTGATAGGAGAGAAGATATTTTATCTACAAACTATAATAAACCCTATCTTTTGGTATTTTTAAGCACTTGGTGTGATTATTGTTTAGGACAGGCACAGCATTTGGCGAATCTAAATGAAGAATTTAGCGATAATATAAATATATATGGAATCTTTGTAGATAAAGATGAGAATATAGATGAACTAAAAAAGTTTGTGGCAGATTCTAATACGAAATTTACTTGGTTTTACAAAGGCGATATAGCACATTTAGTGGATTTCTATCATATCAAAACTTTTCCATTCCTACTTTTATATGATAAAAATGGGAATCTTATAATGAGCTATGATGGAATCACCCCTGAAGAAATGATAGCATTTGATATAAAAAAAATATTACAAGAAGTAAAATAATGTTTTCTTTTTTTAAAAATACTAAATCTTCACAAGAAGTAATTACAAAAGATTTGCTTGAAGAGCGATTAATTGAAAGTGATATTGAATATGATATTGTCGAGAAAATCCTAGATTCTACAAATGGAAAAATCAAAAGAAGCGAATTAGAAGTAAATCTCCTTAGATTCCTAAATAAGGAAAGTTTCTATGATACATTATCATTAAGGCAGATTACCACAAAACCATTGATATATCTAATTATTGGTGTAAATGGTGCGGGTAAAACTACTACAATAGCGAAGCTTGGCAATATCTATAAAAAGCAAAATAAAAAGGTGATTTTTGGTGCAGGAGATACATTTCGTGCGGCAGCTTCTTCGCAGCTTTGTGCTTGGGGCGAGAGATTGGATATTCCCTGTGTAAGCTCTAAATTTGGTGCAGACCCCTCATCTGTGGCATTTGATACAATAAATGCAGCAAAAGCAAGGGATATGGATATAGCATTAATAGATACAGCGGGGAGATTAGATAATAAAATTAATCTTAAAAATGAATTGATAAAAATATCAAATACCTGCTCAAAAACATTAAATGGTGCGGAATTTTATAAAATACTTGTTCTTGATGGCACACAAGGCACACAGGCAATAAGTCAAGCAAAAGTTTTTAATGAATCATTAAATATTGATGGTATAATCATCACTAAAATGGACGGCACAAGCAAAGGCGGTAGCCTTATTAGCATAATGTCTACCTTGCGATTGCCTATTTTATATGTGGGTATAGGCGAGGGGAAAGATGATTTTATACCTTTTGATTTGGATTGGTATATGAAAAATCTATTAGATTATATTTTTTCACAAGATTAATTCCTATGGCGAAAAAACAATCAAGTGTTTTTGAATGCCAACATTGTGGAGCACAAAGCACAAAATGGTCTGGTAAATGTGTAAATTGTGGCTCTTGGGATAGTTTAATAGAAATAAAACAAAAAGATTTAGAGATTATACGAAAAGCGGATTCTATATTGAATCTAGAAAATCAAGCTATTTCTATTAAGAAAGTAGAAATTGATATTGTTGATAAATTTAGCTCACTTGAGAGCGAATTAGATATTGTTTTAGGCGGTGGGATAGTTCCCGGTGGACTTTATCTAATAGGTGGAAGCCCGGGTGTGGGAAAATCCACATTATTATTAAAAACCTCAATAAATCTATCAAAAAATAAAAATGTGCTATATGTAAGTGGCGAGGAAAGTGCTGCACAAATACGATTAAGGGCGGAGAGACTTGGTAAGATTGAGGAGAATCTATATTTATTAAATTCCATTGATTTAGAAAGTATCGAGCAGAATCTCCGCTCTAAAAAATATCAAATCTGCGTAATAGATAGCATTCAAACAATGTTTAGTTCTGCTATCTCATCTGCTCCGGGCTCTGTGTCGCAGGTTAGAGAATGCACATTTTTATTGCTTCGCTTAGCAAAGGAATTGCAAATTAGCATTTTTATAATCGGGCATATTACCAAAGAGGGTTCAATTGCTGGACCTAGAATCTTAGAGCATATGGTGGATTGTGTGCTGTATTTTGAGGGCGACCCAAGTCGTGAGATAAGAATCCTAAGGAGTTTTAAAAATCGCTTCGGGGCAACCAATGAAATAGGCATATTTGAAATGGGACAAAAAGGATTAATAAGTGCCAAAGATGCTTCAAAAATGTTTTTTAGCCAAAAAGATTCAATGTCTGGAAGTGCGATTAGCGTAATTTTAGAGGGTAGCAGACCGATTGTATTGGAGATTCAAGCTCTTGTTAGTGAAAGCTCATTTCCTCGTCGCTCTGCTACAGGATTTGAATTAAATCGCTTAAATATGCTTTTAGCCTTATTGGAGCGTAAATTGGAGTTTCCATTTGGTAGATATGATGTATTTATAAATGTTGTAGGTGGTATGAAAATCAATGAAACTGCGGTGGATTTGGCTTTAGTTGCTGCAATCATATCATCATATAAAAATCGCCCATTAAATTCTAAAAGTGCATTCATAGGCGAAGTAAGCCTTGTTGGCGATATAAGAGAAGTTAGCAATATTGATTTACGATTAAAAGAGTTGGAATCTTATGGATTTACTAATGTGATTATCCCAAAAAAGCCGAAAAATCGCTATGGATTAAAGATATTTGAGGTATTAGATGTAACAAAAATCTTACAATGGATGTAG
The DNA here is from genome assembly GCF_003288815.1 of Helicobacter sp. 16-1353. GTDB lineage: Bacteria > Campylobacterota > Campylobacteria > Campylobacterales > Helicobacteraceae > NHYM01. The sequence goes on along the minus strand of NZ_NHYM01000004.1, from coordinate 2,736 downwards.
AGTAGTATAAAAAATTCATCGATTTTTAAACTTTATTTTTGTTAAAAACTATTATAATTCCATCTTTATTTTAAAAAAAGGACAAATATGTTGGAAGGAATAATTAGAGAGAGTGTTTCGAAGTCCTCAAATAAGGCTTTAAGAAATGATGGTTATCTAATAGCAAATATCTATGGTAAAGGCACAGAAAATATACATTGTGCATTTAAAACTAATGAGTTTATAAAAACTTTAAAGACAAAAAAAGGTATTGTTTTTCAAGTAAAAGTTGGTGAAAAAACCTTAGATGTTGTTGTTCAGGAGTATCAAAAAGACCCTGTTACTTCAAAAATTTTACATGTGGATTTACTACTCGTTCAAAAGGGAATCCTAACAAACTTTAAGATTCCAGTTGTGCTAGAGGGAAATGCAGTAGGTGTAAAAAATAAGGGTATTTTGTTATTTTCTAAAAAGAGAATCGCCGTAAAATGCCTACCAGAAAATCTAGTAGATAATATTAAGATTGATGTTACGAAGCTTGATATTGGTGATGCGATTTTAATACGCGATTTAGGAGAATTAGAAAATATAAAAATTATAGAAAAGCCTAATGTGGCTATTGTTGGAGTTATAAAGGCTAAATAACAATTGAAACTTGTAGTAGGTCTCGGGAATCCGGGTGCTAAATATCAATACACAAGGCATAATATAGGCTTTATGGCACTTGATTATTATATTCAAGATGCCAGCTTCAAACTACCATTTATAAACGATAAAAAATTTCAATCCCAGATTATAAAAACAAATAATGCCATATTTATCAAACCTCAAACCTATATGAATCTCTCTGGAGTAGCACTAAAAGCAGTTAAAGATTTTTATAAAATAGAACAAATAATGGTTATCCACGATGATTTGGATTTGGCTTTGGGGGCTATTAGATTAAAATTTGGTGGTGGAAGTGGCGGACATAATGGGCTAAAATCCATCGATGAATATATCACAAAAGATTATTTAAGACTTAGGATAGGCATTGGACGACCGCCTAAAAATACCCAAGATTCTACAAATATCGAAAATATTATTCAAAAAGATGTTATTGACTATGTGCTAGAAAAATTTAGCACAAATGAGCTAGAATCTTTGCAGAATATTTTTGAAATAACAAAAAATGCAATAGAATCTTTTATAAATGATGAAAGTTTAATGTCCTTACAAAATAAATATACACGCAATGTGATTTAGGAATAATATGCTTTTTAGGTTTGTAGGCTTTATTTATCTTAAGTTTATATTTCTCATTTTTATCGCATTGCAAATATTTTTTATGGGAATTGATATATTAAAATATTCGGATAACCTACCTGAATCTGCGAATTTATTTGTTTTATTTATCGCATATGATTTTTTATATGCTTTAAATTACACATTCCCAATCGCTACTTTACTAGCTTCAATCGTTACTTATATTATGTTGATTAAGTCAAATCAGCTAACGGCGATTCTATCTATTGGATACTCAAAAAAGAATATTTTATTTCCAATTCTATTAATATCTATTATTTTAAATCTATTTTATATCGGGCTTAATGCAACGCCATTTGTTTATGCACAGGAAAATATCGATAATATCATACAAAGAGGTGGTATTAATGACGCAAAAACGGATATTTTAGTCAAGCATAATAATAACTATGTTTATATTGGCAAGATTTTCCCAATATTGCAAAAAGCAGAAAATATCAAGGTTTTTGAAACGGAGGGTTTATTTGTAAATAGATTTATAGAATCTAGCGAAGCACAATTCGATGGCACTTGGTGGAATCTTAAAACTGCCACTATAACATCTATCCCAAAAAATCTAGAATTCAATAAGGATAATCTAAAAATACAAGAAGTCCAAAACTATCAAATACTAAAAAACTTTAAACCAAAAATACTAGATACCATCTATCAAAACAAACCAAATGTCTCAATAACTGATGCTTTTAATGCATTTATTTTACTCTCAAATCAAGATTCCAGCACAGATAAAATCCGCTCCATTTTATATTCATTTATAGCTATTCCATTTTCTATCCCATTTTCTATCATCATCATATCTTTTTATGTCCCTAATCTCTTAAGATATACCAATCTAGCAAAATTAGGATTTATATTTGTGTTATTTTGTTTGATTATATGGGGATTATTCTTTATGCTTACTAAGCTATCTATAAGTGGATTTTTATTTCCAGAAGTTGGTGTTATTATTCCACTTATTCTATTCATTTCTATCTCCCTTTATTATTACAAACAAATATAATATACAATTTTATACATTTATTTAAAGAATTATTAAAAAAATATTGTTTATAATTCATTTATTATATTATTTAATATTCGTTAATATTATTTAATTGTATATTTCTATTAATAAAGGGGGATAAATATATGAAAAGAAATGCTTTCTCAATGATTGAATTAGTTTTTGTTATTGTTATACTAGGAGTTTTAGCCGCAGTTGCTGTTCCTAGATTTGTAACAACTAGGACAGATGCACAAGTTGCAATGCTAAGAAGTGATATAGCCTCAACGCTAAAAGCAATTCCAGCTAGAATCTTCGCTGAGAATCTAGACCCAACAGCTTCTGCTCCAACAGGATTCTCAAGCTGGGGTGAATGGATAATAGATACAGGTGGATTAGATAGAGGTAGATGGGTGGCAATGACAATAGGAAATCAAAGTGGAGTTGCACCATTTGCAACATCAAATACT
>NZ_NHYM01000003.1 GCF_003288815.1 Helicobacter sp. 16-1353 | reverse complement strand
AGATTCCTATCCAAGCAATTCTAATAGAATTATCCCACTTGCTACAACAGGTGCAGTTAAATTCTAAATCTTATTATATTAAGGGACTTAATCCCTTAATATAAACTTCAAATAATGCTTAAATAAATATTCTAAATATTCTAAAACTTATAATTACTAATATATTTTAAAGATTCTAGTTTTTCTTTAAAATTAAAGTTTATTGAAATATATTTATAGATTCTAAATAAAGATAGCTAGAATCTTAAATAATTTTGATTATGGGAATCTTATAAAATTATTAAATAATTTAAAGATTTAGATGTATTAATCTAATATTAGGATTCCACTATCAACTTTTGCTTATAGTAGAACTAGTGCTATTTATGTAATAATCCTAGAGATTCTTAAATCCAAGTGATTCTAATATAATAATCCCACTTGATATAAGGTGCAGTTAAGTTCTAAATCTTACTATATTAAGGGCTTAATCCCTTAATATAAACTTCAAATAATTCTTAAATAAATATTCTAAAAGATTCTAGTTTTTCTTTAAAACTAAAGTTTATTGAAATATATTTGGAGATTCTAGATAAAGATGGTTGGAATCTTAGAATCTTATAAAATTATTAGCTTTATAGATTAATCTAATATTTAGGATTCCATTATCAACTCTTTTATTTCAAATAAAATAATCTCTCGTGCCACAATAGATAAAGTTAAATTCTAAATATTCTTAAATGTCTTAATAAAGATTCTAGCTTTTCTTTAAATAGTAGCTTAATGCCAAATAACAATAAAGTTTATAGTGAAATACATAAGGTCAAGAAAGTTTAATTTATTTTATGCTAGATTTTTGTTTTTATTTACCAAGTATCATTTGGGTATTAATTCTTGCAAGGATAATTTATGATTAGAATGTTGATAGCTATTGTTGGGCTATGTGTTGCATTAAATGCAAATATGAATGTTAGTGTTAGTGTTATCCCACAGGCTTTTTTCGTAAAAAAAATAGCTGGGGATTTGGTTGATGTAAATATTATGGTTCAAAAAGGCAAAAGCCCTGAAACCTACGAGCCATCGATTAACCAGCTTAAAAACCTAAGCAAATCCGTAGCATATTTCTACATAGGAATGCCTTTTGAAGATGCTTGGCTTGAGAGATTTAAAAGTGTTAATCCAGATATGAAGATAATCCAACCATTAAAAGATGGTGATTTGGAAAAATATTTGGAAAAATTTACAGACGATAATCATAATGAATCGCATAGCCACGCACATCACGACCACCATAGCCACGACCACCATAATCATTCGCATCATAGCCACGATGGAGAATCTCACGACCACAACGACGACCACCATCACAATCACCCGCCACATATTTGGCTATCATTTATTCTATCCAAACTACACGCTACGCAAATAGCAGAATCTCTCATCTCCCTAGATTCCAAAAATGCTGAAATTTACCAAAAAAATCTAGCTAACTTTTTAGATGAGATTGACAAAGCATATGAGGATTCCCAACAATTATTTAAGAATAATAAAAAAGCATTTTTAGTTTTTCACCCTGCGTGGAGCTATATAGCAAATGAATTAGGTTTGACAGAATATGCCATTGAAGAAGATGGCAAGGAAGCCAAAATAGCACATACAAAGAAAATATTAGAAATAATAAAAGATAATGATATTAAGGTTATATTCGTTCAACCACAATTTTCACAAAAAAGTGCAAGAAGTATCGCAGAGGAAGCAAATATAGAAGTAAAAGTTGCAGACCCATTAAGCTATGATTGGCTAAATAATCTAGTAAGTTTTTTACAAGAAATAGCAAAAAACTAGACTAAAATATGAAAGAGCAAATAGATAAAACTATGCTAGTTTGTGAGAATATCAACTTTAGATACGATAAAGATTTGGTTTTAGAAAATATCAACTTTAGCGTAAATGAAGGTGATTTTCTAGCCTTAATAGGTCCAAATGGTGGCGGTAAAAGCACTCTAGCTAAGATTCTATTACGACTTTTAAAACCAAGTGATGGAAAAATAAAATATCCAAATGTAACTTTATTTAACAAAAATAGTCTAATTGGCTATACTCCACAAGATACTAGTATCAATAAAGATTTTCCTATACAAGCTATTGATGTCGTCCTTATGGGCTTTTTAGAAAAAAAGAAATTTGGTTATAAAATATCAAAAAATGATAAAAAAGAAGCCATAAATATTATGGAAAAACTAGGAATAGAAAATCTTAAATTTAGAAAAATAGGAGACCTTTCAGGCGGTCAAAGACAGCGAGTATTGATAGCTAGAGCCTTATGTGGGAATCCTAAACTTTTAATATTTGATGAGCCAACTTCAAACATCGATATGCCAACCCAAAAAGAAATTTATAAATTATTAAAACAAATAAATGCTAATCATACTATAATAGTCATCAGTCACGATATTTCTATTTTACTTGAATGTGCAAGTGATGTTTTATTCGTCAATAAAGAGCTAATAAGCCATAAACTAGTAAAAAATAATCTTAGTATTGATGGGCATTTTTGTGAGATAGAGGCAATTAATCAATATATTCAGCAAAGTATTTAATATGTTAAGGAGATAAAATTGGATAATAATTTTGATGTTGCAATAATTGGTGGTGGGGTTTCAGGCTGTGCTGCGTTTTGGACGATTAGTGAATATACTAATATAGACAAAGTTGTATTACTAGAGAAATGCGACAAGCTAGCGACTATAAGCTCAAGTTCAAAGGCTAATTCACAGACAATACACGATGGCTCAATTGAAACAAATTATACTTCGCAAAAAGCATCTAAAGTAAAGGTTGCAGCGGATAAAGTAAAGCATTACGCTTTAGCAAAAGGTTTGCAAAATAAAGCCATCTTTAAAATGCAAAAACTAGCAATAGGCATTGGTGATGAGGAATGTGAATTTATCAAACACAGGCACGAAGAATTTAAAGAAATTTTTCAAGGTTTGGAGTTTTTTACAAAAGATGAAGTAAAAAAAATCGAACCAAAGGTAATAGAAAATCCAGATGGAAATGATAGGAGTGAGAATGTTGTAGCCTCTGGGTTTAAAGAATCTTGGTGTGCTATGAATTTTGAAATACTAAGCGAAAGCTTTGTAAAAGAGGCACAAAAGGCAAATAAACAAAGTGAAATTTTACTTAACTTTAAAGTGCTAAATATCAAACAAAATGCCGATGGAACATACAATATAAAGGCTAAAGATAAAAGAGAAATTAATGCAAAATTTATTCTTGTAAATGCTGGGTCGCATTCACTAACATTAGCACAAAATGCAGGATATGGGAAAGACATCGCTTGTTTGCCTATGGCTGGAAGTTTTTACTTCGTGCCGGGAAATCTCCTAAAAGGTAAGGTTTATACAGTGCAGAATCCAAAGCTTCCTTTCGCTGCACTTCATGGCGACCCTGATATTGCTATAAATGGCGTTACTAGACTTGGACCAACTGCGATAGTTATACCAAAACTAGAGCGTTCAAAATATTTATTTGGGAATGTGAATAGCGAATTAGTAAAGATTGATTTTAAGGTTGATGCACTAAAAGTTGCTCTTGATTTACTAAAAGATAGTGAGATTCGCAATTATGCGTTAAAAAATGTAATGTTTGAACTCCCTTGGATTGGGAAAAAATTATTTATCAAAGATGCAAGAAAAATCATTCCTTCATTAAAATTAAGCGAACTAACCTATGCAAAAGGTTTTGGCGAAGTAAGACCACAAGTAATAGATATGACAGCAAAAAAGTTGGAATTGGGCGAGAAAAAAATAATAACGGAAAAAGGGCTAACATTTAATATGACACCATCACCCGGTGCTACAAGCTGTCTTGGAAACGCAAAAACAGATACAATAGAAATTGCAAAATACCTAAATAAATCATTTGATATAGAAAGATTCCAAAAAGATTTGGAACAATAATTTTTACTGAGATTTCATTAAAGAATAGCGATTTAGAGTAAATATATTTGTGGTAGAAAATAATTTGAATAATAATTCGAATATGGCGTGCCCAGAGGGATTCAAACCCCCGACCTATAGGACCGCAACCTATTGCTCTATTCAGCTGAGCTATGGACACATTAATCTAAAATAAATATGTATTATAATCTAAATTTTATTAATAATATAAATATCGCTTAAATAACTCTAATCTAACTTGTAGCTATCTATAAGCAAATGCTATAGATAGCTAAAATACAAGGAATTAAATAGGGTTATTTGTAATTTTCAATGGATACAGTTACATCATTTGTTAAATTTTTAAAATACACACGATTTTCGCTTCTCTCATAATATATCTCTTCGCCACCATAATCAAATCTTTGGATTAAGATTCCATTAACTGCTATTTGTTTTCCCATTCCATCAAAAATATCTTCTTTTAATAGAATCTCTTGAAATAAATTATCATATCCAACTTGTCCAAAAAAGCTTTTACTTGCAGGCCATTTTGGTGCACAATCATCATTAAAACATATTTCACGGTCTTTTACCACAAATTTACCAATTGATTTACCAAGTTTAAAAAGCTCTAAGCTTACTTCTGGAGAAGTAGTAAGGACGCCAAAATCATAGAATTTTATATTATTAGTTTTGATTAAAACCAATTTTAAATCATTTTCATTGATTTTTTCTACTTGCATTTGTGGTGTTTGCGGACTACTACAAGCGATGAATGCTAATACAAAACCAACTAAGAATATTTTAGAAATATTCTTAGCTCTAAAAATATTTTTCATAATTATTTTTTAACTATCCGATAGAATCTCATACCATACTTTACCATCAAGCTTTAATTCCATAGTGATTTGACATAATCCATCTTTATAAACTGTTTCTATTATCTCGGCATTTCTAATCAAAGCCTCTACCTTTGTTTTCACTACAGAATTAATCAAAACCATATCTCTTACAGTATCTTGGGCATTCAATCTAATCCCATACATTTTTTCGCCAATCTGCCTATATGCATCAACTATCGCCGCTCTTTTTGCCAAAGCTAGAGCTTGGGAAGGTGAGATGGTAGATTCTGGAGCCACTCCCATACCAACAGCACTTAATTCTATAGTATTGCTTGGCGTTAATATTGGGGAATTTGGAATGATTTGCGGACTATCATCTTGCACTTTTGGTGGCGTAGGCGGGGTAACATCTTGAGGAATTGCTTGAGTATAAGGAGTAACCTCACTTGGTGCTACATAATTTGGCGTATAATCCCCTCTTTGGTCTCTAATATATACATCTACACTTGGACTCATTGGCTGATTTTGCTCTACATCTCTTGTTTGTGGCATTTGTGGATTACCATTTATGTTTGCTTCACCCACATTTAACCTATCAATATTCATAACCCTACTATCATTATCATTTAATAAATTCGGCGTATATGGTTGATTTAGTGGAGGATAAACTGGTGCTTGCAGTGGTGAATAATTCGCTGATGGTGGTATCATTGACTCGTCCATCGCACCATCATCAAATGTCGCACATCCAGATAATATTATTAAAAAACTTGTTGCTATCCCTATTTTAACTTTTGACATATCCTTAAACCTCATTATTTAGAATTTAAAACCAAATAAAGCAAATAGTATTCCATCTATTTATTATTCTTAAAGATTCTGTAATAATGTTAATCTTTAAGTAGAAATCTCATTTCTAGAAATTGTTAATCACCTCTACTCTACTCTAACCAAAGTTCCACTTTTTAATATTCTTAGTTTATCTTGTATATCTTTTATGATTGATATTTTATTGTTATAATCCATTGTTTTATCCAACTTGATTTCATTTATTTTTTTCGTATAAAAAGTTATTATAAATACTCGAATCTGCTCTTTAAAGGCATTTTCATCAAGTTTTAAAATCGATTCATCTATTAAGATTCCAATTAACTTCTCATTCTCAAAATCACCTTTCACCAAGCAATCAAATTCATATTTATTAAAACTAAAAACATTTGAATTTATATATTCTAAACTAAAATCAAGTAGGTTAGGATTCTCCAAAATAGATTTTATTATCACAGATTCCACTATCTGCGTATTTGATGTATCGAATCTTTGTGTGGTATTTTGGATATTTTTTACCTTTAGCAAAAATGGAGATATTTTTAATCTATTAGTGATAAAAAATCTATACTCATCTTGCAAGATTGGGGATAATGTTTTAAAAAACTCCATTATTTCTTTTAATGCTTTTTCCTTTTGGAGTGGGTTATTTATATTATATTTACTTGCAATATGCTCAATAGCAAATTCTACAAAAGGTATGGGTGAGTTTAGTAGGCTCATTAATTCCGCTATTTTATTTTCTCTAATCATATCTGCTGGGTCTTTATTGTCTTTAAAGATTACTACGCCTCCATCTTTCCCAGCTAATAAAAGCGAAGCTTTGAAAGCTGCGTTTATTCCTGCATTATCACCATCATAGCAAAGCAGAATCTCACTTTGGCTTTTTGATAAAAGTGGCAAATGCTCCTTTGTAAGAGCTGTTCCAAGTGTCGCAACGCAGTTTGTAAATCCAGCTTGAGACATCATAATCGTATCAATATAGCCCTCTGTTATAATAATTTTCTTATCTCTAAAAATACTTTCTTTAGCGAGATTGTAACCATATAATGTCTGTGATTTATTAAAAATCTTACTTTGTTGTGAGTTGATATATTTTGCTACATCTCCACTCAAAACCCTTCCGCCGAATCCTATAACCTTGCCACTTGGCGAATATATAGGAAACATAATCCTTGAGTTGAATTTAGCATAATATCCACGCTCATTTTTGCCTATTATTCCAATCTCTAGGAGCTTATCAAATGGCAATTTAGATTGATTTAAAAATGCTATAAAATCATAGCTCTCTCCACTATAACCAAGTGCAAATTTTTCTATGGATTGACCTGTGATGCCTCTATTTGCGAGATATTGCAGAATCTCTTTGTTTGAATTTAGATTTTTTTGATAATATTTTAGGATTTTATCTAATAAACTATTTAGGCTAGAATCTCCCCTTTGCTTTGTGTAACTAAGAGTGAAATTAACCATATATGCGAGTTTTTCGACAGCTTCATAAAATTCAATATTTTCTTTTTGCATAATAAAACTTATACTATCCCCGCCTACGCCACAACCATAGCATTTAAAATATCCTTTTGATGGGCTTACCACAAAGCTGGGGGTTTTTTCATCGTGAAAAGGGCAACAAGCCACATAGTTTGCTCCAGCTCGTCTTAACTCGATATAGCTCCCCACAATATCAACAATATCAACAATTTGTTTTAATTGCTCTATGGAATTTCGTTCTATCATTGATTTTAAATCCAAATTTATAAATTTTTCTAAAAAGATTCTAACATTTATTTAGATTTATAGAATCTTAAATATGTAATGTAAAATTTGCTTTATTGCGATAAAAAAAGTAGAATCTATACTTTAATATTAATTTAGATGGATATTTTATGTGCTCAATTAAACATTTCTTATCACTTAAAGACTTAAGCAAAGAAGAGATTCTTAGAATCGTGCATTTGGGTATTGAGATTAAAAATAGATTTCTACAAGGGCAGAGGATTCAACCATACTTTAAAGATAAAACTTTAGCGATGATTTTTGAGAAAAGCTCCACAAGAACGCGTGTAAGTTTTGAAGTAGGTGCATATCAATTAGGTGGAAATGCGATTTTCTTATCAAACAAGGACATACAATTAGGTCGCGGAGAGATTATAAAAGACACTTCTAGGGTTATTTCATCAATGGTTGATATGATTATGATTAGGACATTTGAACACCAGCGATTAGAGGAGTTTGCAAGATATTCAAGTGTGCCTGTGATAAATGGCTTGAGCGACGATTTTCACCCAACACAATTAATGGCTGATTATATAACTATGGTTGAATGTGGCATAGGTGTGGAGAGTGATTTTTACGCCCCATATGCAAATAATAAATCTATGCAAAAACCTATAGTTTGCTATATCGGCGATGGAAATAATATGGCTCATTCGTGGCTAATGCTAGCTTCAAAACTTGGATTTGAGCTAAATATCGCTACGCCAAAAGGCTTTGAAGTTCAGGAATCCATACTAAAATTAGCCCTAGATTCTGCCAAAGAAAGCGGAGCGAAAATCTCCATTTCAAACGACCCTAAAGTTGCTGCCCTAAAAGCAAATGTAATCACAACTGATACTTGGATTTCAATGGGACAAGAAAGCCAAAAAGAAGAGAGGGTATCTAAATTTAAAGGATTCTGCGTAGATAGCGATTTAATGAATCTTGGTGATAATGCGATATTCCTACATTGCCTCCCAGCATATAGAGGATATGAGGTAAGTGATGAGGTTATGGAATCTAGCCAAAGTAAAATATTTATAGAAGCAGAAAATAGATTGCACGCACATAAAGGAATAATGACTTTTTTAGAGGAAGAAAATTGGAAAAAATAAATAAAGCAAAAACACAAAAAAACAATGAATTTATCCTAAAAATCAAAGAGAGTAAATTAAAATCTCCCACACGCATAAAATTAGATAATAAAAAATATGTGATTATTGCAGAAAATGAATATCTCAAAATGCAAGAAACAATCAAAAATAATAATGAAGAATTGATTTTTAAGAATCTAGAAAGAGAAATCTTACAAGAGATGCCAAAAGATTTTGATGATGTTTTTATAGTGGCAAAAAATATAATCAATGATATACAAACAAAAAAGAAAAATTTGACAATATATGATATAAAAAGGATAGTAAAAGATATAAAATCAAATTATCCAAATCTATTTATAGATATTGATGAATATTTCAAAGAAATAAACAGTGAGTTTGAGTGATTTTCTAGATGATTGATTTTAATAAATTTGCCAAATACAGCAAACCCGGACCACGATACACCAGCTACCCAACAGCTTTGGAATTTAGCGAGAAGTTTGATAATCTCGCATATATCGAGGCTTTAGGGCGACATACGAATTTACCTTTATCGCTTTATACACATTTGCCATTTTGTAAAAGTGCGTGTTATTTTTGCGGGTGTAGCGTAATTTACACGAGTAAAGATGACAAAAAAACTGAATATATCAAATATCTAAAAAAAGAATTAGATTTGCTTAAAAATCATTTAGATACCAATCGAAGTGTTTTACAATTTCACTTTGGCGGAGGAACGCCGACTTTTTTTGATGCAAAAAGCCTAGAGATTATCATACAATCTATCTATAAAATTTTTAGTAATTTTGCTAGAGATGCTGAGATTAGCTGTGAAATTGACCCTAGATTTTTTAATGAAGACCAAATGAAAGTGCTAAAAGACTATGGTTTTAATCGCCTATCTTTTGGAGTGCAAGATTTTGATATGACTGTTCAAACTGCAATCCATAGAGTTCAGCCATTTGATTTAGTAGAATCTGCAGTAAATCTAGCTAGAAAATATGGCATTGAGTGTATTAATTTTGATTTGATTTATGGACTACCAAATCAGAATCTAGCTAGTTTTAAAGAAACACTTGAGAGTGTGGTAAAAATCAAGCCAACGCGACTTGCAGTTTTTAATTACGCACATGTGCCGTGGATTAAAAAAACAATGCGAAAAATCGATGAGAATCTACTCCCACCTCCAAGCGATAAGCTCTCAATCCTAAAATACACAATTGAATATCTAAGCCAAAATGGCTATAAAATGATTGGAATGGACCATTTTGCATTGGAAAGCGATGAGTTATATAAGGCATCGCTTAAAGGTGAATTAAAGCGAAATTTTCAAGGCTATACTGCTAAAAAACACACACAAACCATTGGACTCGGTGTTACAAGCATAGGCGAAGGGCATGATTATTATGTTCAAAATCATAAGGATTATGCGACATATATGAAATGCTTAGATAGTGGGATTCTCCCCGTGCAAAGAGGCATAAAATTAAACGATGAAGATATTTTGCGTAAAAATATCATTATGCGTTTGATGAATAATTTTGTCCTTGACATTAAGCATATTGAAGAAAAATTTAATATTAATTTTAAGGAACATTTCAAAGATTCACTAGAGCATTTACAAGAATATGTTGATTTAGATTTAATGACTATTAATGATAAAGAAATACGATTAAATCAAACAGGAAGTATGTTGGTTAGAAATATTGTAATGGTATTTGATGAATATTTAGGCAAGATTCCAATAGGTGATAGAAAATTCTCTAAAACGGTATAAATATGTTAAATCTCTCATCTCTTAGTCAATCCTGTGTGAAATGTGCTAAATGTGTTCCATCTTGCACGATATATCAAATAAATCGTGATGAGGTTACATCACCTAGGGGATTTGTGGATTTGCTAGGTGTTTATGATAAAAAAAATATTAATCTAGATAGAAATCTTAAAAATATATTTGAATCGTGCTTTCTTTGCACGACTTGCACAACAATTTGTCCGCAAAAAATCGATACAGCCGCTATGATACAAAAAAGTAGAATTGATATTGCACAAAAATATGGCATAGCTTGGTATAAAAAAGTTTATTTTTACCTACTTAAACATAGAAAAATAATGGATTTTGTATTTAGCCTTACTTCATTTGTCGCACCTTGTGTATTTAAAAAAAATGATGATAGATTAAGAAGTCGCTTTAGCATATCATCATTTGGCAAACGAAGTATTTTCCCATTCCAAAAAAAGAGTTTTTTACAAACATATAAAGGCTTAATAGAATCTAAACATAAAGATTCTATAGGGCAAGATTCCAAGAATCTAGATTCTAGGATAGAGAATCTTATAGATACACCACATTCTAATTGTAATAAATTAATTTCAAAGTCAGCTTTACTTTTCCCACCTTTGACAAATAGCTCTTATAAAAAACCACACTTCATTTCGTTTCGTTTAATTAAAGATGCGAAGCCTTACGAAAAGAATAGCAAAACCATTTTACGAAATAAAAAAGTAGCGATTTTTATAGGTTGCCTTAGTAATTACAATTACACGCAAGTAGGTGAATCCTTGCTATTTATCTTAGATAAATTAGGTATTGATGTGCTAATACCAAAGCAAGAATGTTGCGGGGCTCCAGCGTATTTCACAGGTGATATTAAATCTGTGATTTTTCTAATCAAAAAAAATATCGAGCTTTTTGAGAGCTTTTTTGATGAAATTGACGCGATGATAATCCCAGAAGCAACCTGTGCGGCGATGATTATGGTAGATTGGAAACATTCATTATCTTATTGTGAGGATTCCAAGCATTGGATTAAACGATTAGAAGCATTATTACCTAAGATTCATATGGCAACAGAATATCTATATAATCAAACAAATCTTTTAGAAATTCTTAAAACCTATAATAAAAAAGATATAAAAATCACCTATCACGACCCTTGCCACGCTAAAAAAGTCCTAAATATCGCGAAAGAGCCACGAGCATTTATAGAGGCAAATTATAATCTCTTAGAAATGAAAGAATGTGATAGATGTTGTGGGTTTGGCGGAGTAAGCATACAGAGTGAAAAATATCATTTAGCTTATAATGCTGGGATTCCAAAAGCAAAAAATATACTAGATTCTGGAGCATCCATCGTAAGTGCGGAATGCAGTGCGTGTCGAATGCAACTAAATAATGCACTTGATAATCAACAAGCAAATATTGTATTTAAACACCCTTTGGAATTGGTAAGAGAATCGTTAAGATGTTAAGATTTCTAGATTCTCTTTATGGGCGGCATATAAAAAGATTTAATTATATATTTAGGAATAATTTTGTTTGAGATATTATCATTACAATTCGTTCAACTTGCCCTAATATCTGCTTTGTTAGTATCCATATGTGGCGGGATTGTAGGCTCGCTCATCGTATCAAATAAGACCGTGTTTTTAAGCGGTGGCGTGGCTCATAGTGCCTTTGGGGGCGTTGGCTTGGCACTTTATTTTGGCTTTAGCACAATGCTTGGAGCGGCTATCACTAGCGTTATTATGTCTTTAATTCTACTATACTTTATCATCTATAAAAAAATAAATATAGACTCTTTTATCGCTGCTGCGTGGGCTTTTGGTATGGCTTTGGGGATAATTTTGATTGATATTACGCCCGGCTATGCAAGTGATATGACTAGCTATCTTTTTGGCTCAATTTTGGCAGTGAGTAAAAATGATATTGTGATAATTGCGATTTATGATATTTTGCTTATTGGTTTCATCATTACTTATTATAGGGAAATACTAAGTATTTCTTATGATGAAACTTTTTGTAGATTAAAAAATATCAATATCAATATATTTTTATTGTTTATTTATATTTTTATATCACTTGGGATTGTAATGAGTATGAATATCGCTGGGCTGATTTTGGTTCTAGCAATCCTTAGTATTCCAGCTTATATCGCAAGTATGTTTGTCCGCTCACTTGGAGAAATGATGATTATCTCTGGAATCTTATCGTTTATTTTTATTTGTAGTGGGTTTTTCGCTTCGTATCGCTATAATGTCAGCATTGGGGCGTGCGTGGTGATGTGTGCGTGTGCGGGAATGATTATGGGAAGTGCTTTAAAATATATCTTAAGGAAATATAATGGATAAAGATTTAGAAATTATCGAAAAAAAGGCGTTAAAAGCGATAAAAATAGCGATGTTAGCGGTGTTTATTTCCGTAATGCTTGGGATTCTCTCCCTTTGGGTTTTGCTAAATCAAGTAACAGTTAGCGCTGGAATCGATAAAAAATTAATATCAATCGAAAAGCGATTAGAAAAAATCGAAAATGTGGAATCTGGGGAATCTACGGAATCTACAAAATTTACAGAATCTGCGGAATCTGCTGAATCTGGCAAGGGAAACAATTAGGATTCTTTGGAATCTTTAGCAACGGAGCTTAAGTTTTGGGCAGACCTTTGTCGAGCGGGGCGATAATAATGTCAAAAAATCGCATGAGTTGTTGGTTGTGAATTTTTAAAAAGGGCGTTAAAATGCTAATAGAATGCGTGAAATATCGCAAAAAGCGTGATAAATGAACTACATCGGCTCGAAGTTTAAGCTAAGTGGATTTTTAAAAAATGGCATTAAAAATGCGGTAGCAAAACCGCTTGGGGAATACACTTTCTGCGATATGTTTGCTGGGACTTGTGCGGTAGCTAGGGCATTTCAAGGGGAAGTTGGGCGGATTATTACGAATGATAGGGAGTTTTATAGCTTTGTTTTAGCGAGGCATTATATCGGTAATTTTGCCAAAAACTGGGATTTTAGCAACCTACCATATTCTATGCCACATTCTAAAATCTCGCAAATTAGGGCAAATGAGCTTATAGAAAATCTAAATAATGAAGCCAAAACGCCAAATATAAAGGGCAAGATTTATCGCCACTACGCACTTGGAGGCGGAGAAAATCGCCAATATTTTAGCGACAAAAACGCCATTAGGATAGATTCCATTCGCATAAAAATCGAAAGCCTAAAATCGCAACGCCAAATCTCGCAAGATGAATATTATTTTTTGCTCGCTTCCTTGCTGGAATCTGCCGATAAAGTCGCAAATACCGCTTCTGTCTATGGGGCATTTTTGAAAAATCTTAAGAAATCCGCCGCAAAGGATTTTACGCTCCGCCCAGCGGATTTTAGGCGAGATATGGGGCAAGTGGATTCTGCAGATTCTGTGGATTCTGTGAAATTGGATAAATTTGGGAATTCTGCGACCTTAAAAGATTCGGCAGAATCTGTGGAATCTCGTGTGAATTCTGCAGATTCTTCGATTTTAAAAAAATCGTGTGGCGAATCTAATGCGGAATTTGTGGAATCTCGTGTGAATTCCGCAAATAAATACGGCGAATCTACGGAATCCAAAATAGAATTTCACACGGAATCTAGGGCAGAATCTAAGGCAGAATCTCACGCTAAATCCGCGGAATCCAAAGCCAAATCCCACGCAGATTCCCCGCCCACAAATACAATTTACGAAATTTGCGAGAATTGCGAGATTTACAACGAAAATGCGAACGACCTAATCAAGCGGATTTCAGGCGATATTCTCTACCTTGACCCGCCATATAATGCCCGTGAATATGGGGCGAATTATCACATTTTAAATACCATTGCACTCTATGACGACTTCACGCCACGGGGCAAAACGGGCTTAAGGGAATACGAAAAATCCGCGTTTTGTAAGAAAAATCTAGTCGCCGATGCGTTAGATTATCTAATAAAAAACGCGGATTTTGATTATATTTTCCTAAGCTACAACGACGAGGGGCTTTTGGGCTTGGGCGAGATTGAAGAAATTTTTAAAAAATACGGCAAATACGAGCGAATGGAGCAAATCTATCAGCGATTTAAGGCAGATTCCAGTCGCTTTTGTAAGCAAGATTCCACCACTGAATACTTGCATATCTTGCAAAAATAACCCTAAGAAAAATAAGACAAAAATCTCACTTTAGCGGAGTTATCCTAATATCACCAAAGAAATAAGTCGCTTTAGTAAAAATCCATTATATATTACAACACAAGATTTTCTATAATTTGTTTTATTGGAATGAGAATCTAGATTTCTACTTTATATCGCTATTAAACCTAAATAGAATCATTTGCTATAATGCAATCTTTAAAATCTCAGCTTAAAATTTCAACAAGGAGAGAATATGAGAAGTCTAAAAAATTTCATTAAACAAAAAATACAAAATGTAATAGGGGTAAATGAGGTAAATACTAGATTTAATTTCTTAATGTCTTATAATATTATAAAAGAGCTAGATATGCCACGAGAGCAAAAAGAGGCGATACTTTTATCTATGTATCCGGGTGCTATGGGCGGGATACAGCTAAGCTATAATATTGAAAATATCAAAAAATACCTAAATCTAATTCGTCCAATTTGCGTTAGTGTAGGAAAACTAAGTAGAATTGGTGGAGAGAATGACGGAGGGTATGTTATGCTCGCCCCCCCCCGATAAATGCAGAAACCACAAATATAAAATCTATAGATTCCAGCGATAACCACAAATCCCAAAATACAATCCCCAAAGCCCTATCACTCGGCGTTTCTCCATATTCCCCTTGGGATTTAGAAATGGCAAATATGGGCTACAAAGTCCTACAATACGACGCTAGTATAAATACTGCTCCATATAATCACCCAAATATCACATTTATTAAGAAGTTCGTAGGCGTGAAAGATAGCTGTGATACGATTAGCTTTGAGCGTGTGGTGCGGGAAAATAGCTTAGATAAAAATCACCATAACATTATGCAAATCGACATTGAGGGGGCGGAATGGGACATTTTAAGGGAAATCGATTTGGGCTTTGTCTCGCAGTATTTTCCGCAGATTGTGTTTGAATTCCACGATTGCAATCCAAATGATATAGAGGGAATGAAAATGCGATTGCCTATTTTAGAAAAATTAAGAAAATATTACACGCCTATCCACACGCATTTTAATAATAATGGAAGTATTTTTTATGGCAAGGGATTATTTTTAAGCACTTGTATTGAGGTTAGCTATGTGCGAAATGACTTAGTGGAGAATTTAAGTGTTTTGAGTAATTCAACAAATTCTAGCGATGTGAAAGATTTGCAAAATAACAAGCAGAATCTAAATCCCATCTATAAAAGCGGACTTGGAAATATAGTGGGGTTAGATTCACCAAATACCAAAGGATACCCAGATGTGCCAATTATTTTTTATGATTAATGTTAAGAACTGCTTTGAAATTTGATTGTTTATTAGGTTAAATTTTACAAGAAAAAAGCACAAATAAATAATGCTTTAGATTCTGCTTTAACATTAAAAACTAGATGTTTTTATAATCTTGTAGAATTTTACACCTTTTAATCCACCAATAGATAGGCTTAGATTCTCTATATCGCTTTTACTTCCCTTTAGCATTATGCTCTCCAAACAATTATTATGATTTAAGTGAATATGCGTAGTGCAGAGAATCTTAACGATGCTATTGTGCTGAATATCTATAATTTTTTGATTAAGCTCTCTTTGATGATGGTCGTAGATAATAGTCAAAACTGCCACAAGCTCCACAGAATCACTCTCATTCTCCCATTTTTCATCTACCATTTTTTCGCGTATCATATCGCGTATAAGCTCACTTCTAGATGAATAACCATTATTTATAATCCTTTTGTCTAGCTCATCTAATAAATCATAAGGAAGTGATATTGAGAATCTAGTAAGAGTATTTTTATCCATTTTAATCCTTATATAATTTTTTATATTATAATATTCATAGATAATACGAAAAATAAATTAGTATTATTTGTATTGCTAGTGCTTATGTTATCAAACTTTGCTTATCTTTTAGATTAAAAGTTAGTAGCAAATATCTTAGATTATGCTATCATTATACAATGATAATCAATCTTATTATTGGAAAGAAAATGGAATTTTTAAAAGAGTATATTGACCTTATAATTTTTGGAATCTTAGGGATTATGAGCTTTATTGTTGTTTGGTTTAGCATTGAGAGAATAATCTTTTATAAAAGATTAGATTTTTCAAAATTTAGTGATATTGATATGTTTGAGGAAGCTATAACAAAAAATCTAACTTCTTTATACATTATATATTCAAACGCCCCATATGTAGGACTTCTTGGCACTGTGATTGGGATTATGATTACATTTTATGATATGGGTGTAAGTGGAGAGATGAATGCCGCAGATATTATGGTGGGACTTAGTCTTGCTCTAAAAGCAACTGCTCTTGGGCTTGTTGTGGCGATTCCTACCTTAATTATTTATAATGCATTTTTACGAAAAGTAGATGTGTTAATCAACCGCTACAAGGCAAAAAAATGAGATTGCCGCGTAAAGAAGGGTTAAATATCATACCGCTAGTGGATATTATGCTAGTTTTATTGGCAATTGTGCTAAGCACTGCTAGTTTTATCGCTCAAGGGCAAATCAAAGTCAATCTCCCTGAATCTGAATCTGCAGTATTAAACAAAGAAAATAAAAAGATTCAAATTGGTATTGATAACGCAAATAATTTCCTATACGAGGGAAAAATCATAGATATAGAAAAGCTAAAAAGCAAGATTATGCTTATTGATAATAAAACGCAAATAGAATTAGTAAGTGATAGCGAGGCAAGATTTTCATCATTCATAGAAATATTAGATATTTTAAAAAAGAAAAATCACGAGAATTTCACCATTCAAGCTAGGATAAAAAACTAATGTCTCCGTTAAAAATTGGATTTATCGCTTCATTTGTATTTCATACGCTATTAATTGCGATGGTTACGATAAATCTCAATGAAAAGAAAATATCTGCAAAAAGTGATTACACTATATCAATCAATCTTTCAAATGTGGCAAATACGGGAGCTGGCTCTCAAGAAATCCAACAATATAAAAAGAAAGAGAAAAAACAGCATAAAAAGAAAAAAGATGTAGTAAAAAAGAATATTCCAAATAAAACCATAACTAAGAATCCAAAACAAGAAAAAGAGGTTGTAGAGGAAACCACAGAAAGTGCCGAATCTAACATAGAATCTAATCAGCAAGATACAGAATCTAATAATTTTAATGATTCACAAAATGCAAATTTTGGCGGTGGTGGAATCCAAACATTAGATAATGATAGTGAGCTTTTTGCAATGATAAAAAAAATTATTGAAAAACATAATCAATATCCAAGAATGGCGCGTAAAAGGGAGATTGAGGGTAATGTTGTCGTTGAATTTGTGCTATTTAAAAATGGTGAAATTAGTGATATAAAAATCCTAAATAACGCACATAATACCCTAAATCAAGGAGCAATAAATGCGATTAAAAGGTCTTATAAGGAATTTCCAAGCATTGATAATAATGTAAAAATAAAAATAATCATTTCATACAATCTAATTTAATCTATCAATCTTATTTAGAATAATATTTTCTATATTTTTTATATCTATATCTTGTTTTGTAAAAATACTACCTTGCTTCAACTTGAAATATTTCATATTAAAGACAAAAAAACCACATAAAAAAGCATTTTTACGCACAAAAGATGAACTCGAATAAGTCGTAATAACCCCATCATTATGCAGGATTCTATATAGCTCTCTAAAATGAGATTCGCTCCAAAGCTCGTTATTTTTAGATGGACTAAAAGCATCTTGATAGATAATATCAAAAAAACCATCTTTAAATTGTTGTAGATAAATACTAGCATCGCCTTTAAAAACATATAGGGATAGATTGGATTGATTATACTTTTTGCTTTGAGTAATGGAATGTAAAATATTATTAATATCTAGGTAATTGTATAGAATCTTAGGATATTTAAAATTTCTCAATCCATCTAATAATAAAATATCCTTTTCTGGGGAAAATATCTCTACATTAATATTAAATTTTTTTGCATAAGCTAGTGTGAAAAGTGAGTTATATCCAAGTCCAAAGCAAATATCTAGAATCTTTAAAGAAGTTTTATCTACAATGCTAAAAGACGGAATAATATGCTTATATAAGGTTTCTAAGATTGCTCCGTCTTTTTGGCTATGGTAGTAATCGTCATATTTATCATTATATGCACTAATACTACCATCATTAGTTTTTACATATTTCAAAATTATTCAAATTCTAGGTTTTTAGCATAGAATTTTCTAATCCAATCATCGACTGGCACCATAATCTTATAAAATGCCGGCACAGCAAGTAAGCTTAAGAACATCGATACGATAAGCCCACCAATCATCGCAATTCCTATTGGATATTTCATCGCAGAACCCGCTCCAGTAGATAGTGCAAGCGGAAGCATACCAAATACCATCGCAAACACAGTCATAAGAATCGGTCTAAGTCTAGATTCCCCTGCTAGGCAAATAGCTTCATCGACGCTCTTACCTTGTTTTCTAAATTCATTTGCCATATCAACCACAAGCGTGGCATTCTTACCGACCACACCCATCAGCACCATTAACCCAACTAATCCAAACATACTTAGGCTATTACCCGTCAAATAGAGTGCTATAAATGCTCCCGAGAAGCTCAAAGGCAATGTAATCATAATGATTATAGGTTGAACTAAAGATTCATACAATGCCGCTAAAACAAGATAAATCAAGATAAACGCCGTTACTACAGCAATACCAATTTGTGCTAAGGTTTCCTTAGCATATTTTGCTTCACCATCTAGTGAGTAGGTTACGCCATCTAGCATCCATTCGCTTTTTTTACCCTCCACAACACCATTTAAAACATCATTTAAGGTAGTTTGTCGTTGGTCTAGATTCCCATATATGGTTACACTTCGCTCTCTATCATATCGCTTGATTGAGGCTGGAAGTGTAGTCTCTCTTATATCTATTAAACCATCGATAAAGACCATATCACCATCTGCATTTGGAATCTGCAAGTATTTCAAATCATCAATGGTTTTTCGCTCACTATCTGGCACTCTTATAACAATATCATATTCCTTTGCATTTTCTCTAAAATATGATATTTGATTTTGTCCAGAGAATGCTGAATTTATCGCAGAGCCAATACTTTGAGCACTAACATTATTTTTATTAGCATTTTGTCTTAAAATATCAATAGTATATTGCGGGGCATAATCTGGCGTATCAGTTCTAATACTAGTTATACCTTTGGTTTCTTTTAAAAGAGCGATTAGATTATCCGCTGATTTGGATACATCATCTTGAACATCACCTTTTATGATAACCTGCACAGGCGAGTTTGGACCGCCACCCATAGATGAAATCTCGGCTGTGGATATACTCATATCTGGTAATGCTTCGCCTATTTGTTTTTGTAAATCCGCCATAATGTCAAATTGGCTTCTGCCTTTTCGCTCTTTTTCTGGGGTTAAAGCAACATATATCTTTGAGCGATACGCATTTTGGAGGCTATTATAACCAATCTGCATACTAACAAATGTTACATCTTTATCACTCTTTATTATATCTTGAGCGGTAGTTACTTTTTCTCTCATATAATCCACTGTAATACCCGGTGTAGTCTCAACAAATACATTGAATTCACCTTTATCCTCAGATACCATAAAGTTAAATCCAAGCCTAGAAATCAAAAATAATGAAAGTATAAAGAATATAACCACGGCTAAGAGTGTGCTAAACTTGAATCTTGTTGTAAATTTAACCATTTTTACATATATATTATCCATTCCTCTAAAAAATGGCTCTGTTGCGATATAGAATTTACTTTGCTTAGAACTTACAACAAGCGAACTAACCGTCGGTATAATAGTAACAACAACAAAATATGATATTACAATAGCCGCAACAACAGCTAATGCAAAAGCCTTTAAGATTCTACCTATCATCTCACCCATCGAGGCAATCGGCACGAAAACCGATAAAAGCATCGCAGAAATCGCAATAATAGCAAATCCAATCTCCCTAACGCCCTCATAGGCTGCCTCAATTCTAGGCATACCTTTTTCTATCTTTTTATGAATATTTTCTATTACAACTATCGCATCATCGATGATAATACCAATAGCAAGAGTTAGGGCTAGCATTGTCATCATATTTAGGCTTTCCCCCATCGCTTGGACGAATGCAAATGTCCCCATAATAGATACAGGAAGGCTTATTGCCGATACTATTGTCATAGTAAAATTTCGTAAGAATATAAAAACTATCAGTGTTGCAAGAACAGCTCCAAGTGCTAAGTCAAACTTTACTTCTGCAATGGATTGTTTAATGTATTCTGTAGTATCACTAAAAACCTCTATCTCATAATCTTTTAATTGCTCTTGTAGTGCGGGTAATGCAGCCTTAACACTATCTGCTATTTGGACATCATTTTGTCCGGCGATTTTTTGCACCTCATAAATTACACCCATTTTGCCATTTACAGAAGCATAGGTGGTATCCTCGCTAACATAATCAACCACTTCGGCAATATCGCCTAATTTTAGATTATTTGAGATTCTAATCTGTTTTAAATCATCTACCTTTTTCGCATCAGCACTAGTAGTTATAACCCACTCTTTTTGGTCGGTTTGAATCTTACCTCCATCAATCTCAACATTTTCTGCTGCAATAATATTTGCTAATTGTGTAAAGGTAATATTATATTTATTCATTAAGCTAATATCTGGATAGATTCTAATAGTTCTTTCTCTATATCCAATAGCATTTGTTCCCGCAACACCCGAGATTCTCTCCAATGCTGGTTTTACTATATTATAGGCATCCATCATTAAATCAGTTATAGGAGCTTTATCCGAGCTTACAAAAACACTTATAATAGGCGAAGAGCTACTATCGAACTTCATAATAACAGGATTCTGTATATTGGTATCTTCAAATTGAACAGAGCCGACCTTATCCCTTACATCGCTCATTGCTTCTTCTTTTGGTTTATCTAAAAGAAATTGCACGATTACAAGCGATACATTTTGTGAGGTTATAGAAGTAATCTTATCTACTCCATCAATTCCGCCCAATGCTTCTTCAATCTTATCAGTTACTTTTGTTTCAATTGTTTCGGCATTTGCACCCGGATAAGTAGTCATAACAGCAGCAACAGGGAAGTCAATATCTGGAAACAAAGCAATTGGGAATCTAAACAATGCTAATGTTCCAAAAAATATCAATAATAACCCAAAAACAAGTGTTAAAATTGGTCTTGAAATAGCTATTTTATACATTATTTAGTCCTTATATTTCCATCACCAAAGACCCCAGACATCATATTTTTCACCAATGCTTCAGCTTTTAATTTTCTATTTTGAGAATCTATACTTGGGTAAACTTTTGTGATTTTTACGCTTTGCTTGTTTGTAGAGCCATCAACCGAAAAGGTATAAGTATCTCCTACTTTTACTTTTCCTGCATATTTGGAATCAAACTCCAAAACTAATTTCACATCATTGCTTACTAGGTAAAACAATGTAGTACTATTTTGTGCAACACCATCTCCTAGCTCTATTGTTTTATCAGCTATTACACCATCAAACGGAGCTATTAAATAAGTATTTGCTAATAATTCTTCTTGATACTTTAGTGTTGCTTGAGCGACTTTTAAATCATTTTCTGTTTTTTTGAAATTAAAATAAATCTGCTCATATGTGTTTCTATCAATTGCATTTTTACTTTGCTCATATCGCTCAAATTGATTTTTTTGGAATTGATATGTTTGCGCAGAGGCGGCTACTTGAGCTTTTTGGATATTTACACTCTCCATTTGCGTATTATTTTGAATCTTTAGTAGTATATCACCCTTTTTTACCCTAGAACCAATATCAACCATTATAGAATCCACGATTCCAGATGAATTAAGCTTTAGCGATGCTTCTTTCACACCTTGTGATAAAAATGTAGCATATACATCTTCGGCATAAACACTAGCACATAAAAATATAAATAAACATAGAATCTTTTTCATCTTTTTCCTTTCAAATTTTCTAACATTTTTTAATCAACATAATCTAACAATGTTTGACCGCTATAAAAAATATAATTTGCTTTTTGCAGTTCATAATTATTCAAACTTTGTATAAAAGTGGCTTCAGCATCGTATTTTGTGCTTAACGCATCTAAATAATCATTATAATTTACTAATTGAGCATTATATTTTTCTGCAACATTATCAAAAGAAATACTTGCAGATTTCAACGACGCTTCCGCACTTTTAATCTGTGATAATGCCGCTTCTATAGACTTTTTATAGAATTTAATATTACTTTTTTGTTCCTCTTTAGCATAGGCAATACCTTTTTGTAATCTTAAATGTGTAAGCCTTAGGGCTTCTTTCTGCCTATTTGTGCTAAATCCACTAAATATATTCCAAGTAACACTCACACCAAATACATTTTGCTGTCGTGGGTAGTTATACGACATTAATAGCCCTTGTTCGCCAGAAATATTGGAATTGCCATTAAAATTCCAAGTGAAAGTATCAAAAAGCGAGATTGTAGGCCAGTAGGTGATTGTCCCTATTTGATATTCTGCACTTTGTGCTTGCTCTTCTTGCATTGTAATATTTAGGCTTTGAATCTCTTTAAACTCTGGATTGTATATCTCATCTCTTTTTAATTTTTCTACATCGATATTTGTGTATAACGATAATTGAAGTTTTATTTGCTCGAAATTTAATCTTAGGGTTTCTAATTGATATTCAGTAGAACTTAACTCTGCTTTTAATGCTTCTAGGGCATCAATGGTTTGCAAACCTGCATCGTATAAAACTTGGATTCTAGCGACATTAGCAGCAATATTAATTTTCTTTTGCTCCATCGCAATAATCTGTCCTTTGATGGAAAAATACTGATAATATGAGCTTATAACCTGTAAGAATAATGTTTCTTGCGAATAACCTTTATCGGCGATTGCCGCACGAATTAGAGCATTATTTGATAATAACGAAAACTCCCTAGATGCTCCATCAAAAAGCACCCAATTTGCACTAGCTTGTGCGGAATGCATATTATTTGTTGGCTGCCAACCATTTATATTTCGCTTTGTGATGTTAAGATTATAACCCAAATCAAGGCTAGGCAAATATCGTCCATATACCGATGAGCGAGTAGCTTCTGCCTCTTGAATAGCAATATCTTTTGCTTGTAGATTATAATTATCTTTTGCTTTATCTAATAATTCTTTGAGATTTAAAACATCAGTAGAATCCTCATAAACATCTAAAATATCTTTTATCTGCGTATCTGGTGCAATAGTTGGAATAAAAACATCATCTAATGGGATATTGATATTTTCATTTATATTATTAGAATATATGGAATCCAAACTCAAAGAATCTGTGTTTGTAATGTCTAAATTACTAGATTCTTCTTTTTGTATAATCATATCACTCGTTTCTGTATTTGTAGTTTCTGCAAACAAACTACAGCAAAAAACGCAAACAATGAAAAAATGTTTTTTCATATAAAAAACTCCTTAAAAAATAAGCATAAAAAATTATTAAAACAAAATAATTTGCAATTGTATATAAATAATATTAATTAAAAATTAAACATAAAATAATTTACATTGCTTAATAGTTTATAAAACACCATAAATAAAGCAGTTTTTAATATTAAACTTTTTAGACTTATGGTATAGTATTATAATCGCCTATATTCTCCGCTCTTACCGCCACTTTTACTTATTAAAACAATATTAGAAATAGTCATATTTTTATCTATCGCTTTTAGCATATCATAGATGGTTAATAATCCTATTGATACTCCACTTAAAGCTTCCATCTCAACCCCTGTTTTACCCTCACATTTCACGCTAACTTCAAGTGTAATTGTGTAAGTTTTATAATCTTTTTTGATATTACAATCAACCTTACTTAAAAAAAGCGGATGGCACATAGGGATAAAATCACTAGTTTTTTTCGCTCCCATAATCGCTGCAATTATCGCAGTATCGATAACGGGACCTTTTTTGACATTATTATTAATCAAAGCTTCAAATGATTTTTTGCTTAATTGTATATCACCTGATGCAACTGCCACTCGGCTAGTTACATCTTTTTGTGATACATCAACCATTGTTGGATTATTATTGTCATTAATATGGGTAAGATTCAAAAAAATAGCTCCATTTAGAATATTTGTTTAGCTAGGATTCTACCATAAAAGAGATTCTAAATACTGCTTAAATAAATCAATCGCAACAATATCAATTATTCATTAAAGTGCTAAAAGTATCAAAATATAATTTTCTTACTTCATTTTGCGTGATTGCAACAGAATCTATATTTATATTTGCACCTTTTTGGGTAACTTTTCCAATAATCTTATAAGGAATGCTAAATTTATTTGATAATTCATTTAATCTATTTAATTTATTTTCATTAATCTCAATACAAACGCAACTTTGAGATTCACTAAAAATCATATCCTTAGAAATATCCATTTCCACATCAATACCAAATCCACCAAGTAAAGCCATCTTAGTTAAAGCGATAGCTATACCGCCCTCTTTTACACTTTTTGCTGATTTTATAAATTCTCCGCTTTCTTGTAAAAGTTTCCATAAAGCTAATTCTTTGTAGAGATTTATTTTAGGCGGGATTCCAGCGATTTGATTTCTTGATATTTTAAGCAATAAACTTCCGCCAAAATCCTCTCTCAATTCTCCCAAAACAACTAAAATATGACCTTTTTGTTTTAATGCAGAATCTTTTAGATTTTCTATTTTGTCAATGATTCCAACCATTCCAATACTTGGCGTTGGATAAATATCAATTTGCTCACTTTGATTATAAAGTGAAACATTTCCGCTAACAACAGGGGTTTGCAAGATTTCACAAGCCTCCGCTATCCCCTCACAGGCTTCTTTAAACTGCCACATTACATTTGGATTATCTGGACTACCGAAGTTTAGGCAATCTGTAATGCTAAGCGGCTTTGCCCCACGCGTCGCACAATTCCGCCCGGCGGTTGCTACGGCGATTTTCCCACCCTCTCTTGGGTCTAGGTAGCAATATCTAGGATTGCAATATAGGCTCATAGCCAAGAATTTGCCATTTTCTTTTACGCGAATTACACTCGCATCGCCACTTCCGCTACCTAGAATGGTGTTTGTTAAAATAGTGCTGTCGTATTGATTATAAATCCAGCTTTTATCACAAATATCAGGGCTTCCTAATAGCTCCCTAAAAATCTCATTTTGGGATTTTTGACTAGGAATAAAAGTAAAATTCTGCAAATTATCCAAATATTGTGGCTTTTCTATAGGTCTATGTAGCACGGGTGCAGCGTCGCTCAATGGGGCAATTGGGATATTCGCACAGATTTCGCCATTAAAGAAAAGCTCCATATTTCCGCTATCGGTAACCTCGCCGATAACTGCCACATCGATTTCCCATTTGTTGAAAATCTCAATTACCTCATTTTCCTTGCCATTTTTAGCACAAATTAGCATTCGCTCTTGAGATTCGCTTAGCATTAGCTCATATGGGGTCATATTCTCTTCCCTAGTCGGCACTTTATCAAGGTGCATTTTCATTCCACTTCCCGCACGCGACGCCATTTCAAACGATGAGCTAGTAAGCCCAGCTGCCCCCATATCCTGAATCCCAATAATTAAATCTTTTTTAAATAGCTCCAAACACGCCTCCAAAAGGAGCTTTTCGCTAAATGGGTCGCCCACTTGCACGGTTGGGCGGAGATTCTTAGATTCTTCATTGAAGCTATCGCTACTCATCACAGCCCCACCTAAGCCGTCTCTGCCCGTTTTACTGCCTACATAAATGATTGGATTCCCCACGCCTTTTGCTTTGCCATAGAAAATATTTTCTTTTTTCACAATGCCTAGATTAAAGGCGTTCACTAAGATATTTCCATTGTAGCAAGATTCAAAGCTAGTCTCGCCCCCAATAGTTGGAATCCCCATACAATTCCCATAGTCGCCTATCCCAGCTACCACGCCACGAACTAGATATTTATGCTTTTTTGCGTGTTTAGAATCTAAAATATCCCCAAATCGTATGGAATCTAAACTCGCCACAGGTCTAGCTCCCATCGTAAAAATATCCCTTAAGATTCCGCCCACGCCCGTTGCAGCCCCAGCGTATGGCTCTATGAAGCTAGGGTGATTGTGCGACTCCATTTTAAAAACCGCGCAGTATCCGCCGCCAATATCGATTATCCCAGCGTTTTCGCCCGGACCTTGCACGACATAGGGGGCGGAAGTGGGGAAATTCCGCAAGTAAATCTTGCTAGATTTATAGCTACAATGCTCACTCCACATCGCAGAAAAAATGCCGATTTCAACGATATTTGGTACTCTCCCTAGAATCTTTTTGATATTTTCATAATCTTCAACGCTTAATTTATGATTTTTAAGCACATCTTGTATATTTTGCATTTTGTTTTCGCTTTTTTAAAGTTTTGCAAATACGATTTTATATAAAATAGCGACACTATGTCAAAAAATTAAGGTATAAATATGAATAAATATGTAACTTTCAATGAAGCTTTGAAACTTATACAACAAACGAAAATAAATGAACTTGGCATTGAAAAAATATTTATAAATCAAAGTGTAGGTAGAATCTTATACAATGACATAAGAGCAAAAGATAATATGCCGAAATTTGACACTTCAAATATGGACGGATATGCATTTTGCTATGATGATTTAGAAATATTAAAAAATAGCGGATTAACAATAGATTCCATAAATAAGGCTGGAAATGAGTTTAAATGTGAGGTTAAAAAAGGATTCTGTATTAAAACTTTCACAGGCTCTAAAATGCCAGAAAATGCCGATAGCCTAGTGATTGTAGAGCAAGTGAAAGTAGTAGATAATAAGATATTTTTAAAACAAAATGAAAATGTAGAAAAAGCTAAATGGATTAGAAAAAAGGGTGAAAATTATAAGAAAAATGATATTTTGCTACACAAAGGAACGCATATTAGCCCATTTGATATAGGAATCCTAGCACAAAATAATAATGTTTTTGTAGAAGTTTATCGACAACCAAAAGTTGCTATTCTAACAAGTGGCGATGAGATACTTGAGATTGGCGAGATTCCAAACAATGATAATTATATTTATAGTTCAAATAATCACATTTTAAATGCGATTGTATCATCTCTTGGGTGTATTGGGAGTATCTATCCTATCTTAAAAGATTCCAACACAACAATAAAAAATGCACTAAAAGATGCACTAAAGCAAAATGATGTTGTAATAACTACGGGCGGAATGAGTAAGGGGGATTTTGATTTTACAAAAAATATTATAGGGGAATTTGGTAGTAGCATTTTTGAAAGTGTTCAAATCAAGCCGGGGAAAGTTATCTCATATATAAATTGTAATGCAGATAAGCACATTATCGCGCTTCCGGGCAATCCTATCTCTTGCGTTGTTTCGTTTCTTTTATTTGGAAGATTGATAATAGCAAAAATGCTTGGTGTTACACCAACAATACCAATACATAAAGCAAAATTAATAAATGATATAAAAGATATTGATACTAGTAGAATGGAGTTTGCATTAGCAGATTTATATTTAAGAGATGGAAAATATGAAGTAGAATTAAAGCCAAATAGGCAATCTTATATGATTAATAATATTAATGGGGCAATGATTTTAATTGATAAAAAACCTATAAAAAAAGATAATTTAGTGGATATAATTCTACTTGATGAACTAATAAAATTAAAAGGATTATAAATGGTAAAAGTTAATTTTTTAGGACCAATAGGATTAGATTCTATGGAGATTGATGTAAAAAACTTTAGTGAATTAAAAGAAAAATTATATGAAATTAAAACACTTAAAGATTGGCTTCCGCTCTGTGCTATTGCTCTAAATGATGAGATAATCCAAAATACATCAAATATTACATTTAAAGACAATGACAATATCTCGCTTCTACCTCCTGTATGTGGCGGATAAGATAATTTATGAAAAATAATCTCTCTATTTATAAAGGGGCATTAGAAACCTTAAAAATCTATGCTTTATGGGAAAAAGAAGTAAAGTTAAATAATTGCGGTGCATTTTGTGTTTTTACAGGAATTGTCCGGAGTGAAAATGGCATTTCTGGGCTAAGCTTTGATATATATATGCCAATCCTGCAATTATGGTTTAATAATTGGCAAAAAAAAGCAGAATCTAAGAATGCGAGAATCTTTATGGCACACTCAAATGGTGATGTCAAGGTTGGAGAATCCTCTTATATGTGTGCCATCGTATCGCCAAATAGAAAATCAGCTTTAGAACTATATGAGAGTTTTATAGAAGATTTTAAGAGTAATGCTCCAATATGGAAATATGATATTATAGATAATCAAAGAATCTACGCAAAAGATAGAAGCAAACCAATAAATGGAGCTGGTATTTTATGACAAAAGTAATTAGCTTTAGTGGTATTTCAAATAGCGGTAAAACGACTTTAATTGAGGGACTTTGTAAGATTCTAATACCTAATTTTAAGGTTGGTGTGATAAAACACGACCCAAAAAATAAAATGGTTTTTGATACAAAAGGTAAAGATAGCTATAAATTTTTTGAAAGTGGTGCAGATGTAGCTGTTATTTCACCATCACAAACAACAATTAGATTTCATCAATCATTGCCAAATAACAAGGTTTTAGATATTATGAATAACAATAAATCTTTAGATTATCTGTTTATAGAGGGTTTTAAAACAATGCCTTATAAAAGGATTTGTGTCATAAGGGATGCGTTTGTGAAAGAAGATGTTATAAACGCAGATGCAATCGCTACTATTGATAGCCTAAAAGGGCAATTTAGCGATAAAGTAACACTTGATTTGAATAATCATAATGAAATATTAGATTGGATAAATGCTATAAAATGGTAAAAATTGGTATATTAACAGCATCAGATAGAGCTGCAAAAGGGATATATGAGGATTTAAGTGGAAAAGCTATTATTGCTACATTAGATTCATATATAAAGACGCCGTGGGTGGCAGAATATAAGTTAGTTAGTGATGAATTAGAGTGTATTAAAAATACATTATTAGAATTATCTCAAATATGCTCTTTAATACTCACCACAGGAGGCACAGGACCAGCACCAAGAGATGTAACCCCAGAGGCAACCGAGCTTGTTTGTGAAAAAATGCTTCCGGGATTTGGTGAATTAATGCGTAGTGTAAGTTTGCAATATGTTCCAACAGCAATACTCTCTAGGCAAAGTGCTGGAATCTGCGATAAATCGCTTATTATAAATCTACCCGGAAAACCAAAAAGTATAAAGGAATGTTTGGAAGCTGTATTTCCTGCTGTGCCCTACTGCTTGGATTTAATCGGTGGAGATTATATAGAAACTAATGAAGAAGTGATAAAAGCTTTTAGACCAAAAAGCTAAGATTTAGAGCTTGGTTTAAGATATGCCTTTAAGTAAAAATTAAAAAAAAAAAGTTTATAATTCGTTTACTTTAAGATTTAATCTAAAAGAATTCAGCATTAAGGATTGAGTATGAAAAATGTAAATAGAAGTGGTTTCTCAATGATTGAATTAGTTTTCGTTATCGTTATTTTAGGAGTTTTAGCCGCAGTTGCTGTTCCTAGATTTGTAACAACAAGAACTGATGCACAAGTAGCTATGGCTAGAAGTGATATAGCAACTGTTTTAAAAGCAATTCCAGCTAGGGTTTTCGCTGAAAATATTGACCCAACATCTTCTACCGCTCCAGATGGATTTTCAACTTGGGGAGAGTGGATGATTGATACAGGTGGTATGGATAAAAGTAGATGGGCAGTAGGTGGAAATGGTGCAATAGGAACTCGTGGCATACAACCACTAGGAAATGTTCAAAGTAGAGGTGGAGCAGTAGCTACAACTGGTGGCTGTGGAGCAGTAATAAATATAGACACAGATGGTAATCTAATATTTGACCCAAAAAATATCAACCTAGCAGGTGGAGCAACACAAGGTGGAAATGATGGGGTTTTCTGTAAAAACCTAAGAGATTCCTATCCAAGCAATTCTAATAGAATTATCCCACTTGCTACAACAGGTGCAGTTAAATTCTAAATCTTATTATATTAAGGGACTTAATCCCTTAATATAAACTTCAAATAATTCTTAAATAAATATTCTAAATATTCTAATACTTATTAATTACTAATATATTTGGAGATTCTAAGATAAAGGCTGGAATCTTAAATAATTTTGATTATGGGAATCTTAACTTACGGGGTAAATCTTATAAAATTATTAAGTAATTTAAAATTTAGCTTTAGAGATTAATCTAATATTAGGATTCCATTGATAATTCTTTGTTTCTAATGGAACTAATTCTATATTTATAAATAATCTTAGAGATTCTTAAATTAAGGGCTTATTGTGAACTTCAAATATTCTTAAATACTCTAAAAGATTCATTTTTTAAATTCACACCACACATTGCCTATCTTCGATTAAATGTCCTATTTTTAGGTGATAGTTTTGCAACATTTCTAAATCTTTATATGGTTTATCGCCACTTGTGGTAAGGTAATTACCCAATACAATAGCATCAATACCATAATCAAATATTTTCTTTTGTTCGTTCTCAAAGACGACTTCACGACCGCCTGCAAGCATTAATATGGAATCTTTTAACATCTCCCTAGACATTATAATACACTCTAAAGCCTCATCTTTGCTGATTTTAGGTTGTTTTATCGGTAAAGCATCATTTGGGATATAAAAATTTATTGGTGAGCTATGAGGATTTAACTCTTTTAGTGTTTTTAAAAACTCGATTCTCTGCTCAAAACTCTCGCCTATTCCATAGATTCCACCACTACATAATTTTAAGCCCACGCTTAGAACATTATTGCAAGTTTCCAATCTATCATAAAAACTATGTGTAGTGCAAATATTACTAAAATTACTTTCTGCTGTTTCTAGATTATGATTATAGCTATCTACGCCATTTTCTTTAAGGTATTTTAGTGAATCTCTATCTGCAATACCACAACAAGCAATAATCAACATTTTTGGTAATGCGGATTTAATAAAAGAGGAAAGAGTGGCTATATATTCACATTTTTTGGAATCTAATCCAAGACCAGAAGTAACTAGACAAAATCCACTAGCTCCAAACTTTGCTAATTGTTTTGCTTCTTCTAACACCTGCTCTTTTGATTTATTTTTATAAATTTCTATATTTGTATTATATTTTGCACTCTGCGTGCAATAAAAGCAATCTTCCTTACACGCTCCACTTGTAACATTACTTATCGAGCAAAGATAAATTTTTTTTGCCATCATATTTCTTTTTTATACTTACATTTTATACATTGCAAGTATTTTTTTGTTTTTGTTTCTTTTTTAGCCATAATAGAGCCACATTCCTGACATTTCTCATTAGTTGGTTCATCTTTACTTATAAAATTACATTTTGGGTAATTATCGCAACCAAAAAATGTGCCCCTTTTGGAGAATCTTTGGACAATATTCCCTCCATCAAGAGGGCATTTAACATTTTGGAGTATTTTTTTAGTATTATTTTTTGCTAATGATTTTATATTTTTGCAATCTGGATAGCCACTACAAGCTAAAAATTCACCATATCTACCTTTTTTCTTAACCATAGCTTTTCCGCAAATCTCACATTTTTCTTCACTTTGGATTATTTCATCTTGCTTTTGCTCTTGTTTTATATATTTACATTTTGGATAACCACTACAACCGATAAACTCACCATATTTGCTATTTCTAATGACTAGTTCTTTTCCACAATCCGCACAAAATTCCCCTGTTTGTTTTACTACTTTTAATGAAGCGATATTTGCCTTTCCATCATTAATTTGATGTATAAATGGCTCATAAAAATCCCATAAAACCTTTTGCCAATCAAGGGTAGAATCTGCGATTTTATCAAGCTTCTCTTCTAATTTTGCCGTAAAGCTAGAATCTACAATCTCTAAGAAATGTTTCTCAAGCATATCAATAACAACAAATGAAATGTCTCTAGCAAAAATTTGCTTCTTTTCTATTTTTATATATTCTCTATTGGCTAAAAGCGAGATAGTCGGTGCATAGGTGCTTGGGCGACCAATTCCTAAACTTTCTAATGTTTTCACAAGCGAAGCTTCGGAGAATCTAGGTGGCGGTTCTGTTTGATGTGCATTTACCTTGCATTCATCTAAAAGCAATTCTTCACCTATTTCTAAAGGTGCTAAAAGCTTATCTTTGTCCTTATTTCCTATGATTTTATAGAATCCATCAAATATTAATTTTGAGCCACTAGCTTTAAAAACTGCCTTTTCATCGCTTATAAATCCATTTTGCGATTGAAAAATAGCATCACTACTTTGAGATGCTAAGAATCTATTGTAGATTAATGTATAGACTTTTAGTTCATCGCTTTTTAGATATTTAGAAGCAATTTCTGGGGTAAAATCAAGCCTCGTTGGGCGGATTGCCTCGTGGGCTTCTTGGGCGTTTTTTTGTTTTGTTGTGTAGATTCTAGGAGTTTTAGGGATAAAATCCTCCCCAAACATTTCTACAATGAGTTTTCTAGCCTCATTTTGAGCCACTTTAGCAATATTTAAACTATCTGTTCGCATATATGTTATAAGCCCCATTATACCTTTATCGCTTAGGATTCCCTCATATAATCTTTGTGCAATCTGCATTGTTTTAGACGGAGAATATCCAAGCACATTTGAGGCACTTTGCTGTAAAGTAGAAGTCATAAAAGGCGGTGGCGGAGAAACTTTTTTATTTTTTGTTTCAATATTTTTAACACTAAATTTAGATTTTACAATCCAATCTCTCATCATCTCTGCTTCTTCTTTTTTTCGTAGAGATAGCTTTTCTATTTTATTGCCCTCCCATTCTATAAGCTGGGCTTCTATTTTTTGCTTATTTTTATGAAAGATAGAATCTATACTAAAATATTGGATTGGTATAAAACTCTTAATCTCTTTTTCTCTATCAACTATTAATTTCAATGCACTACTTTGAACCCTACCAGCACTTAAGCCTTTTTGTATTTTTTGGTTTAAAAGTGGACTTAGCTTAAAACCTACGATTCTATCGAGCAATCGCCTCGCTTGTTGTGCATTTACCATATTTGCATTAATCTCTCTTGGATTTTTAAGAGAATCTAAAATAGCTTTTTTTGTTATTTCGTGAAATACGATTCTAGGATAAGAAGCATTTTTATTAATAAGCTGCCCTATATGATAGCCTATTGCTTCACCTTCCCTATCTTCATCAGTTGCGATATAAATCACATCTGCTTCTTTTGCAAGCTTTTTGATATGCTGGACTATTTCTTTATGGTCTTTAGATACTTCGTATTCTGGATAAAAATTCTTACCCTCAATCTTTATGCCAAAAGCTTTTTTAGGCAAATCTCTAATATGCCCTTTTGATGCAACCACCACAAAATCATCACCTAAAAAATTTTTTATTGTTTTAGCTTTAGCTGGGGATTCTACTATTATTAACTTCAATGATTTTCCTTAAATTTTAGGATTTCAATAAAAAAATGCATTTTAACACAAAAAATACTTCCATTAATATATTTATAAAACAAATTTATGGAATACAAATTGCTTTAGCTATCTCATAAATATTTAGCAAAGGAAAGCAAATGAGTTTTAGGATTAACACTAACATTTCCGCTTTAAGTGCCCATACTATTGGAGTGCAAAATAATAGAAGTATCCATAATTCGCTAGAAAAGCTTAGCTCTGGTTTAAGGTTAAATAAAGCCGCAGATGATGCTTCCGGAATGGCGATTGCCGATAGTTTGCGTTCTCAAAGCGAAGCTTTAGGACAAGCAGTTAGAAACGCAAATGACGCAATTGGTATGATACAAGTCGCCGATAAAGCGATGGACGAGCAATTAAAAATACTAGATACCATCAAAACAAAAGCCGTTCAAGCAGCCCAAGATGGACAAACAACAGAATCTAGACGAGCATTGCAAAGTGATGTTTTAAGATTATTAGAGGAATTAGATAATATCGCAAATACCACAAGTTTTAACGGACAGCAAATGCTTTCCGGTAGCTTTTCAAATAAGGAATTCCAAATTGGTGCATATTCAAACACCACGATAAAAGCCTCAATTGGTCCAACAAGTAGCGATAAAATCGGGCATGTAAGAATGGAAAGCTCATCATATTCCGGCGAGGGAATGGAGCCTGAAAATGGGAGAGAGAATCTAACAGAAGTCGCCCTTAGAGCATTAGAAGTCGATGGCGTAAATAGCTATGAATTAGAAACGGTAAAGATTTCGACAAGTGCTGGAACAGGTATTGGCGTATTAAGTGAAGTTATAAATAAATATTCCGATAAACTTGGAATGAGAGCATCTTTTAATGTTATGGCGACAGGTAGCTCAGCAGTGCTATCCGGCACCATTCGAGGACTTACTATAAATGGCGTTCAAATCGGGACGATTAATGATGTCCGGAAAAATGACTCCGATGGTAGACTTATAAATGCGATAAATTCTATAAAAGAGCGAACAGGCGTCGAGGCATTTACAGATATTACTGGAAGAATAAATCTAAGAAGCACCGATGGACGAGCGATAAGCATTAGCACATTAGAGGGACACGAGGTGTTTGGTGGTGGAAATTTCACTGGAATCGATGGCGATAATCACGCGATTGTAGGTCGCCTTACATTGGTTAGAACGGATGCTAGGGATATTATCATCTCTGGGATAAATTATAGCCACATAGGATTCCACTCTGAACAAGGCACAGCGGAATACACAGTAAATCTTAGGGCAGTTCGTGGCGAGTTTGATGCAAATATCGCCTCTGCTTCTGGGGCAAATGCGAATGTGGCTCAAGCACAATTAAACGCAAACGGCATTGGTGCGGGAGTTACAAGCCTAAAGGGTGCAATGGTCGTTATGGATATGGCGGAATCTGCAAGAGCCCAGCTTGATAAACTTAGAGCTGATATTGGTTCAGCACAAATCCAGCTAGTTGCCACGATAAACAATGTCTCGGTAACGCAAGTAAATATAAAAGCAGCGGAATCTTTGATTAGAGATGTGGACTTTGCAGCGGAATCTGCCACATTTAGTAAGCATAACATACTAGCTCAAAGTGGTAGCTTTGCTATGGCTCAAGCAAACTTAGTTCAGCAAAATGTCCTAAGGCTACTACAATAATATGGATACTTTTAAGCAGAATCTAGCTGCGATTTCAAAGCTGGATTCTGCCCTTGCTACGCTACTATTAAATATCACTCCAAATGAAAATTTAGAAATATTTGTAGGAAAAGATTCTGCGGATATAAACTTTTTTGATAAAAAGCATAATATTTTTTTATTCCAACATAATGGCGTTGAATTTAGCATAAATAAGATTAATGAATTTAATGAATTTGCATTATATTCGTATCTATATTGTTTTGGGCTTGGGAATGGAATCTTTTATAAAATGCTACTTACGAATAAGCATTTAAAGCGACTTATTGTCATAGAGCCAAATATAGAAATAATTTTTAGTGTTTTAAATCTAGTAAATCTAAAAAAAGAGCTAGAATCTAATCGCCTTATAATACTCTATTCAAAAGATTTAAACTACGAGAATCTCTCGCCATTTTTTCACAAAAACAAAAACGCCCTACTCTACTCCAAGCTATACAATCTGCATATTTTCAATGAATATTATGATATTTATATGAGCGAGGCAATGCGAATAAACCGCCTATTTATCGATATTATCGAGCATGGCGTAGTAGCTGTGGGGAATGATTCCAAAGACGCAATTACTGGGATAAAGCACCACATCGCAAACCTGCCCTTAATGCTACAAAGCCCAACTTTACTTGAGCTAATAGCAAAAGCTAAAAATACAAATACCGCAATCATCGTATCCACGGGACCATCACTCTACAAACAGCTAGATTTACTCAAGGAAATCGCCCCATATGTGAGTATATTCTGCATTGATGCCTCTTTCCCAATCCTATGCAAACACGATATTAAGCCGGATATCGTGCTTACAATGGAGCGAGTAGAAGAGGGAGCGAAGTTTTACGAAGTGGTGGAAAAAGAAAAATATCAAGGCGTCATCTTTGAAATCACATCAATCGCACATAAAAGGGTAATCCAAACCATACAGCAAAAAGGCGGAACAATACAATTCTCAGAGCGTCCATTTGGCTACACAAGCTACTTTGAGTTAAATGAATACGGCTATATCGGCATTGGAATGAGTGCGGCAAATATGGCGTATGAGCTAGTGGTGCATTCCGGATTTGAAACTTGCATATTTATCGGGCAGGATTTGGCATTTGGCGAGAATGGCAAAAGCCACAGCAAAGGGGCGGTTTATGGCGAAGATGAGATAAAAAAAGAGTCGCAAAATAGCAAGATTCTAGTAGAGAGATACGGCGGAGGCGGATTTGTCGAATCTACTAGGGTTTGGAAGCTATTTCTAAACTTTTTTATCAAAGATATTTACGACACCAAGGATAGAATAAAAGTCATAAATGCCACAGAGGGCGGAGCGAGAATCCCCGGCACAATCGAAATGAGTTTCAAAAAAGCAATTGCAAATATCCCAAAAAATACCCCAAAAAAGACGATAACTCTAACGCCCCCAAATAAAGAAAAAGTGCAAGAAAATCTAAAAAATGCAAGGGCGAAAGTGGAGCATTGGCTTAGCTATGGGAAAGAGAAAAAGGCGACAATTGAGGCATTATTTTTAAAAGTGGTTGAGAAAACAGAGGAATTAGAGCGATTAAATAAAAGTGCTTTGGCAAATGGGGAATCTCCGGCAAATGCCAAATCTACGGAGAATCTAGCAGAATCTATGGAATCTAAGAAAATCGCCAAATCTATAGAATCTGTAGAATCTATGCCAAACGCAGAATCCACCGAATCCAACACAAACAACACAAATAATACAAACGAAGCAAATGCCAAAAATATCCTAGAAAATTTTGATTTTAAATCCCTAGAACCAATTTTTGATGAAATAGAAGAGATAAAAGGGCTATTTACCAATAGGGAATTTATGAATATGTTTAATGAAGCCACCCAAGCCTACATTTTCCACCAAGAAATGGAGCTCGCCAAAATCACCACGACCTACACAAAAGACCCAATGCTACAAAAAGCAAAGCAAATCGAGTGGCTATTCGCACATAAGGCGTGGCTATTTTCCCTTGCTGGGTGCTTGGATTCTGTCCTATTTTGCGTAAAAGATAGTTTTGAAAGCTGGAAAAAATAGTAACTTTTAGAATCTTGATTTTGGTGAAATATCCAAATCCATAAATGATACAAACTCTCCTAAATGATAAGCATCAATCCCACATCTGCCAATCATAGCGGCATTATCGCTACAAAACTCAAGTGGAGCAAATAATATATCTTTATCAAATTGAATGCATAGCTTTTCTAGCTCCATACGCAAAGATTTATTTGCACTTGCACCGCCTACAACACCAAAATATTTAATATTAGAATATTGCATATATTTTTTACTTTTTTGGATTATATGCTTTATGGCACTTTCTTGAAATGCATAGCAAATCTCGCTTTTAATAGATTGATTTAAACTTTTGTTTTCAATAAATACCCTAACGGCATTTTTAAGCCCTGAAAAACTAAATGCCATCTCATTGGAATATCTAAGCGGAATAGGAAAGCAAATATCTCCCTTGCCATTTAATGCATAAGATTCTACTATGGGACCACCGGGATAACCCAAATCTAGCATTTTAGCCACTTTATCAAAAGCTTCTCCAAAGCTATCGTCCATTGTTGTTGCAATAAGCTTAATATTATTATAATCATATGCCTCCAAAATAAGGCTATGTCCGCCTGATAAAAGCAAAATAGAAATAGGGAAAATCGCTTTTTTTTCTAAGAATAAAGAATAAATATGCCCTTTTAGATGATTTATAGCAAGTAGCGGAATCTGTAAGCTAATAGAAAGTGCCTTTGCCATCATCACACCCTCTATTAACGATACACTTAAACCCGGCTCGTTAGTTACTGCTATCGCCTTTATCTTACTAAAATCAAATCCATCATTTTTAATATTCTCTAATATTCTTGGCAGACTAGCAGAATGTAATCTTGATGCAAGTTCCGGCACAACTCCGCCATAACGCGAATGCTCTTTGTCTTGTGAGATTTTTTGATGGAATAAAAGCTTGTAATTATCTATATTACTAAGGGCTATGCTACTATCATCACAACTACTTTCAATACTTAAAATCACTTATTTCTCTTAACATTAAAATTTAAGTAAAATTATATCTTAAAAGTTATAAGGATTTACGATGAATAAAAAGCTTAGATTCCCTGCTGAATGGGAAACTCAAAGTGGGACAATAGTAGCTATGCCACATAAAGATTCCCATTGGAATGCATACTTAAAACAATCACAAAATAAAATACTTGAGATAATTACCCATATAGCAAGATTCCAGCCTGTTATTGTGGTTTATAAATATGCTAAAGATGTAGCACTACTGCAAAATAAGGCTAATATCCACCTAATCAACATTAACACAAATGATACTTGGTGTAGGGATTTCGCACCAATTAGCCTAATAAAAAATAATAAAATAATAATGTTTGATTTTATTTTTAATGCTTGGGGTTTGAAATTTGCCGCAAACCTTGATAATGCATTTTCAAAAAAACTATATAAGAGTGGAATCCTAAAATATATATCAAAAAATATCTCATTGAAATCAAAACATTTTATTTTAGAAGGCGGTAGCATTGATACAAATGGAAAAGGGGTTTTACTCACAACTACACAATGTTTATTAGAATCTAATCGAAATAATATAAGCAAAAATAAAATAGAAAAAAAACTAAAAAAATATTTTAATGCGAAATTAATCTTGTGGCTAGAAAATGGCTTTTTAAGTGGTGATGATACAGATTGTCATATTGATAATTTGGCTAGATTTGTAGATAGTAATACTATTATTTATCTAAAATGTAATAATAGATTTGATAAACATTACAAAGCATTAAATGCGATGGAAAAGGAATTAGCCACATTTAGAGCGTTAAATGGCAAGGCGTTTAATCTTATCCCACTTCCTATGCCAAAAGCAGTATATTATAAAAAAGCTAGATTACCAGCTGGTTATATTAATTTTCTATTTATCAATAATGCTATTTTATTGCCTATTTTTAATGATAAAAACGATGAGATTGCAATTAATACATTTAAAAATCTATTTCCACATAGAGAGATTATCCCGATAGATTCTAGGATTCTACTGCGACAGGGTGGCTCTATCCATTGTCTTAGTATGAATATACCATCAATATAAACTAAATAATAAATTGTGATTTAATCATTTTAAAAGTAGAATCCAGCAAAAAATACTATAAGGTTAAACAATGGATTTTGAAACTATCATTGGGCTAGAAGTGCATGTCCAATTAAACACTAAAACAAAGATATTCTGCTCTTGTGCAACATCATTTGGTGATATTCCAAATACAAATGTCTGCCCTACTTGTTTGGGGCTTCCGGGTGCTTTACCCGTGCTAAATAAAGAAGCATTGAAAAAAGCTATTTCTTTTGGAGTGGCAATAAATGCTACGATAAATCAGGATTCAATCTTTGCTAGAAAAAACTATTTTTATCCAGATTTGCCAAAAGCTTATCAAATAAGTCAATTTGAAAAACCAATCGTTGGATTAGGAAGTATTAATATCGAAGTAGATGGAGAGATTAAAAAGATAAATATCACAAGGGCACATTTAGAAGAAGATGCTGGGAAAAATATCCATCAAAGTGATTATTCACAAGTCGATTTGAATCGTGCTTGCACTCCGCTTTTAGAAATCGTGAGTGAGCCTGATATGAGAAGTGCACAAGAGGCAATAGCATATCTTAAAAAATTACATTCGGTTGTAAGATTTATTGAGATTTCGGATGCAAATATGCAAGAGGGTAGTTTTAGATGTGATGCAAATGTATCAATACGACCGCTTGGAGATAAGAATCTATACAAAAGAGTAGAGATTAAGAATCTAAATAGTTTTAAATTTATTCAAAAAGCAATTGATTATGAGGTCGAGAGACAAATTGAATCTTGGAGAAGTGGAAACTATGATAAAGAAATTATTCAAGAAACAAGATTATTTGATACACAAAAAGGCATTACAAGAGGAATGCGTGATAAAGAGGAGTCGGCTGATTATAGGTATTTCCCAGACCCTGACTTATTAAGCGTTCATATTCCGCAAGATTTATTAGATGAAGCAAGTAATATAGGGGAACTTCCAGAAGATAAACTAAATCGTTTTATAAATGAATTAGGGATTAAAAAAGATGATGCCAAAACGCTCATTAGCTCTTTAGAAATGGCAAGATTTTTTGAAGATATGCTAGATTCTGGTGCTAGTATCAAAAATAGTGTAACTTGGCTTAATGTAGAGCTTTTAGGACGATTAAAGGGAGATATTAATCTACAAAATTGTGGCATAACAGCACAAGGATTGGGAATCCTAGTAAAGCGAATCGATGAAGGAAAAATAAATGGAAAAAGTGCAAAAGAAATACTAGATTCTATGCTTAAGCAAAGAAATAATGATGTTGATTTTCTCATTAAATCGCTAGGATTAGAGCAAATAGATAATGATGATATGATAATTAGCACGATTGATAGTATTTTAAGTGCAAATAGCGATAAAGTAAATGAATATAAAAGTGGCAAAGATAAACTTTTTGGCTTTTTTGTAGGACAAGTGATGAAGAATCTAAAAGGAGTAAATCCTGTAAAAGTCAATGAAATCTTAAAAGAAAAATTAAAATAGATAAATCTTTTTATTAAAGCTTAGATTCTTTATATTACATACTAGAATCTAAGTAGAATCTAAAGCTTATTATTTTTATCCATTTCTTTTTTTTATAATCGTTATATGCAAATTTTGCCATTTTCTTTTAGGATTCCAAGAGGTGGCACAAGAAATTACACAAGAAACTGCACAATAGATTGCAATGGAGTGCCATTATTAGATTCTATTTAATTTTAATAATAATCTTAGAATCTAAAGCTTATTATTTTTATCCATTTCTTTTTTTATAATCGTTATATGCA
The DNA here is from genome assembly GCF_003288815.1 of Helicobacter sp. 16-1353. Taxonomy (GTDB): domain Bacteria; phylum Campylobacterota; class Campylobacteria; order Campylobacterales; family Helicobacteraceae; genus NHYM01. The sequence continues at coordinate 143,124 of NZ_NHYM01000003.1, read as the reverse complement.
AATTTTTTGACTATTTTTAGTTTGCCATTTTCTTTTAGGATTCCAAGAGATGGCAGTGGAATGCCATTAAATGTATTATTTTTCACAATAGTATAGTGAATCATATCTTCGATGATAATCTTATCACCAATGCAAAGCTCTTTATTAAAAGCATAATCACCTATAATATCACCTGCCAAACAGCTAGGAGAACCCAATCTATAGGCATATTTACTTTCTTTATCTGTATCTAAGTTAATAATCTTAGCATCGCGAATCTCTGGCGTATAAGGCATCTCAAGACAATCTGGCATATGTGTAGCTGCACTAATATTTGTAATAGCTATTTTATAATCATTACTAATAATATCCATTATCTGCCCCACAAGAACGCCACATTGCCACCCCACAGCCTCACCGGGCTCTAAATAAACATCAATATTATTATGGGATTCTTTGAATTTTTTAATGATATTAATGAGTTTTGAAATATCATAATCTTTTCTAGTGATATGATGTCCGCCACCAAAATTTACCCATTTCATCGTTTTTAGATATTTGCCAAAATATTTTTCAAAATATTCTAATGTCCGCTCCAATGCATCGCTATTTTGTTCGCAATGCGTATGAAAATGGATTCCACTTACCTCATCTAGAGAATAAATCTTAAGTGCTTTTGTGAATTCATCTGGTGTTATACCAAGCCTTGAGCCTTTAATGCAGGGATTATAAATAGGCGGAGTTACTGTGGAATACATAGGATTCACCCGCAAACCTATATCAACCTTAGAATCTTTTAGTAAATCTTTAAATCTCCCAAATTGACTAAACGAATTAAAAATAATGTGATTTGCAAATGGAAGTAATTTTTTAATCTCTTTTTTGCTAAATGCAGGTGAAAAAACCGCAATTTCAGCATTTTTATTATATTTTCTAAACTCCTCAAAACCCAATCTCGCCTCATAGATTCCACTTGCAGTAATGCCTTTAAGATATGTTGAAACCATCTTAAAACTACTCCAAAATGCAAAACCTTTTAAAGCTAAAAGGATTTTTGCACCGCTTTGTTGTTGGATAGAATCTAGAATCTCCAAATTACGCCTTAATTTCGCCTCTTCTAAGATATAGATTGGGGATTTTATCTTATGCAAGATATTTTCTATATTTGGATTGTTTTTAGTATTTTTCATTATTCGCCTTATTAAAAAAATTATAATATTGATATAATACATTTTTTTTAAATTTCGTTTAATAAAAAGGTATTTGAAATAAAACTAGCAATATCTTATATGATGATAAATATATTTATGGTAAATATATTTGCTAATGATATTTCTAAATATGATATAGATGGAATATGGGAGATTCCAGAAGAGATAGAAGGACAAGTATCAATAGGAGAGATTATCACACAAGATGAAAAATCATTTGCATATGCTTTTGCATACACAAGAAGAGATGGAGATAAATTAATAGAAAGAGAGATTCGCAACGAAGAAAGCAATGCCAAAGATATGGTTGGCAAGGTTTTTTTATCTAATCTTGAATTTAATGGTAAAAAATGGATAAATGGTAGAATCTATAATCCAAATAATGGGAATGTTTATTACGCAGAAGCCTCTTTATCACCTGATAAAAATGTATTAGCGATAAGAGCTACAATTGATAGTTTTGGATTTATAGGAGTAACATTATATTGGAATAGAGTAAAAACCCCATCTTATACTCCGCTTAGTCGCAATGAAATAATTTTAATTGAAGCATTAAAGGAAAATTAATATGAACAATTTATTTTTAGTTATAGTTACTTATATTAAGCCACTAGATGAAGTAGAAGCTTTACGACCCAAACATAGAGAATATCTAAAAGAAGGATATAAAAATAAAAATCTCCTTTTAAGCGGTCCCCACAAAGAGCATAATGGAAAATTTGGCGGAATCCTAATAGCTAGATTCCCATCTAAAGAAAATGTAGAAGAATTCACCAAAAACGACCCTTTTTATTTAAACAATGTTGCAACATATGACATAATAGAATTTGAGGCAGTTTTATTCGATGAGATTCTAAAAAATTATTTTTAAACTTTATTAATAGATTCATTTAGTATATTTAAAAGGATTCTACTTGGAAGAAAAATTAATTAAAGATAATATTTGCGATACTAAATTATTTTATTTTGCATTTTTCTCTATAGCTGCAATGACTGTTTTAGGCGGTGCAGCAATCTCGCCATCTCTGCCAAGCTTAGAAAAACATTTTAGCTATGTAAAAAATATTGACATAATAGGAAAGTTTGTATTAACCACACCTGCGTTATTTGTTATATTTTTCTCGCCGATTAGTGGATTTTTATTTGATAAATTTGGGCGATTAAAATTAATGTATCCAGCTATGATTGTTTGGAGTCTTAGTGGCGTAGCGGGATTTTTCTTAGATAATGTATATCATATATTAATCTCAAGGGCGATTTTTGGCATTGCAACGGCTTTCGTTATGACGGGCTCAGCGGCACTACTAGCGGATTATTATAGTGGAGCAAAGAGGGAAAGAGCTATAAGCATACAGGGATTCTACACATCATTTGGTGGAGCGACATTTCTAACGATAAGTGGTTTTCTATCAAATATCAATTGGCGTTATCCATTTTTAGTATATTTGCTTGGATTAGTTGTATTTTTCCTAGCCTCTAGAGTGTTGTTTGAACCAGCAAGAAAATTTCCAAATAAAGCAAAACCTAAAGAAGAATCCACAGATGAAAGTTTTCATATTTCCACATTCCTACCCATATATTTCTTAGGATTTTGTGGAATTAGTCTATATTATATTATCCCTACACAAGTTCCATTCTTTATCGTAGATGTTTTGCATAAAGGTGGGGAATTAGTAGGAATATCCGTTGCTGTTTCATCTATATCTGGGGCGATGAGTTCGCTATTTTACGCTAGAGTTAGGTATTTATTAAAATTAGAAAAAGAGAGTATGTATTGCATTGGATTTAGTCTTGTTGGTTTAGGATTTTGTTTGATACATATTTTTCATAGTTATAATGCCCTATTATTATCGCTAATTTTTATTGGTTCTGGATATGGAATCTTTCTTGTTACAAATGCCTCGTGGCTTTTTTCGCTAACAAAAGATAGTTTTCGTGCAAAAGCATATGGATTCTTGGCAAGTTCATATTTTCTAGGACAATTTCTATCACCCATCATCACCCAACCCATAGTTGAAATGATAAATATTGTAAATATGTTTTTAGCTATTGGCATAATATCCTTACTTTTTGGAATATGGTTTTTTATCGAAGTAAGATTAAAAAATATAAAAACTGCAGAATCTTAAATATTATAAGGATAAATTTGCGACAATACATTAATCTAAAATAGATTATGGAGAATAATATGGAATTTATAAGCATTATTATGGGAAGTAAGAGTGATTGGAAGGTTATGCAAGAATGCGTTGAGATACTAAAAAAATTTGATTGTGCATATGAGGTTATCATTAGCTCGGCACATAGAAGTCCAGAGCGAACAAAAGAATATATCAAAGACGCACAAAATCGTGGTGCTTGTGTATTTATCGCAGCAGCAGGAATGGCAGCACATCTAGCTGGAGCGATAGCAGCACAAACATCAAAGCCTGTTATTGGTGTGCCACTAGATTCCAGCTCTTTAGGTGGATTAGACGCACTTTTATCAACAGTGCAAATGCCAAGTGGAATGCCCGTTGCAACAATGGCTATAGGAAAAAGCGGAGCGATAAATGCGGCATATTTTGCAATGCAGATTCTATCATTGAAAAATGAGGAATTAAGCGGTAAATTAATCGAAGATAGGGTTATAAAATCAAAAAAAGTTGAGTTAGATTCTAATGAAATAGAAATTAGGATTGTATAGATATGAAAGCAAATTGGATTAAACTTGAGGAATTCCTAGAGATTACCGGACTTAGTAGAGAAAGTGTAAAAAAGCTTATACAAAATGGACAAATCAATGCTAAATATATCAATGAAATACTTTATGTAGATAGTATAAGCGGGACAAATGCGATTGTGAAAAGCACACATAATTCATTTGTATCAAAAAGTTTAGATGCTGATTTCGTAGAGCAAAGCATAGGAACGATATTAAATCTACACGAAAAAGTCATAGAAGCAAAAGATGAAACGATTTTGGCTATAAAAAATGAAAATCAATTCTTAAAAGATTCTCTAATTAGTGCGAAAGAAACGCAAATAGATGATAAAAAAACAATAGAATCCCTAAAGCAAGAAATACAAAGCAAAAAAGCCGAATTAGAGGCGATAAATCGCAAATATAAACTAATGTGGGGAAAAATGCTAAACAAAGATAGAGAAATTTGAAAATACAAGATGAATGCTCAATCTGCCTTTTTAGACAGATTGAGCGATTTTTAGATGGCAAGAATCCGCATATTTTACAAGCAATAGAATCTGCTATAAAAAAGATAGATATGCAAGATTCTCCCCCAAAATCGGCGATTAAAATCTATGATATATTAAAAGATTCCCTAAAATGCAATGACCCATACTATGAAATAAAACAAGATTCTATGATATTAGCAAAACAAATCGCCCAAACAATAAACCCAAATAATCTACAAGAAGCGATAAAGGCAGCTGTAATAGGCAATGCTATCGATTATGGTTCACAAAACCAAGATAATATCCACGATGCGATAGAAAAAACAATGAGCGAAGATTTTGCGATAAATCATATTAGTAATTTTAAAGAAACTTTAAATAAAGCAGAATCATTGCTTTTTATCGCAGATAACGCAGGAGAAAACTATTTTGATGAGATTTTGCTTAGATTTATCAAGCAACACTATAGCATTAAAATCACATATTTAGTTCGTGGAAAGCCCATAATCAATGATTTAGTGATGAGCGATGTAGAAAATCATAAAAGTTTATTTGATATTTGCGAGGTAAAAAGCAGTGGAGTGCCATCTCCGGGGTTTATTTATGATTTAGCAAATGAGGATTCTAAAAGGCATTTTATGCAAGATTCTATAATCATCGCAAAAGGTATGGGTAATTTTGAATGCCTAGAATCCACAAAAGATAAACGATTATTTTTACTATTTAAGATTAAATGTAATGTTGTTAGTGGATTTTTAAACCAGAATCTAAATAAATTAATATTTTTGAATAATTATTAACACTCATTTAAAATTCATTTGTTTTTTTATTATTTTTAAGGAGAGATTAAAAAAAAAAGGTTTATAATCCATTAACTTTTATAGATTTTCGTGGAATTTATTAAAAGTAAAAATCTTATTAAGGAATATAGAATGAAAAGAAATGGTTTCTCAATGATTGAATTAGTTTTCGTTATCGTTATATTAGGTGTTTTGGCGGCTGTGGCTGTTCCTAGATTTGTAACAACTAGGACAGATGCACAAGTTGCAATGCTAAGAAGTGATATTGCATCAACGCTAAAAGCAATCCCAGCTAGGGTTTTCGCTGAGAATCTAGACCCAACAGCTTCCGCTCCAACAGGGTTTTCAAATTGGGGAGAATGGATGATAGATACAGGTGGACTAGATAGAGGTAGATGGCAAGCAAGTGGGAATCAATTACAAATCATAGCTCAAACAGAGTCTAATGGGACTAAACAACCTTGTAATGGAACCTATATCGAGCTCCAAACAAATACAGGTGATTTGATATTTGACCCATCTAAGATTGCTGCTCCTTCTTCTGGAACAGGTAAAGTGCTATGTGATAATCTAAAAAATTCCTATCCAAGCAATTCAAATAGGGTTATCCCACTTGCCACAACAGGTGCAGTTAAGTTCTAAATCTTATTATATTAAGGGACTTAATCCCTTAATATAAACTTCAAATAATGCTTAAATAAATATTTTAAATATTCTAATACTTATAATTATTAATATATTTTAAAGATTCTAGTTTTTCTTTAAAATTAAAGTTTGTTGAAATATATTTGGAGATTCTAAATAAAGATGGCTGGAATCTTAAATAATTTAAAGATTTAGCTTTATAGATTAATCTAAATATTAGGATTCCATTAACAATTCTTTTACTTCAAATAAAATAATCTCTCGTGCCACAATAGATAAAGTTAAATTCTAAATCTTATTATATTAAGGGCTTAGTCCCTTAATATAAACTTCAAATAATTCTTAAATATCTTAAAAAATTCTAACTTTTCTTTAAAAATAATGGTAGCTTAACTCTAAATATTAAAGTTTATTGAAATATATTTAGAGATTCTTATCCAAGCAATCCAAATAGAATAATCCCGTTTGCTATAATAGATAAAGTTAAACTCTAAAAATTCTTTAGGAATCCTAATTATTAAAGGGTAAGATTCCCTTTAACAATTCTTACAAATATCACTATAATATCAAATCTATAATTTTATACATCGGGGACAAATGAGTATTATAAAAAAAATATATATAAAATACATTGATACGAAAAATACATTATGGGGTGTATTTTTAAGTCTTAGAAATAGGGTGTTGGAATTTATATCATTTTTTAACAATGTAGAGACTTACGCCGCCTCACTTTCTCTTTATTCGTTATCGGCGATAGTTCCATTGATTATTATAGTATTATCGATTTTTCTATCTGTGCCAAATTTCCAAGACCAAGTTGATTATCTTAAAAATATTATATTATCAAATCTATCTCCTACAAATACGGAAATCATCGCTGGATATTTAGACCAATTTATGGAAAATTCCAAAACACTAGGAATGAGTGCATTTATTTATGTTTTTGTCGCCTCTGTGCTATTTTTCAGGAATCTTGAAAATATCTCATCAAAACTATTTGAATCCAAAAAAAGAGGTTTTTTTGATGCATTAATAGTATATTGGGCTTTGATGACTCTATTCCCACTTGGCATTGGTGTATCTTTGTATTTTAGCTTAGAAGTGCAATCATTATTAAAACAAGTAGATTTTATGAATCTTTTTGACTTTATCCCATATATTACCATTTGGATTCTATTTTTTATACTTTTTAAGATTCTAGCAAATAAGCCATTACCATTTTTATCATTATTGCTTTCATCATTAATAACTATGATTGTTTGGAGTTTGCTAAAATGGGCGTTTGTGTATTATGTCTTTTTCAATAAAGCCTATACTACGATTTATGGCTCATTTTCCATTTTAATGTTTTTTATACTATGGATTTACTGCTCGTGGATTGTAGTGCTATATGGAATGAGATTAACACAAGGGCTAATAACTAATTTTGGCGGCAAAAAAGACGATAGTATGATGATTTAGATTTAAACTTTAAGGGGTTATTATGGTTTATGTTGTGGTATTTTTGATTCTCATTTCTATAATATGCTTAAGTCTTTGTGTTTATTTTTATATGAAAAATAAAAATATTATGCAAAAAAATAATATATTAATCTCAAATATAAAATTAAATGAAGAAAGAATTTCTATCTTTGAAAACGACATAGATAGCCTAAATCAAGAAATAAAATCATTGATAGAGCAAAATGCCAATCTAAAAACCTCATTAGAATACGAAAAAAAGATAAATCAAGAAAAACTAGATGAGTTTAAAAATCTAAAAGAGCAAACTAAAAATGAATTTAAGGTTTTATCACAAAGCATACTTGAAGAGCGTATAAAAGCACATAAAATGAGCCAAGAAGAGAATCTAAGCAATATCCTAAAACCATTTCAAACTCAAATAGATAATTTCAAAAAAAGGGTTGAAGAGGTATATGATAAAGAAACCAAAGGGCGAAGCGAACTTTTTAGCGAAATAAAACACCTAAGAAATCTAAATGATAGAATCTCCCAAGATGCGATAAATCTAACCAATGCTCTAAAAGGAAATAATAAAATACAAGGTAATTGGGGCGAAGTAATCCTAGAAAACCTACTACAAGATTCTGGATTAATTAAGGATAGAGAATATGTATTACAACAAACACATAAGAATGAAAAAGGTAGCTATTCGCGTCCAGATGTGATTATAAAACTACCTAATAATAAAAAAATAATAATTGATTCAAAAGTTTCATTGATTGATTATGAGCGATATATAAATAAGGGCGGATTGGTAAATAGCAATGATAAGAATGATGATTTATTTTTGCATATTACTTCGATTAAAAATCATATTAAGAATCTTAGCAATAAGAATTATAATGACTTATTAGATGGCTCAAAACTTGATTTTGTCCTAATGTTTATCCCGCTTGAAGGGGCATTTTTAGATGCAATAAAATATGATAGTGAATTATTTTTATATGCATATAATAAAAATATTATTTTAGTTAGCCCTACTACACTCTATGCCACATTAAGGACAATTGAAAATATCTGGAGAAATGAAAGACAAAATAATAATATGGAAGAGATTCTAAAAACTGCAAGTGGACTTTATGATAAGTTTTTAATTTTCTATGAAGGTTTAGAATCCTTAGGTAAGAATCTCCAAAATGCCGAAGACAACTATAAAACATCATTAAATAGACTAAAAGATGGCAGAGGCTCGATAGTATCACAGATTCAAAAATTAGAAGAACTCGGGGTAAAAGGTAAGAGAAAGATTCCAAAGGAATTATAGATTTTCAATCCCTAGAATTTCTAAATTCTTAATTCTTATACAACAAAAAAATAACAAAACCTTGACTATAATCAAAAAAATTGGAATAAAAAACTAATACCATTACAAAGCATTCTTAGTAGTATTTACTAGTGCAAATAAATGTGATAGGAGGGTGTTTTTGGAAAATAACGAGCAAAAAAAGCCTCTTCCTGTTCTTACTTTGACAGTTATTTTCGCAATTATTTTTGTTGCTTTATTAGGTGGATTTACATTTTGGTATGCGAAAGGATTTTCGTATTTTAGTAACTCATCTGAAGCTTGCAATAATTGTCATGTTATGAATGAGGTATATAAGGATTGGAGGACTGGTAGCCATAGAGAGCATGCTACTTGCAATGATTGCCATATTCCTAATGAGTTTATATCGAAATGGCTTACAAAAGCAGAAAGTGGTGTTAGTCATGCTTATGCATTTACTTTTAAAGATTTACCGACAACATTAAGTGCAACTCAAAAGAGTAAGGTTATCGTGCAAGATAATTGCATACGATGCCATTCTCAAATAGCAAGCAATGTTGTAAATCCTACTACAAAAGTAGTTCATAATTATGATAAAGCATTAAGTTGTGTTTCTTGCCATAGAAATATAGGACATATAAGGAATTTTTAATTTTATTTTAGGAGGAAAAGATGTCAAAAGAAAAATCATCAGTAATGCCAATAATACTTGTTGTTGTGGTTATTATAGGTATTGCTATAATAATGTTACTTGTTAATATAAGTCAAAAGAAAGGGGAGGAAATGGCTATGGCTGTTACCCCTAAAAGCTTTGTAGAGCTAAGCGATGATAATCCTACATTCGATTATTGGGGGAAAAACTATCCAGAATATTTGGATATGTATCTAACTGTGGAGACTGAAGAGCCAAAGACTACAAACTACGGCGGGAATCTTGCTTATAGCAAACTCATTCGTTATCCGCAATTAACCATTCTTTGGGGCGGATATGCTTTCGCAGTTGATGCAAATGAGGAGCGAGGGCACTTCTGGATTCAAGTAGACCAAATGGATACAGCTAGAAATAATAAGGATTTCTTAAACGCTCACGGCTTGAAAGGCTTCGGCGGACAGCCAACTGCGTGTATGAACTGCCATAGTGGATGGTCTCCGTGGCTATATAAAAATACTGCAAAGGGCGATTGGACTGCGTTTAACTCTACTAAATATTGGACTATGATTAAAAATGTGCCACTAGTAGAGGGTGTAAAAGACCATAGCGGACCACACGGCGGAAAAAGAATGGGTGTAACTTGTGCTGACTGCCACAGCCCAACTGATATGAGCCTAAGAATCACAAGACAAGGGCTTATTAATTCACTTGAAATGCGAGGCTATGAAAAAGACCCAGTGCAAGGCGTAAAAGCTGATAGAAACGAAATGAGAACTCTAGTATGTGCTCAATGCCATGTTGAGTATTATTTCAAAAATACTGGCACAAAAGTAAAAGTTATGGGTGAGAGCATAGCAAATGACCCAACTAAAAAATGGTGGAATGGCACTCAAAAAACATATGATGAATTCGATTCTTGGAGAGATGGCAATGAGCCTACAGAAATCGAAGTAGATGGTATCGAGCTAATATTCCCTTGGAGTGCTTGGGAAAAAGACAAACCATTTAGAATTGAAATGTTTGATGAACATTATGATAAAGTTCGAAATTTAGATGGTAAATTAGCATTCAAATCAGATTGGTCGCATAAAGAAACAAAAGCTCCTATGCTTAAGATTCAGCACCCTGAATTCGAGCTATTTAGCGGTGGCGTTCATGCTGCAAATGGTATAAGTTGTGCGGATTGTCATATGCCTTATGTGCGAAAAGGTGCTAAGAAAGTATCACAGCACAACATAACTTCACCTTTATTTGATGTAAATAGTGCTTGTAAAAGTTGCCATAATCAAAGTGAAGAGTATCTAAAAAATCAAATTGCAGATATTCAAAAATCAGTTGCATTTGATTTAAGAAGTGCGGAATATGCGACAGTTAGCCTAATCTGGGATATTAAGAAAGTTAGAGATGCACTAGCAAAACAAGGCAAGAGTGAAGAGCAAATCAACGCTTTATTAAAAGAGCCAATGGAATTGCATAGAAGAGGACAAATGAGAGGCGACTTCGTGGGAGCTGAGAACTCCACTGGATTCCACAATCCACGAGAAGCTAGTAGAATGCTACTTCAAGCAGTCGAAATGGCTAGAAAAGGTCAAACTGCCCTAGCTGTGATAGCTGCAAAAAACAATATCGCTTATACACCAAGCGAGGCGACTTTTGAAGAGATTCAAAAATTCAATCCGGGTGATATTCGATACAATGTGGATATTGGAACACATAAAGCTGGAGATAGATTCTACGAGCATTTAGATATTAATGGCAATCCACCAGCTGAGTTATTAGAGCTTGATAAAAATACTAAGCCTTATAACTACAAAGTGCTTGATGCCAAGCTAAACACTAAATAATATGATTTGGCAGGATTCCCTCCTGCCAAGCATACTACACTCTTTTACTATCATTACGATATTTTATAAACTTTAAATCTTAAGTTAGTTATTATTGCAAATTATTTACTTAAGAAGTGTAGATGAAGAAAAAATTAGTATTTACAATATTTTTCATTATATTTGCTATTGGTATTTTTCTATTTACCGCTAATGAATATTTAAAGCGTATCGAGCAAAATGCCATAGAAACATATCTATATTCAATAAAAAATGAATCACTAGAATATGCACTAAATATTGAGATAAATCCTGTAGTATGCAAAGGATTCATTCGACATCAATGCAATATTAGCAATATCAAAATATATGATAATAAGATAGAAATATCCCTACAAAATGCTAGTGCAAAAATAATAGACATTTCCCACGATAGCATAGAAGTGGCATTCCATATAGATGAGATAACATACAATTCCCATACAAATTTAGCTCTACTTCCTAGAAAATTCACATATACATTAAATCTACAAAAACAAGATTCTAGACTTGGATATGTTCTGCTTAATCGCTCCATTTATCTTGATTTTAATACTTTTGATATAAATATTAATCTTGATATTTTATTGCGTGAAGAAATTTTTAGAAACAAAAGCATATTATTTTTACTAAAAGAATGGTTTGACAACACTACGCCAAGTTTTTATGAATATAGTTTGGATACATTAAAAATAAATATAAATTCAAAAAAGATAAAAAACGAGTCGCATAATCCAAGCATTTCCCTAAAATCAATAATCGATAAATACCAACAAGAGAATCCATTATTTCACAATGATTTCGCGAATCATTATTTTAATGAATTTATAAAAGATACTTATAGATTACTAGATAATAAAATAGATACATTGGATTTAAGCATAAAGAGAAAAAATCAAAACCTAGTATTTTTCAATCTCCTTAGTGATGAGGCTTCCAAAAAGAAGATATTGGAAATTATACAGGTATTAAACTCTATCAATGAAACCTATAAGATAGATTTACAAACTAGATAGAATCTAAATATTTATAGAAAGAGCCATATCTTAGCCATCTAGATTCTAAATATATTTAAGGATTAGCTTTATTAGTTTGATTTTACCTTTCCTGTAAGTTTTCTACACATTTCATTATCCAAATCACAAGTGAGGGTTGGAGATTTTGTTGTTGTATCTGTTGTAACATTCAATGCAAAAGCATCTTTCTTAACCTTAACTACAATATTATTTACATTATTTACGGTAAAGGAGCATCCATCGCTATTATTTCCCTCTAATGTTTTCAAATAACCTAGCAATTCGTTATTATTCATCGTAGTGCCTTGTAGGAATCTTTTTGTATATTCCCTTGAAAGAATGGTTTCTGTTTCTGAAAGTCCAGCCCTAAGTTTCGCATAGCACGCATCATCTCTACCCAAACTCAATCTAGGAATAGCAACTGCAGTCAAAACACCGATAATAACAATGACAAAAACAAGCTCTATCATATTAAAGCCTTTTCTTTTCATACTATCTCCTTAAATAAATATTTAAAATTTACTTTTCGTTTATTATTGTAATTAAATAATCCTTAACTACAACCATATTTTTAAACTTAATTTTATAAATTTACGATTTTTTTAATGAAAATTAAATTAAAATGGCATAATTTCTAAATTCATAGTTCAAATAAAGGCTAGTTATGGAAAATCATATAAAATTAAACACACAGACAACAACTGCTGTGCCAAAGATTAATGGAATTGATGTATTAGCTAATGCTAAACCTATAAGAGTAAATACGCAACAACAAGAAAAAAGAGAAATAAGAGAAGAAATAAATAAAATTAGAAATAATCAAAACTTAAATAGTGGAGTAAATCCAACTATAAATAAAGAGCGAGTAAATACACAGATTCCAGTCCAGCAACAAAGACAAAACATCAATCCAATTAATCAAACAATAAGACCATCTCAAAAATCACAAACACCACCTCAACCTACAAATACACAACATAGAGAAGTCAATAAACAATCTCAAGCTGAAAATATACGAAATACAACAGAGATGAATGAAATAAATACAGAAAGCCGAATAGACACATCACTAGAAAATATAAATAAAAATCCTAATCTAAAATCACTAATAGTTGATGTAGATAAACTAGATTTCGAGGTTACAAAAAAAGTTAGAATATATCTTAAAAAATTAGTAAGCATAGGTGGGAGCGACCTACATCTAAAAGCAGGAAGTAAGATTCGTGCGAGGATTAATGGTGATATTGTGATTTTTAGTGAAGATGTATTCTCTAAAGAAGATGCAATAACCCTAGCAAAAGAATTAACAAGGACAAGATTCCCAGAATTCGCTTTAAATAAAGAAATGGATATGACTTATATTTATGATTCTAATACGAGGTTTAGGGTTAATTTATATTTCCAAATGGAAGGTGTTTCATTTGCATTTAGGTCTATACCAACTACACAAAGCACCATAGATGAACTTGGACTTCCTGATGCTATACACGATATAGTTGATATGGAAAGGGGCTTGGTGCTAGTAACAGGTATCACAGGCTCTGGTAAATCGACGACTTTAGCAGCGATTATCAACGAAATAAATCACAAAAAAGCAAAACATATAATAACCATCGAAGACCCAATTGAGTTTATACATAAAGATGAAAAAAGTATGCTAAATCAAAGAAGTGTAGGAATGGATACAAATAGCTTTGCATCTGCACTAAAAGCCGCACTTAGGGAAGACCCAGATATTATTCTAGTGGGCGAGATGAGAGATATTGAAACGATTGAGATGGCACTTCACGCCGCAGAAACGGGGCATTTAGTGCTATCCACCCTCCACACACTAGATGCAAAAGAAACGATAAATAGGATTATTTCTGTTTTCCCTACAAACGACCAAGTGAGAATTAGAGCAACCTTAGGAAGCACATTAGCAGCAATTATTTCTCAAAGACTATTAAAAGCAAGAAATGGAGGAAGAATAGCGGCAATTGAGCTTTTATTTAAAACCCCTAGAATTGAGCTTATTATAAATGAGGGAAGAGATGGGGAAATCCTAGAAGCACTAGCAGAGGGTAAAGAGATTTACCACACACAAACCTTTGACCAACATCTATTTGAGCTTGTAACAAATGGGATAGTTGATGAAGATGTTGCTATGGAAAAAGCCACTTCACCATCAGATTTAAAACTTCGCTTACAAAATATAAACTTTACAGAGCAAGAAGGGAATATGGATACCATATCAATAAAAAAGTAGAATCTAAAATTTAGATTCTAGAATAAATAACTAAAAGGAAATAACACTTCGCAATGAAGCCATATTTCCTAATAAATCTATTATCATCTACGATACTTTCAAATCAAATCTATATAATTAATCAAAGATTCTTTTTAAATAGCATTTTAAAGCCTATTGACTTATATTTTTATACAAGTAGAATCCCTAAAAAAAATAATAAAAATATAGGAGAAAATATGGCAATAGACCTTAGAAATACGCCTATTTTTAGATTATTTTTATCATATTTTTTTCCATCTTTCATAGGAATGTTAGTTTTATCTTCATATGTCATAGTAGATGGAATCTTCGTTGGCAAAGGTGTAGGTGAATATGGCTTAGGTGCTATTGGAATCGTAAATCCATTATTTTCATTTTTTATGGCAATTGAATTATTATTTGGGATTGGCGGAGCAGTTCTCGTTGGAATGGCACTTGGGAGGGGTAAACTCCATAAAGCTAGGATTATTTTTAGCTCTGTGGTTTATTTCTCTGGCATTTTGGGAGCTTTGCTTGGGATTTTGGTGTTTATTTTAAAAGAAAATATGGCACTTTGGCTTGGGGCAGATGAGATATTGCTATCATTCGTTTTGCCGTATTTAAGCGTGATTGTGCTTGGCTGTCCTATTATTTTATTACAATCTATCCTCTGCACTTTCGCTAGAAATGATAAAGCCCCAAATCTCGTGATGATTTCATTTATAAGTGGCTCAATAATAAACATCATATTAAATTATATTTTTATCTTTATTTTTAAATGGGGAATGTTTGGAGCAGCACTCTCTACGATACTAGGACATTTGCTAGGGCTAATTATCGTGCTAAAGCATTTTATCTGCAAAAATGGTGATTTATATTTCGTGGCATTTTTTAGCATTAAGGCAGTGATAAAATCTGCAAAAGGCGGACTTGCTTCATCAATGCCAGAGATTGCATTTGGTATTGTTGTTATCCTTATGAATATCCTTTTAATGCAGGTTTCAGGCAAAGATGGCGTTGCTATTTTTAGCATATTAATGTATATTGCGATGTTTTGCTTTTCTAGCATTTTGGCGGTTTCACACGGATTGCAACCAATTGTAAGCTATAATTTTGGCTCTGGAAATCTACATAGGGTTTATCAAGCTTTTAAGATAAGTGTATTGTTTGCTACAGCTATGGGCGTTTTATTATATACCATTTTATTTTTTGGAATGCCACTTATCGCCAAAATATTCCTAAAAGCCGATACGCAAATTATGGATAGTCTAGTAATTGCCGCTAGAATCTACTTTTTGGGATATTTATTTTTAGGGGCAAATGTTATAATTTCATCATTTTTACAGGCAATCGGGCGGAATGTCTCTGCATTAATAACATCTTTATCCCATAATTTGGGTTTTATGATGATTTTTCTACCAATTGGAGCAAAACTATTTGGCATAAATGGAATCTGGATTAGCTACCCAATGTCGCTATTTTGTGCGTGTTTAGTGAGTATTTTTATCATCAAAAAAGAGTTAAAATCTTTCAAAGGGAAACAAAGTTGAAAAAGATAATTTTATTTGATATGGATGGGACCTTGATAGATTCTGCAAGCGGAATCTATGAGAGTTTTGAAGCAGTTTTCAAAGCAAATAATATGAAATTACCAAAAAGGGAAGAAATATCAAAATATATTGGATATACATTGCAAGATATGTTTGCCTTTTTAGGTGTAAATCGGGAGCTTGTGGAGCAATTTAGCGAAGAATATAAGAATTATTATGTAAATATTTGCAAGCAAGAAACGAAAATGTTACCAAATGCAATTAATTCTATTAAATTAGCTTATAGTTTTGCCACACTTGGGATAGTTACTACAAAAACGAGTGCTACTTCTAAGAAGATTCTAGCACATTTTGATGTGGAAAAATATTTTACAACAATTATCGGGAGGGAAGATGTAACACAAACAAAACCCGATAAAGAGCCAATTCTAAAAGCTATAAATAATATCAACAAAAGCGGAATCTATACAGAAAATAATAATATATTTATCATTGGGGATACAATCTTAGATTTGATAGCCGCACAAAACGCTGGGATAAATGGCATTGGAGTGCTATGTGGGTTTGGTGAAGAGAGACATTTAAGAGAACATAGTAATGTCGTAGTGCAAGATTCTCTTTCGGCAGTGAAATATATACAAACGCTCTAAATTTGTGTATTTTTTTGAAACTTTAATTAAAAAATCCAAATATATCATATTTTTTTAAGACCTTGTATCGTAGAATTATAAGTATTTAATTTTTAAAATTGGGGGATAAGTAAATGTTGGAAATTAGATGGCATAGCCGTGCAGGACAAGGAGCGGTAACAGGTGCAAAGGGTCTAGCTGATGTAATATCTGGAATTGGAAAACAAGTTCAAGCTTTTGCATTTTATGGCTCTGCGAAAAGAGGTGCTGCGATGACAGCTCATAATAGAATCGATGATAATGTAATATTAAATCACGAAAAATTTATGAATCCGGATTATGTCCTAGTGATAGACCCGGGTCTTACTTTCATAACTGATATATGCGAGTTTGAAAAAGAAGATACAAAATATATAATAACAACGCATTTTAGCAAAGAAGAGCTTTTAGAGAAAAAACCAGATTTAAAGGGAAAGCAAGTTTTTGTGGTTGATTGCATAAAAATTTCACAAGAAACATTAGGCAAACCTATTCCAAATGCGCCTATGCTTGGGGCATTTATTAAGATTTCGGGATTACTTGAATTAGACTTTTTCTTGGAATCTTTCAAAAAAGTCTTAGGGAAAAAGCTTCCTCAAACAATAATCGATAAAAATATGATGGCAATTAAACGCGCATATGATGAAGTAAAATAAGGAGTGTATGATGAAAAAAGGTTGGAATGAGTTTGAAATAGGTTGCGTATTGTTTCCATTTGAAGATAGCAGTAAAGATAATTTAGATAAACAACAAGAAGATAGAAAATATACTCAAAATAGTTCATACACTGCGAGTGTGGCACATTGGAGAGTTGATAAACCAGTTTTTAACTCAAATTTTTGTATTAATTGTTTTAATTGCTGGTTATACTGCCCAGATAGCTCGATTTTAGTTAGAGAGGAAAAGCTAAAGGGTGTTGATTACGAGCATTGTAAAGGTTGCGGAGTTTGCTCTGCTGTCTGCCCTACAAATCCTAAATCATTGCTTATGTATAATGATTATGAAGATAATGATAGCATTTTGAAATCATGGCCACAAAAAGAAGAAAAAAAGAAATAGGGGGAAATTATGGCATTAAAAATGGAATTACAAAAAACAGAGGTTTGGGACGGAAATATGGCTGCAAGCCAAGCCTTAAGACAAGCACAAGTTGATGTTGTAGCTGCATATCCAATCACTCCATCAACGCCAATTGTGCAAAATTATGGAAGCTTCGTTGCTGATGGATATATCGATGGTGAATTCGTAATGGTGGAATCCGAACACGCCGCAATGAGTGGCTGTGTGGGAGCTGCAGCGGCTGGTGGTAGAGTGGCAACTGCGACAAGCTCACAAGGATTTGCATTAATGATTGAGGTTTTATATCAAACTTCTGGAATGCGATTGCCAATATTGCTAAATGTTGTAAATAGAGCCCTTGCATCTCCATTAAATATATTAGGCGACCATTCGGATATGTATTTAGGTAGAGATTCTGGTTGGATTAGCCTATGTGCCTATAATCCACAAGAAGTATATGACTTTAATCTAATGGGATTTAAAATCGCAGAAGATTTGAGAGTAAGATTACCTGTAATGGTTAATCAAGATGGATTTATCTGCTCACATACCGCACAGAATGTTATGCCACTTAGCGATGATGACGCATATAAATTTATAGGCGATTATAAAAAACATAATGCGATGCTGGATTTCGATAGACCTGTAACATATGGCTCACAAACAGAAGAAGATTGGCATTTCGAGCATAAAGCACAATTACACAATGCAATAATGGATTCAAAAGTGGTTATTGAGGAAATTTTTAATGAATTCGAGAAATTCACAGGCAGAAAATATAATATTGTTGAAAAATATGATGTAGAAGATGCAGATTTAATAATAGTCGCACTTGGGACAACGGTAGAATCTGCAAGAGTAGCAAGTGCTAAAATGAGAAAAAATGGGCTAAAAACAGGAGTTGTATCATTTAGAACACTTAGACCTTTCCCGTATAAAGAGCTTGGTGAAGCATTGAAAAATGCAAAGGCGATTGCCGCACTCGATAGAAGTCTTCCAGCAGGGACAATGGGAATGCTATTTAACGAAATTGCGGGTTGCTTGTATCAAGTAAAAGATTCTAAACACCCTGTAATATCTAATTACATCTATGGTTTAGGCGGGAGAGATTTAACCCAACAGCTTTTAGAAAGAGTTTATAATGAGCTAGATAAAAATGCAAAAGCTGGAAAGCTAACTCACCCAGCACAGCAGTTTTTAGGGCTTCGCGGTAAAGATATGGGATTTAACTAGGAGGAATATATGACAAGAGAAATTAAAAATCTAAAACAATTTTCAAATGTAGCAGAGAGATTCGAAGGGGCACATTTACTTTGTCCGGGCTGTGCTCATAGTATAATAGTTAGAGAAGTGCTAAATGCCACAGAAGCCCCGCTTTTGCTTGGAACATCAACAGGTTGCTTAGAGGTATCGACTGCG
Source organism: Helicobacter sp. 16-1353 (assembly GCF_003288815.1). Lineage (GTDB taxonomy): Bacteria > Campylobacterota > Campylobacteria > Campylobacterales > Helicobacteraceae > NHYM01. The sequence goes on along the minus strand of NZ_NHYM01000003.1, from coordinate 124,071 downwards.
GTTTATCCTTATACTTCTTGGAATGTTCCTTGGATACACATTGGCTTTGAAAATGGCTCTACAGCAGTAGCTGGAGCGGAAGCAATGTATAAAGCACTACTTAGAAAAGGTCGCTACAAAGGCGAAAAACCAAAGTTCGTTGCATTCGGTGGCGATGGCTCTACTTATGATATTGGATTCCAATGGATTAGCGGTTGTTTTGAAAGAGGACACGATATAACTTATATCTGCCTTGATAACGAAGTATATGCAAATACAGGCGGACAGCGAAGTGGTTCTACTCCGCTTGGCTCATCTACTTCTACAAGTCCAGCGGGAAGAGTTAGCTATGGTAAAAAAGAAAAGAAAAAAGATATTTTATCCATTATGGCAGCACACGGGGCACCATATGTGGCTCAAGTAGCACCAAATAAATGGAAAGATATGAATAAAAAAATAAAAAAGGCAATCGATACTGATGGACCAACTTTTATCAATGCTATGAGTGCTTGCACGACTGAGTGGAAATTTAACTCTGATAAAACTATAGAGGTAAGTGATTTAGCGGTTGATTCGCTTGTATTTCCTTTATTTGAGATAATAAATGGTGTAGAGTTAAATATCACTTATAGACCGAAAAATATCGTATCTGTTAGGGATTATCTCGCTGCACAAGGTAGATTTAAACATCTATTTAAGCCAGAAAACGAGCATATAATCGAGCAATTACAAAAAGATGTAGATAGCAGATGGGAATACCTACAAAGGCGGGAGGAAGCTAGAGTATAGTTTGTAAGAATCTTAGAAATTCTAAGATTCTTAATTGGCTTTTATCCACAATTAGGATTCTATAAATATAGAATCCAATCTTCTAAATATGGCTAAAAAGCCATAAATCTTATTCCTTATTTTCTTTGCCTTTTGTCTCCCACGCCACTTGCACTTTGCCATCTTTGTCCTCTGTAGCACAGATTCCCATTATGTTATATCCATTATCGACATAGTGTATTTCACCTGTAACCGCAGAGGATAGCGGAGATAAAAGATACATCGCGGAGTTGCCAACCTCTTCAATACTTACATTTTTTTTGAGCGGGGAATTTACCTCATTCCATTTTAAAATAAGCCTAAAATCGCCGATTCCACTTGCGGCAAGTGTGCGGATAGGACCTGCGGAAATAGCATTTATGCGGATATTTCGCTTTCCTAGTTCATATGCCAAATATCGCACAGAGGATTCCAAAGCTGCCTTTGCTACACCCATCACATTATAATGCGTTATATACTTCGCTCCGCCAAGATAGCTAAGTGTGAGTATCGAAGCCCCATCATTTAGCACAGGAAGTAGCTCACGAATAAGCTCGATTAGCGAATAAACGGAGATTTCCATAGCGATATTAAAAGCCTCTTTTGAGGTATCGATAAACTCGCCGTCCAACGCCTCTCGTGGAGCAAACGCCACAGAATGCACCAAAAAATCGATTTTACCAAAATCTTTTTTGATAGATTCTCGCAAAGCTTCAAAATGCTCTTTTTTGCTTACATCAAGCTCATATATATTTTTGCTCCCAAACTCCGTAGCAATCGGCTCTACTCGTTTTTTAATGCTATCATTCACATAGGTAAATGCGAGTTTTGCCCCTTGTTCGTAACACGCACTTGCGATGCCATAAGCAATTGATTTATTATTTGCTACACCGACTACAAGCCCAACTTTATCTTTTAAAATCATTTTTGTCTCCTTTTAATTTTTACTTCTCGGGCGAACAAGTCCGCCCTACGACGGGGAGTTTTACTCCCTAGTCTTACTTAAAACTACGATTATTTTGCGGGAAACTTGGCTTTAAGCCTCGTTTTGCTATGCAAAAAATCGATAAGTAAAGTATTGGCAGACGAGCTAAGCTCGTCCTTACAACAAGGGGATTCCGCTCATTGACCCCCAAAAACAAGTGATAGCGAAGTTTCACTGCCAACACACGAGATTAGGTAATTTACTTTTAAAAACAATAAAGTCAAATTCCAACCTTATTCTCGCCCCTTGCGTGATATAAAATCAAAATCTAAGGAAGCGATAGTGCCTCCGCTGATTTTAGGCTATAAAGGAAAAAGCGAGGCTCTCCCCTTGTTTATAAAAAGATTTGCTTTTTTATAAACAAGGGGAGGAAATAAAGCCCTTTTGATGAGAAACTTTGCTTTGCTCGTTTTGCGAATTTAAAATAAAAACTTGAGCGTAAATGAGAAAATAGATTGGTTTTAAAAAAGATTTAATTTTCACTTACAATTAACCTTTTATTATCTCATAAAAACTCTCCACTTTTAAACTCGCACTGCCGACCAAAACACCATCACAGATTCCCAAAATCTCACTAGCATTTTTTTCATTCACACTTCCGCCATAGATTATTGGGGCATTTGTGCGGGATTTTAGGAATCTATAAATCTCGCTAATCTGCTCGGCTTTCGCCACTCTCCCAGTGCCAATCGCCCAAAGTGGTTCATAGGCTAAAACCAAATTTTGATAATCTAAATCAATCTTTGAGATTTGGGAATCTAGAAATTCTAGCATTTTCCCACTTTCTCTAACCTCCAAACTCTCGCCAATACAATAAAAAATCCTAAAATCTCGCTCCTTAAAAAAATCAAATTTCGTCGCACAGATTTCATCGCTCTCACCAAATAGATTCCGCCGCTCACTATGGGCGATTAGAATGGTTTTAATATTAAATTCCTCTAAATGATGAAGTGTGATTTCACCGGTGAATGCTCCAGATTCCGCATAATGAGCGTTTTGAGCACCTAAAATTATATGTTTAAAATTATTTTCCACAAGCGAACTTGTGGCTGGAAAAATATAAATCTCTTTATTTGATATATTATCTAATGTAGAATCTAAGCTTTTTAAAAAACCAATTGTGGATTTTCGGTTTAAATTTGATTTAAAATTACCTGCTATGATTTTCAAAATATACCTTTTGTAAAAATTATTGTAAAATTTTACCAAATTCTAAATAAATCTTTACTAGAGGTTAAGATATGGAAGATATATTTAAAGTAATTAATAAAAAAGTAAAAAATAAAGTGAATATTCTAATAAATACCATATTGCCTTCTAAGATTCCAGAATTTAGCATAAATGAGGTTGAAGAGCCGATATTTTTTATCTATCTTAATAAGAATGAAATAGCTTTTATAAGTCATCTTGATAATAAAGAAGCCGATGAAATAATAAAAGTTGGCATTACAAATAATGAATTTGTATTTTATCCATTAAAAGAAAATTCTATGTTTTTTGGTAAAGATTTTGAGTTTAAGACTTTTGAGTTTATTGAGGTTATCTTATCAAATAAATTACATTTAATCGCAAAAAAAATATATAAGGATATTTGTTTTTTAAGTGATAAGATACTTGAATACAAAACAGTTTATATATCAAAACTAAAAAATATTGATTTTTTTATTGATGTAGTTGATAATTCTAATATTACTAATGTAAATGAAACACTAAATAGCTTATTTAATAATGCGATTAAAGATAAACTTTATAATATTGCTAAGACAAATATACTAGATACTCCATTAAATATTTTTGGTCTTATTTTCCCCGATGGAATACATGAAATATCATATTTTATGGAACAAAAAAGTGCCTTAGAAGCAAGTATGCTAAAAAACTACTATAATAAATCAAATATAGCAAATCCTAAATTAATAGAATCCCTCCAAGTAGAAATAAATGGAAAGGAATTTGAGTTTGAATACTGCATAAACTCGTTTTTCTTGCAATATTCTGTAACAAAAAAGATATTTGCTAAAGCAAAAGTTTGCATCAACAATATTAATGCCCTAAATATCCAACCAGATACTATTCTATACTCAAATAATGATTTAAAAGTAGTAGTAAAAAGAAACAATATCGCAGTATATAATCAAACTGATAGTAGTATTTCACTATATGGCTTATGTAGCATTTTTTTACTAGATAATAATAAGCCTTTTGAAACAAAAATAGAAAATATTAATCTAAAAATACCGATAAATGAAGAAATATCAATGGTATCAAAAAAAGATACTTATTTTGGAACGATAAAAAATCTAAATACAGATATTATTAAAAATGGTAAGATAAAACATAGTATAAAACTAACCTACTCTCTATCAAATAATAAGCATATAGAAACCAAAAATCTAGTTGGCAGTAGTCAGTATATGTTATGTGATATTTTTGATAATATTAATAACTAAATAAAATCTCTTATATTTTTATATGCTTTAGATGGATTCTAATATCGCTTATGCTTATTAATGTTATATTAGAATCTCCCTTTGCTATCATTTATCATTCTAGATTCTAATTTAATAATTATTCACTAAAACTTCCTTGCTCTCGCACTTTTTATATTTGTGCTGATAGCTTGAATTGGCGTAATTATAAGTTAGATGATGAATCTTAAAACTGGATTCCAAGCACCAATTGTGCAGATTCTCATTATATTTCCCCTTGTGTTCTAAGACATTTGATAGGGCGAATCTAATGCCAAAACTATCCGCTTTATTTAAAAAAGCAAATAAATCGCTCTCATCATTTTCGCCCCAGCCACCATTTTCATTATAAGTCGCCGTGCCTAAAATATAGGGTGGGTCAAGGTAGAAAAAGGAATCTTTTGGAATTTTGGCTAAATCAATCTCCCTAAAATCCTTGCAAATAAATTTAGCATTTTGGATATTTGCCACAAATCCCCGTAGTTTTTTGCGTAAATTGGCGTTAAAGTCGCGCTTCCCAACGGGCAGATTAAACTCATCAAAGCTATTAAATCGTATTTGATTATTAAAGCTAAAAATAATTAGCACCAACAGCAAAAGTGGATTTTTGCTCACATTGTAGGCAGTTTTAAGGCGATTAAATCTCTCTTTATTATAGCTTCCTAAGCCACTAGATGAATTACAATTATAATGCGTGTAGCCAAAATTATAAGAATCGCTAAGATTGTATTTAAGAATTATTTTATCGATTTTAGATTCTAGGTTGTGCGTGGTTTTGATGAGTTCTAAAACCGTAATTAGCTTTGGATTTTTATCAATGCCAATTATATTTTTTGCTTCCACATTCGCACCCACATTGAATCCACCACAAAATATATCATAAAAATTATCTATATCTTTTGGAAATTTATTGTAGATTTGGCTTAAAAGCCTAAATTTACCGCCAGTGTAATTTAGTGGCGATTGAGCGGGAATCTTGCTGTAAATGGGAATCTTTTTGCTTGGAATCTTGGGAAACTGCGTGTTGCTTGGAATCTTTAGAATCTTATCGCCACTATTTTCGAGCGAATTTACCTTACTTCGCATAAAAAGATTCTCTCTTTGTGGTTTGTGATATTTGATTTCCCAGCATTAAATGGGGCGAAATCCTTTTCAAAAATCCTAACTTTGCCTTTTTTGCCTAAAATCTCTAAAATCTCATTATCGCTAATTTTGGCATTAGACCTTGCATTTGCCTTATTGTGCGTGTTATTGTAAGAAAGCAGTATATATTTAGCATTGATATTTGCCACAAGTTCGCTTAGATACACACTCGCATCACTTAAACAATAATTGCTTTTTAGCCCACTTCTATCCATCTTTTTTGCCACACCTACGACTTGGGGCTTGGTATTTTTGGCGACATTTTCTAAGAAATGATAGGCATCGCAATACTGCCTTGAATTATATGGCGGGGCAAGGGAGAAAAAATCTGCTTTTTTTTTTTTTGCTATATCGTTTGCATCACGGCAATATATTTGATTATTGGCGTTTAAGCTATTATCAATTAGCGGAATCCTAAGATTTAGCTTTTTCTCCAAATCGCCATTTTTGCGATATGAGTCATAATGCCCAACCGTGTTTGCTATCCTATCAATGGCGTAAAGTAGGGAAGTTATAAGTATGGAATGCTCCCTTTTATTGATTATATTTTGCTCTAAATTAAGCTCAATGTTATCCCTAATAAATCCCACAATTTTTAGATTTTCTTCGCTTAGATAGGTATTTGTGAAATTTTTACTATAATAATTTGGTGCTAGATTCTTGGCGTTATTATAAGATTCAAGCAAGGTAAGAATCTTGTCTTTATCATACGCCACATTAGAGAAAAAACAAGTATAAATATGGTAATTGCAAGTTAGATTGTCATTTAGTATGAGATTATAATTTTTGTTAAATCTATTTGCCACAACGCCACTTCCAGCGAATATATCAGCAAAACTATGGCAGTTTTTGGTATGCGACTTTACTATATTTTCTATGAAATCTAGCAATTGCTGTTTGCTGCCTAAATACCTACGATTAGCGATATTGAAAGTATCCACATTTAACTCCGCTTAAGAATCTTGGTTTCATCGCAAAGTCAGCGAATGAGTGGAATCTGTGGAATATATAATTTTGGCAGAATTTGTATATTCAATAGAATCTAATTTCGCCCAAATTTCATCAAACCAGCCATTATTTATTGGATTGGGCTTTTTGTATTGATAGTCTTTAAAAGCCGTTTTTAGTAAATCAATATGCGTTACATTGTGCTTTAATAAATAGATAATCTTTTTAATATCAAGCGAAAATATTTTTACGCCATTTGTGAAATTGTCCCTATTTTGTGAACTTTCAAGCTCTATATGTGCTGTTGCTCTAAATATATTGATGACATTTATATCTAGCTCATCAGCAACAAAAAAGATAAAAGTATCTTTATTCATTTTGTTGTTTTCAATGGTTAGATTCGCACTATGTCTTATAACTGGCTCTAATTCGCCTCGTTTTTGGGCGTTTTTATCCATAAGCGTAGCTTCTAGCATAATATCAAAATCTTTGTATTTTGCTACTATATCTCCACTTCCGCCCGGTGCGTGTGATAGTGGCAATCTGTCTGCATCAAGGCTTAGATTCATACTATCTCGTAGCTCAAAAGATTCCTTGCTAATCCTATGCCACGCAATAGCTAAAATATACTCAAAAATAGTCGGCACACTCGCATTGTCAGTTACTAATTCTTGTATGTTTTTATATTCATTTTCTTTGCCAAATTTCTCTAAAATGTCGCATAGTTTTTCATTTGTGTAACGAGCTAAAATCTTTCTTTCAAATTCTTTATTTAATCTGTCTTTGAAAAAGTCTTTTATGTCGTTTTCTATATGGTATTTTTTTCGTAGATTCTGCTCTATTGTTGTGCTATTTTCTAGCCCCAATATCGCTAAAGTGCTAATATCTTGTAAAAATTCCGTGTCGTTTAAATCATTTGTTGCTAGTTTTAAATCCAAAAATATCTCACTAATTAGCTCTTTTTGAGAGAGATTGACTAGGGCGTTATCAAAGCTAATAAGCCCACAAAGCCTAAATGTGCGAACTAACATATCGCTATATTCTTTTATTAAATCATCATATTTTGAGCTTTTATATAAAGCGTAGAATCTAGCATTAAACTCAGTTAAATTACTAGAAGTAAAAATATGGTTTTCGGCGTGAGTTAAAAAATCTTTAATTGAATTATTTTTAGGAAAATTAAAAAGTGTTTTGCCAAATCCAAATGCCTTTTTTATGGCTGGATTCTTGGAAATTTCTTGCAGTTTTTGTAATTTTTCCTTTGTTTGGATTCTAAAAAAATCTACACAACTATTATAAAATAGCCAATATGCATCCGTCATCTTAGATGATTTTTTATTTTTAAAAATGTTGTTGAAAATTTCATTATCCATAATGCCATTATCAAACGATAGATTTTCATCATCTAGCAACAAATTATTAATATAATCATTAAAATTTAATTTGCCATTTTTTACTTGCTCGTAATTATCCAACGAATTTATAATATCTAATTGCGACAGATTTGGTTGAATGGATAATAAAATCTTGCAAAAATGCTCTTGCTCCACATTGTCATATTTCATCAAAAACGCTAGGGCAATGCGAAATATAAAAATGCAAGATTTGGATTCTGCTATTTTTAGTTTTAGCAATTGGCGGAGAAATAATATATTATCGTTGTTTAGATTTAAAAGTCGCTCTAATTTGTCTTGTGTGATATTATTGTTTAAAAAAGCTTTGCCAATAGGACTAACTTTACGATTTTCATCAGCCAAGCCTATTTTAACAATGGCGTTTGTGTAGGTTCTAGCTCGTTTTTTCTGCTCGTAAGTGTCGCAGTCGGTATTTTGTATTAGCCCACTTTTTAGCACATATTGATAAAAAGTGTTTTGCGAAGCGTTGTTAATGTCCCATTTTTCGCTTAAATTCGCCAAACAACTAAGCAAGATTCTATAATCATCTATAAGATTTTTACGCCTAAAACTAGTATCGCCGAAATTTATAGGTGAATTTGGCTTTTTAATAATCATTGAGTTGAGCCTTTTTAGAATCTTAAAAATCTATGCATTTTCCTTAAGCCAATTGGTGATGGTGGCTTTTAGATTTTCTTTATCCAAAATGGTTTTGTTTAGCTCTTTTTTAGCGAAAAGATTCTTGATATTTGCGTGGATTGGGGTGGAGAATCTTTTAGAAATAATGTCTAAGGCTTCTTGGTCGCTAGAATCTGCCGTATTTTCTGCACTTTTTGGATTCCCCGTTTTTGGATTCTCTATTGCCAGATTCTCGCTTTTTAGATTCGCCTTGTTTTCTGTTGCTAGATTTTCGCAGTCCAGATTCTCTATTGCCAGATTCTCATTATTTAGTGCTTTTAAAATCGTTGGGGCGAATTTTGTCCACTCCGCTGTGGAGCAGATGATGGTGCTAAAATCTCTAAATTTAGAATCTAGCTTTTTATACCCCAAAACACCCGTTGCGGTGTGCGGGTCGATGATAATGCCCTTGTTAGCGGAATCTCTAATAACCTCCAAAACGCTCTCATCGTCGCTAAAAACCGCCTCGAAATCCTCTCTTAATTTCGCCAGTTCTCCCTCGCTTAGGGCGTAGCTCTTATTTTTATCCAAAGATTCCATTAGCTCTTTTGTCCGCACCGCCCCAAATAGGCTAAAAAGCACTCGCTCGACATTTGAGCTTTTTAGGATATCCATCGCTGGGGAGAGCGTTTTTATGAGTTTTTTATTGGAAATATCGTATTTGCCACTTTTTATTAGCTCATAAAGGACGCAGTTTGCGTTCGTGGCGATGATAATTTTATTGATTTTCACGCCCATTTTTTTAGCAAAAAACGCCCCCAACGCATTACCAAAATTCCCACTTGGCACGATGATATTAATGGCTTCCCCAGCCTTAATCGCCCCATTTTTAAGCAAGTAAATATAGGAGTGAATGTGATAGATGATTTGAAAAATAATCCGCCCAAAATTCACAGAATTTGTCGCAGACAAGGCGAAATTATGCGAATCTAAAAAGCCCCTAAACTCCGCGTCGCTAAGCAAATCTTTTAACGCACTCTGCGCCATATCAAAGTCGCCATTTAGGGCGATGACCTTGGTGTTTTTGGCATTTACGCTTGTCATTTGAAGCCGCTGCACATCGCTCGTGCCGCCATTTGGATACATGCAAACGCAAAAAATATTTTCCTTATCCTTTATCGCCTCAAGCGTGGCTGGTCCCGTGTCGCCACTCGTGGCAGTCAAAATCAAATATTTTTGGCTTTTTTGCTTCGCCAACGCACATAAAATCGCCCCGAAAGGCTGCATTGCCATATCTTTAAACGCCCGTGTTGGACCCGTAAAAAGATTTTGCAAGTATAGATTTGGCTCTAGCTTCGTGTAGCTTAGGGGCAAGTTTGGGTTATCAAAAGACCTATAAGATTCTAGGGCGTCTCTTAGTAGATTCGTGGCGAAATTATTGGAATGGGCGGAATCTGTGGAATCTAGATTCGCAGAATCTGGATTCTTGGAATCTGCAGAATCTGCGACGAAATCTTTAGATTTTACGCCAGATTCCGCCGAATCTAGATTCTTGGAATCCACGCCAGATTCCGCCCCAAACTCGCTAAATCCTAAGATATTAAACACATATTCCACCAACTCAAAATATTCTAAATCCGCAATTTTTTCTAGCTCAATTTGCGGGAAAGATTCCAAGCTATAAAGCCCATTAAAACTCGCACTTGGGTTTAAAATCGCCTCAGCTAGGCTCACTTTTAGTGGCTTTTTGCCGTCATTTCCTCTTGTTTCTACTAGCATTTTTTACCTTTGTTTTTAGATTATCGCCCAAAAAATCGTGCAATTTGTTATATTCGCTCTTGTTTAAAAATCGGCTTTTCCCCACTGGCAAGGCATTTAGCGAGATAAAGCCATAGCTTACGCGCTTTAGCTCCAAGACTTCCAGTCCAAAATATGCGAAAAATCGCCTTAACTCGCGGTTTTTCCCCTCACTTATGCCGACTTTGATTTTCGTGTATTTTTCATTTTCAGAGATTACCTCAAATAGCCCAAATGGGGCGAAGTCCATAGAAATTATCTTGCTATTTTTATGCCCTCCAGCCCTTGCGTCCTCCACGCTCATTCCCAAAAAAGCGGAATCTATTATTTTTTGTGTGATTTTGCCGCTCACTTTTAGATTGTAGATTCGTTCCAATTTGCTCTCCATTAGGGCTTTGATGACCTTTGGGCTGTCGCTTAAAAGCAATAATCCGCTTGAAGCAAAGTCCAATCGCCCCACTGGCAAAAAGTGGCTAAACTTCCCAAGACTCTCATAAATCGTCTTTCGCCCTCTATCATCGACTTTGCTTACAATCTCGCCTTTTGGCTTGTGGTAGGCAACTACGCTGTATTTGGTGGAATCTTTGGGCTTGATTTCCTTGCCATTGATAAAGATTCGCAAGATTCTAGAATCCTTAGAATCTTTAGAATCTGTCGCATTTTTCACGCTTTTTTTAATCTTGCCAAAATCCCTAGAATCCGGAATCTTATCACTCAACTCTGCTATTTTATGATTAATCTTTACCTTGCCCTCTTTGATTAGATTATCCGCCTCACGCCTTGAATAGTGCGTATTGTGGGCTATCCATTGATTAATACGCATTAAGCAATCTTTATTGTTGATTTTATTTTTTCTTTGAAATGATTATTAATCCTATATGATGAATACAAATCATAACTTAAATCATTAGTTTTAATCCTAAATACAAGTCGCTCTATCCCACTATTTTCAATTGCTAGATTCTGAATCTCTTTTAGAATCTCATAGCTTATATTACAAGGGAGATGTAGAAAATAGTCGATAATCTCTTCTTGGATAGAATCCTCTTTATATGTGGAGTTTGATAAATCCTGAGAATCTTCATTTTCATCATTAAATTCTGGAGTTACTCTCTCTTTGCTTGCTTTTTCTAACGATAATATAACTTGTTCAAGTTGCAAAGACATAGTCCCATCTCTTGAGTTAGCACGACATTTTAAACAAATAGGAGAATCTTTAGATGCCAACTCAATCTCAGCTAAATGCTTTTCAAAAACCTGTAGCCAAATATTTCCAACCTTATCTACCATCAAGATTTCGGCAAAAGGATTCCCCTTTTTGCTAATTCTTTTTTTAATATCTTTGATAATTCCAACGATAAGTGCTTTTGAGTTATCCTTAAGATGTTGAATATTATTGCTAAATACAACGCCTTTGATTTTATCTATATCTTTACTAAAATCATCTAAAGGATTCCCACTCATAAAAATTCCAAGCATTTCATACTCAAAATCTAATAATTGATTTTTGGTATATTCCTCCTCATCTTGGATATTTAAACTAACCGAATTAGACAAATCATCTGCACCAAAAAGGGAGTTTTGCGAACTTACCATTTCTAGATTCTTAGAATTATTCCTAATAATATCCGCTAATAAATCAATATTATTAATAATACTTTTTATGCTAAAACCCAGACCATTTAATGCACCTGATTTAGCTAAGGATTCAAGCACTTTTTTATTTATCACTTTAGAATCCATCTTACTTAAAAATTCATTTAGATTATTAAAAGATTTGCCATCTCTAGCTTGTAAAATCATCTGTATGGGATTCTCCCCTATTCCCTTAATCGCACTAAACCCAAAAATAATGCTTTTCTCTCCATCAATAGTCGTAACACTGAAATCCTCTTGTGAGCTATTAATATGTGGCGGAAGGACTTTAATACCCATATTGCGACATTCTTGTATGTATTGATTGATTTTATCAACATTATTTTTTTCACTAGTTAGCAAAGCAGCCATAAATTCGTGTTTATAATAAGTCTTTAAAAACGCTGTTTGGAAGCTTATCATTGCATAAGCTGCCGAATGTGATTTGTTAAATCCATATCCAGCGAATTTTACTATTAGTTCCCATAGCTCATCGCTTTTTCTCACATCAAAGCCCATTTTTGACGCACCGCTTAAAAATTTAGCTTTATTCTCTGCCATAATTTTTGTATCTTTTTTACCCATTGCACGACGAATTAAATCTGCCTCACCAAGTGAGAATCCGCCTATTGTTTGAACTATTTGCATAACCTGCTCTTGATAAACAATAACGCCATAAGTGCTTTTTAGAATGGATTCTAGCTCAGGAAAAATATATGTTATTTTTTTAACACCATGTTTTCTATCGATAAAATCATCAAGCATCCCTGAATCCATAGGACCCGGACGAAAAAGTGCCAAAACAGCGACCAAATCATCAAAGCAATTTGTTTTTAGCTTTTTATTTAATGACCTCATTCCACTAGATTCTATTTGAAACATTCCAATGGTATCGCCATTTTGAATAGTCTTATAAACTTCTTGGTCATTTAGGTCAATATTATTAAAATCCAATTTATCATTAATTAAATCAAATGTTTTTTGTATAACAGTTAGTGTTTTTAACCCTAAGAAATCAAATTTTATTAGATTAACTTTTTCTAGATAATCCATAGAATATTGAGTGGCGATTTTATCCCCAATTTTACAAAGTGGAATCTTATTCCATAATTCTTGCTCACTATCTATTACAATTGCCGCAGCGTGAGTCCCAAGATTGCGTTTTTGATTTTCTAATACAAGTGCTGTCTCCCAAACATTTTTAAGCTCAATATCACTATTGATTGTTGTAGAAATTTTTGGTTCTAGCTCAAAAGCACCCATCTTATCTCTATCGTGTAATTCTCCAGTTTTTAACTGAATCTTTAACTTATTTGGTATGAGTTTTGCAAATTCATCAGCCTTTTTATATTCTATACCAAAAACCCTAGCAACATCTCTTATTACCGACTTTGCAGACATTGAGTTAAATGTAACAACTTGGGCGACATTGTATTGTCCGTATTTTTGGATTACATAATTAATTATATCACCCCGCCTATCTTGGCAAAAGTCCATATCAATATCTGGCATTGAAACACGCTCTGGATTTAAAAATCGCTCAAAAAGTAAAATATGTTTTATAGGGTCAATATCTGTGATTTTTAGGCAAAACGCCACCAAACTCCCAGCCGCACTTCCCCTCCCGGGTCCAACTGGTATATTTTGCTTTTTTGCCTCTCTCACAAAATCCCAAACTATAAGCATATATCCGGAAAATTTCATTCCTTTGATAACTTCCACTTCATATTTAAGTCTATCTTTATATATTTGGTGATTTTCTTCACTTACATATTTAAGTCTATCTTTCAAACCCTCTTCGCATTTATACGCAAAATACGCATCATCATCAGCATAATCCAATCCCTCTGCTTTTGCATATTCTTTTGTAAATTTGAATGTTGGAGGAGCTGGTGGGGTATTAGCAATCAATAGATTGCCATTTGAATCCTTTATCTCTGTGCTTTTTAAATCTAGTTTTAAATCACATTTATTAACTATTTCTTGGGTGTTTTCCAAAACTTCCGGAATATCGGCAAAAAGTTTTTGCATCTCCTCAGTAGATTTTATATAAAACTCGTTAACAGAATGTTTTAGTCGCTTTTCGTCTTTTAGTATTTTACCCATAGAAATACACATCAATACTTCTTGAGAAAATGAATCTTTCTTAGTCGTATAATGTGTATCGTTTGTAGCGATTAGCTTTATCCCACTTGCTAATGATAGATTAATAATCTGCTCATCGATAAATCTCTGCTCAGCAATCCCATGCCGCATAATCTCCAAATAAAAATCATCGCCGAAAATATCCCTATACTCCAAAGCAACGCTTTTTGCGTGTTCGAATCCTTTTGCAATATTTCTACTACTCATTGTATTTAAGTGGTAATTTACCTCACCTTGCAAACAAGCAGACGAGCAAATAAGCCCTTTGGAATACTCTTTTAGAATCTTTTTATTAATACGCGGATTCTTGTAGAATCCATTCAAATATGCTTGTGAGCTAAGATACATAAGATTTTGATAACCCTCTAAATCCTTTGCATATAAACACAAATGGAATCTAAGTGGATTTTTAGATTCTAATAATTCATCATTATGTATATATGTTTCAATCCCAATAATAGGCTTAATCCCCTCTTTTAGCATATTTATATAAAAATCTAATGCCCCAAACATACTTCCGTGGTCGGTCAATGCCACTGAAGTCATATTTAGCTCTTTTAATCTTTTGGCAAGTTTTTTAATTTGATTTGCACCATCAAGAAGAGAATATTCACTATGAAGATGCAAATGTGTGAAATTACTCATTTATACACCCTTATTTAGTAAAAAATGTTTCTATAAACTTACTAACTAAAACGATTACAATAACAAGCGGTGCTACATACTTAACTATGGCATACCATATATTAAATACTTCTCTTTTCATAAATCCTCTAGCAAATTTATAAACCCTCTTTTTCCCAACGATAAAAGTTAAGAATAATAATGCGGATAATCCCCCAAGTGGCATAATAATAGCAGCAGTTATGAAATCCACCCAATCAAATAATGATTTCTTAAAGAATGTTAGATATGAGCCAAAATCCTTAGTCAATGATAGAATAACAAAGATTCCAACGATAAATATAGCAATACAAATATAATATGAAGCTTTTGTCCTACTTATATTATAAGTATCGGATATATATGCCACAGGTGGCTCTAAAATAGATATAGTAGAAGTTATACCAGCAAAAAGAACGGCTACAAAAAATAAGAATGATATAATCTCTCCATAAGCCATTTGTTCAAACGCTAAAGGCAATGAGACAAATAGCATTCCGGGTCCCGCACTTGCCTCTTGTCCGTAATTAAATAAAAATGTAAAAATGATAATCCCTGCGATTAGAGAAACCACTATTCCAGAGAGTGCAACCCAAGCTGCTGATGAAAGAAGATTATCACCTTTTTTAGCCGATGAGCTATATGTTATTATCGTGCCAACACCAATAGAGAGCGAGAAAAACATTTGACTTAATGCCATAATAACAACACTTGGATTAATCTTACTTATATCAAATACAAATAAAAATCTTATTGCTTCCCCAAATGATGGCATAGTTAAGGAGTAGAAAAGCAATCCAATAAAAATAATAAATAATAACGGCATTAAGATAAAATTATATTTTTCAAGCCCATTTTTAACGCCTTTTGATACGATATATGCAGTTAGAAACATACACACAGCAAATGAAACAATAGAAGCAAGAATACTATCACTCACTAATGTATTAAAGATATTTTTTGAGGATTCTATATCACTAGGAAGCCCAAAAGTAACTATCGCTAAATAATAAAACGCCCAGCCCAAAACAACAGCATAAAATGTAAGGATTAGTGGACCACCTACAATCATTATACTTGCTTTTTTCCAATATTTTTTCTCGCTTGGGTCTAACTCATCAAATGCACCAACAACATTTTTTTGCGTTTTATTCCCTATAATCATTTTTGCTACTAGGATTGGGATTCCTATGCAAATAGTTAGTATTATATAAACCAAAACAAACGCACTTCCGCCAGATTCTCCTGTCATATATGGGAATCTCCAAATATGCCCAAGTCCAATAGAGCTACCCAAAGTAGCCAATATAAAACCTAATTTTGTAAAATTATTCATAACACTCGCTTTGTATTTAAGTTTGATAATTTTGAATAATATATAAATTTTTATTTATGAATAATTAAATTGCTTATTTATTTATATATTATTGCAATAAATATTAGTCATTGATTGATTTATAATATTGTTTTAGTTTTTCATTCTGTGTGCTTTGAATGCTGGAAATGGCATTAATACTACTTGAATACATAAGTGAAATGCCAGTCATTATATTATTCCCGCCACTACTTGCACCCCTAATCTTTGCAAATCTAGCAGAAATAAATGGAGAAAAAGCAAAACCTTTATAGATACTTACATCAAGTCGCATATTCAAATTAACATTATAAATAAGGTCGCTCTCTCTAAATCTAGAATAACCTACATATTGCCTTGTGAATCCTTGATAAACAAGTTTTATATCATCATTAATTGGAGTTTTTGCTCTTAGTCCAAGTTCAACTGCTCCTTTAATGCTACTTGGCTTATAAGAAAAGTCTATCTCACCAACACCTGCTAAATATAGCTCATCAATATATTTACCATCTAAAAATCTTGCTCCAGCTTTATATCTTAAATATTGGTTGCGTGAGCCATCTTCTTTTTTTGTAAATTCAGTTTGATACTCACCATCTATAAAAGGTCCAAAAAATCCTTTTTCAAACATAAATGATTTACGCGTATATCCCGTATTAAGTATAAAATTATCTGCTGTTTCTGTTTTCGTGGTTTGCTCATATTTTGGGCTTAATATAATCAAGCCATACTCCGCATAAAGCGTATTCGATAATCTAGAATTCTCAAAATTATACTCCAAAGCCAAATCAGCAACAGCACTTGCAACGGTAGTATTATCTCCGCTAAATTGATTTATCTCTAATTCACGATATACATCACTTACATTTATACTCGTATTTGAAAAATCAATAGCAATTCGCCTTATATTTATCATAAGTAAGGTATCTTCTATAGTATCGATAAAGCCAGTAAAAGTATCCTCAATATATTTATTTGGAAAAATCTTTCTCCAAATCTCATTTTCTAATTTTTTAGAATCTTGTTTATTGGAATCTTGCGTGGAATCTTTATTTTGATTAAAAACTTGATTTTGTAAATCAGTATCAATAGCAACTCGAGTAGAATCCTGTGCTAAGGGAATATTAGACAAACTTGATGATTGAACTATAGTTAAAAAAATAAAAAATAAAATAAATATTCTCAATTATTATCCATTAAAGTATAATAAACTCGACCCCCAAGTAAGCCCTCCACCAAATGCGTCCAATAAAAGTAAATCTCCATTTTTTAGCTTACCACTACTATAAATATCATCAATAGCCATAGGAATACTAGCAGCAGAAGTGTTGCCATATTTTTGGATAGTTAATACAATCTTATTAGAATCTATATTAATTATATCACCAACTGCATTTATGATTCTAAGATTTGCTTGATGTGGGATAAAATAACTAATATCCTCGCTTTTAATATTATTTTTTAATAGAATTTCTTTAACATCATTTGCTAGGGTTTTGACTGCTAATTTAAAGGTTTCATTACCTTTCATTTTTAACAATAATGGCTTCCCTGTAGTATTTTTTATATTTTTAACGGAATCTAGCCCACCATTAGAACATATTGGGGTCATTAAAAAGTCATTATATTTACCATTTGCACTGATATTTACATCAATAATTCGCTTAGATTTATCATTAGTAGCACTAATAACCGCAGCCCCTGCACCATCGCCAAATAAAACACAAGTGCCTCTATCATTAAAATCAAGTATAGAGCTGATTTTCTCTGCCCCTACTATCAAAACATTTTTATACATATTAGATTCTATAAAAGATTTTGCAAGTGAAAGTAGGTATATAAAACCGCTACAAGCACTTATAATATCAAATGCAGGTTTATTCTCAATACCTAATCTATAAGAAATCAAACAAGCATTAGAGGGCATTCCTAGATAATCAGGAGATAGAGTCGCACAAATAACAATATCAATATCATCAATCGAGATTCCAGCTCTTTGTATTGCTACTTTAGCAGCTTTTACGCCAATATCACTAGAGGTTTCTTCGCTATCTGCAAAATACCTTGTTTTAATCCCTGTTCGCTTTGTAATCCACTCATCAGAAGTATCAATAAATTTTTCAAAATCCTTATTGTTTATACAATTTTTAGGAATATAGGAAGCTATAGATACCATCGATGCGTATATTTTACTCAAAATAGCCTCCTTTAAGTTTTATTATATTAAAAAATCGCTAGTGATTTTCTCAACGACTTTAGATTCCACCGCATTAATCCCTTGATAAATAGCACATTCAATCGCTCTCGGGCTACTTTTCCCGTGGCAAATAATGATATTTTTGGTAACCCCAAGAAGCGGGGCTCCGCCATATTCTTCATAATGCACTCGCTTTTTTAACGCACCAAAGGCATTCATCATAAATAACGCCCCGATTTTCGAGCGAAACGATTTTTTCACTTCCTCTTTCAAAATCTTTATTATCGCTTCAGCGACGCCCTCACTTGCCTTTAGCACAAGATTCCCCATAAAGCCATCGCAGACAATCACCTCAACAGAACCATTAAAAATATCATTTCCCTCGACATTGCCTTTGAAAAAACTATATTTTTTTAGCTCTTTGAAAACTTCCTTTGTAAGTTCATTGCCCTTATTATCTTCCTCGCCATTTGCTAAAAGCCCTACTCTAGGATTCTCATATCCAAGCACGGATTTTGCGTATTCATAGCCCATTCGTGCAAATTCTACCAAATGCTCTGCTTTACAATCCACATTCGCCCCAGCATCTAAAATAATGCTTGGCTTTCCGTCGATTCGTGGCATAGTAGTGCAAATCGCTGGACGACTAACACCTGCAATCCGCCCGAATCTAAGTGTAGCTAAACTCATACTAGCTCCACTATGCCCAGCGGAAATCACCACATCAGCTTCGCCATTTCGCACAATCTCAATTGCCTGATAAATGGAGCTATCTTTCTTTTTTAGGGCATTTGTAGCGGAATCTTCCATTTTAATATAATCAGCACAATGTTGAACTTCAATATGTTTATCACTAGAATCTAAATATGGCGATATTAATGCCTCATCTCCAACGATAATTGCGTGAAATGCCCTACATTTAAGAGCTGATTGCACACCTCTTATTATCGGTTCTACACCATTATCACCGCCCATAGCATCTATAACTATTTTAAGCATTGAAGCCTCGATTATTTATAATTTCCTGTTTCTTTATTCATCGTATGTGGTAGCTTCCAATTGCCATTTTTATCTTTTACTGGCACTTGAAGTTTGATTTTATAATGCGTTCTTCGCTTCAAACCTCGTGTTTTGCTAACTCTTCTCTTTGGAACAACTGCCATTTTTACTCCTTTTTGTAATTTTATTATTCTTTTGTGTGATATTCAAGATTTATGGATTCTAGCTCACTTTTAAATATAAAGCTTAAATCCATATATCCATCAAAAAATTCAATCACATCAAAATTTTCATCATTAATTTGATTTTCAAAAATGCCATCTTTTGCAAATAGCACTACATTTTCATTAAGATTCTTAGTAAATTCCTCGCCACTTAAATCACAAATTAAATTAATATTACCACTGATTATAGAATCTATCTTAACCAAACCATTTGCAAGTTTGTAAAAACTACCCACAACTTTTACATTATAATTTTTATCACTTAAATCTAATGTAAATTGCTTTGGTGAAGCAACAATCTTCCTAAATTCTATTTTCAAGATTCTATATTTATTTTATTTCTGTTTGTGCAAAGAAGAACGAAATCTCATTTTTTGCATTCTCCAAGCTATCACTTCCATGAACTGCATTTGCATCAATACTCTCAGCAAAATCCGCTCGAATAGTCCCAGCTTGTGCCTTTTTTGGGTCTGTGTCGCCCATTAGCTCTCTATTTTTCTTAACCGCATTTTCTCCCTCTAAAACCATCACTACAACCGCTCCGCTCGTCATAAAATCCACCAAATCCTTAAAAAATGGTCGCTCTTTATGAATCGCATAAAATTCCCCAGCACTAGCTCTATCCAAAAGTAGCTTTTTTATAGCGACAATCTTTAAGCCATTGCTTTCAAATCTATCAATAATTTTCCCAATTACATTCTTTTTGACGGCGTCTGGTTTTATTATTGAAAGTGTTCTCTCCATAAATAAAACTCCTACATTAAATTAAAAATAAAGCTAAAATTTTAGCATAAATAAATTTTACTTCACTTTAATGAATGCTATTTTAAGATTTTGCTAAGTTAATCTAAGAAGATTAATCACCAGAATCTACTTCTAGTGATTAAAATAATACAATCTAAACAACAGAAACGCTATCGTTTCTTTGAGCATCACTTATATCATCTCTATTTACAGAACCCTTAGCACTCCAAACAATGCAACCCTCAGTAGGACAAGAAGTAGCACAAGCAGGCTCATCATTATGACCTACACACTCTACACATTTATCAGCATAAACATAGTAGATTCCCTCTCCTGTTGGATTATCATCATCATCAACTATCGCATTAACAGGACACTCATCTATACAAGAACCACACGAAATACACGAATCAGTAATTTTAACAGACATTATAACTCTCCCATAATATATTTTTGGCTTTTGCCTATATAAGTATAAACAATTTTTGTAAAAACTAAAGACAAATTAAATAAAAAAATATTGAATTTTTTAAAAATCTTTTATTGCTTCCACTTTAATTGGTTTTCTCTAAAATTCACTTAGCCGCTCCCAAAATGCCACATAACTCGCAGTTTCTCTATAAATTGCTCGAGATAAATTAAAAGATTTATGCCATTTGGGTTAGCTTAAATATCGCCTTAAGGCATTTTTTAACCTCATTAAAGCTACATTTATGCGTATTATTAAAATCAACTCTACGCCAAATTTATGATTTTAAATCGCAATTCCCCGTAGCTAGTTTGCAAATCTATCTAAAATCTATCTATGACTTTTCCCGCTCTCGCCGACTAAAACTGCCTTGATTTTCTTATCTTTGAAATACTTTTCGCCCACTACTTTCCATAGCTCTTTGCCCTCGTCCCAAGTGAGTAAATCAATATCACTCACGCTTTTTACAAAGTCATAATACACCGCATAAAAGCTTAGAAAATCCACATTTTTAGATTCTGTGATTTTTTTAAGTCGTGCCCTCTCTGCCATTTTTTCCTTTTCGCTCATATTTTTTAGGTCATAATATGGCACATAGTAGCTAGTCTTAAACCCAGCATTTTTAAAAATCCCTAGATTTTCCCAGCTCCCACTCTCCACGATAATTTCATTATATGAAATGCCGTTTTTATCACAAATCCTTTTTAGCTCAGCTAGGGCGTTTTGGGCGTTTTTAGCATTTAGATTCTTAAAGTCAAGCCAGATTCTAGCCTCCGCATTTGGCTCTCTAATAAACTCAATCTTAGCTAAATTTTCTAACATTAAATCCAAATCCAAATTTATAGACTTCACGCCATTTTTCCCACCCAAGCCATCATGCCCGACATCAAAATACCACCGCTCTCCATTATGCAAAAAATGCGTATCAATCTCAAAGCTATTATATTTCTTGCTAAATTCGTGTAATTTCTCCACGCTATTTACGCGATGAAGCCAGATTCTGCTACCTAGTTTAGCGTATTTATCGCTCTGATTTCGTAGCTCAAAATCGTAATTTTTATCATAAACCATTCGAATCCGCTTTTGATTAAAATCATCACTAAATAATGAGCGAGACGATTCAAACTCGCCCACTTTAATCCCACTAACATCAAGCAAGGCGTGGATAAAGTCATCACTCATAAATGGCTTGTTTTTGGCATTTTGAATCTTTTGGGACAGATTTGGATAAGTGGCGATAAACTCATCACTCATAAAAACTAAAAATGGGATTTCTACCATAAAGCGTGAGACCATACTCCCAGTATGCCCCGCAAAATCACGGAAATCATACACCTCTTCTCCGTGGTCGCTAAAATAAAATACAAGGCTATTTTTATCCTTAAATCGCTTTATAATCTCGCTCACTATAAAATCATTATACAAAATCGCATTTGCATACTCCGCCCTAATCTGCCTTTGCTCAAGGCTTAAATCTGGGTTTTTAATATCATCTTTGGTGAATTTATCAAACGCTCTTGGATAGCGATTTTTAAACGCCCCATGCGTCCCCATAAGGTGAATAATGTAGAAATTCTTTTGGGTTTTGGCTTGTGTGTTTAGTGAATTTTTGGCTGGATTATTGCTTAGATTCTCGCTTGGAATCTCGTTTGGAATCTTAGGCGGATTTTCTGTCCGCGTCTTAGTGGAATCTAGCGTTTTTAGCCCCATTTTTGCCTCTCTATCTTTAATCACCCTATCTAAAAGTGGCAATATCTTTTCATCATATGGCTTCTCGCTAAAACTGCCACTAAGAGTGGTGAAAAGTGTGAGATTTGAGCGTCTAGCGATAGTTTCTGGGGCATTGCCATAGATTGAAACTACCTCTTGATTGCTAATCCAGCTCGTGTAATATCCCGCTAACTTCATAATATCGATTAGATTCATCGTCTTATACCACGGAATCTGTGCTTTATTCTCATAATTGCTAAATGTCAAAACCTCCTTTAACACGATGTCTGTGTGGGTTGCCGGCGAGATGACATCGCTAAAAATTGCTAGATTTTTAGGCGGTATTTTGCTAAGAAGTGGATTGTTTGGTAAGGGTGGATTTGTGGAATCTTGGGCTTTAAAATCTTTGGAATCTGCGGAATCTATGGAATTTTTAGAATCCGCTGTTTTAGAATCTGGAATCTTAGAATCTAGATTCTTGCTACATTAACGCCATATTCTCACCTAAGCTTAAATTCTGCCCTTACTAACTCACCTTTATACTAAAAGTTCGTTGTGTTGGGTGGATTCCCACAGTTTCTGCCCTAGAATCTAACTTCTCGCATTCTAGCACAATCTAGATTCGCACTTGTGCCTAAGTTTAAATCAGTTCTACCACCCCAATTTAACATTAAAAAATCCGCTATTCTGTATAGATTCATCGCCAAAGTTTCCTAGATAGTTTAAGCCTAGTTCTATATTTGAATTAACTTGATAGTTTACTCCAAGTCCAAAGTAAGCTATGAGTTTGTCTGCTCCCAAATTGTAAGATTGGGTGTAAGACTGAATTCCACCATTTGAAATTTGAATATTTCCAGTTGGATTATTTAGCAAGTATTTTATCCCAAGTGTGGAATCTAGCCCAATGCCATTATCAAAATTAATATTATAATTTATCCCTAAATCTGCATAGATTAGATTTGTGAATTGAGCTTTAAAAGTTTGTGAGCCAATTATTGTGTCGCTTGAATTTAATCCAAGTGAATTTAATCCAAGTTCAACTCCAAAGATTCCAGCAGATTCAAAATCAAAGTCTTTTCCAAATGCTATATTTAGGTTATAACCAAGTGAGTTAGAATCTGCTTTATTCACATTATTTGAGATTACATAATTTGCATTATTATTTATGAAAACTGCGTCGATTAGGGCTTTCACATACATTTTATAAACCAAATCAAGCTTATAATGAAGCCCTAAAAGTGCATTTAGATTCGTAGATTCTATAGATTCATTTGTATTTGAACCTTTTAGATTCCCATAGCTAAAGCCTATATGAGTTCCAAGTGTGTGAGAATCTCCAAGCTTTGCATTAAACCCACTAACAAATCCATAGCTTAATCCACTTACATTATTTGCATTGATTATAGAGTGTGTAATAAATGGAGTAAAGAAAAAGTGATAGTTATGTAAATATTGCATATTAGATTCATTAGTATTTGCAAGATTACAACTACCATTAATCCTATCAATTACAATATTTTCACCACTAATGCTAGTATCTAGCTCTGTGGTATTTTTAGCAGTATTATTATGATACATTAGGCTACATTGATTATCTTGGATTTTTACTGGGTGATTGCCTAGGACTTGTTTATTTATGCTATTTAGTGCTAGGACTTGGATTCTTTGCTCTTGGGAGCTAGTGGAAAAGGCATTTTTTAGACTTGCTCCACGATATGTATTTTTAAATACATTATGTCCTATATGTTGGCTTAGGAGATTCACATTTGAGATATTTGATTTAAGACTTATGCTACCTATATTTGCTTGGATTCCTTGAGATTGGTTTGCACCTTTTACTACGATTCTAAAGCTATCTGCTACACTTCCCCTTTGTAGCTCATAAGTGGAATCTAGTAGTTCTAAGTGGGAGTATAAATCACTAACGCTTACATTATTACTATACACTATATCATACACACTGCCATCATTATTTACAATTAGTTTACTTAAAAGATAGTCTTTATTTAGCTCGAAATCTCCGCCAATAGATATGAGAATCTTGGAGTTAGAATCTAAGAGTTTTATGCCATTTCCAGCACTTGAGTAATTATCGTTTATAACTAAATGTGATATATCATCAATAACACCAGTGTAGCCATTAAATGCATTAAAATCATTTGCGGTTTTAGTGATATCTAGGTGGTAGTTTGAGATGTTTATAGTTGCAGTTGCGCCTATATTATAGATATGGGCGATTCCGCCATAACTTGGGTCTCGGCTCATGGAGATTCTGCCTTGGTTGTTTAGGTTGGCGATTGTAGCATAATCGCCATGATTTTGAAATCTTGTGATAGTCCCATCGCTTAGGTTGTTTAGCGTGGCGATTGTGCCAGTGTTGTCCACTGTTGCGATTGTGCCGGAGTTGGTTAGCGTTGTTATAGTGCTACTACTAAATGAGTTCTGTAATAGAGTGATTGCGCCGGAGTTAGTTAGAGTGGCTATCGTTCCTCCGTCATTATTAAGATTTGATATATTTCCAGCCTTTAAGTTCTCTAGCGCGTTAATTGAGCCTTGATTGTTTAGAGTGTTAACTGTTCCGTTATTATAAAAATATGATGTTATATTTCCAGTGTTTGTGTTAGTTAGCGTGGTTATCGTGCCTTGATTGTTTAGCCTATCGATTTTGTTGGAACTATCTAGTGTTATGATATTTCCACCATATGGGTTGTTTAATAGAGAAATCGTTCCTTGATTGTTTAGATTATTTAGTGTTCCTTCATTATCAAACAATGCTATATTTCCAGTGCTTAAGTTATTTAGTGCACTGATTGTGCTGAAATTCTCTATTTTTGTGATATTGCTTTGGTTGCTTAATGTGGTAATTAAGCCTTTATTGCTTAGATTAGTGGCTATATTGCCGCGATTTTCTATTGTGGTTATCTCGCCTTGGTTGTTTAAGCTACCGATTGTGCCTACATTTTCTATTTCATCTATGGTTCCCGTGCTAGTGTTGGTTAATGATTCAATTGTGCCGGTGGTGGCATTTGCAATACCAGCATTCGCTCCTCCGCTAATTGTTCCGGAGTTATCTAGCGTAGTTATTGTGCCATTATTCACAAACCCTACGCTTCCTACTCCACCGATTGTGCCTTTATTGTTTAGAGTCTTTATTGTCCCACTATTGGTAAAATCCGCTATAGTCCCAAGAGCATAAGTGCTTAGATTATTTAGCGTTGTGATTGTGCCGGAGTTGCTTAGTGTGGCTATATTGTTGTGGTTGTCTAGCGTGGTTATCTCGCCTTGGTTGTCTAGCGTGGAGATTGTGCCAATGCTTTCTATTTCATCTATGGTTCCCGTGTCAGTGTTGGTTAGTGTGCCTATCGTTCCTACATTTGAATTCTCAATACCATTTGTGATTTTTCCGCTGTTATTTAGTGTAGTTATCGTGCTGTGATTGTGAATGCTCACCATTCCGCTAATCGTGCCGGAGTTGTTTAGTGTGCCAATAATCGCGTTGCCCCAATTTTGAATGCCGATTCCTGCACTAATCGTGGCATTGTTATTTAATGCTCCAATCGTGGTCGTGGCTCCATCAATTAGAATGCCGTATAATGTTACTGCGGTGGTTATATCCGCATTTATATTTACATTATTGTATGATGTGCTTATCCTTTGCTCTGTAGTCTGTGGAGTATTGATATTTAGGTCTGTCGCGTGGAGTTGGATAGAAAGGGCTAGGGCGAAAAGTGGAACTATTAAGAATCTTGCGAATTTATGGAATCTTGTGAGATTGTGGAATCTGCCTAGATTCTGCTTTAGGTTGGAGAATCCTTTAAGATTCTCTGCTAGTTTAGGAAATCTATTTAGATTTTTCGCTAGTTTAGGGAAATTAGTTAGATTCCCCCCCCCCCCCCCATTTTGTGGCTTGGCTAAAGGGTTTTTGGCTAAAGCGTTAGAAAAATGCAAATTGTAGATTTTAGAAAAATACGACATGAAAAAGCCTTTGTAAATTAAAATGCTAAATTGTAACACAAATTTAAGATTTTATTGGGGGCATTCGCAAATATATAAATTTAAGCTTTATTTAAAAAATATGTAATTTAGTGTAGAATTTTAAATAAAAGGAGCAGAAATGCAAGTAACACTAGAGATTTCCAATGCAAATAAATTATAATGCTCGAAAATTAATATAAAGCGTGGAAATGTTAGCAAAATCGCATATGTGCTTGGGGCTACTTGGAGCTGTGGGAGTAAATAGTCTCTTGGGGTTTTTGGGTGTGAATCTTGGGGGGATTTTAGATTCGAATTCTGTTGAAGTATTGAAAAATTTGGATTTGGTGGATTTGGGCGTGGTGGATTCTGCTTTGGATTCTACTAAAAATGGGGTGGATTCTGTGGCGGATTTTACTTTGAATGTGGCGGATTCTGCTAAAAATATGAAAGATTCCGCAAACGATATAGATTCCGCTAGATTCGCCCTAGATTCTGTCGCTTCCGCAAACGATATAAACACCACAAACGCCATAGATTCCACAATTTTAAAAGATTCCGCCACTTCCGCAGCCACCACAATCTCCGCAAATCTCGGCTTTTTATTTCTCTTGCCATTTGTGATTTTAGGCTCTGTGTTCCCCGATATTGACGAGCCACGAAGCTTTATAGGACGAAAGCTCCCCATAATCTCGCATTTAGTTAGCCTTAGCTTTTCACATCGCGGATTTACACACTTTTTGATTTTCGGCATTTTGGTGGCGATGTGCGGAGTTGTGGTATTATTTTATAGTCAAGTTTTGGGGCTTTGCGTTTTTGCCTTTGCATTTGGAATTTTAATGCACCAAGTCGGCGATATGATGACAATCAGCGGAATCCCATATTATTTTTTCCCGCTCTCTAGCAAAAAAGCAGTTTTATTGCCGAGATTTTTACGATTTAGAACTGGTGGGGCGGTCGAAAAAGGAATTTTATATGGCATTTTTATCCCACTTATCGCATTTTTGGGATTAGAATCTGCTGGATTGGCTTCTAGCGTGGGAGATTTAGTGATGAATTTAGAAAATATATTAACAAATTTAGGGGGTTTATTATCAAAGTAGGACAAATGCAGTTTTTGAAAATTGCCAGATTTAGCCCAAATGGGGCGTATTTAATCGACACAGAATCCAAAAGAGCGGATTCTAAGAGCGACTTTGAAGTCTTGCTACCAAATCGCTATATCGCTGACGAAATGGAGCTAAATAGCCTTGTATGGGCGTTTATCTACACGGATAGCGAAGATAGGATAATCGCTATTACCGATATGCCAAAGGCGTTACTTGGGGATATAGTCGCCCTTGAAGTCGCAGATATCGCAAGTAATGGAATCTATTTGGATATGGGGATTCCAAAGGATATTTTTATGCCTAGCAAAAATCCAAAGCGATTTAAAGTGGGGCAGAAAGTCGTAGTTAAGATTACGCTAGATAGGCAAAATCGCCTTATTGCAAGGCAGAATCTAGCGGATTACTTGAGTGCGGCGAGTGCGGAATCTTTTGGGAAAATTGGCGGAGATTCTAGGGATTCTAAAAACTTTAAAAATATAGATTCGGCGGATTCTAAAGTGCGAGATTCTAGGGATTATAAGGTTTCTAAGAATCATAAAAGGGCAGATTCTGGGCGATTAGATTCGGCGGATTCTAAGCGGTTGGATTCTAAGGATTTGGATTCCAAAAACGCGGATTCCAAAGATTTTCAGCTCGTAAATATTTTGCCATTTATGAAAACGGATATTGGTTTGAATTGCGTTGTAAATGGGAAGTTTTTCGGCATTATCCACAATAACGACATCAATCAAAACATCGCAATTGGCGAGAATATCAAAGGCATTGTGAAAAAAATCCGAAGCGATGGCAAGCTAGATTTGGGACTTAGGCGAGATACGAAAAATGTAAAAACGCTAATTTTAGAGGCATTGGAAGCTGGTAAAAAGCTAAGCTTTACACTAAATAGTGATGAAGTGAGGGCTATGCTAAATACTAGTAAAAAGTCTTTTAAAATCGCCGCAAGCTCACTGGTAAAAGAGGACAAAATCGCATTTGATAAGAATCTAAATAGCTTTATAAAAGTGAAGAATACAAGAAAGAAATAATTATAAATAAAATCTAAATTTGGATTCTAGATGAATTATGTAAAATCTAAATAAAATCAGTAATAAAGCAGGTTCTAAAAGAGATTCTAAGATTAAAATCTTTTAAGAATCTCCATTAAGAATTTTATAAATTATAATTTATCCGCATTTTGGGCGAGATATTCTGCTACGCCTTTTGCGTCTGCTTTCATACCTTTATCGCCTTTATGCCAACCAGCAGGGCAAACTTCGCCATTTTCTTCAAAGAAAAGAAGCGCATCTACCATTCTTAGCGTCTCATCGACATTTCGTCCAAGTGGTAAATCATTGATTGTTGCGTGGCGAATGACTTTATTTCTATCGATTAGGAAAGTCCCTCTTAACGCCACAGCTCCGCCAAAAAGCACATCATAATCCCTAGAAATCGACTTTGTAATATCTGATACGATTGGGAACTTCACAGCTCCAATTCCGCCATTTTTCACATCTGTGTTTCTCCAAGCAAAATGCACTTCTTTAGAATCCACAGAAACGCCAATTAGGTTAATCCCTCTATCGTTAAATTCCTTGATTCTATTGTCAAATGCGATGATTTCAGATGGACAAACGAATGTAAAATCCTTTGGCCAGAAAAATAAAATCGCACCATTTTTACCAATATTGCTGTATAACTCGAAATTATCATTAAACTGCCCGTCCGCAGTTACCGCCTCAGCAGTAAAATTTGGGGCTTGTTTTGTAACTAACATTTTTTATCTCCTTGTAATTTTTATTATTTTAACTCTAAAGTTTAAAGTTAGAAAACGGATTATACAACTTGAAATATTAAAATTCTTTAAAATCCAAGATAAATTAGGGCAAATTAAAACAAATTTAATAAATTAATGTTAAAATTTTGGACTTTTAAAAATTTAAAATACAAGGTGAATTTATGAAAAATGAGTTTTTATTTACTTCAGAATCTGTTACCGAAGGGCATCCGGATAAAATGGCAGACCAAATCAGCGATGCGATTTTGGACTATATAATACAAAAAGATAAAAAGGCTAGAGTGGCGTGTGAAACGCTACTATCAAATGGCTTTGGGGTGATTGCTGGAGAGCTAAAGACAACCGCGTATGTGCCTATGCAAGACATCGCACGGGAGGTAATCCGCGAGATAGGCTATACAGACGCATTATATGGCTTTGACTATCGTAGTGCTGGGATTTTAAATGGCATTGGAGAGCAGAGCCCGGATATAAATCAAGGCGTAGATAGGGAAGATGGAGAGATTGGTGCGGGCGACCAAGGGCTTATGTTTGGCTATGCGTGTGAGGAGACAGAAACGCTAATGCCACTGCCAATTTTCTTAGCTCACCGCCTAACAGAGGGCTTAGCAGCTGCTAGGAAAGATGGGAGTTTGCCATTTTTACGCCCAGATGGTAAGTCGCAAGTAACGATAAAATACGAGGACGACAAGCCAATTTATATCGATACGATTGTAATCTCCACGCAACACTCCCCAGATGTGAAGTATAACCACCTAAAAGACGCTGTAATCGAAGAAATCGTGCAAAAAGTCATACCGCAAAAATACTTGCAAGACAATATCAAATACCACATAAACCCAACTGGGAAGTTTGTAATCGGCGGTCCACAAGGCGACGCGGGGCTAACTGGGCGAAAAATCATCGTGGATACCTATGGCGGAAGCTGTCCGCATGGAGGCGGAGCATTCAGCGGGAAAGACCCTAGCAAGGTCGATAGAAGCGGTGCATACATCGCAAGATATATCGCTAAAAATCTAGTCGCCGCAAAAGTGGCTAAAAAAGTAACCGTGCAGATTTCATATGCAATTGGCGTGGTTGAGCCAGTTTCTATTCTTATAAACACGCACGGCACTTCAAAATTTAGCAGCGAACAAATCGAAAAATGCGTTAGAGCCAATTTTAGGCTAACGCC
The DNA here is from genome assembly GCF_003288815.1 of Helicobacter sp. 16-1353. Classification (GTDB taxonomy): domain Bacteria; phylum Campylobacterota; class Campylobacteria; order Campylobacterales; family Helicobacteraceae; genus NHYM01. The sequence continues at coordinate 93,763 of NZ_NHYM01000003.1, read as the reverse complement.
AAAAGGTATTATCGAATCGCTTGATTTACTTCGACCGATTTATCGAAAGACTGCTAGTTACGGGCATTTTGGGCGAGAATTAGCGGAATTTAGCTGGGAAAAAACAGATAAAGTTGAGGCGATTAGAGACTTTTTAAAGATTAAGTAGGTTAATTAAGCCTTAAAAATTTGCAATTTTGGGGACAAAAAAAGCGAAGAAACTAATATTTTTTAGATTCTTTAAAATCCTAATTGGTTTTATTTTGTCCTATCCATCGCTTTTTTAAAGTGTGAGGCTAATGTCTCACATAAGATTTTAAAAATAGTGGAGCAATTTTTAGATTAATTAGATTCAGCGTGAAGCACCAAAAAGAGGTAGCGAGTAGGAATAGATTAAAACATAAGCCGAATGTTTAATCTATTCAAAAAACCTTGAAAGCTTCACAAAAATTTTATTTCAAGCGAATCTATTTCCTTAGTTTATGCCTCTAAGCAGTTCTTTTTCTAGCAAAACGAGGTATTAGTCTAAGTTTGGTAAAAATCGAGTAGGAGGCACTTCTACTCCCTTACTACTTGATTTTGGCAAGGAAACTTCGCTTCGCATACGCAAGGGTGAGAAATAGTTTAGAATCTATTTTAAAAATTGTGGAGCAATCTTTAGCTTAATTAGATTCTGTGCGTAGCACTAACAAATCGTCATAGGGTTGATAAGGAAATTGGCTAAAGCCTTATTTTACTAGAAACTTCGCTTTAGGGGATTGCAATAGGTATGGGAGAGCGATTCGCTTTTACTAGAAATTTCGCTCCGCTTATTTTCAAGGAAGCTACGCTTTCAAGGAAACTTTGTTTCACCTTTGGCAAATCATCATTCAAGTTCCCTTGCCTTTAAAATAACAGCTAATACTTATTTAAAAAATACTAGAATCTTAGATTTTAAAAAAGGAGAAGATTTGAATAAATTAGTAACAACATTAAAAAATCAATCCATTATTTTAGATAAATTTTATCTTTATTGCGTGGTGGTTTGCACTGCTGGATTTGCCTTGCATTTGGGAATTATGGGGAATTCTAGCTTATTAAAATTTGGTGCGAAAATGGCTCTTACTCTAGGCTTAAATATGGCGATATTTTTTATTATTTTTTATGGAATCTTTAAAATCCCGCCTAGATTCTCAAAATTTAAGAATCTTTGTAAATACGCTCTTGCTGGACTTTCCGCGATGATTTTAATCATAGAGTTATTTTTGATTTTTTCTTTTAGCTCTTTAATCCGCCAAGATTTTATTGAGGTGGCTTTACAGACAAATATGGCTGAATCTAGCGAGTTTCTGGGCTTTTATATGACTAAAAATTTGGCTTTAATCTATGGCATTTTTATACTTTTAAGTGCGATTTATTTTAAAGCATTTAATTTTAGGCTAAAGATTGATAGAAATTTTGGCGTGATTGCTACGCTTGTGCTTTGCTTTGGGTATTTTTTGGCGAGTATGGGTTATAGCATTAAGAGAGATGAGGTTTGTTTTGCACTAAATACTACTTCTTTTGGGAGGCTTAGCTGTGCCACCACTCTCGCACTTAAAGATACAAAAGCTTATTTGGAGCAGTATGCAAAGCTAAATAATGAGCTAGATTCCTTTATAAAAGAGCAATTAGCAAATAGGGGGGGGGCAGCAGTATATAGCTGAAAACAACGCTACTATCCTAAATATCGTAATCATAATTGGCGAATCTACACAACGAAATCATATGCAAATCTATCAAAACTTACAAAACTTACAGAATCCCAAAAACTTACAATCTCCCCAAAACTCGCAGAATCTAGATTCTTAAAAATCCCGCAGAATCTTTGCGGATTTTTTAAGTTTAGATTCTTTCAAATTTAATGCAATATCTTATGGCATAAAATCTCAAATCTTTAGCCAAATAACTCCACCACCATTTCTAATTTTACTTTTGGCTATTTAAAATCTATTAGATTCTTAAAAAATCGTTGAATTTTTGGAATCTTGATTGTTAGAACATCTTAGAATCTTATTAGATGCTATAAATAACGACGCTGTAATTGAGCGTAAAACTAATGGATAATCAATACTAAAAGTTTTATTGGCTAATAAAATCTTTTCCCTTTGACTGAATCCGCCCTCTGCTCCTATTATAAAACTATCAAATAATGTTAAATTACTATTTTCACCATTAAAATCGAGGGCTATGGCATTTTTATAATTTTCTAATACCATATCCAAGTTTGGAAGAATTTCTATATCCATTAAATCCATTCTTCCGCATTGTTCGCAAGAATTAATTATAATTTTTATCAATCTATCCATATTTACTTTTTGATTTTTTTGACTAAAATCACTATAAAAAAATGTAATTTTTTGGACAAAAAGCTCATTTAACGATGGTAGTATTTTGCTAAACTCATTCATATCAACTATTGCTTGAATGATATGTGTTTTGGGGGATTTGTGCTTGATGATACTAGAATCTACATATTCTAATAATGTTTCTTTTTTGCCTTTATTGACTATTTTATAATAATAGATTCTAGAATCTACTAGATTTGCGAATCTTAATACATCGCCAATATTATGTTTTTCTCGCCTAACATTAAAAATATGATGCATTGCATTTTTATCTAAGATAATGCTTTTATCTCCGCAGTTTTTATGATAAATAAATTGCAATTTTTTTCCTTAGATAATAAATAAAATACAAATGAAATAAAGTATATATAATATCTTTGATATGCTTATGTATTTATTTTGGAAATGCTTATTTTTGCGTGTATAACGGAGTTTTTTAATCCTATAAATCTCTGTGGCAATAATCAATATATTTACTAAAATCATAACATAAACAATCATTGTCATATTAAATTTCATCATAGCTAAGACACTAATCCCGCTAAGTCCAGCCACTCCCAAAAAGCCAAAAAATAGCGGTGTTAAAAACCACATTATTTTGTGTATCTTGGAGAAATCTTTAAATATAAATAATGAAATTAGATTTATCAAAATGATAATAGCTAGAATCCAACCGATAAATTTGTGAAATAATATTGCGTGTTGCAATGCTAATGCTTCCAAATGATAGCCTTTAGAAATAAATAATTGGTATTGTAACTAAAATGCCCGATTTATTATTTTTGATTAACAAAATACTAATATATTTATGAAATAATCCTAATTAATATCTTAAATAATTTTAGATTCATAGGTGATTTTTCCTTTATATAAGAATTTTTATTATATTATTATTTTTTTTATTTAAAATCTTAATTAAGGTAATGAGTTGGTAGATAAACAAAATGAAGCTGTAGTTTTGCTTAATATGGGTGGTCCAAATAATCTTTTTGAGGTTGAGCTTTTTTTAAAAAATATGTTTAATGACCCGCTTATTTTAACGATTAAAAGCCCATTTATGCGTAAAATGGTCGCTAATATGATTGCAAATTCAAGATTAGAATCTGCAAAAAGTAATTATAAACATATTGGCTCAAAATCGCCCCTAGTTGAGCTTACATTTAAGCTAACAAAGCAATTACAAGCATTGGATTCTACTAGATTCTACACTTATGCTATGCGTTATACGCCTCCGTTTAGCGATTCTGTGGCGATGGAATTAAAAAATAAAAATATTAATAAAATTACACTTTTTTCTATGTATCCGCAATATTCAAATACGACGACTTTATCTTCTGTTAGGGATTTTCTACGCGCATTAAAAGAATTGGATTATAATCCAGAGATAAAAATTGTAGAAAACTACCCAACTGATAGCGGTTTTATAGAATCTTGCATTGAGAAAATCAAAGAAACAAATAAGAATTTCGGTGATTTTATATTGTTTTTATCCGCACATTCTATTCCAAAAAGAATGATTGATTTAGGCGACCCATATAAAAATGAGATAGAGCAAAGTGCAAAAGCCCTAAAAGAGGCACTAGAATTCCAAAATATCTATTTTAAAAAAATTATCATTACTTATCAATCCAAGATTGGTCCTGTTAAATGGCTTGAGCCATCTACTGCTGATATGATAAAAAAATACAAAGATAGTAATATTATGATTTATCCACTTGCATTTAGCATTGATAATTCCGAAACAGATTATGAGCTTGAGATAGAAAATCGACATCTAGCACAGAATCTTGGCATAAAAGAATATGTTGTTTGCAAATGTCCAAACTACTCCACCACATTTGCTAAGGCAATCATTAATCTAATAAATTCAACAAAAAAGGATATAAAAGATGCAAAAATTTAATATTTTAGCTCTAACATTATCATTATTTTTTATCGCTTGTAGTGATGATAAGATAGATTCTAGTCTTATTTCAAGCGGGGCAATTATGGACGAAGAAGCTAGGGAAATAGAGCAGAATCTAGATAAAGCAAGTTATGCGGAATTGGCAGATTTATTTTTGGATACAAAAGATGTAGCATTTGATAAAGATGTGTTGATTGTTTTTGGTAAAAATAATTGTAAGTATTGCGATATGCTTAAGGATACTATTAAAAATGATGCAAATTTAAAACAAATAATAAAAGACAATTTTAATCCATACTATATAAATACAAGCTATACAAAGACACATAATATTGATTTTGGTAGCAAAACATCGCATATAAAAACAAATGATTTTGCTAGTATTTTTGGTATAAACTCCACTCCAGCAATTATCTTTCTATCTAAAGATGGGAATGTTAAATATATGTATCCCGGATTTACCCCACAGCTTAAAGATTTAATTATAAATGTAACGCAAAAGGATTCTTCAATGGGTAATTATGTAGAAATTGACAAAAAAATACAGAATCTTAAGGGTTAATATGAAATTGCTAAAAACATTATTTGCGTCGCTATATGCGGCAGTTCCACTTATGATTATATATGCTATTTTGATTGGTGTTGCTACATTTATTGAGAATGATTATGGGACAAATACCGCAAAAGCATTGATTTATAATACTTGGTTTTTTAATATCCTACATTTGTGGATTTTAGTGTGTTTGGTCGGTGTTATTATTCGCTATAAATTACTTCAACAGAAAAAATATGCATCTTTTGTATTACATCTTTCTTTTATTGTGATAATAATTGGTGCGGGGGTTACACGATTTTTTGGCGAAGAGGGAATAATGCATATTAGAGAAGGGGAGAGTTCATCATCTTATACAAGCTTAGAAAACTCCTTAAATATACTTGTTGTTGATGGAGATAAAAAATATAATCTATATATTCCTACAAATATCAATTATGCCACTTCAAAAAAGCTTAATGAAAAAGTGATATTTGGAGATAAATATTTTGTAATAAAATCAAATAGTATCGATAAAATGAATGATATAAAAACAGATACTACCTCCATACTAAATGGTGTTATTTTGTATAATGATATGGAATATCCGCTAACATTAATTGGTGGTAGTAGCAATGCACAAGATAGTGTTGTGGATTTGAATGGTGCAAAAGTTATTTTAAATTGGGGTCCAAGAATGGTTCATCTACCTTTTAGTTTATACCTTAATGATTTTATTTTAGATAGATATCCGGGTTCGATGTCCCCATCTTCGTATGAAGCAAAGGTAACATTAATTGATGAAGAGAAAAATATTGAAATGCCATATGATATTTATATGAATCATACGCTTGATTATCGTGGATTTAGATTCTTCCAATCATCTTATGATGAAGATGAAAAAGGCACAATACTAAGTGTAAATAATGACCCCGGAAAACTACCTACTTATTTTGGATATTTTTTATTAATTGTAGGTTCTATTTGGGTTATATTTGCAAAATCAGGTCGTTTTAGAAAACTTGGGAGATTCCTAAAATCTCAAAGCATATATAGCTTTATACTCCTAGCTTTATTATTAGCGAATGCTCCTTTATATGCTACAGAGCAGATTCCAGAATCTAATACAGAATCCACTCTCAATGATATTCCCCAAGAAAATATACTCAAAACATTGCAATTATTAAGAGATAATAGCAAGGAACAAGCAAGATTATTTGGGGAATTACAAGTTCAAGATTATGGCGGAAGAATTAAGCCTGTCGATACATTAGCAGGGGAATTAGTGCATAAAATGACTAAGAAAGATAATTTTTTAGGATTATCAAATACACAAGTTATTTTAGGAATGATTTTATATGCTAATGAATGGCGAAGTATAAAAGTGATAAAAATCTCCACGCCACAATTGCGAGAAATTATCGGTGTTGATGTAAATGAAGATTACATTTCATTTAATGATTTATTCACTCAAGAGGGGGAATACAAGCTAACAAACTATGTAGAGGAAGCAAATAGAAAAAAACCAGCCGATAGAGGGACATTTGATAAGGATTTATTAAATGTCGATGAGAGGGTAAATATCGCTTATGGAATCTTTACAGCACAATTTTTGAAAATATTTCCAATTCCAAATAATGGTGAAATGTGGCTTTCTCCTATAGATATTATGACCTTTGGTAGCGATGCTATATCTATAAAAGTTCAAACTATGTTACAGAACTATTTTAGTGGTTTTGATGAAGGGCTTCTTGATAATAATTGGGAGCAAGCAACAAAAGCATTACAAGATATTAAAAACTATCAAAAAGAATACAGCAATCCAGATATTTATCTAAGTGAGGATAAGCTAAAAGCAGAGATATTTTTAAACCATACAAATTTATTTAAACAACTCATTTTGCCTTATATTTTTGTTGGGCTTATTATGTTTATCATTGTGTTTATTTGTATTTTTAAACATAATGCAAAACTTTTAAAAGTGCTTAAATTCCTATATTTTATATCCGCCTTTATTGTGCTTTTACATCTTATAGCGTTGATTCTAAGATGGTATGTTTCTGGACACGCACCTTGGAGTAATGCCTATGAATCTATGCTTTATATTGCATTTACATCTGGAATCGCTGGGGTGGTATTTTTTAGAAAATCATATTTAGCTATTTCAACATCAATGTTTTTAGCTGGAATCTCGCTTTTTGTTGCGAATCTTGGCTTTATGGACCCACAAATTGGCAATCTCGTGCCAGTTTTAAAATCATATTGGCTAAATATCCATGTGTCAGTTATTACGGCAAGTTATGGATTTTTAGGATTATGCTTTTTACTTGGAATAATTACATTGATATTAATAATCATTAGAAATAATAAAAATGAAAAAATAGATTCCACTATTAATTCCATTACAGCGATAAATGAGATGTCGATGATTCTTGGTTTAGTATTGCTTTGTGTTGGTAACTTTCTTGGTGGTATATGGGCAAATGAATCTTGGGGTAGATATTGGGGTTGGGACCCAAAAGAAACTTGGTCTTTAGTAACGATTGGAGTTTATGCTATCATTTTACACTTGAGATTTATATTTAAGAAAAATCTACAATATATATTTGCAAGTAGTAGTGTGGTAGGATTCTTCAGTGTTTTGATGACTTATTTTGGGGTGAATTATTATTTATCCGGACTTCATTCATATGCAGCTGGAGACCCACTTCCTATACCTACATTTTTATATGTTATGGTCGTAGGCGTAATCTTGCTTATAGTAGTAGCATTTTTTAAAAGGAATATGGAATATATAAAAATCTAAAAGGAGTTAAAAGTGAAAAAGTTTTTTATAGGGTTATTATTTTTAATAATTATTATTTTGGTTGTAGTTTTTGTGCTTTTATTTACTTCGTTTGGAAATAATATACTAAAACCACATATCCAAAGCCAGATTGATAAATATTCACCAATTCCAATTAGTTTAGATGTTTTTAACTTACGATGGGGGAGTTTTACATTAGAGTTAAATTCTCAAAGCAATATCAATATTACATCAAATGGAACATTTTCTTTAATTGGGCAAGATATTGATGCGATATTAAATATCAAAATTGCAAATCCTTCAAACATTAAAGAATTAGCAACTGCTGGAGTAAATCTACAAAATGATTTTTTAATAGAAAATGTAATTAGAGGTAAATTTACAAATATTGAGATAGATACTAAGAGTAATATCGCAAATGGGAATCTTAGGATAGTAACGACTATAGCGAACTTTAAACCTACGAAAATTATTGCAGATTTGGAAAAGCTACAAGTAGATGAACTACTTGCTGTTGTCGGTAAAAAGCCTTATGTAAGTGGAGAAATAAACGCAAATGCTAATATTGTGGGCGATGAGAATCTACAATTTACAGGACAGGCTTTGGCTAAAATTAGCAGTGGCACTGTATCTACCAATCTAGTAAAACAAGATTTTAATATAGCTGTGCCATCTACTACATTTACGGTAAATCTATTGGCAAATTTTGATGGAACAAATATTATACATAAATTGGAATTTCTATCAAATATAGGAAATATTAATTCTAATGGTAACACCATAATCAAAACATTAAAAACAAATTCGACTTATGATGTTGATATAGCGGATTTATCGCCATTTACTCCTTTTGTTGGTATGCCTTTACGAGGGTCATTTAGAACTGATGGTAAGATAATTGGAAATGCCAAGTGGATGAATGTAGAGGGGAAAAGCGATTTTGCCGCAAGTAATACAATGTATTCCGTATCATTTGAGCAATATACAAAACCTAAAGATGCATTAATCACAATCAAAAATCTAAGAATTGAAGATGTTTTATATATGCTTGTAAAGCCTATTTATTCTAAAGGATTGCTAAATGCAAATTTGGATTTTAAAGGAATCTCAAGTGCTATAAACGGCAATTATTCACATACACTAAATGGGAATATCCAAAAAAATGTCATTAAAAATGAATTTGATATAAATCTTAATAATAATTTATCTTATACGCATAAAGCAAATGCCACATTTAGTAATGGAAATGGTTTGATAAATGCGGATATTTTAACAGAATTAGCTAATTTGAATGTAAAAAATGCGGTGTTAAATATAAGCAATTTATCATTAAATGCACCATATACGCTTGATGTGCTTGATTTGAAAAAGCTTGCATTTATCACCCCAAAAGAATTAAAAGGAAGTATCCATGCAAATGGAGAGATTAAATGGACCCCAACATCTCTATATGCGGATTTAAAAAGCGATATTTTTGGCGGGAATCTTGATGCACATCTAAACAATAATATAGCTAGTATAATGATTAAAAATATGAATTCGACTGGAATCCTAGATATGCTCCAATATCCACAATTTTTTAAATCTAATATCAACGGCGATATACAATACGATACACAAACACAGCAAGGCAAAATGGAGATGATATTAAATCAAGGTTCATTTACAGAAAATAAACTAACAAATTTAATTCAAAATCTCTTAAAATTTGACACCACAAAAGAGGTTTATAATAATATTAAAATCGATGGAACTATCGATAAAAAATTAATTACAGCAGACTTAAATATGCTTAGCAATAATACAAGTGTTACATCAAAAGATGCAAAGATTGACATAGAAAACGATAATATTAATGCGAATCTTGTCCTAAAAGTGCAGAATTATGAGCTAGGAGCGATTGTAAGCGGTAAAATAGCCAATCCAAATATTAAGCTTGATACGAAAAAATTAGGTCAAGATATATTGAAAAATCTTAAATCTAATAAAAAAGTCCAAGAGCAGAAAGAAAAAATTGAAACAAAGATAGAGGAGCAAAAACAGCAATTACAAGATAAGGCAAAAGATGCTTTGCAAAAAGGTTTAGATAAGTTATTTAATAAATAATGAATCCAAATCATATTCCTGTTTTATGCGATGAGGTTTGTGGCTTTTTTGCAGATTCAAGCGGACTTATTGTAGATGCCACTCTTGGGCTTGGGGGGCATTCTCTAGCACTTTTGGAATCCAATCCTAAGATAAAAATCATAGGAATTGATAAGGATAGAGAAGCATTAAATCTAGCCAATGATAGATTATCACATTTTGGTGATAGGTTTAGTGCGATACATTCAAGTTTTGCTATCGGTATAAAAAAAATTATTAATGAAAATAAAGAAATATCTGGAATCCTAGCTGATATTGGCATATCATCGTATCAAATCGATAATCCCAATAGAGGATTTAGCTTTTATAGCGAGAATCTTGATATGAGAATGGATTTAGATTCTACGATTGATGCTAAGATGATTGTAAATTCCTACACAAAAGAGGAATTAAATAGAATCTTTATGGAATATGGCGAGATTAAGAATCCAAATAATATCACAAAATTAATCTTAGATTATCGTAGAAATCGCCCCATAAATACCGCAAAAGAGCTAAGCAATATAATAGAGCTAAATACTAGGGGTAAAACCAAGATTCACCCTGCCACTTTAATCTTTCAAGCTTTGCGCATAGAAGTAAATAATGAGCTAGAAGAGCTTGAGAGATTTTTAGATAATACGGAGAATCTTAAAAATACAAAAATTGCTATAATTTCATTTCATTCACTTGAAGATAGGATAGTAAAAGAGCGATTTAGGCTTTGGGCGAAAAATTGCATTTGCAATGAAAATGTTATGAAATGCGAGTGTGGAAATAATAATGCAAAAGGTGTAAATCTCACTAAAAAGCCAATTATTCCTAGTGCTAAAGAAATTGCATTAAATAATCGCTCAAGAAGTGCAAAAATGAGAGGTTTTAGATTTTATGAATGATATAAATGAAGTAAATGCAGATGAAAAACAAGCTCTTTTAGAGAATCTAGAAGAAGATGAGGGGATTGATTTAGGTGCTATTTTTGTGGCTTATGGCATATTTTTTTTAGTGATTCTTGTATTTATGCCAAAAATATATCTTGCAAATAATATCTATTATGCAAGTAGAGATATTAACTATCTTCAAGCCCAGAAAGAAGCGTTAAAAAATGAAAACTCAGAGCTACAACAACAACTAGAAAGCACTAAGTTTAATTTCTTAACACTTGATATTGAGGAGATTAAATAAGGCTTAAATGCTAGAATTGCAATCCAGCTTCTAATCCCCAATGTTTAAGATTCTTAATAGGTGCATTATATGTAAAAAATAATTGAGCAAATATATCTACAACATTGCCTATATTATATCCCACACCAGCATATACCTTTCCGCCCAATAAAAAATCCCATTTCAATTTTTGTTTGTCATTATTATCATTGAAAAACATCGCTTTAAAATTTAATCCATATCTAATTTTTAGATTCTCTAAACCACTGCTATCTTCACCCCAGAATCCAAATGGCAGATAGATATAATTAGTCGTAGTTTTATTTATAACACTTTGCACAACACTTTGATACCCAAGCCCCAAATAAGCACTTCCAGCTAACATTCCAAGCTTTGCCATATCTTCGTCCATTCTAGCACCAAAGCGATATTCGGCTTCCCAACCGCTATATTTCGCCTTAACATCATTCACTTTTGTATTTGAACCAAAAGTCATTCTACCCAAAACTTCGTGCGTAAAATTTTCAGTGTAGAAAATAGCACGCAAACCACCCTCTTGAATTGTCCCTTTTTGTGGTGTATTTAGCCAACCAAAACCATATAATGCCTCTAAATTAAAAGTTTTAGCAAATAGCATAGGAGATGAAATCATCATAACAATTAGTAATTTTTTTAGCATAACCTCTACCTTACAAATATTTAAGAATTTTCTATTTAAGGATTTTACCATAACTTATATAGCATAATCGCATAATTTAAAATACTATATTAGAAAAACAAAGCAAGATTTATTCCAAAAATTAGCTTAAGATTTAATAATAAGGTTAAAATATGCAGGATTTAAAATCATTATTAGATAAACATTATCATTTAAGAAATACTACATTTGAGCTAAGTTTAGAGAAGCCAGACCCACTTTTTGCGGTAAAGAAAAATATGCATATGAAAAATATCGATGAAATAGCTGTTATTTGTGCTCTTTTATCTTATGGCAATGCTAAACAGATTCTAAAAATATTACTTTCACTTGATTTTAGTTTATTGGATAATGAAAACGCCATTTTAAATGCGGAGTTTCCACTATATAGATTCCAAAATAGAGATGATATAAAAGCTATTTTTCTATGTATGAATAAAATTATCCAAAATGGCGGAATAAAGCGTATTTTTGTAGAATCTTATAGTAAGGAAAATAATGTAATAAGTGGAATAAATGCGATGATAGAATCCTTACGCTCTAATGTCGTTCTTACAAAAGGACTTGATTTTCTAATTGGACGCAAAAGTATAAAAGCCACTTCTTCTTCGCCACTAAAAAGATGGAATATGTTTTTAAGATGGTTTGTGAGAAATGATAATATTGATATTGGATTATGGAGTGATAAAGTCAGCACAAAAGATTTGATTCTACCGCTTGATACGCATACTTTTAGACTTTCAAAAAAATTAAATCTCCTAACTAGAAAAACCTATGATTTGCAATCGGCATTAGATATTACAGATTCGCTTAAGAGATTCTCCCCAAATGACCCTATTAAATATGATTTTGCACTTTATCGTTTGGGACAAGAAAAGATATTATAAAATATAAAAAGCGGAGATTCTACGATATATTTATTTGCTTAATTGCATTTTGTTTTCATTATCATTTAACCATATGAGAATCTTTGCAACAGCCAAATAGGAATCTACATCTATCTCATCATTAACATCAAGATTTATTAGGGAATCTACTAATTCCTTATTTTGAAAAATGGGAATATTATATTCCTTTGCCTTTTGGATTATTGCAAATGCAAATCTATCTTTTCCTGTGGCAGTTATCTTTGGTATGGGGGTTTGCTCACCATAAAGCAATGCTACGGCTTTTTTTGTATTATTTATACTAGGCATTTAGTAGCTCGCTAGGATAGAATCTATTACTTTCCACCTAGAATCCTTAGAATCTATATTCATCGTGCTTAATATATGGTATATGCTTCTATTTATTATATCTGTTTCGATATTTACTCGTCTTTGTGGCTTATATGTATGAAATAATGTTTCATAAAAAGTATGAGGAATAATAGTAAGTCTAAAATTATCATTTTTTATAGAATTTATAGTCAAACTTATGCCATCAATAGCGATACTCCCTTTTGGAACGATTAATGGGGCTTTGTTTATGTTAAATTTTATTATAAAATCAAATCCATTTTGGTTTTTTTGTATGCTTTCTATTACACCTATGCAATCAATATGCCCTTGCACTATATGCCCATCTAGCTTATCATTTAAGCTCAATGCTTCTTCTAAATGAACTTTTCCATTAAGATTTTCTAATGCTATTAAATCTCGCGTTTCTTTACTTAATAATGCATCAAATTCATTATTTGCAAATCTAGTAACTGTTAAACAAGCACCATTTACAGCGATACTAGCCCCAATTTTTGGTTTTAAATCGCTTTGAATGGTGATTAATTCATTGTTTATATTCTTTACAATGCCTATATTTCTAACTAATCCACTAAACATACTAATGCCTTAAAAGTTTTGCTATTATTTTACTAAAAAACTTAGGAGTTTGCATTGTATATTGATACGCATTGCCATTTGGATAGCAAGGAATATATTAATAATTTAGATAGTGTAATTACAAATGCCATTGATTTGGGCTTAGAAAGGATAGTAATTCCGGGGGCAAATATAAATGACCTACAATATGCTATTGATATAAGTGAAAAATATGATATTGTTTATTTTGCAAGTGGAATCCATCCAAGTGAAATAGAGAATCTAAATGAAGATTCTAAATCTATATTAAAAAATGCACTATCGCACTCTAAATGCGTAGCTATCGGCGAAATAGGGCTTGATTATCATTATTTGGATTCTAATCCTAGCATAGCAAATGATACAAAAGCAAAACAAAAGATTGCATTTAGATACCAAATTGAATTAGCATTAGAAAATAGTAAACCAATAATTATCCACACAAGAGATTCAAACGATGATGTAAAAGCTATTTTAAGTGATTATGCAAATGAACTTAATGCCGTTATTTTTCATTGTTTTGGTGGTGATATGAATCTATTTGGATTTTTAAAATGCCCGTGTTACTATGGAATTGGCGGTATTGTGAGTTTTAAAAATGCACATTCTTTAAGAGAAAGTTTAAAAGAGATTCCACTAGAATCGTTACTTCTTGAAACAGATGCACCATATCTTTCTCCTACGCCACATCGTGGTAAAACTAACACTCCAGAGTATATTCCACTAATCGCTTCTCACCTTGCAAATACATTGCAAATGGATATAAATAAACTCGCAGCAATAACAACAATGAATGCAAAATCTGTATTTAGATTCTAGATTTATCCTTACAAAACCAGCCTAAAATAGCATAGTTTAAACATAGCAAAATAAACTTTAAGAAAAAGTAAGTATAATTTTTAGTTTTATCAATTATAAATACAGGGGTTTTGGTGAAAGTTAAACTAAACTTATCTAAATTATTATTTTATAAGTTAGCATTTATCGGTTTATTAGTTTCAAGTAGTAATGCAAATTTTTATGAAAATCAATATATAACAAAAGGTCAAAATATATTAGCAGCGTTTGATATTGATAGGTCATTTCAAATGGATTTAGATTTATTTGAAATGCACCATAGAAAAACAAAAGGCGAAAAGTGGGAATCTTTCTTGGAAAGTTTTGATAAAGGCTACACTTACATTCCCATATTAAAACAAATGCTAAATGATGCGGGAGTTCCACAGGAATTTTTATATCTAGCTATGGCAGAATCCGAATTCTCTCCTCGTGCTTATTCTCCTAAAAAGGCTTCTGGAATCTGGCAGATTATGCCAAAAACAGGGAGGCAACTAGGGCTAAGAATTGATGAATTTATTGATGAACGAAGAGACCCTATAAAATCAACAGAAGCTGCAATTAAATATCTTAAATCATTATATAACGCAACAGGCAAATGGTATCTTGCTGCAATGGCGTATAATTGTGGCATTGGTAGATTACAAAAAGCCATAAAAGAGGCAGGTAGCGATGATATTTATGTGTTAATGGACGAGCAGAAAAAATACATTCCTTCTGAAACTAGAAATTATATAAGAATGATTATATCAATGGGTATAGCCTTTAATGATATAAATACACTCAAAACTGAAGAAAAAGAGTATTTTTTAAATCGTGGAGCGGCACTTACTCTAGCTTCTATTAAGCTTCCAGCTGGAACGAGTTTAGAATCTATCTCAAAAGGTGCGGGGATGGATTTAAAAGAATTGCAACAATATAATAGGCAGTTTAAATATAATTTTCTCCCACCAATCAAAGGCGAATATGATGTTTATTTGCCATATGATTATCTTTTAGATTTTAAGCAGAATTTTAAACCTAAAAAAATTGATTTAGAAAATTATTTTATTGTTTATAGGGTAAAAAAGGGCGATAGCTTATATAGTATTTCACGAAAATATGGTATTAGTATTGCTACATTAAAAAATGCAAATAATCTAAATAAAACATTATTATCCATAAATCAAAAGCTTATCGTTCCACTTATGCAAAGTAAGTATAAAATTGCAAATAATGCGTTTAGGGGGAAATAATTGAAAATTATCTTTTTATCATTTGCGATATTATTATTTATTACAGGTTGTGCTAGCACTAGCACTTATCGTGGCGGAATCGGCTCATATCAGGATTATGATGGATTCCAAGATTATCTCAATCGCTATACGCCAACAGATTCTAATAATAGCGAATATTATTATGATGATAATACCTATAGCACAAATAGTGGAAATACATCTAGCGGAGGCTCATCTAGTAGCCAATCAAATCTACAAAAAACCATAACTCCACCACCAGAAAATATAAAATTAGGTGCTGCTAGAGATGGAGAAGCAGTTCAAAGAGCCACTATGAAGCCTTATCAAATAAATGGTAAGTGGTATTATCCACAACAAGTTAGTATTGGTGAAACATATGATGGCATTGCTAGTTGGTATGGACCTGATTTCCATAATAAAAAAACCTCAAATGGCGAAACCTATGATATGCATCTCCACACCGCCGCCCATAAAACACTACCTATGAATACACTTGTAAAGGTTGTTAGTAAGGATACAAATAAAAGCACTATTGTTCGTATAAATGATAGAGGTCCATTTGTAGAAGGTAGGATAATAGATTTGTCCGCTGCTGCTGCAAAAGATATTGATATGGTGAAAAGTGGCACAGCAAGAGTAAATATCGAAGTTATTGGATTTGGTGGCGTTGTGTCAAATGAAATTGCTAGTTCATCTACATTAGTAAAAGATATGGTTAATTCTAATGAATTTAAAAATGAATTCAAAACAGGTAATGTCGAGAAAACCTTTGATGGTGGAAATTTTGCTATCCAAATCGGGGCATTTAGGAAAAAAGCTGGTGCGGAGATTTATAGAGATTCGCATAAATATAATAATTATTCCACCATTATAAAAGATGGCGATTTGAATAATGAGCCTATTTATCGCGTATTTGTAACAGGATTTAAAAGCGAAGCAGAGGCTAGAGATTTTCTTAAGGATAATAAGATTGATGGATTTTTTATCCGCGATTAAATTAAGGGGAATGTAATGAAATCATTAACGAGAACTACAAAAGAGACGAATATCACTGCGAATCTAAATCTATACGGAAGCGGACAAAGTAAGGTTGATACGGGGATTGGATTTTTTAATCATATGCTTGATAGTTTTGCTAAGCATAGTTTGATTGATTTAGAATTAGCTTGTAATGGCGATTTGGAAGTGGATTTTCATCACACTATTGAGGATTGCGGAATCGTAATTGGAAAGCTTTTAAATCAATCTCTTTACCCTGTTTTAAATATTGAGCGATTTGGATTTGCAAGTGTAGTTATGGACGAATCTTGCGTAGAATCCTCTGTTGATATTTCAAATAGGGCATTTTTGGTTTTTGAAGCACCTTTAAGTGGGAAAATAGGGACATTTGATGCGGAGCTAGTAGAGGAGTTTTTTAAAGCAATTGTTTTTAATGCAAATATAAGCACCCATATTATTTTTAGACGCGGTAGGAATCTCCACCATATAAGCGAAGCTATTTTTAAAAGTTTTGCTGTGGCGTTGAGAAATGCTATTAGAATCAATGATAGAATCTCACTTCCTTCCACAAAAGGTGTTTTATGATTGAGCTTTTGTGTATTGATGTTGATGGAACTTTGAGTGATGGAAAACTGCATTATACATTGAATACGGATTCTCCAGAGATATTCAAATCCTTTAATGTAAAAGATGGATTAGGACTTGTGTATTGGCATAAAATAGGCAAAAAAAGTGCGATAATCACAGGACGAAGTAATCCCATTGTAGAGCGGAGAGCAAAGGAATTGAATATCGATTTTATCTTTATGGGTATAAAAGATAAAGGTCAATGTGTGCGGAATCTAAAAGAAAAATTACATCTAAATACAGAATCTTGTGCGGCAATTGGCGATGATATGAATGATATTTTAATGTTTAAAGAAGTTGGCATTAGCTTTGCACCATTGGATTGTGCAAATGGCATTAAGAATATTGTAACTATAAATCTCACCAAAGAAGGTGGAAATGGAGCTATTAGAGAGGCTATTGAATACATACTAAAAAAAGAAGATTTATATGAAGAATTTCTTAAATGTTGGCAATAGCGTTTCATTCTTTTTTCTTTTTTTATTGATTTTAAGCGTGATTATAATATTTTCTTTTGATAAGAATGTTGTCTCTCCTTATGTTAGCCCGGGAGATATTCCAAAGATTGAGTTAAATAATTTTACGATTTATCAAGTAAATAATAAAAATCTTTTAATGAAATTAAATGCTAGAAATGCAAAACAATTTGATAAATTTGAGGAATTTTATGATGTTTTATTAGAGCGATTGAGTAATAATATACTTGATACGATAACTGCACCAACCGCTCTTAAAAAAGGAGATAGCATATTTTTTGATAATGGGGTGAATGATGTTCGCGATGGTTATAATATCTACACCACAAAGGGCGTTTATCGTATTGATAAAAATATAATGGAGGGAGATGGATTTTTCAGTATTAAAGGGAATTTCCAAGATATAAAAGGTGATAATATTTATTATGATGCAAAGAATGGCATAACAAAAGCAGAAAATATAGAAGCAAAGCTAACACCACAACGAAAAAAGAAATGATATGAGATTTTTTATTTTAGTTATTTTTACATTATTATTTTTAAATGCTGCCGATACGCTTGAAGTTAAGGCATTAAATTTTGAGGCAGATGAAAATAATGGAATTATAGAGCTAAATAATAATGTAGAGATTAAAAAAGGACAAGATGAATTATATGCTTCAAAGGTGGTTATTCATATTGATAAGAATAGAATCCCGCTTAATTATTCAGCCTATGGCGGGGTTACATTTGTTGTTGTTACAAAGGATAATAGAAAATTACACGGAAAAGCAAATGAGGTATTTTATAATGCCACTAATGGCGAATATAAGCTTATTGGCGATGGTGAAGTAATAGAAGATAATAAAATAAATTCAGTTACAGGCGAAGAAATAATAATTAATAATGATATAGGTTATGTAAATATTACAGGGACATCAAATAAACCAGCAAAGCTTATTTTTCAATTAGAAGATAGCGAACGAAAAATAGAAGATAATAATGCCACAAACAACTAATATACAAAAAGATTCTAGCAAATCCATTAATGATTCTATATTTGTGCTACATTCAAACTTTATAAAATCTATTGAGAATCTATCCACTGCTCCAAGTGTGCTTTATAGTGAGATTGCCATTTTAGGACGAAGTAATGTCGGCAAATCTACATTAATTAATCTACTTTTAAATAATAAAAATCTTGCTAAATCCTCCCATACGCCGGGCAAAACAAAGCTTATTAATTTTTTCTTATCTTCGTGGAAAAAAAATAATATAGTATATGATTTAAGATTTATTGATTTTCCGGGATTTGGTTATGCAAAGGTTTCTAAAGCACAAAAAAATGCTTGGGATAAGAATCTAAGCACATTTTTAAAAGCCAGAGATTCTATTAAACTTTTCATTCATCTAATAGATTCTAGACACACGATGTTGCAAATTGATAATGAAATAGATTTATTTTTAAAAGATATTCTAAGGGCAGATAGCAGTATTTTAGAAGTTTTTACAAAATATGATAAATTAACTAAGAATGATTTTCACAAGCTAAAACAACAAAATAAAATTTGTGTTTCCTATAATGACAAACAAAGTGTAGAATCCTTGCGTAATGTCGTTTTAAATAAGCTTTATGGAGTTTAAATGGATTTTATAATACTAAAGCCAAATTTACTTGATATTCCAGAAATGCGGAATCTCATCTTACCTGAGGTGCAAAAAGGTGTGATTTTAGATAGAAGCGAAGATGAAATCGCAAATGCAATTCGTTCTTATAGTATTGTTAGGAATGAAAAAGGTGAGATAATCGCATTTTGTGCATTGCATATCCATTCGATGATTTTAGGCGAGGTAAGGTCGCTAAATGTTCGTGAAGATTGCAGACGCAAAGGAATCGCCACAATGCTTATAAAATCACTTATAGATGAAGCGAAAAATCTATATTTAAAGGAGATTCTAACACTTACATACAAGAGAGTTGTTTTTGAGAAATTAGGCTTTAAAGAAATAGAAAAAGAAAAACTACCAAACCACAAAATATGGGCGGATTGTATAAAATGTATTCGATTTCCAATATGCGACGAAATAGCACTTATAAAAACTATATAAATACAAGTTTATTTCTATGCTTTTTACTTTTTTATAATTTTCTAAGTAGTATGTATTTATTTCTACCGCCTTTATTTGGTGTGTTATTCTTATATTTTATTCGTTTATTTAATGATTCTAGATATTATGCATTATTCTTTTTTGCCCTTGTAACTTTTGTTTATGAGATAGATAAGAGATTCTATCCGGGAATCTTATTTATCATCTATATCTTAGTTTATATATTATTATTTTTAAAAATAGTTAAGATATTTGGTAAATTTAATATATTTGAGATTCTATATGCTCCTATAATCTATATTTCATATTTTTTTATTAATTTCTTTATAATGCTTCTTTATAATGATAATATTGATATTTGGACGCCTATGATATTTTTATATATATTATGTGAAATTATTTTAATATTGGTGATAAGATGGATATTCGGTATAAAATAATCTTATCTACAGTTGTAGCGGTATTTTTGATTATATTGGCTAGATTGTATTATATTGCTGTTGTTTCACACGATTCTTTTAAAGAACAAGCAAGACATAATACTATGCGAACAGAGATTCTAACTCCAGCACGAGGGCAGATTCTAGATAGAAATAATCAACCTCTTGCAGTTAATAATTTGGGATATTCTATATCACTTAGCCCATATTTAGGCAGAAAAAGTAATCTAAAAATACTTAGCGATGAGATTGATAAGATAGTCTCGCTTCTACCACATTTAGATAGAGATGAGCTTAAAAGCGCGTATTTGAAAGAATATTCACCATATAATCATAATTATATTGTTATAGTTAGATTTATCCCTTATGAATATATGTATAAAGCATATACGATACTAAGCCAAAGCGATAATATTAGAATCCTTAATGCGACAAAAAGATTCTATCCAAATGGAGCATTAGCTTCGCATGTAGTAGGATATATCGGTGCAGCAAATGAGAAAGAAATCGCAAATGATGAGAGTTTAAGATTTATTGGATTAGTAGGCAAAACGGGCTTAGAGAAATATTACAATGATTTTTTACAAGGTGAGTTAGGATATATTAAAACAAAAGTTGATGTATTGCATCGAACTGTTGAGGTTATTGATAAAATTAGTGTAAATAAACGACACGATATGACTTTAGGCATTGATATAGAATTACAAAAACAGCTTGATATTGCATTTAAAGATAAAGCTGGGGCAGCGATTATTATGGATGCTCATAATGGCGAGATTCTAGCGGCTGGAAGTTATCCGGAATATAATCTAAATTATTTTATCAATGGTATGAGTAAGGAGCAGTGGGATGAGCTTATAAATAGCCTAAATAATCCATTTTTAAATAAGATGATAAATGGCACTTACCCGCCCGGAAGTGTTGTAAAAATGGGCGTTGGGCTTAGCTTTTTAGAATATGGCGATATAAATGAGCGAACTGTAGTTGAAACACCCGCATTTATTGAAGTAGGCGGAAGGCGATTTCGCGATTGGACGCATAAGGGGCACGGAAGCTCAGATTTGATAAAGGCGATTAGACGAAGTGTGGATGTGTATTTTTATAAACTAAGCCAAAAAATAGGTGATGAAAAAATGGCTAAAACACTTAAAACAATGGGTTTTGGGGAAATAACTGGTGTTGATTTACCCAATGAATCTAATGGAATCTTGCCAACAAAAGAATGGAAATTAGCCAATCGAGGAGAGCCGTGGTTTATCGGCGATACTATAACAACCTCAATTGGACAGGGTTTATTTTTAACCACTCCAATGCAGATTGCTAGATATACAGCATTGATTGCAACATCAAAACTCCCAACGCCACATTTTGTAAAAAAACTAGGAGATGAAGAAGTTGAATTTATCCCAAAAGATGTATTAAGCGATTTTCAAAAAAGCAAATTATCAAGCTTAGCTTTAGGAATGTATCAAGTTTGCAATAGCGAAGATGGCACAGCGTATAGGGTTACGAGAAATTCTCCAGTTACCCTTGCTTGTAAAACAGGAACAGCACAAGTTGTTGGAATCCCACAAGATATAATAAGCAGAATCCCAGAAAAACAAATGGAGTATTATCATCGCTCACACGCTTGGATGACAGCTTTTTTGCCGTATAAGAATCCAAAATATGTAATAACGATTTTAGTGGAGCACGGCGGAAGTGCAGGAGAAGCAACAGGAGCGATACTTACAGCCTTATCAAAAAAACTATTAGAGCTAGGCTATGTAGGAGGGAAAAATAATGCTAAATAAAATTGATGATAAAACTATTTTAATAACAGGCGGAACAGGTAGTTTTGGCAAAGAATTTGTAAGAACGATATTAGAAAAATATAATCCAAAAAAAGTGATTATCTATAGCAGAGATGAACTAAAGCAATATGAAATGGCATTGCAATTTAATGACAAGCGAATGCGATATTTCATCGGTGATGTGCGAGATGAAAACCGACTTCAATCTGCATTAAATGGCGTTGATATTTGCATCCACGCCGCTGCTCTAAAGCAAGTCCCTATTGCCGAATACAATCCAATGGAATGCATAAAAACAAATATTTATGGTGCAAGTAATATTATAGAATCTTGTTTGAAAATGGAAGTAGGGGAGATTATCGCACTTAGCACGGATAAAGCTGCAAATCCTATAAATCTTTATGGTGCGACAAAACTTTGTAGCGATAAACTTTTTGTTAGTGCAAATAATATAAAAGGTGTATTAAAATCCAAATTTAGCGTGGTTAGATATGGAAATGTAGTGGGAAGTCGCGGAAGTGTCGTGCCATTTTTTAAAAAACTTCGTGATAGTAAAGCCGAATTTATCCCTATCACTGATGAACGAATGACTAGATTCTTTATTACATTAAATAATGGCGTTGAATTTGTCCTTAAAAGTTTAGAGCGAATGCAAGGCGGCGAGATTTTCGTTCCTAAGATTCCAAGTGTTAAGATTTTAGATTTAGCGAAAGCTATAGCTCCAGAGATTCCGCATAAAATAGTTGGTATTCGTCCGGGAGAAAAACTACACGAAGTTATGATTCCAAGAGATGATGCGAGGCATTGTAAGGAATTTGATGATTTTTATATTATAGAGCCAACTATCAACTTTAATTCACCTATTGATTATTCCTATACATTATTAAATGAAAAAGGCAAAACTATTTGTGATGATTTTGAATATAATAGCTTTACAAATACAAAATGGCTCACAAAAGATGAGATATTGGCATTATTAGAACAATAAGTCTTTATTGTTTCTTTAAAATGGATAAAATATAATTATGTTAATTAATGTAAAAAATTTAAGGATAAGTTTTGACTTTAGGTTATGAAATACCGCAAGGTAGCAAGATTCATTTTGGATTAAGTGCCAAAATCAAGCGAGACATTGAGCTTAAGGCTGTTGATATTTTTTATCAAAATGGATTTGAAGAGATTCTCACTCCTAGCTTTAGCTTTGGTTTAGAAGATATTATTTATAAATATAAAGCCATTCGCATAAGTGCAGATGATAATAAGCAAATGATATTGCGAAATGATAATACAACTGATGTTATAAAGATTATACACCGACATTTAGGCAATAAAATTAGTAATAAAAAGTGGTTTTATATCCAACCATCATTTTCTTATCCAAGCACAGAGATAAACCAAATTGGGGCTGAATTTTTAGATAAAGATTCACTAGGAAATATACTATGTATTGCTGTAAATATTTTCTTGGAATTAGAGCTAAACCCAATTTTACAAATCTCAAATATGAATATCCCTAAACTTTGTGTTAAAGAAAGTGAGCTTGATATTGATATATTTTCTAAGATGAAAATTGATAGGATTCTAAAGTCTGCTTCGTATTTTGGCGACCTTCTCTCCATACAAACAAAAAATGACTTAGAAAGCTATATTCCAAAAGCACCAAGATTTTTAAAAGAAGAATTAGAGATTTTGCTACATAGTGCGAGTTATTGTGATTATAAAAATACAATGTTTTCACCATTATATTACTCGCCAAATGGTTATTATGATAGCTTATTTTTTAGAATGTTTAATGATAATAAGATATTTTTACTTGGTGGAAAATACGAGATAGATGATGTGCAATCTTGCGGGTTTGCCATCTATACAAATGAGGTTGTGGAATATATTTTAAATAAGGTAGTTGAATGAGAAAATGTGATGTTGTTGTTGGAATCCAATGGGGAGATGAAGGAAAAGGTAAGATTGTAGATAATCTAGCAAAAAACTATGATATTGTAGTTCGTTATCAAGGGGGACATAACGCTGGACATACTATTGTAGTCGATGGCAAAAAAATCGCACTTCATTTAGTTCCAAGTGGAATCCTATATAATAATTGTATAAATTTGATTAGTAATGGAGTGGTGCTGAATCCTGAAGCATTTTTAAATGAAATCTCTCAATTTGATAATACAGAGGGGAGAATCTTTATAGACCCAAAGACGCATTTAATACTGCCTTATCACGAAGCAATCGATAGATTAAAAGAGCAGGATATAAAAACTGCAATCGGCACAACCTGTAAAGGCATAGGACCGACTTATGTGGATAAGGTTGGCAGGAGTGGCTTTAGGGTTGGCGATTTGCTAAATATCGATGATTTTATCTTACGATTAAAGCAACATCTAGAATCCATAGCTTTCTATAATATTATTTATAATGTCAAGCTCCCTGATATTGATGATTTGTCTAGAAAGATTAGAGATTATGCTACAAAACTCCCCCCTTTTATAAAAAATACTAATGAAATACTCTGGGAGGCGATGGATTCCAATAAAAAGATTCTCCTAGAGGGTGCACAAGGAAGTATGCTTGATATTGACCACGGAACATATCCATATGTTACAAGCTCAAATACTATCTCAGCGGGTGCTTGTATCGGTAGTGGAATCTCGCCTCACGATATAGGCGAAGTAATAGGCATAGCAAAAGCATATTGCACGCGTGTTGGAAAAGGGTATTTTCCTAGTGAAGATTTTGGCGATGATGGGAAAACATTACAAAAAAATGGTGGCGAATTCGGCACAACTACAGGTAGAGCAAGACGCTGTGGTTGGTTTGATGCGGTGGCTTGTAAATATGCTATTAGATTAAATGGAGTTACGCAATTAGCTTTGATGAAACTCGATGTTCTTGATGGATTTAGTAGTATAAAAATATGTGTAGGTTATAAAAAAGATGGAAAAGAATTATCAAGTTTTCCATTTAGTCTTAGAGATGTAGAGCCAATATATGAAGAATTTAAGGGTTTTAATGGAGTAAAAGGCATAAGAGATTTTGAGAATCTACCTAAGGAAGCGAAAGATTATATATTTGCATTAGAAAAAATATTGCAAACTAAAATATCTATAATATCAACTAGTGCAGATAGAAACGACACCATAAAGCGATGAAAACAAAATTTAGCATTATTTTAAAAATCAAAAAAGATATTTTAAATAAGATTGAGCGGGAATTAATCACTATCAATAATGCTATTGCAAATAAAGAAAAAGAAATCGCTAATCTCAAATCCCAATTAAAAGAGATGAAAGTGCCAAATGTCAGTGTGTATCAAGAATTACTATCATTTAAAAATGCAGTTAGTGCGTTTCAGCTTGAAATAGAGCAAGAAAATAATATACTAGAATTAATGAAATCAACCAAGATTGATATAAATAAAAAATATAAACTAGCAATGATAGAATACGAAAAGATTAATTATCTCCATCTCCAAGAGATAGAATGGGCATTAAATAGGCTAAGTAGAGAAGAACAAAAGGTATTAGATGAATTTGGCGGAATCCTACATCATAGAAATAAATAAAATAATTTTAAGGAGTGTTTTTTGAATAGATTTATCCTTATGTATTGTTTATTTTTAGGTATTGTTGTCGGCGAGGAATTAAATCAAAATACAAGTAATGTGATTGATTGTAATGTAATTTTTGAGCAGCGAAAAGATGAGATTACACAAGAAATAGCAAGAGTAGAGCAACAAAAAAGAATGATGACTTCTCTATACGAAGAACAACAAGCATTAAATAATAAAAAACTTCAAGAGTTACAACTCCAAGAGCAGCGAATAGAATCCTTATTAAAAGAAGCCGCAGAGCAGAAAAATCAAATACAGGAATTAATAAAACAAAATGAAGAACTTCTAGCAAATATACAAAATGCAAAAAATGACAAAATAACCCAAACTTACGCAAAAATGCGAGATTCAAAAGCTGGAGCGATTATAGAAAATATGCCATTAAAAGATGCCGCAGAATTGCTTTTTTCAATGGATTCTAAAGATATGAGTAAGATTCTATCAAAGATGACCCCGCAAAGAGCAGCTCAATTAACAGAAATGCTAAAGGCTGGACCGCCATTTTGGGATATGGAATAGTTTTATTTAAGATTTATTTTACTCCCTAGAATCTCCTCTATTAAATATCGTGGACGCCCCTTTGTCTCGCTATAAATCTTGCCAATATACTCACCAATAATGCCTAGACTAAGCATTTGGATTCCCCCTAGGAAATATATCGGCACGACGATAGAAGCCCAGCCGGGCACCGCAGAATCGCTAAAAATAGCTACAAGAAGCCCATAAAGCCCCAAGATTCCACTAAAAATCGATATAACACACCCAAGACTAAATACCAATCTTAAAGGCGTAACGCTAAAGCTTGTAATGCCATTTAGCGCAAGGGAAAGCATTTTAGCGAGATTATACTTGCTTTTGCCAAGTTCGCGCTTTTTTACCTCAAAATGCACTATCGAGCTTTTTAAGCCAATCTCTAAAAATATCCCTCGCAAGAATAGATTGACCTCCTTATACTTGGCGATAAAGTTCAACGCCTTATTGCTAAGTAGCCTAAAATCAGCGTGATTTTTGATGATATTGACCCCAAAAAATCGCATTAGATTATAAAATCCCAAAGCACTATATTTCTTAAATGCCGAATCCCCAGCTCTATCGCTCCTTACGCCAAAAACTATATCGCTACCATTGCTAAAATGCTCCAAAAACTCGGCAATTTTATTAATATCTTGCTGCAAATCGCAATCAATGCTAATAGCACAATCGCATTTGTCCCTAGCATATTCTAATCCCGCCAAAAGGGCATTTTGATGTCCATAGTTTTTGCTAAGTTTTATGGAGATTATTTGGGTAGATTCCGCCTTAGATTTTGTAGATTCTGCGGATTGCGATTTGGATTCTAGCTTGGATTCCGCTTTGGTTTCCATTCTGGATTCTGTAGATTCCGCGGATTCTATAGACTTAGATTCCGCCATAGATTCCCCATTTGCCATAAAAGATTTTAAAATATCATAGCTTTTATCATTGCTCCCATCGTTTATAAAAATCATAAAACTTTGCTTTGATATTCTAGATTCCGCCTTTAGTTTGGCTAGGAGAGCTGAAAATATCTCAAGGCTTTTTCCTAAAACTTCCTCTTCGTTATAATACGGCACGATTAGGGCTAGAGTTGGCGGGGATTTAGATTTATTAGATTCTATAAAATTATTAGATTTTACGCACTCGCTAGATTTTCTAAGATTATTAGATTCTATAGATTCTTGAGATTTGGCAGATTTTCTAAACTTATTAGATTCACCGGATTTTACGAATTTATCGCTAGATTTTCTACTTAGATTCCTATCAAAACTCCTATTATGGGGGGGGGTAGATATAGTTTCCATATTTTTAGATTTTAGAATCTTAGATTCTACATTTTTAGATTTCACACTCTTAGATTCTAGATTTTCTACAATCTTATTCTTTTTGCTTCTCATCGCTCTCCCTTTACACGATATACGCTAAAGTGGATTGGTAGGGCATAAATATTTTGGCTTAAAACTAGGCTTGGATTAGATTGAGACACCATAGATTTTAGGGCAGATTTAATGCCTAAAAGTGGGATATTTAAGCCCCATTTGCTTTCAAATAAAAGCTCGTAATTATGATTTTTTATATAATTTTCATCAATGTTAAAAGTCATATATGGCGTGATTACTACCAAATCACCGGGCTTTTTTGGCACCTTTTCATTACTCTTAAAAACAGCATATGGCGAATTGGGATTTTCTTTCCCCAAAATCTCATTATCAATCCCCAAATCTGAGTAAAAATCAAAATCCTTTAGCCCCTTAAATTCAAGATTCTTTATAAAGCTATGATAGACTTCTCCGCTTGAAGCACGATTTACGCCATCAAGATAGATATTTGTATGCGGATTCTCCTTGATATAGGAATCTAGGAATGAAAGTGTGGCTTGATAGTTATTTGGCACGGCTTTGTAGTGATTAAATTGATAAATGAATGCTGGAAGCGAATTGAGAATAAAAATTACCACACAAAGCCCAAAAACGCCCTTAATTGCTAGATTCCCCCAATATTTCCTAAAATAATATGCTAGTGGAAAAAGGGCAAAAATATATGCTGGAAGCGGATAGTGAAATGAGTAAATATTTAACGCTAAATACGCCAAAGAATGCAAAGCAGAAGCCAAAATACAAGAATCTAAAAATGGATTAATCCGCTCTTTTTTCACACTCACGCAAAAGATTCTAAAAAGTGCTAAAACAAAAATGCCGATAAATAAAAATGGCTCACTAAGTGCGTAATTTATGGCACTTTTCGCAAACACAAGCAAGGCACTATAGGGCGTATCGCCATATCGCCCAGAGTTTGTTTTCTCCAAAATCACAAATATAAAATATAGCACAACCCACACAACACAGCTAAGAATAAGGGCTAAATCTAAGATTTTTGGCTTTGTGGGTTTAAATAAGGGCATTTTGTCATTTATGGCTGAAAAAATGAGATGAAAAAATGCAAAGCTCCCAAGCATAATAAATGCAACTTCTTTAAAATAAAGTGCTAAGCTCCCAGAAATTAGGGCGATTAGGAAATAGAAATTTGAATTTTTAAAGCTAAATTTAATGAATGTGAAAATAAAAATTGCAAAAAATACGCTCTCCAACTTTTCCGGCACAAAAAGTCGTAAAAATGCCGTAGCAAAGGCTGGAGTTAGCATAAAAAGCGTAATTGCAATCATCGCTAAAAGCGTTGAATTTTGGAATGTTGAATCTTGGGCGTTTTGTGTGAGATTTTGGTGCGTTAAATTTGGATTGCTATTTGAATGTGTGAGATTTGTAGAATCTAGCACGGAATCTAAAATAATTTTAAGACCAAAAAACAAGCAAAGTGCCGTAATTAGTGCAAAAATAGCAGTAAAAATATAAATTGCATTAATATTTAGCCCAAAAATTGCATAAATGATATTCAAATCCATTGCATCAAGCGGATAAAATCGCCCAATTGATGGGAGAATAAATAGCGGGATAAACTCACCTTTTGCAAGTGTGGAAATAACGATATGGTCGTCAATCACGCCAAAATTAGGAAAAATCGCAATATTTAGCAAATAGATACACAAAAAAGCGATAAAAAATATAGTGAAAAGTTTTTCTTTAAATTGTGGGTTTTGGAAGTTTAATTTAGATTTTCGTTGTCCCCCCCCCCCCATAGATGTATTGTATTTCAAAGCAGTCCTTTAGTGTAGAAATTGCAAAATTTTATTTAACTTACAATTAAACATTGCTTTTTTGGGGTAAATTTTATTAGGAAATATTGCATTTTTATTATTAGAGAAAAATTTTAAGATAAGATTCTATATTTTAATATTAGGAATATAGAAGTGGATAATATCTTAAAAAACAAAAATATTTTGATTTTAGTAACAGGCTCTATTGCGATTTATAAAATACTTGATTTGATTAGCAATCTTAAAAAAATGGAAGCAAAAACTGCCGTAGTTATGAGTGATGAGGCATTAAACCTTATACAACCACTATGTTTTGAAGCCCTTAGTAACAAGGAAGTATTATATTCTAAAACACAGAGTCATAGCAAAGATTCACCAAATCATATAAGCTACGCCCTTTGGGCGGATATAGCTATACTTGCTCCTGCTAGTGTAAATAGTATAGCAAAGCTTCGTTATGGGATTGCCGATACATTAGTATTATCAACACTTTTTGCTTGTCAATGTCCTATTCTAATAGCTCCTAGTGCAAATATAAATATGATGGAATCTATCCAAAATAAACAGAATCTAAAAGATTTATCTAAAATGGGTTATACAATAATTCCACCGCGTGAGACGCTTTTAGCTTGTAATATAGTCGCAAAAGGTGCGATGGCTACTATAGATGAAATAATTTTTCATATAAAAAAGAGTTTTATAAAAAAAGATTTTTGGATAAATAAAGATATTGTAATAACAGGTGGAGGTAGCATAGAGCAAATAGATAATATTCGCCATATTTCAAATAATTCAAGCGGATTACAATCATCAAATTTAGCGTTGATTTTCTATCTCTTAGGGGCAAAAGTTAGGCTTATTTCATCTAAATTCCCGCTAACATTACCACTTGATATAAATATTACTAATGTTAAATCAAATAATGATTTTAGAAATGCACTAAAAAAGTATTGCAAAAAAGATTCTATACTCATAATGGCGGCTGCGATTAGTGATTTTATAGTGCAGAATCCTAAGAATGAAAAAATAAAAAAAGAAGATATAGGCAAATCGTGGAATCTAGAATTAATTCAAGATGAAGATATTTTAAGCAATATAAATTGTGCGTTTAAAGTTGGATTTAAAGCTGAGAGTAATGAAAATATCGCAGAATCTAAAGCTAGGAAAATGCTACAACCAAAAACTTTAGGTGGGAAAGATTGCGATTTGGTTGTATTAAATATCATAAATGATAATAATAAAATTGGTTCAAATGATAATGAAATCACCATTTTTAGCAAAGATTCTAAGATTTTTTTATCCAAAAAGGATAAATTTAGCATAAGTTTTGAAATAGCAAATATAATGGAAAAAGAGCTTCAATCAAGATGATTAGCAAGATTCTTAATATTTCTAAAATATCACAGAATCTATCACAAACAAAGCATTACAATACTACTCTGCCTATATTGCTTCAGGTTATGGAAAAAACTAGAATGGGATATTTATTAAAACTTGGCAATAATATAATTGAAGCAAAAAGTATGAATAATCTACAAATTGGTAGCAAATATTGGGCAATAGTTAAAGATTCTAGTGTTAATGAAATCCTTATTTCTAATCTAATAAAGCAACCAAAAATATTTGATAACGCAAAAAAATCCAGCCTTAAATTTGATATAAATGAGTTTGAAAGCTTATTAAAAGATTCTAGATTTATTGAAAAATTTAGCGACAATTTGATTGAAAAATCTATAGCCTCTAGCACAAAAGATGATTTTTTATTTCTTACTAATTCTTTGATTGCATTGAATAAAAAAATTCTTAATATTGTTATAAACGATAATAAAAAGGATATATTGTTGCAGATTAAAAAACCAAAAGATGGCAAAATCGAATTTAGTGCTATTTTCAATAATCTTGGTTTGATAAATGGGGTTATATATAATAATCAATCGTTGATTATAAAAACACAATATAAAAATGTTAGAAATATATTAGAAAATAATATAAAAAATTTAGAAGGCTTTGATGAATTTGATGAGATTAGAATAATTTTCGATGAAAATATTAACATATTTTTTAATCTATATAATGATGGCATTCTTGATTTGGAAGTTTAAAAATCGAATTATAAACATAATTGTAAATAAAAAATAAATATAATATAATGGCACATTTTATCGTAGTATATAAAGGAAAAAACATAATGAGAAAAAGTTTTTCTTTGGTTGAATTAGTATTTGTTATCGTAATAATTGGTGCTTTGGCTGGGTTGGCAACAACTTGGCTATTTGAAACTAGAATGGATTCTCAAGTAGCGACATTAAAAAGCGATGTGGCTACTTTATTAACGCAAGTTCCTGCTGAAATAGTCGCAGGGAATATTGATGTTGATACTGCAGCACCCGAAGGTTTTTCTACTTGGGGAGAATGGCTTATGTATGTTGGAGCTTTGGATAAAGCACGATGGAAATCAACAGAAAATGGCGTAGTAGCAATATCGTATGTCAATAATAACAATAATTCCAATCAAGTATTATGTGATGGAGAATATCTATATATTGATTTAATCGATGGAGTGTTGCATTTCATACCAAGTAACATTAATGCCAATGCTTCTAATTTCTGTAAAATATTTCGCAATAGCTATAATCAAAATTCTGAAACAAAAATAAATCTTAAATCATCAAATGCTATGCAATATTAATTTTTAGGTTAGCAAAATCGCAAATCCTTATAATCCACAGGCAGTAGATAGTCCTTTGTTTCTATTAGATTCTTATATACTCCAAAATCATATCCTATTTTAAAAAGCCTATCCAATGCCTTTATTTGTATTTCATTTAATGTTATTGAGTTATTATTGGCATACATATTTAGATATTTTTCTAGATTATTTTGATTTACTCTAACATAATTTTCAAGCATTGTAGATAGAATCTTTTTATTATTGACAGCGACTCTAACGGCATTTGTCAATATCTCTTGACACTCAATTGCACGAAGTAGGGGAATCGAACGAGATATTGCCATTCCACCGAGCGGTAGCGGTAGAGAATCCCCCGCTAAATCAATCCAAATATCCCAAAGTTTTGCCTCAACTTCAAGACTATCATCAAAATTTAGTATAGATTCGTGTATCAAAACTCCTGCATCGACTTCACCCGTAAGAACGGCATTTTCAATCTCCAAAAAGTTTTTATAAACTATTCTTGCATTTGGATATTTAATCTTAAAAATCATTGCATTTGTAGTCCATTTGCCACTTAAAGCGACCTTAAAATTATCCTTTAAAGATTTACCTCTTTTTTTAATAAGCTTAGGTCCATATCCCTCTCCAAAGGACATAGCTGTGCTAAGTAGGGCATAATTATTTTTTATAAATGGATATAAAGCAAATGAAATAGCAGAGATTAGATATTTTGAATCTAATGCCCCTTCATTTAAGCTCTCAATATCAAGTGCGATATTACTAAATTTAATATTTTTTGAACCAATCCAGCCAAAATAAATCGCATAATACATAAAAATATCATCTGCATCGGGCGAATGTGCAACAACAATTTTACTCATAAATAACTCTTTATTTAGAATTTGAATTTATTTTAACTAAAAAATAGATAGAATTTGCATTATTTTTACATTTTAAGAGGTATATATGATTGATAAAGATAAACAAAAAGCGATTGAATTAGCACTAAAACAAGTCGATAAAGCCTTTGGCAAGGGGGCTTTGATACGACTTGGTGATAAGCAAAGTGAAAAAATAGAATGCATTTCCACAGGCTCACTTGGGCTTGATTTGGCACTTGGAATAGGTGGAATCCCAAAAGGTAGAATTATTGAAATCTATGGACCAGAATCCAGCGGCAAAACCACATTAAGTTTGCAAATAACCGCAGAGTGTCAAAAACAAGGTGGAATCTGTGCTTTTATCGACGCAGAACACGCATTAGATGTGTATTACGCCAAAAAACTCGGCGTCGATGTGGAGAATCTCTATGTTTCCCAACCAGATTATGGTGAGCAAGCATTAGAGATTTTAGAAACATTAACTAGAAGCGGTGGAGTTGATTTAATAGTTGTAGATTCTGTAGCAGCCCTAACACCAAAAGCTGAAATAGATGGCGATATGGGCGATGCACATGTAGGGCTTCAAGCAAGGCTTATGAGCCAAGCATTGCGTAAAATAACAGGTATTTTGCATAGAATGAATACTACTGTTATTTTCATTAATCAAATTAGAATGAAAATAGGAAATATAGGCTATGGTAATCCAGAAACAACAACTGGCGGTAATGCTTTAAAATTTTATTCTAGTGTTAGGATTGATGTTAGACGAATAAAAACATTAAAAGTAAACGAACAAGCCATAGGAAATACCGTTCGTGCAAAAGTGGTAAAAAACAAGGTTGCTCCGCCATTTAGAGAGGCTGAGTTTGACATTATGTTTGGCGAGGGAATTTCTAAGCTAGGCGAGTTGGTAGACTACGGCGTGAAGCTTGATATTATCGATAAAAGTGGTGCGTGGTTTAGCTATAAAGATAAGAAAATCGCACAAGGCAAGGAAAATTCCAAGATTTTCCTAAAAGAAAACCCAGACATCGCCAATGAAATCGAGGCAAAAATCAAAGAGCAAATCGGTGCAAGTAGCGAGATAATCGAGTTTGTAGATGAGAATGTAGATGATACTGATAATAGCGAGGAGAAAAAATGATTTATATAGATGATGTATTTGCCGATGAGGTGCTAGATAGCAGAGGGAATCCAACTATTAGGGTTACCATTGGGCTAAATAATGGGCTTTCTTGCAATGCAATCGTGCCAAGCGGGGCGTCCACTGGGAAAAGAGAGGCATTGGAATTACGCGACGACGATAAGGCGAGATTCCTTGGCAAGGGCGTTCTTAAAGCGTGTGAGAATGTCAATACGACCATTGCGGAGGCGTTAATCGGGGTTTCGCCATTTAATCAAAATGAGCTTGATAAGATTATGGCTGAGTTAGACGGCACGGAGAATTACTCCAAGCTAGGGGCAAATGCGATTTTAGGCACTTCTATGGCTCTTGCAAAGGCAAGTGCGGAAGCCCTAGAAATCCCGCTATATCGCTACATCGGTGGCATTAATGCAAATATCCTGCCAGTGCCAATGCTAAATATTATCAATGGCGGAAGCCACGCTGACAATACGGTGGATTTCCAAGAGTATATGATAATGCCACTTGGTTTTTCTAGCTTTAGGGAGGCGCTTCGGGCAAGTAGCGAGGTGTATTGGAATCTTAAAAATATCTTAAAATCACAAGGGCATATTACGAGTATCGGCGATGAGGGAGGCTTTGCACCGAACTTGAAAAATAATGAAGAGCCAATCGAGGTGATTTTAAAAGCGATAAAACAGGCTGGATATAAAGAGGGCGAACAAATCGCAATCGCCCTTGATGTCGCCAGTAGCGAGTTTGTAAATGGCGAGGGCAAGTATGTTTTAGCAGCTGAAAATAAATCTTTAAGTGGCGAGGAATTGATTGAATATTATGAGAATCTTTGTGCGAAATACCCAATAGTTTCGATTGAAGATGGCTTGAGTGAGGACGATTGGGAGGGCTGGGCGAAGCTAACTAAAAAGCTAGGCGATAAAATCCAGCTTGTGGGCGATGACTTGTTTGTGACAAATGAGAAAATTTTGCGTGAGGGCATTGGCAAAAATATCGCAAACGCCGTGCTTGTAAAGCCAAATCAAATCGGCTCCGTTTCGCAGACTATGCAGACCGTGCGACTGGCTGGGCGACACAAATATAAGTGCATTATGAGCCACAGGAGCGGGGAAAGCGAGGATAGCTTCATCGCGGACTTCGCTGTGGGGCTAAATACAGGCGAGATAAAGACTGGTAGCACCGCAAGGAGTGAGAGAATCGCAAAGTATAATCGCCTTTTAGAAATCGAAAATGAGCTGGATTGCCCGGAATATTTAGGCTGGAATCTATTTAAGTAAATGGCAAAATTATTTGAAGAAAAGCTAAGTATATGGGATAAGATACGACTTTATCGCCCTTATATTTTGCTTATTATTGCTTTAATGATGTTGTTTGTTTATATTTTTATATTAATTTTTGGCAATAAATCCGTTTTTGTTTTACTTGAGCTACGAGAAGAGAAAAAAGAGCTAGAAACTAGTGTGAAATTCTACGAGCGACAGAATGCATTTCTACAAAAAGAGATTTTTGAGATAAGCGGTGGAAAATAAAATATATAAGGCTTAATAATCAATGAATAAAAGAATTATATTTTGCATTATGTTATTTGTAAGTTTGCTTTTTTCTAGAGATGATCCATTTGTCCCATTAGTCGTGCCAAAAGATTCTATTCGTCCGTATTATGGCGAGACAAGTGTATTTGATAAAGAAGAAATAAGTTTGCCTAGCAATGCTAGATTGATTAAAAAAATAGAAATAACTTATCAAAATATCGATGGCTCGATAGAAACTAAAAGTGTTGCTGTAAGTGGTAAAATAGATTGGAGAATGCCTTTGGTTGTTTCACAAATCTTAGATAAACCTATTTCCACTAACACTACTTTAGATTCTAAAGATTCTAGTATGGCGAATGTCTATAAAATAGACAATAATAACATATTTATAGCCTATGAAGGTAAGCTTTTGCGGGATTTTATAATGAAGAATCCTGATAGGATTGTGCTTGATTTTGATATAAATATGAAATATTATAAGAAAAATAAAATTGATATAAATAATCCTTATTTTACATCGATTAAATACGGATTACACGATGATTTTTTGCGAATTGTAGTTGAGCTTGATGGAAGCTATATTTATGATATTAAGCAAACACAAAATGGAGTTAATATAAATGTTAAATAATATCGTTCTAATCGGCTTTATGGGTTCTGGGAAAACAACTATTGGGAGGGAGTTAGCACGGCTTTTTGAGAATGTTTTATTAGATACTGATAGCATTATTGAAACAAATTATAATATGCAAGTGAATGATATTTTTACGAATTTTGGCGAGGAAAGATTCCGTGAGATAGAGATTTCGCTATGTGATTGGATTAAAAATAATGTCAATAATGCCATCATATCAACCGGCGGAGGTATGCCTATGAGGTATGATATACGCGATATTGGTAATGTTTTTTATCTCGAAGCACCACTTGATGAGCTCTCAAAAAGGATTATAAAAGATGGGATACAAAAGCGTCCAATGTTTGAGCAATTTAGTGCTATTGATGATTTATATCAAAGTAGGGTAAAAATCTATAAAAATATGGCTGATTATACGCTAAATGCCTTAGATTCTGCAAATGAAATAGCAGAAAAAATTTATAATTATGTGAAAGGTTATTAATTGTGAGAGCGATTTTAAGTGTGAGTGATAAGCAAAATATCGAGGTTTTTGCAAGCGAGCTAATATCTCTTGGCTTTAAGATTTTAAGCACTGGTGGGACTTTGCGGCATTTGGAAAAACACAATATTAAGGCGCTTGATATTAGCACCTACACTGGGGCAGAGGAGCTATTTAATGGGCGGGTAAAGACGCTCCACCCCAAAATCCACGGCGGAATCCTCTTTCGTAGAGACAATGAGAGCGACCAAAAAGCCGCCAAAAGCCACGAGATAAAGGCGATTGACTTGGTGTGCGTGAATCTATATCCATTCAAGGAAACCACGCAAAATACGGAGGATTTCGCTGAGATTATCGAAAATATCGATATTGGCGGTCCAAGCCTTATTCGAGCGGCTGCAAAAAACTTCCAAAATGTCCTTGTGGTAGTAAATCCGGGCGATTACAAAAGCGTAATTGTGGTGCTAAAAAATGGGGCAGATTCCCTAGAATTTCGCCGAAATATGATGATAAAGGCGTTCGAACATACCGCGAGTTACGACGCATTTATCGCAAATTATATGAATGAGCGATTTAATGGCGGATTTGGCGAAAAAAGCTTTATCGTGGGGAAAAAATACTGCGACACACGATATGGGGAAAATCCCCACCAAAAGGCTTCGTTTTATGAGTTTGAAAGCCACTGGAGCAAGCATTTTAAGGTGCTAAAAGGCGAGTGTAGCTTTAATAATATGCTTGATATAAATGCGGCGTTTAGGGTGGTGAATGCCTTTAGTAAAAATGCCATTTGTATCGTAAAGCACGGGAATCCTTGTGGCTTTGCGGTGAAAGAAAATGCCCTTAGCTCATATGAAAATGCCCTAAAGTGCGACACGCTATCTGCCTATGGTGGCGTTGTAGCGGTAAATGGCGAGATTGGCGAGGATTTGGCAAAGCTTATGAATGAGACCTTTTTTGAGGCGATTGTGGCAAAAAATATCACAGAAAAAGCCCTAGAGATTTTGAGTGGGAAAAAGCGCGTTAGGATTTTCACATTAAAATCTAGCGCAAAAGACAAGGTCGATTTTCGCCATATTAGCGGAGGATTCTTGCTACAAACCCAAGATGAGGTTAAGGAGAGCGAGATTTTGGAGGCAAAACTTTGTGGCGATATAAAAGCGAACGAATCCCAGCTAAAAGACCTAGAAATCGCCTATAAACTAGCCGCATTCACCAAGTCAAATTGCGTTACTTATGTGAAAGATTCCGCACTTGTGGGGATTGGCATGGGGCTTACAAGCAGGGTAGATTCCGCTAAGCTTGCTGCCCTAAAAGCAAAGGATATGGGGCTAAGCCTAAGAGGCTCAAGTATGGCAAGTGAGGCGTTTTTCCCATTTAGGGATAGCGTTGATTTGGCTGCTAGTGTGGGTGTGAAAGCGATAATCCAGCCCGGAGGAAGTATTAGAGATAGCGAGGTAATAGAGGCGGCTAATACGCATAAAATCGCCCTTTATTTCACTGGAATCCGCCACTTTTTGCATTAAAATTTGCACTAAAACCGGCACAAAAATCGCAGAAAAACGGCGGAATCTGCATTAAAGCGGCGTCAAACTAGCACAGAAAACCACGCCAAAAGCGACTTAAAAACATAGGAAATTTTATGGAAAACATTAGGAATTTCTCCATTATCGCCCATATCGACCACGGAAAAAGCACGCTCGCAGATAGGCTTATCCAAGAGTGCGGGGCGGTGAGTGAGCGAGAGATGAGTGCACAAGTGATGGATACGATGGATATTGAAAAGGAGCGTGGTATCACTATAAAAGCCCAGAGTGTGCGACTAGAATACATGCTCGAGGGCAAAAAATATATCCTAAATCTAATCGACACGCCCGGCCATGTGGACTTTAGCTATGAGGTTTCTCGCTCTCTTAGCTCGTGCGAGGGGGCGTTGCTCGTAGTCGATGCAAGTCAAGGCGTGGAGGCGCAAACTATCGCAAATGTCTATATTGCATTAGAAAATAACTTGGAAATTATCCCAGTGATTAACAAAATCGACCTGCCAGCTGCAAATGTGGAGAACGCCAAAAGCGAGATTGAAAGCACCATTGGGCTTTCTGCCAAAAACGCCATTTTGGTTAGTGCGAAAAATGGCATTGGCATAAGTGAATTGCTAGAATCTATAATCTACACTATTCCCCCGCCAAGTGGGAATCCGTCTGCTCCCCTTAAGGCTTTGATTTATGATTCGTGGTTTGATAACTATTTGGGGGCGTTGGCACTTGTTAGAATAATCGATGGGGCGATAAAAATCGATGATGAGATTTTGATAATGGGGAGTGGGAAAAGCCACAAGGTGCTTGAGCTACTCTATCCGCACCCCATAAATCAAAAGAAAACGAATGCCATAAAATGCGGTGAAATCGGCATTGTCTGCTTGGGGCTAAAGCAAGTTGATGATATTTCCGTGGGCGATACGATGACGCACAAAAATGCTCCAGCACAAAGCCCAGTGGGGAACTTCACTAAGGCAAAGCCATTTGTTTTTGCTGGAATCTACCCCATTCAAACGGATAGATTCGAGGATTTGCGCGATGCACTGAATAAGCTAAAGCTAAATGATTCTTCGCTGGAGTTTGAGCCGGAAAGCTCTGTGGCACTTGGATTTGGCTTCCGCGTGGGATTCTTGGGGTTGTTGCATATGGAGGTGATTAAGGAGCGATTGGAGAGAGAATTTGACCTTGATTTGATTGCTACTGCCCCAACGGTGCTGTATCACGCATATTTGAGTAATGGCGAAATCGCCGAAGTGCAGAATCCCGCCGAACTCCCCCCAGAGCAGAACATCACGCATATCGAAGAGCCATATGTCAAAGCCACGATAATCACGCCCAGCGAGTTTCTAGGCAATGTGATAAAGCTACTCTCAAATCGCCGTGGGATTCAAGAAAAAATGGAATACATCACAGAGCAGCGGGTCTTGCTGGTGTATCTAATGCCTACAAATGAGATAATTATGGACTTTTATGACAAGCTGAAATCTTCCACAAAGGGCTATGCGAGCTTTGACTACGAGAATGCTGGGTATAGAAAGGGCGACTTGATAAAGCTAGATATCCGTGTAGCAGGGGAAATCGTCGATGCGTTAAGTATCATTGTGGCGCGTGAAAAGGCGTATCAAAAGGGCAAGAATCTAGTAAATTCGATGAAAGAGATTATCCCGCGACAGCTTTTTGAGGTGGCGATTCAGGCTAGTATCGGCAATAAGGTCATCGCAAGGGAGACCATAAAATCAATGGGAAAAAATGTAACGGCAAAATGCTACGGAGGGGATATAACTAGAAAACGGAAGCTGCTAGAGAAGCAAAAAGAGGGCAAAAAACGCTTGAAGGCAATAGGCAAGGTCGAACTCCCGCAAGATGCATTCCTAGCGGTGTTAAAGATTGATTAGGGGCTAGATTCTATAGAATCTAATAGACTTTATTTTCTTTAAAATAGCCCAAGCCCATAAATCTTTTGCAAGAAACTTTGTTTTACTAGAAAACTTTACTATTCATTTTGCTAAAGAAAATTTAGAAATGGCGGTGGAATTATTTGGCTAAAGATTTGGGATTTTAAGAAATTGCATTTGCTTGATTTGTTTGAGATGAAATCCATTAGAATCCTAGAAATTTAAGCTTTAAATATAGAAGTCTTGTTTTCCCCACTTTTACTTAAAAAAGATTCTTAAATTGCATTAGCATAAGCATTTTAAAACATCATCGTGGTTTTTACTTTTCTTTTATAATTTAAGCAAGATTCTAAGTTTGAAAGAATCTAAACTTAAAAAATCCGCAGAGATTCCGCGAGAGTTTTAAGAATCTAGATTCTGTTGGAATGTGGGAAGTTAGATTCTAAGGCGGAATCTGCGAGAATCCAAACTTTTATAATTCTAGGATTCTGCAGATTTTCGCAGAATCTATGGAATCTTAAAGTTTAAAAACATGAAATCTGTGAGATTCTAAAACTTTAAATTCTCGTAAAACTTTAAGAGATTCTAATTTGTTAATTGTAAAGGCTAAAGCCTTTACAATACATCTAATCTTTTACAGGAAACTTCGCTACGCTCGTTTTCCCACCCACCACCCTTTTTATGTGAAATATTAAAGCCAGTTTTCAATAATTATTGTTTTTGCTTACTAGCCCTTTTTTGTGTGTGAGGCGTGAGCCTCACATGAATCTTTAAAAATCGCTAAAGCAATTTTTTATTAAATAAAACTCCGTGTGGTGGCACCAAATAGGGGCGGTGGGCGGGATTAGATTAAAGCGGGAATAGATTTAAGATGAGGGCGAAGCCCTCCAACCGAATAAAAAATATTTCTAGGCAAATTTAGATTCCGTAAAGTGTGGATTTTACGAGATTTTAAACCTTTAGATTCCTATGATTGCAAAACTCTAATTGCAAGATTTATGAGATTTTAAAAATGTTTTAAAAAGCTAGATTCCGTATTTTAGATTCTTTGTAAAAGGGCGAAAGCCATTTATCACATAAAATTGACTTCATTCGCCCATAAAAAATCCTAAAATTTCGATGAGATAAGAAATAAAATAATTTATCTCTTTGAGAATTGTGGGCTTCGTCGTGCTTTTCGCTTGCCGTATTTTTTCCGCTCAACAACCCTAGAATCTCGTGTCAATAATCCCTCAGGTTTTAAAATGGCTCTAAATGAAATATCATATAGATTTAGTGCTTTTGAGATTCCGTGTCTTAATGCCTCTGCTTGGGCGTTATATCCGCCTCCAAATGTGATAGCAACAATATCCAATAATTTTTCTTGTTTTGTTAAAACTAATGGCTGAGTAACTTTCATCTTAATAGCTTCGTGTCCGCCAAGCCATTCATCTAATGTTTTACCATTAACACTTAGATTCCCTTTTCCAGCCTTAATCCAAACCTTTGCTACTGCACTTTTTCTTTTACCAGTTGCATAAATTTTTGTCATATTTTATTAGTCCTTTTTGCTTTTTTTGTTTGTTTGAGCGGTATGTGGGTGTTCGCTACCACTATAAACCTTAAGTTTTCCAATCATCGCTTTGCCTAATTTTGTTTTTGGCAACATTCCCCTAACAGCAAGTCTAAATAATTTCTCTGGGCTTTTTTCAAGCATTTCTGCTAATGTTTTCGATTTTGTGCTACCAAAATAGCCTGAATGGGTGAAGTATTCTTTAGAATTTAATTTCAATCCACTAAATTTAACTTCTTTAGCATTGATAATGACGACAAAATCACCACAATCAACATTCGGCGTATAGCTTGGCTTATGTTTGCCTCTTAGATATATTGCAGTTTTTGTTATCAATCTACCAAATATCTCGTCCTTTGCATCTAATACAATCCAATCTCTTTGTATATCATTCTTTTTAAGCGTAGAAGTTAGATTCATAGTAATTGCCTTTATATTTGATTTAAAAGCTAGAATTATATAGCAATAAGCTTAATAATAACTTAATTTAAGTTTTTCTTAAAAATTATACTATTATGAATAATGTTGTTCTTGGAATCTAAGCAGTTTAGAATTATGCTCATTTATAGAATAGGCTTCATCATATTGTTTTCTAACAATATCTTCTATCATTTTTTTCTGCTCTATAAATTCATCGCCTAAGATTTCATCAACTACATTATAAAGCTGGATATTTTGTCTTAGAATATCAAATGCTTTCTTTCTATCTTGGATATACAAAGAATTATCATCTTTATAAGAAAATAGCTTTAGCATAACCCTATCATAAACCTTTAGGGCTAGATTCTTAGGCTCTATATTCTTAAGTAAAAATGCTTTTGTATTATCAAGGACTTTTTGTTGATTTATGGTATTCATATAGATTAAAATAGGAAGCAATATAAACAATCTCTCAAATTTAGCACCCAATGCCCTTGTTTGAAGCTTGATAAAGATTCTATCAATGAAGCTATATTTATAAAAATCCCGCAATGCTAAAGTCGTTTGATTAAACATTGATTTTATTCTTTCTCTAATTTTTCATAGAATATCTGTGTTCCAATGCCTTTTGTTGTGAAAAGCTCAAGTAGTATTGCATGTAAGATTCTGCCATCTATGATATGCACTTTTTTAACACCATTTTCAACGCAAGACACACAGGCATCTATCTTTGGCATCATTCCACCTGTGATAACGCCAGAATCTTTGTATTTTTTAGCATCTTTGGAAGTAATAGTGGATAAAAGCTCTCCATTTGCATCCAAAACACCTTTTATATCGGTTAAAAATATGACCTTATTTGCATTTATCGCCTTTGCAATCTCACAAGCCACACTATCTGCATTTATATTAAAGCCCGGATGTTCTATGCTATCACCAGAAGCGATTGGAGCGACTATCGGCACGAATCCATCATCTAATAATTTATTTAATATCTCAATATTAACATCTGTAATTTCCCCAGTATAACCAAAAGTATCAAAATCCTTAGGTTTTGCCTTTAGCAATCCTGCATCTTTTCCGCTAATGCCTACTGCTTTTACGCCGTGATAACCGAAGAAAAATGTTAATTCCCTATTTATATCGCCATTTAATACCATTTCAACGATTTTCATAGCTTCTTTGGAAGTTACACGAATGCCATCTATAAATCTGCTTTCAATATTTAGAGATTCTAGCATTTGACTTATTTTCTTGCCTCCACCATGGACAATTATAGGTCTAATACCAAGCATATACAAAAGTATAATATCAAGTGCAAAATTTTCTCTTAGCTTTAGATTCTCTTGGGCTGAACCGCCATATTTGATTACAATAGTGCTTCCTCTAAATTCCTGTATAAAAGGTATAGAATCTACTAGAATATTTGCAATTTTTATTTTACCAAGCAAGTTAAATCCTAAAAAATAAATTCTTAATATAAATTTTGTTATTATATCTTAAGATATATATTAAATATATCTTTTTTCACACATAAAATTAAACACTACAAAAGAAAAGGGGGATTTTGTGAATATAGTTATACTTGATGCAAAAACACTTGGAAATAGTAATTTAGATGGTATTGCAAAGCTAGGAAAAATATCAATCTATCAAACAACAAATCAAAAAGATGTGATAAAAAAAGCTAAAGATGCAGATATTATACTAACAAATAAGGTTATATTAGATGCTAACACATTAAAAAAGCTTCCAAACCTAAAGCTAATATGCGTAACAGCCACAGGAATGAATAATATTGATTTAGAAGCAGCAAAAAAATTAAAGATTGAAGTAAAAAATGTAGCTAACTATAGCACTCAAGCTGTAGCTCAACATACATTAATGTTTGCATTAAATCTACTTGGCAAACAAAATTATTATGAT
The DNA here is from genome assembly GCF_003288815.1 of Helicobacter sp. 16-1353. Lineage (GTDB taxonomy): Bacteria > Campylobacterota > Campylobacteria > Campylobacterales > Helicobacteraceae > NHYM01. The sequence continues at coordinate 49,905 of NZ_NHYM01000003.1, read as the reverse complement.
AAATATGTCAAAAAAGGTAAATGGGCTAAAAATGATATTTTCACTTATATTTGCTCTAAAAATGAGCTTTATGAATTAGAAAATAAAAATTGGGGAATAATCGGCTTTGGCAATATCGGGCAGAAAGTCGCACAACTAGCACAAGCCTTTGGTGCAAATGTGAAATACTATTCCACAAGTGGCAAAAATGTGGTTAAAGGATGGGAACAAGAGGAGAATCTACAAGAATTATTAAAAAATAGTGATATTATCTCAATCCACGCTCCATTAAATGAAAAAACAAAGAATCTTATAACAAAAAAAGAGCTTTCGTTACTCAAAAAAGACGCTATTTTAATCAATATGGGACGCGGTGGAATAGTAAATGAAAAAGACTTAGCAAAAGTTATTAAAAAGAAAGATTTTTATTTTGCTTGTGATGTTTTAGAAGTAGAACCTATGGCAAAAAATCACCCATTTTTGGATAAAAAAATACAAAATAAACTACTATTAACGCCACATATTGCGTGGGCTTACAAAGAAGCAAGAAAAAGGCTATTAGAGGGCATACAAAATAATATTAAAACCTTTATTGATAAAAAATAATAAATGCGACATCTTATAAAGATGTTGCATATTTTAAGATATATTTTTATTTTCAAAACCTAAATATTCTTATAAAAACCAACTTTCGAGTTTCTTAAATTTTACCTCAATAGCTCATCTATATTTTCCCAACTCCAATATTTTTCAATATTTAATTAACCCTAATCTTACTAAATCATCTTTGCATACAAATAATATTAAGTTATATATTTGTTACTAAAATTAATTAAATTCATAAATGTGTATTACACATAATGATTTTAATGATTAGGAGGGGTTAGATGTTTAAAAAACTAACAACAATGTTACTTGCATTTGGACTTTTAATACAACAAGGATTCGCAGAGGATGCAGAATCTTTGATTAGCAAACTAAGTCTAGATGGAATGGCTTTCATTCGCTATGTTACTGATAGTGGGCAGAATGCAGGCGGTCAATCGTGGATTTTTAGGATTGCTCCGGGTTTAACATTACATGATATTAATGGCTTTAGTTTTAATGCGGGAATTCTCTATCACTATAGTGCTGTTCCCGTGCAAGGATTCACAACTGATGGTGCGGTAGGTGGCTCTAGAGCGACTAGAGATTTATTTATAACAGGCGGAAATGCCTTTAGTATAAACACACTTTGGGGAAAATATCAATTCTCCAAAACCTCCATCACACTTGGCGTAAATCGCCTTATTTCACCATTCACAGACCCCGGAAACGATAGGGCAGTCGGTGGGACACTAATATCAAATGATATTTCAAATATTATGCTTTTTGCTGGGTATTATGATAGCGTAGCATTAGAAAATGCTCTATATAATTACTCACTTAGCTGGGGAAATAATCTAGGGATTTTGGGCGTAAATGGCAATTATGATTTATTTGGCTTTAAGCTTTGGTATTTTAATTTTGATAAAATCACAAATGGCGTTTTTGGGGAGTTTAAAGTAGGCAAGGAATACGCATTCACCGCACAAGTCGCATATAATGATATGTTTAAATCGCCAACCTACAAAGGTGTTAGTGTAAATGGGGTTAAATATCCACATTCCCAGCCTTTCGGGTATTTTATCAATGATGGAAGTGGCAGATTTGTAGGAATTAATGGAAATAGAAAAATAAGCGATAATGTCGCCAAATCACGGGGAATCTACGCCTTTAGAATTAGTGCAAAGCCACTAGATTCGCTAAATTTGCGAGTGGGATATACGGGAAGCTTTGGAGCTGGATATGGCGTGGGCTTAGAGCCTAATGCAATTATGACAGGTGGCAGATGGTGGAACTTTAACTCTGGGCTTGGCGGAAATGGACTTGGGCTATTTGGTGCTGGAGCGAATGAAAACTCCCATATAAATCACTGGTATTTTGCGATAGATTATAAGATAATACAAGATTTAATGGTAAATTTGGATATTTCGGGTATTAGTGGAAAAAACGACTTTGTAACTTTCGCAAGAATGCAGAATGGCACAAAGGTAGGCGGAATCCAAGACTATCGAATGGGAAATGCCACGTTAACCGAATTTAGCCCATCGATTTCATATAATCTAACCAAAAGCACGAAGTTATGGGCGTATTACGCTCTAACTATTGGGCAAGTTCAAGCAAATAGAATTTGGCTTGAAATGATTTATAGATTCTAGTTTTACAAGCAGGAATCTTTTAAGATTCTTGCTTTTGCTGAAAAATAGAATTTGCAATATTATCCTAAAACTACTTTTCAATCTTATCTCGTTTAGATTTTATCCATTCGCTTAATTTTGCCAAATACACATAGAATAATGGCACGAAAAATATCGCCATAAAGGTCGCTGAGAGCATTCCGCCGATTACCCCAGTGCCTATTGCATGCCGTGAGAGCGACCCAGCCCCAGAGCTAATTGCCAGTGGCAAAACGCCCATTGAGAAGGCTAAAGAAGTCATTACGATTGGGCGGAAGCGGAGCTTTGCGGCGTTTATGGCGGATTGGATTATACTTTGCTTTTCTTGCTCCCTTAAATGCGTGGCAAACTCCACTATCAAAATGGCGTTTTTTGCTGAGAGCGCGATTAATATCAAAAGCCCCACTTGCAAATAAATATCATTTTCTAGCCCTCGAATAAAGGTCGCCAAAACCGCCCCAAATATCCCAAAAGGCACGGCAGTAAGCACGGCTAGGGGCATAAGCCACCTTTCATATTGAGCCACCAAAATCAAAAATACAAAGATTAGCCCAAATGCAAATGCGATTGGTGCTGTGTTGGCATTCGCCCTTTCTTGGTAGCTTGAGCCTGCATATGCTAGGCTAAAGCCCTCTGGCAAGACTTTATTCGCTGCTTCCTCAATCGCTCCTAGCACATCACCGCTAGAAAAGCCCATACTTGGGAACGCCATAATCTGTGCGGCTGGGAAAACATTAAAGCGATTGACGACCTCCGCCCCCACTACTCGCTCCACGCTCACAAGCGAACTAAGCGGAATTAAATTGCCATTATTTGACTTTACAAACACATCGCTTAAATCGCTAGGGCTTTGGCGATACCGCCAGTCGGCTTGGGCTACAACTTGATAGATTTTGTTATACAGCTCGAAATTATTCACATAATAGCTTCCAAAAGTAACTTGCATAGTCGAAAACACATCGCTAATATTCACGCCTAAGGCACTTGCGGCTTCTCTGTTTAGATTCGCCTTGTATTGCGGTGTATTCACTGCGATATTGGTGAAAACTTGCGAAATCGCCGGGCTTTTCCCGGCTTCCTCTACGATTAGATTAGCCAATCTTTGCAACTCCTCCATACTCGCACCAATGCGGTTTTGTAGCCACACATTCGCACCACTGGAATCCATTCCAATAATTGTCGGCGTTTGATTGATGATAAATCTTGCCTCCGGATAATCACTCAAACGATTTCGCAATCGCTCGATTATCTCATCTATGCCCTCTCCCTCGCCTTTTCGCTCACTCCAGTCGATTAATCGGTGGAATCCAACTCCAGCACTGCTCTTAAAACTCCCCTGAAGTCCGCTAAAGCCCACTGCCGTAGTCATCTCGCTAACTAGCGGTTCTTCTTCTAGCAGAATCTTAATCACATCCCTCTGCACCTTATCCGTCCGCTCAATCGACGCACCCTCTGGCAAAATCGTATGAAGCTGGATAAATCCCATATCTTCAGCCGGGACAAGCGAAGTAGGCAGACGCTGAAATAAATCATATGAGATTCCAACTAGCCCAATAAATAAAATCACAAATAAGATTCCCCTCCTAAGCACTTTCGCCACTCCAGCGGAAAATCTAGCAGTAAGCCAATCAAAAAATGAATTAAATTTGGCAATCAAATAAAATGGCTTAGATTCTTTCTTTTTCAAAAATATCGCACAAAGTGCCGGAGTGAGTGTGAGTGCCACCGCCCCAGAAATCACCACAGAAATCACAAGTGTTATAGCAAACTGCCGATAAATCGCCCCACTAAATCCACCCATAAACGCCACGGGGATAAACACCGCACTTAGCACCAAGACGATCGCCACAATCGCCCCGCTAATCTCACTCATCGATTTTATCGTGGCTTCTTTGGCACTCAAATGCTCTGTATGCATTATCCGCTCGACATTTTCAATAACGATAATGGCATCATCGACCACAATCCCAATTGCTAGAATTAGCCCAAAAAGGGTCAAAAGATTAATAGAAAATCCAAATAGATACAGCCCCACAAAAGTCCCAATGATAGACACTGGAATAGCAATCACTGGGATAATAGTCGCCCTAAGATTCCCCAAAAATACATAAATCACAAGCACAACCAAGATAATCGCCTCAATAAATGTTTTCAAAACCTCATTAATCGAAGCGTGAATAAACTCCGTAGGGCGGAACGGACTGGAATATTGCATTCCCTCTGGGAAGCTTTTGGATAGCTCGGCTAGGGTAGATTCCACTCTATCTGCCACCTCGACCATATTCGCCCCCGGCTGTAAAAATACTTGAAATGGGGTGGAAACGATGTCGTTATAATAATGCTCGTTTAGATACTCTTGCGCCCCTAGCTCCACTCTTGCCATATCTTTTAGCCTTAGACTTGAGCCGTCAATGTTAGAGCGGATTATGATATTTTCAAACTCCTCTACGCTAGAAAATAAGCCATTTGTGGTAATAGTATAAGTAAATTGTGTATTTTCTGTGGGCTGACCCCCAAAGCTACCCGGGGCAAATTGTGCGTTTTGAGATTGGATAATATTTATTACCTCAAGTGGGGAGAGATTATAAGAGCTTAGCTTTTGGGGGTTTAGCCAGATTCTCATCGCGTAATCTTGGCTACTCCAAAACGCCACATCGCCCACGCCCGGAATCCGCTTTAGCTCATCAAGCACATTCAAAAGCCCGTAATTTGCGATATAAAGCTGATTGTGATTTGGGTTATCTGAATATAAATGATATGTGCCAATAACTGCCGTGGAGCGCTTCCGCACGGTTACGCCTAGTCGCTGCACCTCACTTGGGAGCTGACTTATGGCGGATTGGACGCGATTATTTACATTTACCAACGCCATATCTGGATTCACATCATTATTAAAAAATACGCTCGTAGTAAGCCTACCACTCGAACTAGCCGAGCTTTGCATATAAATCATACCCTCGACGCCATTTATGCTATTTTCAATTACGCTCGCCACACTCGTAGAAATGGTCTCCGCACTCGCCCCCGGGTATTGTGCTATCACCATAACTTGCGTTGGCACGAGCTGGGGATACTGCTCGATTGGCAAAATGCGAATGCAAATCGCCCCAGCAATCACCAAAATAATCGAAATCACCGCAGAAAACGCCGGGCGATTGATGAAAAATTTAGAAAGCATGAAATTCCTTTAAAAAAATATTTAACTAGATTCCGCGTGAAATGGGCTTTAAAGCCTTTAATTTTTAAAGATTCTATTCCTTGCGGAAAGCTTTATTTAAGGCGTTTTTTTCTACCACCTTTTTATTGTGTGAAACCAAATCCACAAAATTTATAAAAATTGCGTTAGCGATTTTTTGTAAACTAAAATCCCGTGCAGTAGCACCCGAAAAAGCGAATTATTAAAACTTTAAGTTTTTGGTAATTCGTAAAATAGGGGCGGTGGGCGGGAAAAGATAAAGAAAGAGGGCGAAGCCCTCTACCGCTTAAAAATCCCATATAAATTTAGATTCAAGGCAAAGCCTTTATTGAATCACTTTTCCACAAAAACGCTATTTTTTATTTTTTGAGCGTTTTGTTTAGCAAAGGGGGGACAAGGGGCTTGAATGGTGATTTGCCAAAGGCAAAGGCGAAATCGCTCCCCATACCTATCGCAATCTCCCCCAAAATTGGCTTTAGCCAATTTCCTTGCCAACCCCCGATGACGCTTCTTGCGGTGTCCGTGCTACGCACGGAAACTTAAGAAGTTCATCTAAAAATCGCTTTAGCGATTTTTTAAATCTCGTGTGAGGCATAGCCTCACATAAAAAAGGGTGGTGGGCGGGTCAATAAAAAATCTTTAGGTAAAGCCTTTAAAACAAGCATATTAAAACCCCATTTTAAGCCCTACAAAGTGGGATTTTTAGGCAAAGGTGCATTCGCTAGATTGCTAGAATCTAGCTTGAGAGCCACCTGCATTCCCTCGACTAGCTTCACAAGATTATTCGTAACCACCACATCGCCCACATTTAAGCCACTCTCGATAATTGCCAGATTCTCGCTCGTATTTCTTTGGGCGATTTTGATATAGACTTTTTTGATGATTTTTATAGATTCACTTGAATCTAGATTCGTCGTAGAATCCGCTAGATTCGCCACAGATTCGACGAATTCCGCAGAATCTAAGTTAGCAGATTCCATAGATTCTATAGATTCTATAGATTCCTTAGATTCCGTCGGATTTGCCACATACACAAAACTCCCATTGGAATCTTGTAAAATCGCCGTTTGCGGTATTGTAGCGACATTTTTAAGCTCCAAGCCACTAAGCCGAACTTGCAAAAACTCATTTGGAATTAGGAAATTATCGCTATTATCAAAAATCGCCCTAGCCCTTAGCGTAGCGGTATTTTCATCTAGTGTGCTATCCAAAAAGTCGATTTTACCGCTGGAATTTTTAGGCTTAAATCGCTCAAGATTCACACCTAGATTCTGTGGATTTTGCGTGTTTAATGCAGTGTTTGGATTCTGCGACCCATTTAGATTCTGTGGATTTTGCGGATTCTTGGCATTTAATGCATTATTTAACGCCCCATTTTGCAAGATAAAATCCACTTTTATATCCTCCAAATCGCTATTTCGAATAATATCAATATCGCCCGGCGGAATTGAAAAGTCCGCATATATCGGGCTTAGTTGGGTTATGGTCGCCAAAATATTATTGCCATTTCCCACCATATTCCCAATATCGATATTTCTTGCACCAATTTTCCCGCTAATTGGGGCTTTAACCTCTGTATAGGCTAGATTTAGCTTGGCATTTTTAAGACTTGCTTTAAGCGAATCTAATCTAGCTGTTGCACTCCTAAAATTAAAATGCGAAGTGTCAAAAACATCGATTGTAACGACCTTTTGTGCGTATAATTTCTCAATTCGATTAAAATCCCTAGTCATCATATCCAAGTTCGCCTCGGCGGATTTTATCTCTGCATTTAGTCGCTCAACCTCCGCTAAATAGGCACTCGGCTCGATTTTAAAAAGTAAATCGTCTTTCTTTACCAACGCTCCCTCTTTAAAATACTGCTCCATTAAAATGCCCTCCACACGGGCATAAACCTCGCTTTGCTGGATACTCTTAAATCTCGCTGGATATTCCAAAACTATATCTACATCATTATTTTCTACCAAGATTCCAGCCACTTTTGGGCTTTCTTGCTCTTGCGTTATTTGCGCTTTTTCGCTCGACCCACAGGCGATAAAAAATAGAGTAAAGATAAAAAAGATTATTATTTTTATACTTTTCATCACAATTCCTTTAAATAGCAGATTCCTTGCTTTTTATGGATATTTTAAGATTCTCTTAAAGATTCTAAAATTTCATAGATTTCTATAGATTTCATAGAATGTGCTTAAAAAGCCATCTAAGTAATATAATTATAAAAAACATCATAAAAAACTAGGTAGAATAAAATCTATAATTTTCTTGCCTAATTCTCCAAATTTAAAAGTTAAAGTAATACAATCTCTACTTTAAGCCCTTTATTAGCTAAAGCTAGTGATTTTAAGAATGTTGAAAGATTTAATATTAAAAAAGTCTGCATTAGAAACAATAACGAATTTTGAGATTCTTTAATTTTATAAAGTTAGTTTATAAGAAAGATTATAGATTCCAAGCTAAAAATTAGTAATTTCTATGATTATGTTTTTTTTTGGGGGGGGGGAATCCCCCAAAAGAATCTATTTTAAGAATAGGATTAAAATGTATAGTTATATCCCACTTGGACGATATAAGTGCTTAGTTTTACATTTGCTGCTTGGGTTAAGACAGTTGTTTTATAGTCATATGCCACAAGTGGAATCTTAGCTCCAATTAGGATTTGATTAGATTCATTTACATTAAATGTAAGTCCTAGATTTAATGGCACGGCAAGTCCGCCTTTATTCTCTCCACCAAAAGTCATAGTAGTTACTCCACCAGCCATCGTTGGAGTCCAAGTCGGCTTAAAGGTTTGGTAGCCTACTCCAAGTCCTACATACACGCCAAATAAATCTGTTGGATTAAAATAATAATCTACATTTAGTGTAATTAATTGTTGTTTTATATCAGCCTTAACCTTACTAAACATCACACTACCGCCCTCTTTGTTGCCATAGGATGCATTATAGTTATATTCTAAATAATATTTTAATCCCATATTATTACTTAGGGCTTGTTTATATCCTATATCTATACTAGCCGCCCAGCCTATTCCATTACTTGGTAATCCACTTTTCATACTATTTAAAGCACCACCATAGCTTGGCGATGTGATAGGAACGCCCACATTTACACCTAAGAGAAGTCCGCTATTTTGAGCTGCAGGAAGAAAACTAAATAACCCCCCCCCAGCAATAATTGCTAGACCTAAAATAATTTTTTTCATTTTTACTCCTTAAATTTTAAAATGAGGCAAAATATAATATAAAACAATTCAAAAGTCAAACTTAAATCTACCTAACTATGTAAATCCAAATTGAAAAATAATATTTCTATAAAGCAATATAAATGAATAAAGAAAAATAAATGTATAATTTCGCATTCTATAAAGCCTTATTGGAGCAAAAATGCAAACTATAACTGAAAAGATATTTTCCGCCCATGTTGGAAAAAAAGTCTATGCTGATGATATAATCGAGTGCGATATTGATATGGTGGTGGGAAACGACATCACCACGCCCCTATCTATCGAGGCTTTTTATAATGCGGGAGCTAAAAAACTCGCAAAGCCCGATAATTTCTTTCTCGTTTTAGACCACTTTATCCCAGCCAAGGACATTCAATCAGCAAATCAAGCCAAAAAAAGCAGAATCTTTGCCAAAGAGCAGAATCTAAAATACTTCTTTGATGAGCGTGATATGGGGATAGAACACGCGCTTTTGCCAGAAAAAGGGCTTGTAATGCCCGGCGATGTGATAATTGGTGCAGATTCCCACACTTGCACGCACGGGGCTTTGGGGGCATTTTCCACGGGAATGGGAAGCACGGACTTAGCCTATGCGATGGTTACTGGGCGAAATTGGTTTAAAGTGCCAAAAAGCATAAAAGTCGAGTTCATAGGCAAGCCCGCCGAGCATATCTATGGAAAAGATTTGATTTTAGAGCTAATCCGCCAAATCGGCGTCGATGGGGCGCTTTACAATGCCTTAGAATTTTGCGGCGAGGGGATAAAATATCTTGGAATGGACGATAGATTCTCAATCTGCAATATGGCAATCGAAGCTGGAGCAAAGTCCGGGATAATCGCATATGACGAGGTTACAGAGGATTTTTTAAAAAGCCGTAAATCACTTAGAGCCACACCAAAAATCTACCATAGCGACGAAAATGCCACATACAAGCAAAAAATCACCATTGATATTTCCAAGCTAGAGCCAGTCGTGGCATATCCATACTTGCCATCAAATGGAAAGCCCGTGAGCGTGGCGATGAGTGATAATCTAAAAATCGACCAAGCCTTTATTGGGAGCTGCACTAATGGGCGCATTAGCGATTTAAGAATTGCGGCAAAAATCTTAAAAGGTAAAAAAATCCACAGCGATGTCCGCCTCATAGTTACCCCCGGAACACAGCAAATCGCCAAACAAGCCCAAGAAGAGGGATTAATGGATATTTTGCTAGAAGCTGGAGCCTTAATCAGCAATCCAACTTGTGGGGCGTGCCTAGGCGGATATATGGGGATTTTGGGCGATGAGGAGCGATGTGTATCGACCACCAATCGAAACTTTGTTGGGCGAATGGGTGCAAAAAGCTCGGAAGTCTATCTTGCAAACTCCGCTGTAGTGGCTAGAAGTGCCTTAGAGGGGAGAATATTTGACCCACGAAAATAGATTTGAAACTATCGTCCGCTATACACGAAGTTAAACTAAAAGGAATAAAATGATAATTGATGATAAATTACTAAAAAGATTAGAGAATCTAAGTGCCATTGAAGTTGGTGAGGATAAAAAAGAGGAGATAAAGTCGCAGTTAAGCGAGATTTTGAACTTTGTGGAGAATCTAAATAGCCTTGATTTGCCAAGCGAGATTCCACATAGGAATCTGCCAACGCCTTTAAGAGAGGATACTCCAAGTAATGCAGGGATTGCCGAATCTGTCCTAGAGAATGCTCCAAATGCAAAAGAGCGATTTTTCATCGTGCCAAAAATCGTAGAATAAACTTGCAAAAATACTAGAAAATAGATTTTTTTAATATGAATAAAACATTTGATGTAAAAATAGAATCCTCGTGGAAAAGGGAGCTTGAGGGCGAGTTTCAAAAAGAATATTTTTTGATTTTGCGAGAAAATTACCATAATGCAATCAACAAAGCAAGGCAGAATCCAAAGAATGCAGTTCTTCCGCCTCCGAATCTACTTTTTAACGCCTTTAATTTGGTGCAATTTGATAGTGTTAAAGTCGTAATCATAGGGCAAGACCCATATCACAATATCGAAAATTCCACGCCACAGGCAAATGGACTAGCCTTTAGCGTTTCGCCTAATCTAACTCCGCCTCCCTCGCTAAAAAATATATTTAAGGAAATAAATCGCGATTTGGGGATTAAGATTCCCAAAAGTGGGGATTTGACCTCGTGGACGAAACAAGGCGTTTTGCTACTAAATTCCATTTTGAGCGTAGAGCTTAATAAGCCCCTTTCTCACAAGGCTTTTGGCTGGGAGATTTTCACGGATAAAATCATCGAAATTATCTCATCTAAAAGGGAAAATATCGTTTTTATGCTTTGGGGAAATTACGCGAAAGGAAAAAGAAAATTGATTGATGAAAGGCGGCATTTTATCTTAGAAGCCCCGCACCCATCGCCACTTTCAAGGGGATTTATCGGCTGTTCACACTTTAGCAAATGCAATGAAATCTTGGCTAAAAATAATCTTAAAGAAATCAATTGGGCTTTGGAGTGAATCCAAACAGAATCTATAATAAAATTTTAGGACTTTTGTTTCTTAAAACATTCTTTCCCCAACTGCCAAAGATACCTATCAATCTCCTTTAAATCGTATTGTTTAATATCATAAAAGGCACTAAATTTTATTAATACATCTTTAAAAGTGGCGTATTCCTTTAAATCCGCTTTTTTGAAATCATAGAATCCATCCCTTTTTGCAAAGTAAAGCAAAACTTTCTTCACATAGCTATCATAGATTGGAAATTCCTTTGCTTTATCTTTGTGGTGGGAGCAGTATTTACTAGCAAAAGAATAGAAATTTATTATTTTTTTATCATTTTTATCATTTTTGCCACTAACCTCAACTCTTGCGATGGATTGAACCAGCGACATATCATTATCTTTTAATCGCTCATCGACATTTAGCTTTTTTATATGCCTTGCCACATCGAAAACCCAGCGAATATTCGTGCTGTAAAAGTCATTTAAACAACTAACTTTTATAAGAATCTCATCTAAATTATCATTTTTTGGAAAAGTGTCCCAAAAGAGCTTATTTAGGGCATTTTCTTGTGCTACATAGTTTGCCTTTTTCAACCATTCTTTTAAATAATATTCAACTTTATCTTTACTTGGTGTTGATATATTTTTCTTATCCATAATTATCCTTTAACTTTTATGAATAATTATAATCTAAACTGGCACAAAAGCATAAAAAGCAAAAATAAATTTTCATATTAAGCAAATTTTAATATAGGGGGGGGCAGAATATATCTTTTAATTTTACTTTAAGGGCGTAATATGAGAAAAATAATGGTTTTTATGTTTTGTGGGCTTATTAGCGGAGTATGGGCGAATAATATCACAATCGAGCTAACCCCAGAAGAGATTATGCAGATAATGGAAATGCGGAAGCAAAAGCAGGATGCAAAATCGGATTCTAACACAGGATTTGATAACTATGAGGACGATGATGATTTAAGAGATAGGAATGCAAGGGATAGAAATCCGCAAAAGAGGAGAGATAGGGAGGTAAGCGATGGATATTACGAGGAATATGAATATCCGCAAACTAGGGAGAGAAAACCCACTACAAAATCAAGGAAATCAACCCGCCAGAATCCACAAACCCAACAATCACAAATTAGACAAACACAAGAATATAATGAAACTTATGACGAGTATTACGACAATAATCAATATAATGACTTATTCGTGCAGGAGAATCCAGCCCAAAAATCTAGCAATATAAAAAATGCTAATGCAAAACCTACAACTATGACAAACGATGATGTAGCAGCGGAAAAAACGGGATTTTTACTTGGACTTGGAACTTCTATTATATATTCTAATCTTACAATTGGAAATGTAATAAATGAATATGAGTTTTCATCAATTATGAATGACTTTGAACTTCAGCTAGGCTTTCAACGATTTTTGAATCCATATTTTGGAGCTAGGGTTTATTTAGATTTATTATACGCATTTTACGGATACGGAACTGCTACGCAACTAAACTACCCATATACATATACTACGGACATTAACTCAAATGCTTTTGATATAGCGGGTAATATTGACTTGCTGATAGATTTGCCATTTGGGGAAAATAGGCATATGGCAGTAGGGCTTATTTTAGGAATTGGGTATGGGTATATTAGCTATAGTGCAGATAATGAAGCCTATATAGCAAACCCTCTATATCTTTTCGAAGGGAAGCTTTCTGGAGGGCATCTTAATGCTAGTTTTGGGGTATCTTTCCTATTTTTTCATAAAAATAGAGTTGAATTAACGCTAAAAACTATGTTTAATTCTAAGGCAAGTTTTATGAACTATGGAATTAGATTTACGCATACATTCTAACTTTAAAGAATCTAAAAATTTGCATTTTGGTGGATTTAAAGGGAAACTCTTTTTATTTTACTTTACTTCACACCAATCTCTTGTTGGGAAACTAAGCGGTGCTTCATTTTCAACTTCCAAAAAGCATTAGCTTTCTATAAGCAAAATTTCCCAATAAAGCCATCTACTAGAAAATAGAAGGATTTCAAAGAATCCAAAAGATATTTCAAAGCAATCAAAGAGCAAATTCTATCTCCAATTTAATAAGCCCCATTTTGTTATAATTAAATCTTTAAAATCCCATAGAATCCACAAGGAATTTAATAAGAATTTTCGCAAATTTTCGCGGCAAAGATTCACAAAGGATAGTCAATGACCCCAGAGCAAAGCACTAGAATAAAAATCGATGAAATGCTACAAAATGCCGGATTTGTCGTGCAAGATAGAGCGGAGTTTAATCGCACTGCTTCGCTTGGCGTGGCGGTTAGGGAGTTTGCAATGCGCGATGGGAGCTTTGCGGACTATATCTTATTTATCGATGGCAAGGCTTGTGGTGTAATCGAGGCAAAAAAAGAGGGGATTTCGCTTGGCGGAGCGGAGATTCAAGCTAGTAATTACGCTAGAAATCTCCCAAAAGATACCAAATCTTGGGCGGAGCATTTTAATATAAATAGCGATTTGGTTTTTGCCTATGAGAGCAATGGAAATGAGCTTAGATTCAGGGATTTTAGGGATATAAATGTCCCTAGTAGGAATCTTTTTAGCTTTCATAAACCGGAATTTTTAAAAGAAATCTTGCTAGAAACTAGCACTTTACGAAATCGCCTTAAACCTATCCCACCAATCTCCCAAAGTCCGCTAAATGCAAATCTTAGGGCGTGTCAAAGTGAGGCGATTTTGGGCTTGGAAAATTCGCTTCAAAGCTCCCGCCCACGCTCCCTTATACAAATGGCAACTGGTGCTGGTAAGACCTACACAGCGTGTAATTTCACCTATCGCCTTTTAAAATTCGCTAAAGCAAAGCGGATTTTATTCCTAGTGGATAGGAATAATCTAGGTCGCCAAACAAAAAAGGAATTTGATAATTTTATCCTAGCAGATTCCGCTAATCGCAAGTTTAGCGAGGTTTATACCACTAGCCACTTGGTTAGTAACGCCATTGATAAAGACGCAAAAGTTATCATCACCACCATTCAGCGACTTTATTCCATGCTTTGTGGGGAGAGCGAGTTTGAGGCGATAAATGAGGAAAAATCCAGCTATGAAAATGCAAATAAAGAGCCAAAAAAGGAGGTCAAATACAATCCCCAAATCCCCATTGAAACATTTGATTTTATAATCGTAGATGAGTGCCATAGGAGCATTTATGGCGAGTGGAGAGCGGTTTTGGAGTATTTTGACGCATTTATCATTGGGCTATCTGCCACGCCTTCAACGCATACGCTAGGCTTTTTTAATAAAAATATAGTCGCAGAGTATCCGCTGGAGCGCTCAATAATTGATGGTGTAAATGTGGATTGCGAGATTTACCGCATAAAAACTAAAATCGGCGAACAAGGCGGAATCTTAGAAGCCGGCAAAATCCCAGTGCGAGATAAACGCACTAAAAAGCTTATTTATGAGACTTTGGAGGACGATATTGAGTATTCCAAAAGCGACTTGGATAGAAGTGTGGTAGCTAAAAATCAAATTAGAGCCGTAATTGAAGCCTATAAAAACGCCCTTTTTACCCAGCTTTTCCCGGAGCGGAAAAATCATAAAGAGGGCGAGTGGATACCCAAAACGCTAATTTTTGCCAAAGATGACGCCCACGCCGATGAAATCGTAAATGCAACAAGGGAAGTTTTTAGCAAAAGCGATGAATTCGCACAAAAAATCACCTACAATATCGGCAATGCAAAGCCGGAAATGCGTATAAATGCATTTCGCACCGACCCTAAATTCCGCATTGCCGTAACTGTGGATATGATAGCCACCGGCACGGATATAAAGTCGCTTGAAGTGCTGATTTTTATGCGTGATGTGAAGTCTAAAAGCTATTATTTTCAAATGAAAGGGCGAGGCGTGCGAACGATAGATTCCACTAGCTTACGAGAAGTTACGCCAAATGCGATTAGCAAAGAGAAGTTTTATATAATCGACGCTGTGGGCGTAAGTGAGCGTCAATGGAAGGATAACGATTCTCGTCCGCTGGATACTAAAAAATCTATCTCGCTTAAAAAGCTATTAGAAATCATCGCAAAGGGCAATCCGGACGATGATACGCTCATCACAACAGCTCGTAGAATCACCCAAATAGAGCGCAAAGCAGATAAAGAGGACTTGAAAGAAATCTTAGAATTAACCAACGATAAAACCTTGCGAACTATCGCAAATGAATTGCTGAATCTAACTGACCCGGATTTTATAGAATCTTGCAAAGAATCCGGAGTGGAATCCAGCGTGGAATCCGGAGAATCCGCAGAATCTAACGCAGAATCCCAAGCCGAATCTAATCCGGAATCTGCCACAGAATCCGCAGAATCCGCCACACATTCCACGCCGGAATCCAACGCCATTTTTGAAGCAATAAAAGAGCAGATTCTATCCCCTTTTAATAACCCCACTTTCCGCCAAAAGCTCATAGACTTAGCCAAAAAATGCAAAATGTATATTGACTGGACTCCAGATGAGGTCATCTCCACCGGAAATGTGCCAAATCCCGAAGATAGCGAGGTTATAGCGGACTTTGAAAACTACATTGAAAAGCACAAGGACGAGATTACCGCCCTATCAATTATCTACAACAATTCCTATAAAAACCGATTTTTGACCTATGAGCTAATCGATGAGCTATATAAAAAGCTGCTAGATTCTAATCCACTTTTTGATATAAAGTCGCTTTGGAAAGCCTATGCGGCGACTTGCGGCGATAAGGTCAAGCCACTTAAAAGCAAAGAAAGATTGACAAATCTAATCCAGCTCGTGCGCTTCGCCATAGACATTGATACCGAGCTAAGCGACTTTGAAAGCGTGGGAATCACTCGCTTTAATCTATGGCGTGGGCGAGAGATAAAAAAGGGCGTAGTTTTCACTGCCGAACAAGACGCATTTTTACTAAAAATCCGCGATTATATACTCTCTAATGCGTGTATAAAAAAGGTCGATTTGCAAGACTGCGCGGACGATTTAGGCGGAATCTATAAGGCAAAAATGCTCTTTGGAGAGCGATTAGATTCCATAATTTTAGATTTAAATACAACTTTGGTGGCATAAATGGGAAAAATAGAGAATCTACCGGCAAATTGGGAAGTTAAAAGGCTTGGGGAATGTTTAGAATACGAACAACCCACTAAATATATTGTAAAAACTACGCATTATAGCAATAGCTATAAAACCCCCGTTTTAACCGCTGGAAAAAGTTTTATACTTGGATATACAAATGAAACAGAGGGAATTTTTAGCAAGATTCCTGTAATAATTTTTGATGATTTTACAACCGCTACGAAATTTGTAGATTTTAATTTTAAGGTTAAATCGTCCGCTATGAAAATTTTACACCCCACAGAAATAGCAAATATCAAATTTGTATATTATTTTATGCAGACGATACAACACAGAAGCGACACGCATAAAAGATATTGGATTGGAGAATTTTCAAAGCTAGAGATTCCCTTACCACCACTTGGGGAGCAAAAGGAAATCGTGGGGATTTTGGAGAGTAGATTTGCTAGGCTGGATAGGGCGAGGGATTTGCTGGAATGTGTGAAAAAGGATTTAAAGCGATTAAAGCAATCCGTCCTAAAATCCGCCTTTAATGGCTCCCTTCTCAATCCGGCTTCTTTTGACTTAGATTCCACGAATCTAGATTCTAAAAACTTGGATTCTATGGGCTTAGATTCCACGAATCTAGATTCCACAAACTGGGAAATAAAAACACTTGGGGAAGTCTGCGAATCTATAAGCTCAAACATAGCTTTAAAAGATATTAAAGACAAAAATGGCAAATATCCCATTTATGGGGCTAAGGGAATTGTTTCGTATGTTGATTTTTACAAACAAGAAAAAGAATGTTTAGCGGTGCTTAAAGACGGAGCTGGAGTTGGCAGAATCTTATTGTTACCGGAAAAATCATCAGTTATAGGAACTTTGCATTATTTGGTAAATAATGATAATGTGTATTTAAAATATCTATATTATTTTATGAAAACTATAAATTTTACTAAATATATTTCCGGCTCTGCGATTCCACATATTTATTTTAAAGATTATAAAAATGAAAAGATTCCCCTGCCACCACTTAAAATCCAAGAAAAAATCGTCCAAAGAATCGAGCATTATTTTAAAGTAATAGAGCAAGTTGAAAAGCTAGTGGGTGATAATCTAGCAAATATATCTAAGAGCAAAAAATCGCTTTTAAAGTCCGCATTTAGCGGAGGATTAAGCCAAAAAAGAGGGGTTAAGAAAAATGCATAATCTAGTAAATAAAGTATGGAATTACGCTTCGATTTTACGCGATAGTGGCGTGAGCTACACGGACTATGTGGCACAGCTAAGCTATCTCTTATTTTTAAAAATGGATAGCGAGGCAAGGGAAATCGGCTTAGATTCTAAAATTGATGAAAAATACTCATGGGAAGTTTTACGAAGTCTTAGTGGCGAGGAGCTGGAATCTAGCTATTCTAAAACGCTAAATGAGCTATCCAAGCAAAGCGGAATAATCGGGCAAATCTACCAAAAAGCCGCAAATAAAATAACTGAGCCCGCCAAACTCTCAAGGCTAATCGCCCTAATAGATGGCGAAAACTGGCTGGGACTAGGCGATGTCAAGGGAGCGATATATGAGGGCTTACTACAGAGAAACGCCACTGAGACCAAAGCTGGAGCTGGGCAATACTTCACCCCAAGAGTGCTGATAAAATCTATCATAAGCGTTATGAAGCCACGATTTGATATGAGTATATGCGACCCAGCGTGTGGGACTGGGGGCTTTCTAATCGGTGCGTATGAATATATGAAAACCCAAACGCAAGATAAAAAAGCGCTAAAAAGGCTAAGGGAGGAAAATTTGAGTGGCGTGGATATAACGCCGCTTGTAGTTAGCCTATGTGCGATGAACTTATATTTGCACGGGCTAGGCGGAGAAAAGGAGCTGGTGAAAACTGGTGATTCGCTTGTGAGCTTAGGGGCTGAGCGATATGATATGGTGCTGACAAATCCGCCATTTGGCAAGAAATCCAGCACGAAAATAATGGGCGAGGGCGGAAATATCGTCGTAGAAAAGGGCGAATACGCCAGAGAGGACTTCATCTCCACGACTTCAAATAAGCAGATAAATTTCTTACAACACATAATGAGTATTTTAAAAATGAATGGCAAAGCCGCAGTGGTGGTGCCGGATAATGTGCTATTTGAGGGGAATGCTGGGGAGCGAGTGAGAAAGCGGCTTTTGAGTGAGTTTGACCTGCATACGATTTTGCGACTGCCTACTGGGATATTTTACGCGCAAGGGGTGAAGGCAAATGTCCTATTTTTTGATAAATATCCGCCGCTTGAGAGTGGATATAGGACGA
Source organism: Helicobacter sp. 16-1353 (assembly GCF_003288815.1). Taxonomy (GTDB): domain Bacteria; phylum Campylobacterota; class Campylobacteria; order Campylobacterales; family Helicobacteraceae; genus NHYM01. The sequence goes on along the minus strand of NZ_NHYM01000003.1, from coordinate 31,377 downwards.
AAGAAGTGTGGGTGTATGACCTAAGGACGAATGTAAATCTAAGCCTTGTTACAAATACGCTAAATGAGGGGCATTTAAGCGACTTTGAGAAATGCTATGAGATGCGAAAAAGTGGCGAGGGAGCGGAAAATGAGCGATTTAGAAAATTTGGCATTGATGAGATTTTAAAAAGGGATAAGACGAACTTAGATATTTTATGGCTAAAAGATGAGAGCCTAGAAGATGCGGAGAACTTGCCGACTCCGGAGATTCTGCTAAGTGAGATAAAGGCGAATCTAAAAAGTGCGCTAAAAGTGTTGGAGGAGATTTAGGGCTTTTGGGCTGTTTTGGATTCGCGTGGATTCTCGTGGCGTGGGATTCTCGTGGCGTGGGATTCTCGTGGGTTTCTTGCGGATTTGGGCGGATTTGAGAGAATTGGGCTTGAGTGAGAATCTTATAAAGTTTAGATTATTTGGGATTTAGGTTTTTAGGATTCTTGCGATTTTTGGATAAAGATTATTTGGTATTTAGATACTTCAAATTTTTACAATTATTGGATTGGGATTCTTGCGATTTTTGGGATTTAGTTTAGTGGAGAATCTATAGATTTCTATAAGATTTGATTAAAATACTATTTAGAATCTTAGGAATCAATATAGATTCCTAAAAATCAATCTAAAAGCTATATCCTATAAGTGCCATTATCTTTGTGTAGTTTGTCTTATATTTTTTGTCGATTGCATCGGCTGATGGGTCGTTTATGATTTCGTTATTCATAGAGCCTTTTATAAATCTAAGCCCCATTGTAAAATTTACACTAAAGTTATATCCCACTCCTCCGCCATAGATAAAGCCTTGTGAGATGGTTTTTGTCTTTGCGGTTTTTAGGGCTGAGACATTCGCACCGGATGGGATATATCGTAATGCGTCATTCAACCAGCTTAGATTATATCCGCCCATCGCTTGGATATAGAATCCACCTATTTCAAGTCCAAATATAAGTGGCACTTGTAATGCGACGCCAAATCCAGAGCCCTTATTATCGGCATTTTGTATATTACTCCCTTTGGAATCGAAGAATAAAGGCACACTTACCTCCACACCTGTATAAGGTCTAACTATGCCTTTTTTTGTAATAGCAACAATCGAAGTCCCAATCTCAATTGCTTGGTAATCCGCATCTCCTAATATCACATAGGAATATCCAACGGTCGTTTGTTTTAAACTTGCAGCAAATAAGCCACTTCCACATAAAAGCAATAAAATTAAAATCCTTTTCATATTTTAATCCTTTTTGAAAATTATCTTAAAATCGGCAAAATATATAATATCTTAATTTGTTATAATTTTGAAAATTTTTTAAGGAATCTATATGGGACGAGCCTTTGAATATCGACGAGCAAGTAAGGAAAAAAGATGGGATAAGATGTCAAAACTCTTTCCCAAACTCGCCAAAGCAATAACTATGGCAGCAAAAGAGGGCGGAAGCGACCCAGAAATGAATGCTAAGCTAAGGGCGGCGGTATTAAATGCCAAAGCCCAAAATCTCCCAAAAGATAATATCGAAGCGGCGATTAAACGAGCTAGTGGAAAAGACTCGAATCTAAATGAAGTAACATATGAGGCTAAAGCGGCATTTGGAACAATGATGATAATAGAATGTGCCACAGATAACCCAACTCGCACGATAGCCAATCTAAAGAGCTATTGCAATAAGCACAATGCACAAATTATCCCAAATGGTTCATTGGAATTTATGTTTGAGCGAAAAGCGGTTTTTGAGATAGAATCTAGTGAGCTAAATGAGCGGAATCTCGAAGAAATCGAGCTAGAGCTAATTGATTTTGGATTAGAAAATTTAGAAATTGATGATGATAAAATCTATATCTATGGCGATTATAAGGATTTTGGAAGTTTATCAAATGGACTAAAAAAACTAAATATTTCGCCACTAGATTCTAGCCTAAGATATATCGCAAACTCCCCTATAAATCTAAGTGAAACGGAGAGCGAAGAAATCGAAAAGCTACTTGATAGAATCGAGGAAGATGACGATGTGCAAAATATTTGGATAAATATTTCATAATATTAATTTAGATTATGGAATCTAGTATTTTAAGTGGAGATTCCTAAGATTTATATAGCACCAAAGCGGCGATTTCGTTGCTTATAAATATCTATGATATTTTCTAATTCATCACTTGTAAAATCTGGGAATAGCGTATCACTAAAATAAAGCTCCGCATATGCACTTTGATATAGCAAGAAATTTGACAATCTCATTTCGCCCCCTGTGCGGATAAGTAAATCCACATCGGGAATATCAAATGTATCGAGATTAGATTCTATTAGCTTTGATACTTCTTGTTTTGTGCTATTTTTTGGAATCTTAAGTTTTAAAAATACTCTAGCAATCTCATCTCTTGAGCCGTAATTTAAAGCTAGAATCTGCGTTAAAGACGAGTTTTTAGAAGTAGAATCCTCTAAATTACATATCAAATCTTTTAATTTATTTGAAAAATCGCTTATATCGCCTATGACTTTAAATCTAATATTATGCTCTTTGTATGTTTTTGCCTCTTTTATAAGGTAATTTTCTAGTAATTTCATCAAAAAATCCACCTCAATCTTTGGACGCGACCAATTTTCCGTTGAGAAAGCATATAGGCTAAGATATGAAATATGATTTTTCGCACACCATTTGGTAATATCACGAACTACATTTGCACCCTCTTTATGCCCTTCTGTGCGATTAAAATTCCGCTCTTTTGCCCAACGACCATTGCCGTCCATTATGATTGCAAGATGATTTAATGCATTTGGAGATTCCAATATATTCCTCTTAGATTTATTCATTAAAAAAGATTCTATCGCATATTTATTAAGAACTTAAATCCTAAAATCTCATAAAAGCTACTTTTCTACTGCGACTTCATCGACCAAATATGCGATATGCTGCCAGATAAGCGGACTATAATCATTTAATCCAATCTCACAGGTAATGGAACTTCCAAATCCTCTTTTGACATCTTTATCATCATAAAATGTATCTAAAGATTGAAGTGCATTTTTATTTAATTGGGGCGTGAAAAAGCCTTTATTACCTGCGAATCCACAACAAAACAACGAGTTATTTTTTATGATTTTACCATTTGTGCAACATTTTGCTATAGATTCTATATAATAATCTTTATTTGATTTTTTTAACGCACACATCGCATAAACTGCGATATTTTCATCTTTTGGGACGATATTTAATCGTGGCATTAAAACATCATAAATATACATCGGCAAATCATATATCAACAAAGGCGAATCTTTTAGGGCTTTTATTAAATGCATACTACACGCACTATGGTCTAAAATAATGGGAATCTTGCCATTTTGGCTTGTGCTAAGTAATATTTGAGTTAGTTTTGATATATTTTCTTTTTGCAAATCATCATAATTAACAAATGCTTTTCCACAGCATAAACCCTCAATATTTGGCGGATAAATGATATTTATATTTGCTTTTTCACAAAGTGAGGTAACAACCATATCAAGCGGTCTTTTATCGGCATTTTTTGCGATATTTTTAGATGGAGCAAAAGCACGATTCATACAAGTAGTAAAGTAGATTACAGAGTGTTGTGAATCCATATTAGATTCTGTATTATGATGTTTATGAAAACTATTGCCTTGTGGTAAATTTAATGGAATATATGGGAAATATGAGCTTATTTTTCTAATGGCAGAAGACTGCTTATTTAGAAACTTCACACTAAACATATTTGCTATTTTTAATCCAAATGAAGCACTTTTGACATAAAAGCCCATATGGTTTAGGATATGTTTTGCTAGATGTTTGCCTTTTGCTTGTTTTAATCGCAGGTTTAATGCGATTTTAGCGGTATCTATCTCAAGCGGACATAAGGTAGAGCACATAGAGCAAACCGCACAAGTCTCATCACCTAAATATTGATATTCTTCTTGCATTTCATTAAAAAGTTGATTGGAATCTTTTGTATTTAGATTTTTTAATCTCTGCATTTCTCTAACTACAGCTATTCTTTGTCGTGGTGAAAGTGTTAGATGATTACTAGGACAAGCTTTTTCGCAGAATCCGCATTCCATACATTTATTTATAAAATCATCGATTTTAGCCATTTCTTTAATATTTTTTGTATGTATTAATGGGTCATTTGTGATTATCACATCAGGATTTAGTAAATTTTTGGGGTCAAAAATATTTTTAATTTTACGATTAATACTATATGCTTTTTTACCCCATTCCATTTCCACAAAAGGAGCGACCATTCGTCCAGTGCCATGCTCTGCTTTGATGCTTCCTCCCATATTTGATACGCCTTCTGCCATATCAAAAACTAGGTTTTCAAAATTCTCTCTTTGCTTACTATCATCTAAATTAGGCGTAATAATAAAATGTATATTTCCGCTAAGTGCGTGTCCAAATATAATGCCTTTGAATTGATATTTTTTAAATAAATCTTGTATGAATTGTATCCCAGCACCAAGATTATCAATCTCAAAGCAAATATCTTCTGTTATCACCGAACTACCATCTTCGCGTAATGATGAGCTAATAGGTAAAATGCCTTTTCTAATATTCCACCATTGATTAAATACTGCTTCATCTTGGCTATATAGTGGCTCAAATGCCATATTTGTGTCTTTTAGGGAATCTTTTATTTGAGCTAGATTCTGCTCTACAATTGATTTAACATTACTTTCTGTTTGGATTAAAATGCAGGTATTGCCCTCTTTTATCTCTTTTATAATATCTGGAATCCCATTTATATTTTGCACACTTTTTAGCGACCAATAATCCATAATCTCCGCACTAGATATTATTTCATCATTTTGGGATAGAATCTTAACTGCTTTTGCTGCATCTAATATATCATTATAAAACAACAATCCACAAGCTTTAAATTTATAATCATCAACGCTAAAAAGCTCAACACTAGAAATAAATCCCAAAGTCCCTTCACTGCCAACAAAAATATGATTTAAAATATCTACAATATCACTAAAATCAACCAAAGAATTAATAGAATATCCAGTGGTATTTTTGATTTTATACTTGCGTTTAATTAGATTTAAAAGTGGCTCATCACTTAGAATCTCATCTCTTAGCTCAAGAATGGATTTGACTAGATTCTTATGTATATTTAAAAAAGATTCTACACTTGCCCTATCTCCTGTATCAAGGATAGTTCCACATTGCAATATAACACGAATAGATTTAATCGTTTGATAGCTATTTTGCTTTACACCACAACACATTCCACTTGAATTATTTGAGATAATTCCGCCAATAGAAGCCATCGCAAGTGTTGCTGGGTCTGGACCAATTTTTTTATTAAAATCCTTTAATGCCATATTTGCATCACTGCCAATAACACCACAAGAAAGCCTAATGGAATCTTTATTGGCTAGTATATTACGCCAATTTAGTGTTGTTATTACCAAAATACTATCACTTAAAGCTTGTCCAGATAATGAACTTCCATAACCCCTAAATGTAACGGCTAGATTAAATTTATCGCTTAGATGTAAGATTTTTATAATCTCATCTTCGCTAAATGCTTTAATAACGATTTTTGGCACATATCTATAGCAAGATGCATCTGTCCCAAATGCAAATCGCCTTAGATAATCAATATAGATTCTATTCCCAAAGATTCCTTGTGCTTGGTTATAAAACTCCAAATACTGCTTATTTATTTCCTTTGAAAGATTCTCACTCATATTTTGCCCCTATATTTTTGCCCTATTTTGTTTTAACAATAATCTAAAAAAGAAGATTATCGTCAATCTTATCTATACCTCGTTGTTTTGGTATTTTTGAGGTTTCTGTGTAATAATAATCTTCGCCATTAATATTTTGTTTCCAAACGCCTTCTGGTATATCAAAAACTCGCTTTAAGCCGGGTTCTACTTTTAGAATATTCCTAAAGAAATTAGCAAATGCAGGAGCGGCAACAACGCCACCTGTTTGATGCTCACCAATTGGGGTATTATCATCTCTACCATACCAAACTACAACTTGTAGTGTCGGGGAAAAGCCACTAAACCAAGCATCTACATTATCATTTGATGTTCCCGTTTTGCCGGCTAATTCTATGCCATTTACATGTGCTCTTCGTCCCGTTCCGTGTGTTATTACACTTCTTAGTATATCAATGGTTATATACGCCTGACTTGGGGTTGTGAATTCAAGTGGATTTTTTTCGATATTTTCTAGAATCTCATTTATATTATTTTCCTCTACACTTTCCATCTCATTTGATATTGCAAATATCTCTTCATTATTATCATTTACAATGCTTCTTATTAGTTTTGGTTCATTTATCGTTCCATAATTTGCAAATAAGGAATATTGCCTTATGGCATCCATTGGCGAGAGAGTAAAACTTCCTAATATAATCGACATATCTTTTTGGATATTCTTAAATCCATATTCAAGCATTTTATTGTATATATTTTGGAATCCTATTAAATCCACAAGATTCACAGTTGCAAGATTTAGAGACCTTCTTAGAGCATCTTTTAGGGTAACTATGCCACTAAAATTTTGCGTATAATTCTTTGGCTTCCAGATTCTCTCTTCTTCGATTTCTTCATCACCTTCCATATCACTTTTAATATTTTCTATTTCCTTAAAGCTTCGTGCCACATCAGAAATAGTGCTTGCAGAAGAATATCCCATATCAAAAGCAATTTGATATATAAAAGGTTTTACTGTGCTTCCAAATTGTCTTTGTGCTTGTGTGGCGCGATTAAAATTACTTTTTGCATAATCAACTCCACCCACAAGTGCCAAAACATTTCCCGTTCTACTTTGTGTAACCACAATAGCACCATTTAGTAAATCATCGGCTTCTTCTTGTATTTCTTCCTTATTCTTATCTTTTTTATTTAGAGAATCTAATCTTTTTTGAATATTTTCATAACCATAGATTAACGCATCTTGTGCTACTTTTTGATAATCTAAATCAATATTTAGTCTAACTATATATCCGCCCGTTTTTAAGTCTTTGATATGTCCTAATTGTCGTAAAACCTCATCTACAACATATGGAGCTAGATTCTGCGTTAATGTTTGGTCATACACCTTTGGCTTTTCATTTATTGCAGTTTCATACTCATCTTTATTAATCCAGCCCAAAGAAAACATTCGCTCTAAAATGCTATTTGCCCTTGAGAGTGAAAATTCAAAATTCTTCACAGGGTCATAATATGATGGAGCACGAGGAAGTGCCATAAGCATTGCGATTTCTTTTAGGCTTAGATTTGGTAATTCTTTATTAAAATATCCGTGTGCTGCTGTTTTTACACCATAATATCCGTGTCCAAAATAAATATAATTTAGATATTTTTCTAGAATCTCTTCTTTTGATAATATATTTTCAACTTGTATCGCAAGGACGGCTTCTTTAAGCTTTCTATCAATAGTTTTTTCCCTTGAAAGTGCTACATTTTTAACCAATTGCTGTGTTATCGTGCTTCCACCCTCGATATATCCACCACTTTTAATATTTTTCAACATCGCCCTTGAAATGGCATCAAAATTTACTCCATTATGTTCAAAAAACATTGTATCTTCTACGGCTAATAATGTTTCAATGATTTTTGGTGGAATCTGCTCAAAAGTAGTGTAATATCTAAATTCATTTTCAAATACATTTGCTACAAGTCTATCTTTTCTATCTAGGATTTTAAGGGCAATTCCGGGCTTATAATTTATAATCGTAGAAACCTTACTTTGCGTATCATAAACAACTATTGCAATGAAACCTATAATAAAAAACACTACAAGTAATAGAATTGCTAATATAACTTTTTTATTTAGCTTTTTAATAAATTGCATAATTTCTTAATATCCTTTTTTTTGTGTTTGGTTGATAAAATAATCCTAAGCAGCGGATACTTAGCTGTTGGTTTGCGAATTGCACCTACTAAAATATTATGTTTTTGTAGTAAATTTGCTTTATTTATCATATCCATTTGATTGTTAAATTGTATTGAAAATATTTGAGAATCTAATTTTACTTTAAATTGTTTTAAAATGATTTTTTTATTATTTTGAATTTTTTTATATAAAAATTTCTTATTTTTAATGATATAGTTTAGATTCACCAAAGCCAAAGCCGTATCAAAAGTAGATAATGCAGTTGAGTAAATCAGCGGTTTTGCCCTAGTTTGCAAATATTGTGCTATATGATTACTTGATAAAACATATGCTCCATAGCTTCCATAGGCTTTTGAAAAAGTTCCTAATTTTATAAAATTTGGTGAATTTGGAATCTTGTAGTAATCAAAATATCCAAGTAGATTCTCCCCCAAAGTTCCGCTACTATGGGCTTCATCTACAATTAATATGGCATTATTACTAAGTGCAATATCTGCGAATCTATCACTTGCAATATCCCCGCTCATAGAGTAGATTCCCTCAATTGCAATTAGGATTCTAGAATCTTTTTTCAAAGTGATATTTTTCATCTTATTTATTAAATCATTTTCATCATTATGTTTGAAAAAAACCACTCTATCTTGCAATAATTTCGTGGCTAAAATGCCACTTGCGTGGTATTCTTCATCAATAAATAGAAAATCATTTTTTCTACATAAACTCTCAAATAATGCGATATTTGCTAAGAATCCACTGCCAAATATAATACAACTTTCAAAATCATTAATTTTTGCTAATTTTTGCTCTAACAATAAATGCAATTTCGAATATCCATTTACAAGCATTGAAGCTCGTGGAGCGTTCCATTGTATAGTTTTTGCTAATTTATAGGCTTTTTTTAGAAGTTTTTTATTGTAAGAAAGCCCCAAATAATCATTTGAGGCAAAATCAAGATAAGAGTTAGAAAAAATCTTTCTAACCCTAAGTAGATTGCTTTTATCTAATACCTTTAGTTCTTTGGTATAAAACATATATGCCTTAGTTTTTATTCAATGAAGACATTTCTGCTACAGTCCCTGCAATTTTTTCATTTAGCATTTCATCGATAGCAGCAAATACTTGAGAACTAGCATCCTCTATTGCTCCTACTTTTTCATCTATGATATTTTTAGGTGTTGATTTGCTAGTATCAAGTAGGAATTTAGCGAGAGAATTTGCTTCATTATGAACTGTGTTGTGAGGGAATTCAACTTTTTTATAACCTGATGTATGGGAGAACTCTTTCTTGCCGATTCCCTCATAATACCATTTACCAAAGCGACAAGAATGGCTATCCACTTGATTAAATTCATTAGACATTCTAAATATAAGTGAGTATAGAGATTGTTTGTATAACACATGGTCTATTTTTGCTAATCCACAGAAAACCCTATCATTGGCACAAGATACTTTTAATTTCGCTATACCTGCATCATCTTTGAATAATTTTATCATACCATGTAATTCATCTATATTATTTTTTACACCCTCTGTTACTTCATTAATCTCTTCTGTGCTAGTTTGTATATCGCTTGCCTCTTGTTGCATTGACTTAACAACAATAGCAATTTCTTTTGTAGCTTTTTGAGTTTTTTCTGCTAATTTTCGCACCTCATCTGCAACAACAGCGAATCCTCTTCCATGCTCCCCTGCTCTAGCTGCCTCAATAGTCGCATTTAGTGCTAAAAGATTCGTCTGCTCGGCTATATCATCAATTAGCGAAATTACATTTGTAATCTCGTTACTTCGCTGGATTAGAGAGCTTACAAGGCTAATTGCATTTTGCATTTTTTCATATAATATATTAATTTTTTGCGATGAGGAATTTGAGATATTAAGCCCTTTTTTCATTCCCTCTTCGCTATTAGCAGCTGCTTCAAATATCTCACGCAATTCTTCTACTAATTTAACCAATGTAGCTTGTGTGAAAATCGTCCCTGTTTTGATACTATTGTCATATGAATGTAATAAGTCAAGTCCTTGTTTCGATGCTAATCTAGGGCTTTCTTCAACCAAAGAAAATATAAGTATATCATCTACTCTTTTTGATTTGACTAACATATCGTGGTCATTTGTGGTTATTTTACTAACTCCATCTTTTAATGCCACTCTAATATCTTCAAAATTTTTTAATGCTGCGACTTTCTCATTTTTAAAAATAACCTCTCCATTTTTCAAAGCTACAATAGCCTCATCTTGCGAGAATCCTGCTATCGTTTTATAGAGATTGCATTCTTGTCTTAACTCTTGAATTTCTTTTTTGTATGAGTTTAAAAGCTCTTCTGTATTATTATTAGCCCTCGAACCAAACATATTTTTCTCCTTTACAATACTTTAAGTAATATTTGCAATTATCCTTAGAATTCTATCATAAAATAGATGATTATGTATGCTGACTATATTATATTGCTACAATATAAGTTATAATTTTGTATTTTAAAGTAATAGCTTGGATAAGTTGGGAATATAAATAAAAATAAAAAAGGGAAATTATGGAATTAAAACTAAATAACCAAGAGATTAAAAAAGTAGAATCTCTAAATTCTGTTTTATCAAAACTAAAACAAGTTGTATCAGCAAAAAAACTTAAAACCTCAAAGCAAAGAGAAGATATTTTATCCTTAATCTACAATAGTAAAGTTCATCTAAATAGCGAAGAAATAGCAGCAATTATGAAAAAAAATAATAAAGATAGTTCGATTTCTTCTGTTTATAGAATCCTGCAATTTTTAGAAACTTATGGCTTTGTAACCTCAATAGATGTGGATAAAAATGGTAAAAGATATGAGATTGCAGCAAAAGAGCATCACTATCATATTATATGTCTTGGTTGTGGAAAAATAACAGAATTTATTGATGATGAGATTAAAGATAAACAATTACAAATTGCACATAGTTTGCAATGTCAGCTTGTGAGTGATAATTTACGACTTTTTGTAGTTTGCAATAAATGTCAAAAAGAGCAAAAAATTTATTAATTTATCTAATTAATAGATTTTTCAATCCTTAAATAATGTTAGATTCTAATATTTTTTAAAACTAATTTAAGTTTTGTGAGAGAAATTAAAATTTGAATTTCTATGCTCTAAAGCCAAAGTTCTTAAAACTTTCTTAAAAAATTACAGAATTTTTTATCTCTACACCTTTAAGTAGAATCTTCAACTAAATTTCAAAGATTCTTTTTTAAAAACTTTAACTTTTTTAGAATCTTAATATTTTATAAAACTATATATCAGCCATTTCAATATCACTTATCTCAATATCTTGCCACTCAAGTGGTTTGCCAAATTCAAGATTCCTTTTTGCGGTTTTTCCTATGATTTTATATAAATATTTTGGAGATAAGCCATTACTTGGTCGAACCGAACGCACATTATCTAAGCTTAGTTTTTCACCTTTTTTTATATCTTTAGATACAAATAAACTTCTAGCAAATTCCCTTCCTTTTGGGTTGGATTCCGTGTTTATGTCTATTAATGTTTCTATTTTGTAATCACTACTACCAATTGCATCTTGGCTTTCTCTAATGAGCCTTACTAGCTCTCTAAATTCCTTACAATCCATACTAAAAGCAGAATCTAAACCGCCTTTTTTCTTATCTAAAACAAAATGTTTTTCGATAATACTAGCCTTTAAAGTAGTGGCTATAATACTTGCATTAAATCCTAAACTATGGTCGGATAGACCATATTTTATATTATATTTTTTTGCGTCCTTAACCATTTGAAGTAGATTCATTTCATTTATCGGTGCAGGATAAGCGCTAGTGCATTTTAATAGTGTTATATCTGTGTTATTCTGTGCTTTTATAACATTTACTGCTTCTTTTATCTCATCTCCCATAGCAATACCACTCGATAAAATAATAGGTTTATTCCTACTTGCTATATAGCTAATCAATGGAATATCAGTAATCTCAAAACTTGCAATTTTATATATTGGATTATCTAGAGATTCTAATAAATCTACTCCGCTAATATCAAAAGCACTACTAAAGCAAGTTAATCCAATCTTCTTTGCTAAGCTAAAAAGTTCTTCATTCCATTCCAATGGCATACACGCTTCATTATACAAATCATAAAGATATTTATTATCCCAAATAGTATTTGATTTAATCTTAAAGAAATCATTTCTGCAATTCAAAGTCAAGCTATCTGGCGTATATGTTTGCAACTTTATAGCGTCTGCTTGGCATTCTTTTATCGCATATAAACTTTCTTTTGCTAGGCTTAAATCTTTATTATGGTTAGCACTTAGCTCCGCTACGATAAAAACTCCCACAATTTAATCCTTTTTAAACGATAATAAAATCGTATCTATAAATCCATCTGCTTTCTTAATAGATTGAGGTAGGATTCCACATTTCAAAAAACCTTCTTTTTCATAGAATCTTAGTGCCGACATATTTGTGCTAAGACATTTTGCAAAGATAATATGCAACGATAATTCATCAAAACTAATATATTTTAAAACCTTCATTATCCTATGTCCTACGCTTTTGCTTTTATTATTAGGTTGCAAAAGATTTGGATTTGCGTAGATTCCAATAAATGCGTTTTTGTTGTATAAATCAATATTAGTTAGCGAGATAACACCCAAAATCATATCCATATGTTTTAGTGCAAAATATATTTGTTTTTTTTGTAGTTTTAGATTCTCAATAAAATTAAAATGCTCGGTTCGGCTTATTTGCCTATCTACAAGCATCCATTGTGAAATCTTTGGATTATTTCGCATTTTTAGAATCTCCAATAAATCATCTTCATTTAGATGAATAAAATTAATCACGCTTATATTATCCAATATAAAAGTATTTTTCATTAATATTCTTTATTAGGCATTATATTTATCTACTATTATTGTTATAAAATCTGGCACTTTTGCCCCTATTTCTATCTTTGATAGGCGATTAAAGAGCTTTTTTCTATCTTTGAATTTTTTTAGTGTTTTCAACAAACCTTTTATTTGATATACATTCTCTGCTAATCTAAGACCTTCTTTTTGCCAAGCTCTAAGTTGATATGCTTGATTTGGAGCGATTTGTAGTGCTATTGTCGGGGTTTTCATAGATTGTAGCTCAACCATCGTTACACCGCCACCACTTATGGCTATATCACAATCTAACATTAGATTCTTAAGCACATTTGGACTGAGATTTTTATGCACATTTGTGTTAAAACCATAACTTAGTGGCTTGTGAATCTCCCCAATAACAATATCAATCATTGCATAATAACATTCTTTTTCTAGTATTTCTAATACTTTTTGATTATTATTTGCTTCATCATTTCCACCTAAAGTAATTAGGATTCTACTTATATCTTTATTGATTATTTTATGTTCTTTTTGTCTAAATTCTTTTCTTAATAAAAAATACTCAATACCTACAAACATCTCATTACAAACATCGATATAATATTTTTGTGCGTTGAGTGCTCCGTTTAGTATAATGGAATTTTTTGGGTATTGCATTCTATTAAAATCATCAAAAAATACGCAAACTTTCGCCATTTTATTGATATATTCACATAGTGCAAAATCCGCATAATATGAATCCACAAATACAAGCGGTTTATTGTGTAAGATATTTTTAAGATTCTCCTTTGAGGATTCTGCTAACCATTCCAAAGATACGCAATCATTGGAAGAAAAACTGCCTCTACTATAAATAGTAGTTTCAAATCCAGCATTTACTAGATAGTCTTTTAATGCCACACATCTACTTAAATGCCCTAATCCAAAATTACTTCCAGCTTCCGTAAATATTACTGCTTGCATAATATCTTATATTTTATCTCCGCAATTTCCCAATCATCATTTGTATTTATATCCACTACACTTATTTCAGGAAGAACAACTAAGGTAGAATCCTCGCTAAAAATCGATTGTTTATTTGCAAAATTTACCGCATATCCAAAATAAAACTGCCCTGCATCATAATACATCGCTTCAATATCTTGTGTGCGTGAGAATTCAAATTTCCTATCTAATAAAATCAATTTATTATCTTTTATAAAAAAACCTCTCAAAGGATTCGAGTTAAAAGCACAAGCACTAAAGCAATAAGCATTTTTTGGGATTTTCTCTAATCCTAATCTTAAAAATTCAGGTTTTAGAAGTGGGGTAGTAGGATAAATGCAACAAACAATAGTATCATCATCTAAATCTAGTTTTTTAACCTCATAGCTCATAACATCAAGTGTTGTAGCGAAATCATCACTTAAGCTTTCACTTCTAAGATTCGGGACTTCTGCTCCGCACTCTATGGCAATATCCATTATTTCCTTGCTATTTGTGCTAACAATAACCCTATCAAAAATATTAGAATTTATCGCAGAATCTATCGCATAAGAGATTATTGGTTTTCCACAAAAATCCTTAATATTTTTATTTTTAATTCTTTTACTTCCGCCTCTAGCAGGTATTATTGCAATTTTCATTATTTTTTAATAAGGCCAAGCCTGTTCTAGCTCCGCACTTCCCCATTTTTTATGTCTTTTATTACTTATATCGCCCTCGCTTGTGTAGTTGAGCTTTAACTCGGAGATAAATTTCGATTCAATCGTATTATTTGAAGTAATGTCATAAGGGCGAATAACACCACTTAATAAAATAATCTTTTTCTCTCCATCTACCATAATCTGCCTTGTCCCCTCAATATAATAATTTCCGTTATTTAACACTTTTATAACCCTAGCAGTTATCTCAAGCTCTACATTTTCATTTCTATGTTGTGTGCCGCCACCATTGAAATTAGAATTAGAATTGCTTAATGTCATATCAAATGCACTGCCACTTTGAAATTCCTGCACACTTTGTGAGATTCCCTCATCATTTCCATTATAATTTAATATTGGTGCATTAAGATTCCCACCTTGTGTGCCATTATATGTTTTTTGCGTGGTAAATGCGGCAGTGGAACTCTCACTTACTTGAACTAGCAAAATATCATTCACACGCATTGCTCGTCTATCAGCAAACATAGGTCGCTCACCTTGCCCAAATAATGAGCCTAATTTTGGAAATTCTTCTACAAAATCTTTTTCTGGTAGCTCCTCTACATATTTTGGTGGGCTAAAATCCATTATAGGGTCAGCATAAACTAAAGTAAATATTAGTAAAAAAAATACTTTTTTTATCATTATTAAATCCATATTTGATATACTTTGAACTATATAATTAAAGCAAAGTTTATTCCACAAACAATAAACACAAAGGATAAAAATGGGCATCAAACAACAATTAAATGATGATTTAAAAACTGCAATGAAAACAAATGATATTTTTAGACGCGATACAATACGACTTTTAAACGCTGCATTAAAACAAGTGGAAGTCGATAAACGAATAGAATTAAACGATGAAAATGTCATACAAATACTACTTAATGCAAAAAAACAACGATTAGATTCTATTACAGCTTATAAAAAAGCAAATAGAGATGATTTAGCACAAAAAGAAGAAAAAGAATTAGAAATAATCTTGCAATATCTACCTAAGCAATTAAATGATGATGAGCTAAAAATAAAAGTAAAAGAAATAATAGAATCCATAAATGCAAATGGTATAAAAGATTTAGGTAAGGTTATGGGCGAAGCAAAGAATCTCTTGCAAGTTGCAGATGGGGGCAGGATTAGTAAGATTGCAAAAGAATTATTGAATGAAAATAATTCTTAATTTAGTTTTTTTGAGATATAATCAAATGCTAAAAATTAATTAAATAATAAGGAGAACATTTATGAAAAAGATAAGCTTTATTGCAGTAATTGCAAGCTTGTTTTTAAGTAGCCTTAGTGCAGATGGTTTTGAGATTAAAGGTATTATAAACAGCATAGATAATAATACAAAAACAATCACTGTTAATAATATCGTAGTTCAGGTTTTACCACAAACTCATATTAAACTTGATGATTGCGGAATCTTTGGAATGGATATGAATGGTAAATTTGTAGATTTAGCAATGGGCTCATTTGTCGAAATAGAAGCTTGGCCAAATCAAGCAGTGCAAAACCAAGTAAATGCAACAACAAATCCAGCAGTTGGCTATGTGGCTTCCGAAATAGAGTTAAAATGTGTAAGCAATAGGGCATATTAAATCTATATAAAATTAATAGAAACTATAAAAATTTAAAATTTTGTAGTTTCTATTTCTCATCTTATCTCCATACAATCAATAAGGCAAATGATGAATCTACTAAATAGTATCAATGATTTTAACGAAGCAAAAAGTGTCATTCCCGGTGGGGTGAATTCTCCTGTTAGGGCATTTCAATCTGTTGGTGGATACCCTAGAATGATAAAAAATGCTTATGAGTGCTACTTAATCGATGAGGATAATAATAAATATATCGATTTTATCCAAAGTTGGGGACCTTTGATTTTAGGACATAAAGATTTTGATGTTATCAATGCCATAAAAAGTGCTTTAGAGCGAGGGGTTGGATATGGTGCACCAACTGTTGGAGAAACAAAACTTGCTAAAGAAATAATCTCAATCTACGATGGCATTGATAAGATTAGACTTGTTAGTAGCGGGACTGAAGCCACTATGAGTGCATTGCGTTTAGCGCGTGCCTTTAGTGGAAAAAATGATATTATTAAATTTGAAGGTTGCTATCACGGACATAGTGATTCATTACTTGTGAGTGCTGGGAGTGGCTGTGCGACATTTGGAAGCCCTAGCTCTCCGGGTGTAATAAATGATTTTAGCAAACATACTTTGGTTGCTAGATATAATGATTTGGATTCTGTAGAATCCTGTTTTAAAGCAAGTGGTGATGTCGCTTGTGTGATAATAGAGCCAATCGCTGGAAATATGGGATTAGTCCCCGGAGAAAAAGAATTTATCGAGGGATTAAAAAAAATATGCGAGAAATACAATGCATTATTGATTTTTGATGAGGTTATGAGTGGATTTAGGGCGTCTTTTAGGGGTTCATTAGAATTTTATAATGTGATTCCAGATTTAGTAACATTTGGAAAGGTTATCGGTGGTGGGCTTCCTTTGGCGGCATTTGGCGGACGAAGTGATATTATGGATTTATTATCCCCTGTTGGAAATGTATATCAAGCAGGAACATTAAGTGGGAATCCTATCGCTGTTGCCGCTGGATATGCGACATTAATCAAAATCAAACAAAATAAAAATCTATATGCAAACCTAGAAGAATTAGCCATATTACTCACAGAGGGAATGAAGCAAAAAGCTAAAGATTATGGATTTAGTTTAAAGACTTGTGTTCGAGGAAGTATGTTTGGATTTTTCTTTAATGACAAAGAGGTTCGTAATTTTGATGATGCAAAGCTTTCAAATACAAAGATTTTTGCGAGTTTTCATCAAAAAATGCTGGAGAGGGGCGTTTATTTTGCACCATCTGCATTTGAGAGTGGATTTATTTGTGCTGCTATGAATAAGGAAATTATCAATAAAGTTATAGAGGATTGCGAAGTTGTATTTAGCGAGATGAAAGGTCAATAAATGGCAGATTCAATGTTCCAACTGAATAAACTTAAGAATCTGCTAGGGCAATTATATAGAATTAAATATGAATAATCAAGATAATAATACTAATAAAAAAGATAAAGAAGAGCCTAAATTACAAGGTATTTTAGTAGGCATAAAAGGTCTATCACTTGGAATCTCTATTGTTGTAGCACTTTTACTTGGGATTGGCATTGGAATCTTATTAAAAAATATTTTTGATGTTTTTTGGGTTTTTTGGATTGGCGTTTTTTGGGGAGTTTGTGCGGCGATTTTAAATGTCTATAAAGCATATAAAAGTCAATTAAAAGATTTTGATAAATTAGCAAATGACCCAAAATATAACTATAAAAATGATAAATAATGCTAATCGTTTTCCTAGCAAATATCATTGGTGTAGTTATTTTAGTATTTTTTGATATACATTATTTATATAGTTTTGAAGTGGCTTTTTTAGGCTCAATGGCAGTTGTTTATAGCTCTTATAAATCGATGTTAAAAAAGGTTCAATCATTCGTAGATATAAATCAAAAAACACAACAAGAAGAAAGTGATGATTTTAATATTCCAAAAAAACATAGATTTTTTATAGGATTTAGACTTTCTTTTGGGATTTTTAGACTTTTAGCCTATGCTTTTATTGCTATTGGGATTATATCTTTGATTAATAATAAATTATTTTTTATTATTCCATTTTTATTTGGAGTGCTACTTTGTAGCTTTGCTATGGCATTTGCTATGAGTAGAAAATCTAATTAGTTTTTATTCACAATAATCTTACTCGAAGGATTCTCTAAAATAATATCTTTACCATTTTTTGACAAGCGAAAAGTGCTATCTAGACTTCTTAGATATTTATACTCAAATTGATTTGCATATCCATCAGGGCAAAGCATTCTAGTAGAACCGATAGTAAAAAATGAAACACTTCCATCATCATTTTTTACAAATCCGCCAAAGTAATTATTACACCCAGCATTTCCATAAACTCTATTATCTTTTATGTTAAATGTCGCTTTTTGTGGAATCTCTAAAATATCATTATTGATTGTGATAGAGATAATCTTATATTCTCCATCACTTAAATTGGTTTTATTTTGTGTGTTAGATTCTGCTATATCTGCACAACCTACGCTCAATAAAACTACTAATGCTAATAGATATATTTTCATTTAATCTTTTCGATTTCATCGACTATTTCTTTCTTAGATTTTGGCTCTACAAGGCGTTTTCCCACTTCTTTACCATCTTTAAAAAATATCAAAGTTGGAATCCTTCTAATCCCAAATTCACTTGAAATACTTTCATTTTCATCAATATTTATTTCGTGTATGTTGTAATCATTTTTTAATTCTTTTAAAATCGGGGCAATCCTAGCACAATCTCCACACCAAGGAGCATAGAAATCCACAATCACAAAACCACTTGCAATTTCTTTTTTAAAATTTTCTAAAACTTCCATATTTATATCCTTTTATAATTTCATTACAAGAGCATATTATAGCAAGAAAAATCCATAAAAAACCAAAGAGATTTATCACTAAAATTTCTAAAAAACAATCTAATAGCATATAATTAAATCTTTAATTAATAATTTTGTATTAGAATCCCACAAGGTGTAGCGTGCGATTGCTTAAAAATTTTAAGAGGAAAGTCCGGACTACAATGGAGCAGGATTCCATCTAACAGATGGCTATCGTAAGATAAGGGAAAGTGCAACAGAAAGCAAACCGCCAACATAAGATTCACAAAAAGAATTCTATGGCTTGGTAAGGGTGAAAGGGCGAGGTAAGAGCTCACCGGATTTTAAGCAATTAAAGTCGCAATGTAAACCCAATTCGTAGCAAGAAGAGCAGGTTATAAGCTCCATATTTTTAGCTCTTCGCTTAAAGATTATTGTGAAATAATCCTTAGATAAATAATCGCACACGACAGAATCCGGCTTATAGCTACACCTTTTATCTACATTATTTCAAATAAACGCCAATTAAGCTAAAAAATTTTATAATTCTTGGCTTTTAATTGATAATTTATTTTTAAAGGAGAAATGATGAAAGCTCTATTATTGGGGGGGGGTATTTAGTATTTTTATGCTAATTGGTTGTTCGGGTGTGCAATCTCCATTAGTTGGCATATGGTATACCAATGTAACATCACCCATAACTGCTACAGAAGCTTCCATAGATGAAACTAAAGAAAATACAGCAAGAAATAGAAGAATAACCAAAAACTCTAATAATCCAGCAAAAACATTAAAACGAGGTGAAGCTGTTTGCTCGTCTGTTTTAGGCATAGTTGCCAGTGGAGATTGCTCTATACAAGCAGCGAAAAAAAATGGCAATATCACAAAAGTGCATAGTGTCGATGTGGAATCTTTTAGCGTTCTTGGCTTTTACGCCTCATATACAACTATCGTAATTGGCGAATAAGTCCATAGTAAATCTTAGAATCTAGAATCTAAGATTTTACATTATTTCAATTTATATGCTTTGGCGTTTTTATCGCTATAAATCAAAGTAAATAAATCTTTATTATAGTTTTCATATACAAATAACTGCACAGTTAGGGAATCATTCGTCCTATCATCTATAGCAAAAAATATATCTAATTCTTTGGAATAAATAATATGTAATTTTGTTTTATCATTTGTATAGGTTTTTGTCGTGGTTTTTAGCCCCAATGGGGTTTTTTCTATGATGTGAAACTTTTGAACTTGAATAGATTTTTTAAGCTCATTACTTTTAAATGTCCCATTATTTGGGAAAAATGTATATTCGCCATCAAGTATATAGGAATCCCCATCTTTTTGTATATTTAAGTATTGTGCTAGTGTTTTACTCTCCTCTTTATGTATTACCTCTCCGCTACTATAATCTATATCGCTAAATTCATCTAATGCCGTTTGAATAGGAAGGATACTAAATGGTAGATAAATATAAATATTATGTTGTAATTCTGGTGCTTTAAAATCAGGGTTTTTTAGCGATTCCATAAAGGCTTTTGGATTAGAATCTGCATTATATTTATGTAGAATCCTATCAATGCTATGTAATTTTTGTAGATTTTTATCCTTTGTGTCTATTGCTTCTGCTATTAATTTTGCCATATTATATGAAGCAAATTGATTCGTAGAAGCCAAAACAAAACTTGAAAGAAAGTGATTCACCCCATCTAAATCCGTGCCTTGTATAATTGCCCTAGTATGCGAATAATATGGAATCATAAATCCATAATCCCACCAAGATATGGTTATATCATCTCTGCTATTAGAATCTTTATCTATCGCATTAAGTGCATTTAATTCAACTCCAAGCACAACAGGTGGCACGATATAATTTTTAGTGTGATAATAATTAGGTAGAATAGCAAATAAAGCAAAACAGAAAGCTATAATTAATTTTGTAATATTTAAAAAAATCCTATCCTTAAAAGCAAAATTTAGAACATTTAATATCGTATAAATAAAATAAAAAAATCCCATACTAAATATAGTAGCACCAAACATTGAGAATCTAAGCCCAAGTTTCAAACTTGCTAATGATAAAAGTAGAAATGGAAGTAGGATTAAAGTTTTTGGAATCTTAATAAACATAACAAGAATCCCAACCAATCCTATCACAAATGTGGCACTATCTCCCATAGTTCGTTCTGCTAGATTTGAGAAATCCAATGGCTTTAGCTCCATTATCGTTCCAACGGTGCTATGTAATACAATGGAATTAGAAGTTACCATATTATCCGTAATATAGGTCGATAAACGCGATAGTATCAAATCCCCATTTGCAATGATAAAAACAGCAAATCCTATTAGCAAAATAAGCAAACTTTTATATCTTAGATTAGATTTTATTTTGGTAGTTATATTGTCAAATAATAGTGGCTTAGGGGCTATAAAGTGCAATAATATAGCAATCAAAATTAATTTAATAATAATATTTATATACGAAATAGAAATGATTAAAATACCTAGTGCTTCGTATATTTTAAGATTTGTTCTATCTTTTATAATAGTATAAAATAATGCTATAAAAATCCCAGCTGTAAGTATATATGTCGCACTTACTTTATGCCATAAAAGTGATAAAATGAAAAATATAATGGCAAATATTAAATCTTTAAAATGATAGTTTTTTAGGATTCTATATAAAAAATATAAACCAAACATAGGAAAGGTCAAAACCAACATATCAGTATCATAATATCCGCCAACGCTTCTATTGCTATAGCCAATGCTAAGTGGCGTTAAAATAGCGGCAAATAAACCAAAATATCGATTTGTTATATCTTTTGTAAATAAATAAATGGGAATAGCAACTAAGCTTGAAAGCCCAATAGGTAGATAGAAAAATAAATCATCATAAGAAAAAGGCAGAATATAATAAAAAAATGCACTTAATATTGATGGCATCTCAAGTGAAGCAATAGGATAAAAAGCATCTTTTATATGCCCTTGTATTAAATCCTTTGTTGCAGTGGCGAAATGATAAGCATCATTTGTAGTAAGTATTCTATTACCATCAAAAAAGTAATATCCAAAAGCACTACTATAATACACAAACGCTTCTCGTGCGTAGATTGATATAAAAATGGCAATTAATATAAAAAAAACATCAACGCAGATATTAAAATACTTAAAATTTATGATTTTTTGAAACATTATGTTTACTTCCTTGAAATCTTATTCTTTAAAAAAGTGGCTTTGACATAGATTCTGGAATCTCAATATCAAGCAGTTTTAAAACACTTGCAGCGAGATTATCCAATCCGCCATCATTAACTTTTTTGACATCTTTATCGATAACAAAACACCACACATATCCCGCAGTGTGATTGGTTAAAATATTCCCATTTTCATCTTTCATTTTCTCGCAATTTCCGTGGTCGCTTGTGATGATTAATGAATAATCTTTCTCTTTAGCCTTAGCGATTATCCGCCCAAGCTCACTATCTACTGCCTCCACTGCTTTAATTGCCGCTTCAAAATCACCTGTGTGCCCGACCATATCGCCATTTGCAAAATTTATTATTATAAAATCTTTATCTTTTTCCATAGATTCTAAAACTGCATCACAAACCTCTAATGCACTCATCTCTGGCTTTAAATCATATGTTTTCACCTTTGGCGATGGGATTAAAATCCGCTCTTCATTTGGCAATATCTCCTCATTTCCGCCATTAAAGAAAAATGTAACATGTGCGTATTTCTCGGTTTCTGCGATGTGGGCTTGTGTTAGATTAGCTTTACTTATGATTTCTGCTAATGTATTTGCAACCTTGTCTTTTGGGAATAAAATAGGAAAGTCAAAAGTCGCATCATACTCACACATCGTTAGAATCTTAATATTTGGCTTTACATCTCGCTTAAATTCATTAAAATCATCGAATCCTAATGCTTTTAATATTTCCCTTGCTCTATCACTCCTAAAATTAGTAAAAATCAAACCCTCGCCATTTTTCATTCCACTATAGCCATTAAAACTAGCAGGAATGATAAACTCATCAGTAATGTTTTCATCATATTGAGATTGAATGTATTCTAATGGATTATTTTGCGGATTTGCCCCGCTTGTGATACACTCATACGCCACTTTTATCCGCTCCCAGCGATTATCCCTATCCATTGCATAGAATCTTCCGCTTATCGTAGCTAATATGATATTTTTAGATTCTATACTAAGTATTTCTTTTATATATTTTGGGGCGGTAAATGGTGCTATATCGCGTCCATCAGTAATTGCGTGGATATAGACCTTTTTCCCCATAGAATCCAGAATCTTTGCCAATCCAATCATATGCTCAATATGCGAATGCACCCCACCATCGCTAACTAATCCGCATAAATGCACTACCTCTAAATCTTTTGCAAACTCGTTTAATGCGGGATTTTTCGCTAAAGTGCCATTATTTAACGCCATAGATATTTTAACTAAATCTTGATATAGCACTCTCCCAGAGCCAATACACATATGCCCCACTTCGCTATTTCCCATTTGTCCCTCTGGTAGCCCAATATCTGTGCCAAAAGTGCTTAGAAATGAATATGGAGCATTTTTAAATAACCACTCGTAATTTGGCTTTTTAGCATTTGCAAATGCGTTCCACTCGTTATTTTCATTATATCCAATGCCATCAGTTATAACTAATACTACTTTTTTTTTCATTTTAGAATCCTAGTTCAAACTTTTAAAGTATAATTTCGCAAATATTACCAAAAAATTACACAATAATTTCAAAATTTGAAGGCTTTTTAATGCTATATTATCTATATACTGAATTTGGAATAAATATATTTAAGTATATTTCTTTTCGTGGCGGAATTGCCTTTATGCTTGCTTTTTGCCTCTCTATGTTCTTTTTACCACGATTTATTATTTGGGCAAAACTTAAACGAGCTTCACAGCCCATTTCAACCTTTATTCCAACACATAAAATAAAGTCAAATACGCCCACAATGGGTGGCGTTGTATTTGTGTCTTGTAGCGTTTTAGCAAGCTTATTATGTGCAAATATTTTCAATTATTATGTGCTATTTGGAATCCTAGTTTTATTTTTATTTTGTCTTATTGGAATCCGCGATGACTACACGAAAATATCCCATCGTAAAAATCAAGGAATCTCAGCAAAACGAAAATTTATCCTACTTATTTTTGCATCTATAATTATCTCAATTTGTTTAGCATTAGTGGAGCATAATAGCTTTTTGCATATCCCATTTGTTAAAAATCCAATCTTTAATATGGGATATTTTGCGATTATTTTTTGGACAATTATCTTTATATCATCGAGCAATGCAGTAAATATCACAGATGGATTAGATGGATTAGCTACTGTGCCTAGTATTTGTGCTATTACGACATTAAGTATTTTTATCTATATTTCAGGGAATGCCGTATTTAGCTCATATCTTTTACTACCAAAAATAACAAATAGTGGGGAGCTTTTCATATTATCTTCGGCACTTTTAGGCTCATTATTTGGCTTTCTATGGTATAACTGCCACCCTGCACAAATCTTTATGGGAGATAGTGGGAGTCTCGCACTTGGAGGATTTATCGCATATATGGGAATTGTATCAAATAATGAGATTCTACTTATTTTAATTGGCTCTATTTTTGTTATTGAAACATTGAGCGTTATTTTGCAGATTGGAAGCTATAAAATACGCAATAAAAAAATATTCCTTATGGCACCTATTCACCATCATTTTGAGGTTAAGGGCTGGAGTGAAAATAAGATAATAATAAGATTCTGGATTATCGCACTCCTTAGCAATCTTTTAGCAATTTTAAGTGTAAAAATACGATGATTAGTTTATTTGGCTATGGCAAAACAATGCAATCTTTGGGTAAGATTCTAGCCCCTTGCAATATCTATGATGATAAATTTACTACCCCAAGCAAAGATAAATATAACAACAACCTACTTCCGCCAAACTTATTTAATGCGGATAATTCTACTTTAGAGATTGTTAGTCCGGGGATTCCGCCACAATGGGAATTGATACAAAAGGCAAAAAATCTCATTAGTGATTATGATTATTTTTATAGCAAAGATTCTCCTTTTAGTGTGTGGATTAGCGGGACAAATGGCAAAACAACCACAACGCAAATGGCACAAATGTTATTAGAAGATTCTGGAAGCCTAAGTGGTGGGAATATAGGTAATCCCATTTGTGAGCTAAATAAAAATGCCAAAATGTGGATTCTAGAAACAAGCTCATTTACACTTCATTACACAAACAAAGCGAAACCAGATATTTATGCACTATTGCCTATTACTCCAGACCATATTTCTTGGCACGGAAGTTTTGAGGAATACACAAATGCAAAGCTAAAACCACTAAGATTAATGCAAGAAAAAAGCTATGCGATAATCCCAGATAAATATAAAGACTTTCCCCAAATTAAGGATTTTAAAGGAACAATTTATTTCTATGATTCTGCCCTTGAATTAGCAAAAAAATTTAATATAGATATAAATAAGATTAAATTTAAAGGTGCTTTTTTGCTAGATTCTATAATGGCTTTAAGCATTGCCAAGATTATCACAAATAAGATTGATTACCATAAAATAAATTCATTTCGCATAGATGCACATAAGATTGAGGAATTTTTCGATGCTAAAGGTAGGCTTTTTGTAGATGATAGCAAAGCTACAAATATTGATGCGACATTACAAGCATTGAAAATTTATAGCGATAAATATATACGATTGATACTTGGCGGAGATAATAAAGGCGTGAGTTTAGAACCCTTAATAGTGGAATTAAAGCGATATAAAGTCAAGGTTTTTGCTATAGGAAAAAGCACAAATCATATAATAGATTTATGTAGGAAATACTGCATTTTATGCGAGGATTCTAGGGATTTAAAAAGTGCATTAAATGCGATAAATAAGGATTTTATAGATGATGGCGTCTGCCTACTTTCCCCAGCTTGTGCGAGTTTAGACCAATTTATTTCATACAAACAAAGGGGAGAATTCTTTAAACTATATGCATTAAGTTTATAAATATAAAACGAAGAGATATTCTAAGGATATAAAAATATTAAACCTAAGCATAAAAAGAATTGATTTTAATGAATGATATTGCAGATAATATCAAAGAATCTAAAACAAGATACATGATGGCGAGTTTTTTAAGGAGCAAATCATAGACCTTAAAAAGATGAATGAAATGCTTTTAATGAATAAATTTAATAGCAAAGAAACTTCTATTTATATAGAAAACGAAGAGGTAAAAAGCTATGGAAAAGAGATTTTTAGAGCTATATAAAAGGCAAGATATTATTTTTGACAATTGCTAAAAGTGAATTGAAATTTTATCTTACTGGTGGCATTGCACTACATAGATTTTACTTTGATGAAAAATACAGATATAGTGGTTTTTGATATGTTAAAAATTGAGCTAGTAAATGATATTGCCACGAAAAACCACATTCCAGCTAATAAAAAATGTGGAATTTAGATTGATAGCTTGGAATATCTTGTCAAATAAATTAGAGTGTTTATAATAGAAATGAACCTAGAGATTTATTTGATGTTTTTATAATATTGGCTAACTTTCAAAAAATCATAGAGCAAACATATATCTTGCTAGAGGAAGTTGTAGTAATACTAATAAATTATCCCAAAGAAGCACTAACAAAATAAAGATTCTGCTTAAAAAAAATGATATTTATAGTGATTTTTTAAAAACTACAAATCTTTTTTTATCGATTTTTCTATAAATTTGCAAAAAAATAAGATAGCTTTTTAAAGGATTGCATTTTAGAGATACAATCCAAAAATTATTTTATCTTTTTTGATTTTTTTGAATCTCATTTAGAATCAAATTTTAAAGATTTTTGTATTTACTAAGGTTTTCTTTATTTATGATAAAGTGAATATTTGAATAATTTTAAGTAAAATTTAAAAACTTGTATACTAGAATGCGAAACTTTATTTTTAAGTAAATTTAAGTAATGGCTCGATAGCTCAGTTGGTAGAGCAGAGGACTGAAAATCCTCGTGTCGGCAGTTCGATTCTGCCTCGAGCCACCATAATTAAAAAAGTATAAAACAAGCAACATTTTAGATTTTAATTGACAAACTCCTGTATGTTTTTGGTTAAAATGAAATTTCCCTTATATCTCCCACTTTAAAAAACTCCTCGTAAATTCCCTTTACGAGGAGGATTCTATTTTCTCTTATATTTTTTTCTTCTGCATTAATCATCACATTATCAAAAAAATCTTGCAATAATCCTTTAAATCTAAGTAGATTCTCCACTCTCTCCATTGGTGTTTTTAAATCAAGATTTCTAAAATCTTGCAAAGCTTTATATAGATTTTTTTCCTCTATTTGTAGCAATAAATCTTTATTAATAGATTCTGCATTAATATTTGTATTTTTGAGAATATTCGCAACGCGTTTAAATAAGCTTTTAAATGCGTCTTTATCATCGCTTTTTATAATTTTATTCAATGCCTCTATTTGCAAACAAATCTGCAATAAATCATCTTGATTGGATTTTAAAGCGGCATTAATAATGGACTGATTCATCTCTAGTGTATTTTCTAATCGTTCATAAAAAAAGTTAATTATCGCTATTGTGTCAATTTGCTTATATTGTGGTTTTAGCAAATGTAATATATCTTTTAGATTAAAAGGAATGTTAAATTTTATAATGATTTTAATTATGCCACTACAAGCCCTACGAAGTGCAAAAGGGTCTTTTGAGCCACTTGGAATCTTATTTATCGCAAAAATACTAATAATGGAATCTAATTTATTTGCGATAGCAATAATTCCAGATTCTGGCATTGTAGGCAACTCTGTGTCCTCTTGAAGTGGCAAATACTGCTCTTTGAGTGGGATTCTTAGCTTATCATTATTTGTATAATACGACCCCATAATGCCCTGCAACTCGCCAAATTCCCCAACCATTTCACTAAGCAAATCATTCTTACTTATATCCAATGCTTTTAGCACCACATCGCTATTACAATCTATTTGTGATATAAGAATCTTTGCTATTTCTTTTTCTCTTTGGACCTTATCAAAAATGCTACCAGAATCTTGTATAAACTCAATATTTTTTAATCGCAAATCCGTATTTATTTGATTAAAAGTATTCAAATCATTTTGATAGAAAAATAGAGCATCCTCGAATCTTGCTTTTAAAACCCTTTCATTTCCTTTTACAACATCGCTAAAACTATTCGTATCTAAAATATTACAAACAACAATAAAGCCATTATTTAAGCTATTATTTTTATATGTCGCAAAATATTTTTGATTAATCTTCATAGAGGTTATAATAACTTCTTTTGGTAAAGTTAGGAATCTACTCTCAAACTCGCCATATAAAGCTGTTGGAAATTCAGTAATTGCCACTACTTCATCAAGCAAATTATTATCAATTTCCACTTTTATATTTAATTTTGTTTCTATATCTTTGATTTGCTCTACAATAAGTTTTTTACGCTCCATTTGTGAGTAAATCACACCATTTTGAATCAAAAAATCAAAATATTCTTTGTAGTTAGAGATGGCTTTTTTATCTTTGCTTCTATGTGGGATAATATAATTTGTTTGGGTAAAGTGATATTTACTTGCAAGACTTGGAATCTCTATAAAATTATCATTTAATAATATAAAAATATTTCTAATAGGACGAATAAAAAGAGTATCATTAATGCCCCATTTCATACTTTTACCAAAATTAAGAGAAGCTAGAAATTCCATCACAATATCTTGCAATAAAATGGAGGTTTGTTTGCCTTTTAATGTGCTTGAGTAATAAAGAAAATCCTTGCCATTTTTTTGTTTGATTTGAACCTCATCTTTTGTTATATTTAGTTTTTTTAGGAAACTATTTGTCGCTATGCTAGGCTCTCCATCGTTATAAGCAATACTTAATGGCGGACCAAAAAATTCTACAATTTCATCATTTAAAAAAAGTGGAAAATCCAAAGAATGCAATATTAATCGTCTTGGCGTCCAAAAAAAATCAATCTTAGCATTGATTTTATTGGCTTGTAATATCTTATTAAATTTTGGCAAAACATTTGCTATCTCTTTTTTTACCCCGCTAAATGGCAGTTCTTCTATAAATATTTCTATTATTAATGACGATGTATTCAATGTAGATTTTCCTTATAATTTTAATTCGTTTAACACTTGATTTATTAAAAATGAAGTAGAATTCTACCAAAATAAGCCTAAAGGTTGGATATGCGTTTTGTTTTAGTTTTTTTGCTTTTTTCTATTGCTCTTTTTGCTACACCGATAAATAAATGTGTAAGCGTAGATGAATTTAGTCAATCACAGAAAGAAATAATCGCATATGCTTATAATTATGGCAAACAATATGATTTAGGTTTTACATTAGCAGCTATTGCGTGGCACGAATCTTGTGCAGGTGAATATAGAATGAATTTTGCCGACCCAAGTGCTGGAATCTATCATGCATTAATCCCCGGCGTAATAAGAAGATATAAAATGCTAAAAGATACTGGATTTAATAGAAATGTAATTGGGGAGCTTTTAGTAAGAGATGATGAATTTGCTTCAAAAGTGGCTATTGATGAATTGATGTATTGGGATAAGGTTAGAGATGGGAATTGGAAAAATATAGTAAAATCATATAATAAAGGTTTTAGTTGGGAAAAAAGCCCTAGAATGAATGAATTAGCCGAAAACTATTATAGAAGTATCAAAGAGAAAAAAGATATTTTAGAGAGCTATATTCCAAAATATTTGAGTAATATTAAACTAAAAAAAAGAGAGCCTATGTTGTCAAGCTTTTCTAATACGAGCAATATAAAACTAAAAAAACAAGAGAATGATGTTATTGAAAAAATAAGAAGAATAGAAGTAGCAACCTTAAAAAGTGATGATACTTCCGCTATAAAACAAGCAAAAAAAGATAAAAAAGCCATAATTAGTATCTATAATAAAAATGATGAAGAAACAATTACACATGAAAAAACGATAACATTACAGCCATTCTATACAAATAAGTAGGTTTTTTAGGTGAAAATAGCTATTAATGGATTTGGTCGTATTGGACGAGCATTTTTTAGGATTCTAGAGAGTATTCCATCAAATGATTTGCAAATCACGCATATCAACGATACTGCGAATTTTGATAAATTAATATATTTGTTAAAAAAAGATTCTGTATTTGGCGGATTTGGTAGAGATTGCAAGATTGATAATAATAAATTAATAATCAATAATAGAGAAATTATTCTAAGTTCATTTAAGAATCCAAAAGATTCTACATTTGAAAATGTGGATTTAGTATTAGAATGTAGCGGTGAATTCCTAGATATGAAAAGTCTAGAATCTTATATTAAAAATGGTGCTTCAAAGGTTATTTTAAGTGCACCGCCAAAAGATGAAATGCCTATTTATGTTTGTGGTGTAAATGAGGATTCTTACAAAGGTGAAAAAATAATATCAAATGCATCTTGCACCTCAAATGCAATTGCCCCAATAATAAAAAAGATAAAAGAAAAATATCATATCATAGGTGGGAATATAAGCATTATCCACCCTTTTAATAACGACCAATCCTTGCTGGATTCTCCACATAGGGAAGATATTAGGCTTAGTCGAAATGCTACTTTAAATATTATCCCAACTACAAGCTCCATTGGTAAGGTTTTAGGGAAATTATTTAATGAACTTAATGGGAAATTCTATGGCGATTCAATAAGGATTCCAACTTCTATCGTGGCTTTTAGTAATATTGATTTATTGCTTAGGGAGCATATATCAAAAGATGATATTTTAGGTATAGATTTTAATAATGATATTATTGGATTTGATAATGAAATGTCCGTATCAAGCGACTTTATCGGTGAGCTTAGAAGTGCTGTTATAGCTAGTGATTTGATAAAAATAAATCACAATCTATGTCGTATAAGCATTTGGTTTGATAATGAAAGTGGATATGCGATGAGATTAATTGATATGGCAAAAATAATTAATGCATAATATCAAATTATTGCTCCACAATCAAAAATAACTTTAAGATTCCAGCCTTTATCTAGAATCTTAAAGTTTGAGTTAATCTTAAAGTTGTAATTAAATCTTAATATTTTTTATTTATAGCAAGTGGGATTCTTCTATTTTAATTACTAGGATAAGAATCTATTATTACATAAAATAGAATTAGTTCACTAGAGCTAAAAGAGTTGATAATAGAATCCTAACATTAGATTAATATATAAAATTAAAAGATTTATCCCATAAGCTAAGATTCTAATAATCAAAAATAACTTTAAGATTCCAGCCATCTTTATCTAGAATCTTAAAATTAAAAATTAATCTTAAAGTTGTAATTAAATCTTAATATTTCTTATTATAGTAAGTGGGATTCTTCTATTTTAATTACTAGGATAAGAATCTCCAAATATATTTCAATAAACTTTAGTTTTAAAGAAAAACTAGAATCTTTAAAAAACTAG
>NZ_NHYM01000032.1 GCF_003288815.1 Helicobacter sp. 16-1353 | reverse complement strand
TCAACCCAACTTAAAGTATAATTTCACATAGATTAAACAAAGATTAAGACGATAAAAATAGATATAGCTCATTTAAATTGCAGAAAAATATAGGGAAATTTTAAGGTATTTTTGCTTTGATATTAAACTATTGAAAATATAGAAAATCCACCAAAACCAAGCAAAGATAAAATCAAAGAATATTTAGAAAATGATATTCATTAGAAAACTATGTAGCACAAGAAACGCCCGAAATAATCTCTTTTAAAAAGGTTTTAATGCAATTTATGACGATTTAAAGAAAATTGGCAGATATATTTGGCAGTTAGGAAAAGATTATTTTAAGAAACATAAAGCCAAAGTGTAATTTCGTCCCGTTAGCTAAT
>NZ_NHYM01000031.1 GCF_003288815.1 Helicobacter sp. 16-1353 | reverse complement strand
AATCTAGATTCCAAACCCACATTTTTAAGTGAAACTTTAGAGAATTTCTACTATCCAACACATTATGAAATCGCACTTTTAGTAGCAAAGATACTTGGATATGAGATTATAAACCCAAATCAAAAAGAAAATATTTTCTACATAAATGGGCTTGATATTGCCGGAAATGGAGAGTATTTAGAAGTGAGAAAATCTAAAAATAAACTAGAATTTCTTAGAAAATATTAATTTTAGTTTAAAAACACACAAAGAAAATTAAACTTTAAAATCTAATAATTCTTAGAATCTAAACTTCTAGAATCTAAGTAAAATTTCTAAGCGAATCTATTTCCTTAGCTTATATCCTAATCCTACTTTTTATATAAACAAGGTGTAAAAGAAAGATTAAATTAAGATTATCTTAAAAACT
>NZ_NHYM01000030.1 GCF_003288815.1 Helicobacter sp. 16-1353 | reverse complement strand
TTCATAAGATTTCATAGATTTAAAGAATCTAAATCAAAAACTAAATATTCTACAAATTTAGAGAATCTAAATCCCAAAGATTCGCAAGATTCATAGAATCTAGTAGATTCTACAACCCCACAAGATTAGAATCTACAAACTACCCAGAATCTAAATCAAAGTAAGAATCTAGGAATCTAGAATGATTTTTTAAATGGAATCCTAAAATAAATAAATGAGTTTCCTACCAAGCATTAGATTCCTATTAAATTAACTTTAAGCTTATTTTAACCCGATAATTGTTTAAAGTGATTTCAAATGAAATTAAGAAAATATTTTAGAATCTAGAAAGAATATTAAAACTAAAATCTTAATAAAAAATCACCAAATAGTAAGAATCTTAAAAGTGGTATAAAATAGCTAAATATGGTAGCAGAGTAAATCTATC